>NZ_CP099547.1:1301518-1952277 GCF_023973165.1 Arcanobacterium pinnipediorum | reverse complement strand
AATTTCCTCTTTTCGTGTTTTATCACTGGAATCGACTTCACTGAGTACATGATATGGGAGAACTCAAATTAAATCTCGAGTTATCCACAGTCTTATGCACAGCTGTGGATATTACATCGGTGTAATTACATGAGTTGAACCGCGAGTTGTCAGACGAAAAATGTATCCACTGGTTTGTCCACAACTGTGGAAAGAAAAGAAGACAGATTCGCCACAGATCTGCCGTCGTGTGACAATAGTTACGCAGGTAGTGTCTTTTATTGACTATGAGCCGAAAAGTCGCGTAAAGTCGTCAAGTCATGTGTGTGCAGGACACACACGGATTTAATGCAATTTGAATCCGTTCAAGAATCGATAAGTGGGAGATCACCCATGTCTACCAAGCGTACGTTCCAGCCTAATAATCGTCGTCGGGCCAAGGTTCACGGCTTCCGTAAGCGTATGGCCACCCGTGCGGGTCGTGCAGTTCTTGCCTCCCGCCGTCGTAAGGGCCGCGCACGCCTCTCCGCGTAAATGTTGCCCGCCGCTAACCGATTACGAACATCGGGCGATTTTGCCCGAACAGTTCGTCATGGGAGGCGGAGCGGAAACAGCCTTTTAGTTGTCTACTTTCTAGAAGATAACGAACATAGTGAAGCCGACCTTTGTACAAAGGTCGGCTTCATCGTGGGGAAAAAAGTCGGAAATTCTGTTGTCCGGCACACACTCTCACGTAAACTCCGTCACCTCGTGCGAAACATGCTTGCTGGAATTAAGCCGGGAATCGTCGTCGTACGGGCAAATCCGGATGCGGCAACGGCGTCGTCACCCGAACTTCACACTGCACTAACGCGGGCACTTTCCCACACCCATGCCTGGAGCGAGGAATCCCGATGATTGCACGCATTCTAACTTGGGCAATTCGCTGGTATCAGCGCAATATATCGGCCGGACTTCCCCGTCGATGCAAATATCAGCCAACCTGCTCCCAATATGCTATCGATTCCATTCGGGTTCACGGCGTAATAAAAGGTACACTTTTGACTGTGTGGCGTTTACTGCGCTGCAATCCCTGGAGTCACGGTGGCGTAGACTGGGTTCCACAACCAGGAGCCTGGCCAACGAAACCACTCGGATACACTGAACTTATGGCGTACCGCGCCAAAGAAGAATCATCAGGCCACAGCGGCCACGGCGATGATACACACAACGGCAACCGCCCTAACTAAAAACGGCAACTGCCCTAACTGAAAGAAGAACTGTGGATACTATCCTCTTCCCCATCAAGTGGGTTATCTCGTGGATTATGTACGGCATTCACACAGTGCTGACCACTCTTGGTATGAGCACTGGTTCTGGTGCCGCGTGGGTCTTGTCGATCGTCGGTTTGACGATCGTGATCCGATTTTTAAGTATTCCGCTGTTCAACAAGCAAATCCGTGCCATGCGTATGGGACAAGAACTGCAGCCAGAAATTCAAAAACTTCAAAAGAAGTATAAGGGCCGCACGGATGCTGTGTCGAGGCAGCGCCAACAAGAAGAAATAACGGCACTCTACAAGGAACATGGCACATCACCATTTGCGTCCTGTTTTCCAGCGCTTATCCAGATGCCGATTTTCTTCTCTCTTTTCCGAATACTGAATAATGTCAATATTATTTCTCAAGGTGGCGAAGGTATTGGCGCAGTCGATCAACAGGTGGCGACGGAGATCGCTAACTCCACACTTTTCGGGGCGCCACTGTCGTCGTCGTTAGGAACTGCGAGCGCGTATGATTTAACGACCAACGTTCGTGTTGTTGCAGTTATTTTGATTGTTTTGATGATGGCAACTTTGTTCTATTCACAGAAGATGATTATGACGAAGAACATGCCAGAATCCTCCCAAGATCCCGATAATCCGGCATACAAGATGCAAAAGACGATGCTCTACGGCATGCCGATTATTTATGTCTTTACTGGTTTCGCATTCCAGGTTGGTGTGCTTGTTTATTGGCTTACCTCCAACTTTTGGAATATCGGCCAGCAGTACTGGCTCATCACCTACAACCCAACTCCGGGTTCGCCAGCATACAAGAAGCGTCAAGCAAAGATTCGTGCCAAGCGTATTGCTGCTGGTTTACCTCCTGAAGAAGAGCCAGCTGAACCAGTTCAGCCACGTATCCAGCCCTTAGGCAAAGAGCGTTCGAAGAAGGCCGGCGGTAAGAAGATTCCGGCACAACTACAGGCTGAAGAAACGACAGAAAAGACCACGTCTAGCGAAATTCGTGGCCTTGATGGTCTCACTGATGAAGAACGTGCCCAAAAGCGCTATGAACGCCGGATGGCTGAGCGTCAGCGCGCAAACGAAAAGAAGAAAGCTCGCCAACAAAAGGCGAAGCAGAATAAAAAGAATCGTAATTTTTAATCATCTGTTGGCAGATGAGATGACATAAAAGGAATCACCATGACTGAAGAACACGTTGATCTGCGGGCTTTGCTCGACGAAGAAGGCGATATCGCCGCAGATTATCTCGAAGAGCTTCTTGATATTATTGATATGGACGGCGATATTGAGATTACGGTTGAAGCTGATCGCGCCGCGGTAGGTATTGTTGTTGACGACGTCGCTGATCGTCGTCTCAAGCGTTTGATTGGTAAGCACGGCGATACCCTTGACGCTCTCCAAGAATTAACTCGACTTGCGGTCCAGCAGCAAACCGGTGAGCGTTCTCGACTTATGCTCGATATTCTCGGCTATCGCCAGCAGCATCGGCAAGAGATTGCTGAGATTGCGCGCGAAGCTATTAGTCGAGTTGAAGATTCTGGCGAGCCAGTTGCGTTGAAGCCAATGAATCCGTTTGAACGCAAAGTTGTTCACGACGTCGTCGCTGAAGCTGGTTTGTTCTCCGACTCGTCTGGTATTGGACCGGCACGTCACGTTGTTATCTCATTGCTTGATGAAGAACACGACGTCGAAGACGACGGCGACGATGCAGACATTTTTGACGGCACGAGTGAGTCTGCCGAATCGGCTGAATCTGCCGAGTCTGCTGACTGAGTTAGCTCACGCAGTACATGCAAATTATCCACGTTTGGCCCGCACATGTTGCGGGCCAAACGTTTAGGTTAGATGTGTGAATGAACAGTGTAATTAAGGAATTTGGTGGCATGTGATTATCTAGCTGAGGCGGTTATTGTTTTCTGTTCTTTTATTCCCATGTATTCCCATGCCTATGTTTGGTTAGCCTAGCTGGTTCCGTATGTCTGCGCATTTGGCCTAGATTTACATGCTTCACTCCGGAGTTCTTGCACGGCTGGAATGAATTTTTATGTTTCAAAAACGCATTTCTATATTTTCGTGTGTCGTATACTCAGGTATAATCACGATGGATGTAACCGGTTTACATCTTATTGATAATCATTATTATTAATATTTTTAAGTTTTTATTGCGTGGCGATGTTGGATTTTATCGGTAAGGTGAGTTATGTCAGTTGAGCGTATTCCTGACCATGGTGTCGAACACTTTGGAGATACCGTCTGGGACCAACTCGTTCATTTTTCTCGACTCTTAGAGTCCGAAGGTGAACTCCGCGGTCTCATCGGTCCGCGAGAATTAGACAAGATCTGGTCACGCCACATTTTGAACTCCACGGCTATTGTAGATTTTGTTCCACAAAAATCTACCTTGATTGACGTTGGTTCGGGTGCGGGATTCCCCGGTCTGGTAACTGCAATTGTTCGCCCTGATGTTGATATTCACTTGGTGGATTCTTTAGGACGCCGTACCGAATGGCTTTCGTACGTCATTGATACTTTAGGTATCGATAACGTCACGGTTCACAATAATCGTGCCGAGGAACTTCATGGAGTTCTTTATGGAGATGTTGTCACTGCTCGCGCTGTTGCGGCGCTCAAGAAATTATTGCCTTGGACTATGCCTTTAGTTAAAAGTCATGGTCAGTTGGTTGCACTCAAGGGTGGACGCGCGGAACAAGAAGTTGACGAGGCGCATAAGGAATTACGTAAATATAGTGCAGCCTGGGCTGAAGTGCATGACGTTGATGTGTGGGGTGCTGATGAAGGTACCCGCGTCGTTGTGGTGGAGAAACTGTAGATCTTATCCGGTAGATCTTATCGGAGTTCGTACTGTCAAAGTATCAACACCGATGTTTCACGTGAAACATCGGTGGTCGGTAATGTTTCACGTGAAACATTATATGCCTATGTAGTTAGCTGACCATCAGATTTCATCCTCCCGGAATCCGATGCGTTAGTGATGTTATGTGTGATGGTGTGTGGTGTATTTTCTTCGTTCAGATAATGGCATGTTCTGTTATGAGTTAGTTTTGGTGGGTGGTTTTCTACAGCCTGTGGAGAATAGCTCGGCTTTAATAATGGCGATAGTGGATAACATTGCATTGTGGTTTATGTAATTCATGAATGGCTTTTAACTAGTAGACTTATAGCAGGATAAGGATAGGAGCTGTAGGAATGGTGGATCCACGTAAACGTGTTTCGAGGAATCAAGATAATTCTAAAGATGTACCAAGTGCAGCTGCATTGTTTACAGATATGAGTTCTCCAGTTGGTGCGGATTTATTGCGGGATCGCGAGCTAATGCATAAGCTCGAACGAGTAACGTTCAAACAACCATCACACACGCGCGTGATTACCGTGGCGAACCAAAAAGGTGGAGTTGGGAAGACGACGTCTGCAGTTAATATCGCTGCTGCCCTCGCCCAAGGGGGCTTGCGGGTGCTACTTATTGATGCTGATCCACAAGGAAATGCGACAACAGCTCTTGGAGTTGAACACGTTTCAGGTACGCCTTCACTGTATCACGTCTTAGAAAATGAACTCACTTTAGCGGATGTCATCCAACCTTGCCCAGATGTCAATGGACTTTTCGTAGCTCCGTCGACGATCGATCTTTCCAGTGTTGAAATTTCTTTGGTGTTGCAAGAGCGTCGCGAATTTAGGTTACGCGATGCGATTTCTGATTTTCTCGCTCAAAATTCAGAGGATAAAGCAGTTGATTACATCATTATTGATTGTCCACCGAGCCTAGGTCTTTTGACGCTTAATGCGTTAGTTGGCGCCCGGGAAGTTATGATCCCTATTCAAACTGAATACTATGCGCTTGAGGGTCTGACTCAACTCATGAAGACGATTACTATGGTGACGGAGTCTCTCAATCCTGGTCTCCATATTTCTACGATTCTATTAACCATGTTCGATCGCCGTACAAATCTTTCCCAAGATGTGGCGAGCGAAGTTCGCCAATATTTCCCACGTGAAACACTGTCGGTGGAAATTCCTCGAAATATCAGAATTTCCGAAGCGCCAAGTTTCCAGCAGACGGTTGTAACGTACGATCCTAAATCTTCCGGAGCTCTCGCATATCGCGCTGCAGCATACGAACTAGCAGAGCAAATTTCTGAAGAGGAGTAATTTTAGATGGCAGAAAAACGGCGTGGCTTAGGGCGAGGTATCGGAGCACTTTTCCCTGCTGATCAGGAAGAATCACGTAAGCGGCCAATCGACATATTCTTCACACATAACGAAGAAAACAACAACTCAAGACGTACTCAAGAGTCACCTATTAACACAGATGACTCCAAGATCTATGAAACTCCGCGCATCGAGGAGAAGGACTCTAAGAATGAAGCTGCCCCAGTTGTGCAGTCTGATTCGGCCGGAGTAGCAAAGCCGTCCGCCACAACAAAGTCAACGAAAGTAGCTTCAACACGTGCATCTAAAGCTAAGATAAAGACGCACAAGGATAAGGCGGATAGCGATGTGATTCCTACTGAAAGCATCGCAACAAAGGTTAGCGAACCTGGCACTGATCAGGATTCAGTTTCTAGTCATTCCACCTCTGAATCTACTCACGCAACTCTAGTGGCTGAACTGGGTGTTGAAAAATCTGTTTCATCGCGTAAACCTGAAATAGATTCGACTCCAGCCAATGTTTCACGTGAAACATCGGCAGGTGATCAGCCAGAGCGACAGCAGGATATGCAAGAACAATCTCGTGAAAACAGTGAATCGTCTACAATTAACGATTCTAACGATTTACAGGAAATCCCAGGTGCGACTTTCGGTGAGCTCTCCCTCGATGAAATCGTCCCGAATATGCATCAGCCACGCCAAATCTTTGATGAAGATGATTTAGCTGAATTAGCAGCGTCCATCAAAGAAGTCGGTGTGCTTCAACCGATTGTGGTTCGGCCACTAGATCAGCCAATTCAAGATCATCCAGAAGCACGCTATGAACTTATCATGGGTGAACGGCGTTGGCGCGCATCACGTTTAGCAGGAAACAGTTCCGTACCAGCGATAGTACGGCACACAGATACCGGCGATATGTTGCGCGACGCTTTGCTAGAGAATCTTCATCGAGCTCAGCTCAATGCTCTTGAAGAAGCAGCTGCATATCAACAGTTGATGGAGGACTTCAACTGTACTCAAGAAGAGTTATCGCGCCGAATTGCTCGATCACGTCCACAAATTTCGAATACATTACGTCTGTTGAAGCTACCACCACTCGTACAGCGTCGGGTAGCTGCGAATGTTATTTCAGCAGGTCATGCTAGAGCATTGTTAGGGCTCTCTGATCCGGCTGCGATGGAACGTTTAGCGCAACGCATTGTTGCAGAAAATCTATCAGTGCGTGCAATCGAAGAACTCGTTGCCCTCGGTGAAGGCGGAGAACAGGTTAAAAAACCTGGATCGCACCGTTCATCACAATATCAGCCAGAACTGAGCGAACTTGCATCGCGTCTCATGGATCGCTTCGAAACAAAAGTAAAAGTCGTTATGGGGCAGAAGAAAGGACGCATTTCAATCGACTTCGGTTCCATTGACGATCTGAACCGTATTCTCGACTTGCTCGATGAAGAGTCGATCGATGTTTCACGTGAAACATTGTAGGACGAAGGCGTGAGATCGCAGTATGAGCGCGTGACATCGCAGTATGAGAGCGTGATATACAGTGTCAGCTGAACAACTCAACACGCGATCTAGCTAGTATTACTACAGCTCACCGTAGATCTAATGACTATCGGTGAGCTGTAGTGTTATGTGAGCTTATGTGATCGCGTAAATACCTGAATATCACACCATCAGAATAAGGTTGCACGTAGTATTGAAAAACAAATGTCACGAATGACGAATATTCTATGAAGATGTTCCTACCATGTGATTTGAATGATTACTTGAGGAGTAATTCTTCTTCGATCGTCTTTGCCAACCGCTTGACGCCTTCAGTAATTCGATCCGGGGTGGGGTAACAGAAGGATAGACGAATATGATCTGATCCTTGACCATCGGCGTAGAAAGCAGTTCCAGAAACGTAAGCAACACCGTTATCGACTGCACGGGGAAGCATCTCTCGGGCGTTAATGCCGTCGGGTAATTGAACCCAAATATAGAAACCACCATCGGGAACGGTCCACCGACATTGCGGTAAGTACTCTTCGAGGGCTTTATTCATTGCGTTCCGACGTTCGCAATACATCACACGGTATTCTTTGATTTGGCTAAGCCAATCATAGGTACGTAGATACTCGGCAATCGATAGTTGCCCAACCTTGGTTGGGGAAAGGACTGCGTTCTCGTTAGCAAGCACAAGCCGAGCAGTGAGTTCTTCACTTGCTAAAGCCCAACCGACTCGATAGCCCGGAGCGAAAATCTTAGAAAATGAACCCAAATAAATAACGCCGTCAGGATTCCAATTATAGAGTGCACGGTTCGTTTGATCATCGAAACCAAGCATGCCATAAGGATTATCTTCGAGAATAATAACCTTATGTCGCTTAGCAATCTCAACAATTTGTGGCCGACGCTCGATCGCTAAGCACACACCGCCAGGATTATGGAAGTTTGGAACGGTATAGATAAACTTCACCGGTGTTCCGGCTTTTTCAAGCTCGGTAAGAGTGCGTTCTAGCTCTTCAGGAATCAAACCATCTTCATCCATCGGGACATGAACAACCTTCGCCTCATGGGCGGCAAATACTCCTAGCGCACCAACATACGATGGAGCTTCAGCGACGATAACGTCACCAGGATTAACGAGAACCTGGGTAACAATATCAAGTGCTGCTTGAGAACCGGTCGTTACAGTGATCTGATCAGGAGAGGCATGTACGCCCTCTTTTTCAAGAAGATTGACGATCTGCTCGCGCAACTCCAACTCGCCCTGACCGCCGCCATATTGCAGAAGCTCGGTGCCGCGTTCGCGCATGAGCTTTGCAGACATGTCTGCTAAAAAGTCCAACGGCAAACCAGAAATATTGGGCATACCGCCAGCGAGTGAAACAACTTCAGGACGGTTAGCGACAGCAAATAAGGATCGTGTCTCAGACTGTTTGGTGTTTAATGCGCGACTGGAATATACGTGAGCCCACATCTCTTCGTCGATTTGTGGCTCGATTGGGTTGAATGAGGACGAGCTATCACCGCTGGCAGCGGCGGCAGCAGAATTAAGGATATGCGTGCTACCGTCCGTATGTTCTGCCATAATTACTCCTTTGTTACACGAGCATTGATGCTGTGCTTTTCTAACGCGGTGATAAGTTCACTGCGCAACGCCAGTTTAGGTCTCGCTCCCACGAGAGTGATGAGGTCCTGGCTGTTTGCTGATAACTGAATAGCGGGAACATGTGTAATACCATGAGTTTCCACTAGTGTTGGCTGTTGATCAATATCAACAGCCAACACTGTGAGCGGTGTTCCCGATAACTCAGGTACATTTTGTATATAGCGGCAAATATCCGCGGCAACTTCGTTGAAAATACGCCGCATCTGGATACTGGCAAGTGACCACGAGGCGAAAAAATATCGCATCGTAAATTCAGAGTTCGCTACATCTATCACTGTGATGCTTCATTAGCCTCCAAGTTAATCAAGTATGTTTCAGCATCAAGAGCTGCTACACAACCGCTACCGGCAGCGGTAACTGCTTGCTGATAGGTTGAGTCAACGACATCTCCACATGCGAAAACACCTGGAATGGAGGTCTTTGCAGAAGGCGAATCAACCTTGATATAGCCATGACCATCGAGTTCGAGCTGGCCGTTGAGAACCGCGGTACGTGGATCGTGGCCGATTGCAACAAACATACCAGATACAGGCAAATCAGAGTGTTCACCGGTGACGGTATCTTCAAGAGTCAATGATTCTAAGCCACCAGCGCCATTGATGTCTGCAATCTTAGAATTCCAGTGCACGGTGATGTTTTCGATATCGTTGATACGCTGAGCCATTACCTTCGATGCACGTAGCTCATCACGACGGTGGATCAAATGCACCGTGGAGGCAAAGCGTGAGAGGAAAATTGCTTCCGTGACTGCGGAATCACCGCCACCAATCACGGCAATCTCTTGGCCCTTAAAGAAGAAACCATCACAGGTAGCACAGTAAGAAAGTCCCTTACCGGTGTAGGCTGTTTCGCCTTCAAGACCGAGCTTGCGATATTCAGATCCTAGCGCCAAGATAACTGTTTTTGCCTGGTAGGTAGCATCATCTGTTGTAACGGATTTGATATCACCAGTCAGGTCGAACGAAATGGCGTCTTCATAGCGAACTTCCGCACCAAACCGCTCGGCTTGTTCTTGCATACGCATCATCAATTCAGGTCCCATAATAGGTTCAGGCCAACCGGGGAAATTTTCTACTTCGGTTGTGGTCATGAGTGCACCGCCGGAATTAAGAGTACCGGCTAGAACGATTGGCTTTAATCCGGCACGTCCCGTGTAGGTAGCTGCAGTCCAGCCAGCTGGGCCGGAACCGACGATAATAACATCATGAATTGTACTCATGTAAACCTCTTTGCAAATAAATAGCACGTATAGATATATACGTAGTGCTTACGTGTATTATTCCACCGAAATGTCAGACAGGTAAATACGATTGGCACCGGTGTGATCAACTGGTAATTCAGTGAACCAGAGTAAAAGGTCTGAAGTCAACGGTTTTTGCTCGAAGGTGATGGTAGTTTTTTCGTCTACCGGACCCTCGTAGAGTAGTTCGCCACCGTTTGGATCACCGCCAGTTTTAACCTGAACATTACCGCCACTTCCAGCTACATCCAGAATGAGTGTGGAAAGTTGGGCTTCTTGTTCCAAAACGACGTGGATACCAATACCGGAGATGTCTCCCATTCCAGGATCGTTGAAATACCACGACTGCCAGATTGTTTCTGGATTCCCGTCGATAATATGACCGACGTTTTCTGGATAGTTTGGCACTTCGGGGTCAGAAAAGAATCGTGGACTATCTGGATCAACGAGATTGGCTGCCACAACTTTCGGTGGTACCGCTGGATTCTGGGCTTGTTGTGAGGTTGTTTCGTGAGAATCTGGGGTAGTAATCTCAACGTCACGCAACGGTTTGAAGAGTTGGCGTAGCCCGAGTACAGCAGCAAAAACGACGATAAGGACCAAAATAATAATGACCAATGTCGAAGCATTAAACGAGCGCCCCGAGGATGGTGTAGGTACTTTCTTCGACGAAGATGCCTGGCGCGGTGAGCGCGGTTGATGAGAGTCGAGATTGGATACGGCGAGATTTTCGCCGGCCAAGTGGCCAGTAGCGGAGATATCCTCAGCATTAAGCACGTGGACATTGGTAGTTACGTGGTCAGCTTCAAGATCGCTTTCGAGTTGCGGATGAATAGACGCCAGGATTTGGGTGTTGTCACCTACCAGATCGCTATCACCAGCAGTTTCGTTCTCGTTGTCCGCTTCAGTATCCGCCACGGTACTATCGGCCACGGCAGGCCACTGGTTCACATCCGGGACGGTGCTTTCCGCAGTGATCCCGAGCAGTGTCTCGACTTTTTCCTCAGCTTCTTCGGGGGTTTGGGCGGGGTTATTCGATACCACCTCAGCTACCTCACCAGTTACTTCGGTTGGTTCGACGTCGGGGCTATCGGTTTCGTCGTCGGCTTCGGTTGGTTCGTAACTAGCTTCGGCTGATTCGCCGCTGGTCATCTCATCCGGTTCGACGGCGGAGTCATCAGACTCGCTCGAAATATCGCTCGGATTCTCAACCTCAGCATCGCTACCAACCTCAACCTCAGCATCGCTACCAGGCTCAGCTTCGGCTTCGCTACCAGGCTCAGCTTCGGCTTCGCTACCAGGCTCAGCTTCGGCTTCGCTACCAGGCTCAGCTTCGGCTTCGCCAATATCCTCAGCGACGCCAGATTCGTCATGCACAGAATCAGGATCGACGTCTTTCTCATCGGTGAGCGATTCTGAATCTATCTCACCAGAATCTGCTGAATCCTCGTTGCTCGCATCTTCGCCGCCCGCAGCGTCGTCGTCAAAAACCTTGGGGAAAACAGTCGATGAAAAGTCTATCGCGGAGTCCGCAAGGCTTTCTGAATCACTCGCAAGCCCGGCTGAAGTGCCGGCTAGACCTGCTGAAGCGCCGGCTAGACCTGCTGAAGCCCTCGCAAAATCAATCGAAGATTCTGCGGTATCGATATGTTCCCCTGTAACTTCGGGGATTGTGGGTGCGAATGTTGATAGCGAATCGGTATCAACATCTGCCCAGGGAACGAGCTCTAGTAATAAGTTGTTTGGCGATGACGGCCCGTGATCTGTGGTCGTAGCCGTGAGAAGCTCTTTGATCTCGGCAGAGAGATCAGGCATATTGGCTGCTTCTTGAATAATCTCATTGCGCTGTTCGATAAACGTTTCACGTGAAACATGACGACCAACAAGTAAAGACGCTAATACCGCAATGATTCCTTCAGCCTCGCGGCGATCTAGTTCGGCAGTGTCTAGATCGTGAGGAATGCTGTGCAATGCCGCATTGACGCCGTATCCGTCGATGATGACGTTGCCTGCATCAGTAATATAAATGTCGTCAGTATCAAGAACTAGGTGCCGAATTCCTTGGTGGCGCACTGAATTAATTGCCGAGGTTACTTCGCCAATAATTGCATGGGCTAACTGGGGAGGGAGTGGCTTGTCATTGAGGAAATCAGAAAGACGGCGGCCCGGCGGAATCTCAGTGAAAATAGCATAGTCACCACCTTGACCAATCACAGCGATCGTGGTGACCATTGCGGCCGCTATGTCTTCAGTATTTTGCAGATATGATGTACGACGAGCGGCGTCGAGAACCGCGTTAGCTCCCGGAAATTCCGGATCGATTACAATTGCGCGAATTTCTACTGAGCGAGCTGTGTCTCGAGCTGCCCATACTGACGAATAGGCTCGGTCTGCCTGCGTCGCGATAGGAAACATGAGTTCAAAGCGATCAGCTATGCGTTTTCCAGAAAAGGCATAGGATTTACTCACAATTGTCTCCTTCATCAGTCTGATTTACTCGTTAAGTTCAGCATGGTCATCGTGGTTATTAGATATAGTACGGTCACAGTTTACTCTGAGTTTGGTAGATCCTGCGTATTTTCGGTGCGGAATCGTTGTGAAACTGCCAGTGAGGCTTGACGCGGATCCATCGGCTGTGACCGACGTCCTTGGCGAATGGATTTAAAGACTCCAAAAATAAACAAGACGCCGATTAAGCCCGCGATAATAGCGGTTCCCGTGTTTTCCCAATCTGCTCTAACTCGAACATGGACTGTTGCGGGGTCACCGATCGTTAGTCCGGTGCTGTTGGTCAGTGATACAGCAAGATCAAGGTTGCCAGATCCCCAGGCTTCAACTGGAATCATCGCTTGGGAGGTGCTTTTGGCCGGAATAGTGATGGTGTCAGAATCGGTTGCCCGAAGTCGAGAATCTGATGCTTCGAGGGACACAGTAACATTGACCGGCTGGCTATAGGAATTACTGATTCGGATCGGCAATGATGAATTGGTGGAAATAAGATTGATCGTCGAGGTCTTTTCCACGGTGATCTTGTGCGTATCAACATTGCCCATCGCACGAATAAAAGTCTCACGTTTTTGCGGATCTGTACGCCACTGTGTTCCCATGAGGCTATCCGCATAGCTATCGATCATGCTATCTAGCGCGGTTCCTGTACCGAAAATCTGGGCGAATTGGTGTGCGGTAGACAGTGACTGATCGTAGAGCTTCAGTTCCGCAGGGCTCAGTTCGCCGGGCGCAAGATTGGTTTCGGGTAACTCTTCATAGTCAAAATCAACCGTGGGTGAAGCAAGGAGTGCCGAAACTGATATGGGTTGGTTCCACGGGGCTTGCGAGAGTGCCGAAACGACTTCAGCGGGCGCATTAACCTGGGCCGCGTGGACGTCAGTTCGCGGTAAGAGAGCTGCAACTGCACGCTGATTATTGGGTTGCTGGCGGTAGAGCATCGCGGAGAGTGCTAGTGCAACTTGCCGGCTGTCGAGTGGATCAAGTGAAATTTCTTCGTCGTAGTTTCGCAGCCGTCCAGCGATAGCTTCAGACAGCGCTGTGTTGGCGACGACGAGGGGCATCGGCTCGTTATCGACGTTTACCGATGTGTGTGCGTCACTGTTATATAGCTGTTCGCCGGCTGGAGTGAGAGTGGAATCGTGAACGATAGCGGCTTTGAACCCAGCGGAACGCACCGCCCGTAGCGTGGTGATATCTACTGCTCCTGCTGGGATATACAGTTGTGGGATTGAGCTGTTGAGATAGTAGCTGATGCGTTGTGGCATGTTGGCGTGGGCTAATGCAGCTAGGTCGGCGTCGTATGCCGGAAGAGCGCGATGTTCGGCGTTGTTGAACGTGGTGGAGTGGGTGAGGCGCGGATCGGAGAAGAGTGTTACTCCTGGGATATCCCAGTGGGCGAAGAATGAGGAGAGGTCGCCAGGTTCTGTGTTTTCGTGGTTAGGTGTTGCAGATTGTGTGCCGGGACCGGTTGCAGATCCACCACCAGAATCCACGGGTGCTGATTGAGGTTGAGAATTTGTTGGAGCCGATCCATTACCAGCAGCAGGAGTGGATCCATTACCGGTATTAGGTGCCGACTCACTACCGGAATTCACTGCTTCGGATTGAGTTCCCGGGTCTGCTGACGTAGTGGTTAAAACCTCGTCAAGGAGTTCTGGAACTGACTTACTGTGGGTAGGTAAGTGCTCAATGACTGGAACAACTGCAGTAAAATGGGTGCGAACTAGGGGCGTATCGGGTGTGACAATAATGAACGAACGGTCAGATAACTCCTCGTCACCGTGGATAGCATTAACTTCGATACCGCGCGGACCCCACGCTGTTACAGTGTTCGACCAGGTAATCTGCGATCGCGGCACGGTAATTGTATGGGTTAGACGATCTTTGGGTGCTACCTCTACTGCACGGTTATCATCATAGAGGGAGTAGCCGTACAGATTCCCGGAAATCCAGGCAGAGATTTGGCTGGCTGTTGTTGCTGGCCACGATTGAGAGCGGACGTTGAAACCTGTGATTGCCAAAGGTTGAGTGCTGGGGTTTACGAGTTCAACCGTCAATGTGAGGTCTGTATCGGGGGCCAGCGTCGGATCGCCAACTGATGTGATAGTTAGATGCGGTTCACGAGCTTGCGTCTGGGTTTGGGGCTGTGGCTGGGTTTGGGGCTGTGGCTGGGTTTGGGGCCGTGGCTCGGTGTGAGTAGCCAGAGTGCCAGGCAACACTGAACCATCGGATACGAAAAGCCCGCCCAGTGGGATCATGATAGCGCTAAATCCAGCTAGAACACGCTTCAAACTCCAACGTTTCATTTAGCCCTCCAGCAAGGTTCGGGCTACCCCAACAATGCGTCGTTCGTTGGGGTAAGCAAGACGGGCTGCGACATGATCGAGGCGTACCCATTCGACCATTTCTGCTTCGTGGTCTGGATCATTTTCGACGGTGAGTGTGCCATAGAGCGCTTCGAGGAGGAAGTGGTGGACGACTTTGTGAACTCGGCGGTCGTGCCCGGAGAACCAATAGTCGATGGAGGCTAAATGCCGCAGAACCCGGCCGGTAATTCCGGTTTCTTCCGATATTTCGCGTACGGCTGCTTGTTCAGCTGTTTCCACTCCTTCGAGATGACCTTTGGGTAGGCACCATTCAAGGCGCCCGCCACGATTCCTACGCGCTATGACTGCAACGTAAGCTCGACCTTCTTGAACTGAAATAATGACTCCGCCAGCTGAGGTTTCGTTCACAATAGGCAGGGGTGATCGCCGCGCCGAATGGCTTCGACGCGGTCCGTTTGGTGGCGGAGCCGGATATTTTCGCGACATAACTTCTACTTCACAGTCGCTGAGAATATGCTTAACAGCGCCTTTCGTGGCACTCTAGGAGGGTGACTTCAAGCGATTCTGTATTCAATTCTCATACGACGACGGACACTGACGTTAATCAGCGTGCCCGGCTACTTACCCAAGCGCATCAGCGTTTAAGTGAGTTACCTGCGGCAATACTGGAACTAGGTTCTATTTTCGCACGTAATGGCCATGAATTGGCAATGGTGGGAGGTCCTGTTCGCGATGCGCTTCTGGGTTTGCCGATTCATGATTATGATTTCACTACCTCTGCCCGGCCCGATGAAACCGAACGGTTACTAGCATCGTGGGGTAGTGCGCATTGGGATATCGGGCGTGAGTTCGGCACGATCGGCGCCTCTAAAGCCGGTTATGTGGTTGAAGTCACAACTTATCGTACTGAGGAATATGACACAGAATCTCGAAAACCTGGCGTGCACTATGGCGATAGTCTCGAAGGTGATGTGACTCGTCGTGATTTCACAGTCAACGCAATGGCGATCCGGCTGCCATCTATGGAACTTGCCGATACCACCGGCGGGTTAGACGATTTAGTTTCTGGCGTTTTACGCACCCCGGTCAGTGCCCAGCAAAGTTTCGACGACGATCCCTTGCGGATCATGCGCGCTGCGCGTTTTAGTGCCCAGCTTGGTTTTGATGTCACTGACGATGTGCGATCAGCAATGGCCGACATGGCAGATCGGCTCAACATCGTCTCCGTAGAGCGCATCCAAGCAGAACTTCATCGCCTGATTATCTCCCCACATGCCCGCAAAGGTCTCGAACTCCTCGTCGATACGGGTGTGGCCGATATTGTGTTACCCGAGCTGGCCCAGTTGCGCGATACGGTTGATGAACATGGTCTGCATAAAGACGTCTACACTCACACATTGACAGTCCTTGACCAGGCGATCGCGCTGGAAACCGATGCCGAAGGCGCCCTACCGGGACCAGATTTTATTCTCCGCTTTGCCGCGCTCATGCACGATATTGGCAAGCCCGCAACGCGCCGGTATGAACCCGATGGCACAGTGACGTTTCACGCCCACGATATCGTCGGGGCACGCATGGTTGCTAAGCGCATGAAAGCACTACGGTTTGATAAGGCGACGACGAAAGCCGTAGCACGCCTTGTTGAACTACATTTACGTTTCCACGGATATGGGGAACAACACTGGTCAGATTCAGCTGTACGGCGTTATGTTGCCGATGCCGGACCACATTTAGAACGATTAAACCGCCTGACTCGAGCAGACGTCACTACCCGCAATAAACGTAAAGCACGCTGGCTAGCTGCTGGGATGGATGATTTAGAACAACGTATTGCTCTTTTGAAAGAACAAGAAGAAGTCGATGCAATTCGCCCCGATCTTAACGGGGAACAGATCATGGAGCTGTTAAACCTGACGCCAGGTCCCGAAGTGGGCCAGGCATATCGCTTCTTACTGGATTTACGAATGGAAGAAGGACCTTTGGGAGAAGATGTTGCAACCCAGCGTCTGTTGGCCTGGTGGGAACAGCGCACTCAATGAGTTCCATTTCCACTCTTATACATCGGCTTCTTCCCTATCCGCAGTTTCGTAGATTGCTCACAATCCGGTTGCTTTCTCAAACCGGTGACGGGTTGTTCCAAGCTGGGTTAGCCTCCATCGTCTTATTTAGTCCGTATCGGTTGGGAACTATAGAAGAAGTTGCGCTCGCGTTTGCAGTGATATTGTTGCCCTTCACGATCATCGTTCCGTTCGTTGGTCCGCTACTAGATCGGTGGGATCGCCGTCGAATCTTGTTATGGGGTAACTATCTGCGTGCCGGTGGGGTGTTTAGTTTAGCTATCGCGCTCGCGATCAAGCCCACCACTAGTGTGATGATTGTGGGAGCGCTTGTGCTTCTTGGTATAAATCGCTTTATTCTTGCCGCCTTATCTGCTGGGCTTCCCCACACTCTGCCTACGCGACTCTTGGTTGTTGCCAATTCGTTGATTCCAACGGTGGGGTCAATCGCGGCTGGCTGCGGTGGACTGCTCGGTTTGGGTTTAACCGTGATCTTGGCACCGGGCACATGGCGCGACGTCACTGCGCTTGGTTTAGCCGGGCTGTTTTTTATAGCTGCGAGTGCCACCGCCGCTACGATGAATAACCGATGCTTGGGTCCACTTACGATAAAGCAATGGTCTGTGCGCCAGATCCTCACCCAGCTCATGGCGGGTCTTTCCTATCTAGTTCACCAACGCCACCCGGCTTACGCGCTGGCAATCATGACCGCACATCGGTTGTTGTACGGGCTAGAACTGATGATGCTTTTAGCTTTGAGCAAGTCAGGATCGCTCGGACTTTTTCCTTTCGCCACGGTTTTGGCGGTATCCTTCTCCGGCAACGCTCTAGCCATCTTAATTACTCCCGTTGCACATCGGCGCATCGGGGCACACAACTGGATTCTATGCTCTCTCACCCTCGCCGTTACCGGGCACTTGGCCTGGGCACTAAGCTCTAACCTCGCCTTGGTATATCTAGTGTTTGCGCTCTTCGGTCTCAGCGTCCAAGGCGTCAAAATTTCAGTAGATACGATTGTGCAACGCGATGTTGGCGATGCCTACCGTGGGCGTGCGTTTTCGCTCTACGACATGTTCTTCAACGCCGCACTAGTTGGAGCAGGAGTGTTAGCCGCATTCTTTCTGCCCCCTTCTGGATGGTCGACGACGGTGAACATTGGCTGTGCTCTAGCTTACGGCACGAGTGCATTTATTTATCGTAGTGTGGTTCGGTCACCGCAATAACGCCGATATTTTGGCACAATAGGAGAACGTATGCATGTACGTCACTCTTATTTAAGGAGCACAGCATGAGTCAAGCAAACGATCACGACGCCGTCGGCACTGATAACGAAGGTACGCGAAACGCTGGTGAAGAATCCGTCGTCGATATTAATACCAGTGGTTTCATGATGCTTGCGGTGCTGGCTCTGCTGACGGTTGTGGGGATCGGAGTCCATTCCATCGCCGATGTTTTCGCGCCACTGTTTCTAGCCTTCACTTTGGTGTTAGCGTTGCGTCCGTTTGGGCAATTCTTGATTCGTCACCGCTTCCCGTCGTGGTTTGCTTCGTTGACGACGTTGATTATCACCTTTGTGATTATTGTTATTTTGTTGATGCTCACGGTGTGGTCTTTGACTCCTGTTCCTGACGTCGTTGTGGAGTATTCGGCAAAATTCGAGACGACGATGTATGACTTCTTTACGTGGTTGCAAGGACGCGGGCTGAAAACGCGTGACCTTATGTCTTATGCGAATCAGATTAACGTCAATTCTATTGTGGGCTGGACGTGGAGTTTTATCGGTGGGTTGTTCTCTGTTGCCGGACTGATGTCTATTGTTGCTATCGCGGCGTTCTTCTTAACAATTGATACCACGGTGACTCGTGCGCGCTCCCAAGTGGTTTCCAAGGATCACTGGAACATGGGTGAGGCGATGCGCGGTTTTGAAAAACGTGTGCGTCACTACTGGATTGTGACAACCGTTTTCGGCCTGCTCGTTGCTGGGATCGATGGGATTGTTTTGCAATGGATGGCGATCCCGTTGGCTTGGACGTGGGCTTATTGGGCTTTTATTACTAACTACATTCCTAATATTGGTTTCGTCGTCGGCGTCATTCCTCCGATGCTCATCGGTCTACTTGATTCTGGTTGGCAGACGGCGTTGTGGGTTTTAGTGGCTTACTCGGTGATCAACGTTGTTATTCAAACGTTTATCCAACCTAAACTCACCGGCGATATTGTTGGTCTTTCACCGTCGGTAACCTTCTTCTCGCTAATAGTGTGGACTTCGATCGTTGGTGTGTTGGGCTCGATCTTGGCAGTTCCGTTGACGTTGTTCTTCAAAGCGCTGTTTGTTGATTCAGATCCGCGTACGCGCTGGCTTGATGTGTATCTGATTTCAGAAAGTCAGGCTGGGCGGCGGCTCGAAGATGGCTACTATGATGCTTCAGCGCCCTACGAAGGCGATCTTCCAGAGTTCCTTAATCCATTTTCTAGACTTGAACGCAAAGCTAGAATGCAGTACCGCCCCAAGCTCCATGCGCTCAGTAGGCAACTGAAGCGTTCGGCGAATAAAGAAAGCTAGATACTGTGACTGCAAAGAAAACATCAAAAAAACCGCGTAAACGTGGATGGAATTATCCGCGAGCCGGCTATGGTCCGATCCATCGTTGGCTTCCGTCGTGGCGTATCGTGCTGGGCACGCTATTTTCAATGTTTGCGTTAGCTATCGGCACTTTTATTGGATTGTATGTTGCTATCGACGTACCTGAGCCAGATGATTTTGCCCTCGCCCAAGCAACTGAAGTTTATTATGGTGACGGCGAGGAACTGTTGGGTAAGTTTGCTGAAGCTGACCGGCGTTCTGTGGAGTTGGCAGATATTTCACAACAGTTGCAGCATGCCGTTATTTCTTCTGAAGATCGCAGGTTTTACGAAAACAACGGGGTAGATCCCAAAGGCATTGTGCGAGCACTGTGGAACAATATCCAAGGAAATCCAACCCAGGGTGGTTCTACGCTCACTCAACAATATGCCGAACGTTATTACACTGGGCAAACCACGTCGTTGACCGGTAAAGTACGCGAACTTATTTTGGCGATTAAGATCGATCGGGAGCAGTCAAAGGAACAGATTCTTAATAGCTATCTCAATACGATTTATTTCGGGCGTGGAGCATACGGCGTCGAATCTGCGGCACGAAAGTATTTTGGGGTTAGCGCTAAGGATTTGACGCTATCTCAATCTGCACTGCTAGCTGCGGTTATTCCAGCGCCATCTGCTTGGGATCCGGCTGTGGATCCAGATACTGCGCGAGTTAAATATGAGCGAGTGTTGAACCGGATGGTTGAAGATGGTTGGGTGAGCCAGGCTGATGCAGATAGCGCTGAGTTTCCGCAAACTCTAGATCCGAACACGTCGCAAACGGGTGTGAGTGGCACTGATGGCTATCTACTTCAAGAAGTTCGAAATGAATTGATTGACGATGCTGGTTTCACCGATGAACAAATCGACCGTGGCGGATTTACTATTGTGACGACGATTGATAAAGCTAAGCAGCAAGCCGCCGTCGATGCAGTTAATTCACTGCCCGAGGATCGGCCCGCGAACAACCATGTGGGTTTGATGTCGGTTGATCCGGCTACTGGGGAAACTCTAGCAATGTATGGTGGCCGTGATTATGAGGTGCGTCAACGTAACAGCGCGACTCAAGATCGAGCGCAAGCCGGATCGGTGTTTAAGGTTTTTGGCGTTGCGGCAGCGCTAAAGAACGGGATCTCACCATATGCAACATTTAGTTCTCCAGCTTCGTACACTATTCCGGGTACTGATTTGACGTTTAGTAATTTTGCTGATGCTGCTTTTGGTGAGTTGCCGTTGCGGGACATGATTGCATATTCGGTTAATACCGGGTTTATTAAGTTGAATGAAAAGATTGGTCCCTCGGCAACAGCGCGAATGGCTGTTGATATGGGACTGCCTAAAGATCTGGTTGGCTTAGATAACAATGCCGGCAATATTTTAGGTTCGGCTTCACCGACTGCTAAAGAGATGTCACGAGCAATTTCTACGTTGGCAAACGGTGGGCGGCGATTAAATACGGTACATATTGTGCGTGAAGTTAAAGATCCGCAAGGTAACGTCATTTATCGTGGTGATACGGGTAGTGAACAGGTGCTAACTTCAGATATTGCCACAATGGCAACGTATGTGGTTCGCGGTGGTAGTGCTCCCTACGGTACTGCTTCTGATTTAGCTACGTTGCAACGCGATATTGCTGCTAAAACTGGAACCTCTACTGGTCCACGATCGGGCTGGGTAGTTTCCTATACACCTAATCTGGTTACTGTTGTTGATATGTATCAGGTTGGTGAAGATGGTAGCGAAGAAGATTTGACCCCGTTTGGGGGAGTAAACCTTATTACTGGTTCGTCATGGCCACAACATATTGCCTTAACCTATTTGGAAGCGGCATTTGAGGGCATGGACAAGGTGAAGTTCCCTAATGCGAAAACTATTATTGACAAATACTTCCCCCCGCCACCGCCCCCACCTCCCCCACCGGTTGAAGAGCCAAAGAATGAGGAAGATCAAGGTGAGCAACCGCCGCTAGAAAATCTTCCACTGCCTGAACCTGGTCCGCTTCCATATCCGGATCCGACTCTTCCCGAGATGCCGCAGGATAATAACGGGCAGGGCACACCTCCGGCTGGCCAAAATCCGGGAGGCACGCCGGGCAATAGGCCAGATAATAGACCAGGAAATCAGGGTGGTTCTGGAAGTGAGAACAATAATTGACGGGGTAATGGCAGTGCGGTGCACTGCCGTGCTCTGGTGATGATAGTGACGAGAACGATAGCGTCGTGTGGTGTAAAACGCACGGCGCTATCGTCATTCTTCCGGTATTGTTAATACAGTGCGTTATATACGCACAGCATGACCCTCCTGTCATGGAAAGACCATGACCGTATTAAGTCCAAAGGAGGTGGGTACACATGCGTCAGTACGAGATGATGATTATTCTCGATCCTGAAACAGATGAGCGTACTCTCCAGGGAACCCTAGAGAAGTTACTCGCTGTTGTCCCAGCCGAGGGTGGAACCCTTGACAACGTGGACATCCTCGGTAAGCGCCGGCTCGCTTACTCGATTAACAAAAAGTCCGAAGGTATCTACGTAGTTGTCTACATGACCGCTACCCCGGCAACCGCTCAAGAACTTGATCGCCAGCTCGGCCTTAATGAGTCGATCATGCGCACCAAGCTTTTGCGTTACGAGCCAGTAGCTACTACCCAAGCCTGAAAGAAATTGGAGTAAACCATGGCTGGCGAACCGATTATCACCGTCGTCGGAAATCTCACCGCAGATCCGGAACTCAAGTACGTTGGCTCGGGCACGCCTGTTGCCTCGTTTACTGTGGCCTCCACCCCGCGTAACCTGAATCGTCAAACAAACGAATGGGAAGATGGCGAAGCCATGTTCGTTCGTTGTTCTGTGTGGCGTGAATATGCTGAGAACGTGACTGAAACGCTGTCTAAGGGCATGCGTGTTGTGGTTACTGGAAAGCTTCAGGTGCGCAACTATCAGCGTCAAGATGGCTCGCAAGGCACATCGATTGAGATGCAGGTAGATGAAGTGGGTCCATCCTTGCGTTACGCAACCGCTCAGGTGATGCGTACTCAAGGTGGTGGAAATCGTGGCGGTTTCAACCAGAATCAAGGTGGATTTAATCAGGGAGATGGCCAGCACGGCCGTGCTTCCTACGATGCTCCGGCCGGCGGATCAGCTTATGATCCGTGGGGTCAAGCACCTGCTGGTGGCTCATCATTCGATGATGCTCCACCATTCTAAGACTTTTTGGGATAGCCGTGTTTCTAACATGGTTATCTAACAATCGAAAGAGGAATTACTATGGCAAAGCCTGTATTGCGCAAGCCAAAGAAGAAGTCCAATCCGTTGAAGGCAGCGAAGGTCGCTGTTATTGACTACAAGGACACCGCAACCCTACGCAAGTTCATCTCGGACCGTGGCAAGATTCGTTCCCGCCGAGTAACTGGCGTTTCCGTCCAAGAGCAGCGTCAGATCGCTCGTGCAGTTAAGAATGCACGCGAAATGGCTCTTTTGCCTTACACGAGCTCTGCTCGCTGATCGAGAGAGGAAAACTATATTATGAAGATTATCCTCACTCACGAAGTTGAGAACCTCGGTACTGCTGGCGACGTCGTCACAGTTAAGGATGGCTACGCACGTAACTTCTTGATCCCACGTGGCTACGCTACGATGTGGACCAAGGGTGCACAGCGTCAAATCGATCAGATCGCTGAGTCACGCCGGAAGCGTGCAACTGAAGATATCGAAGCATCTCGCGAAATGCGTGACGCTCTCGAAGCTACGGTTTTGACCATCGCTAAGACTGCTGGTGCAAACGGCCGTCTCTTCGGCGCTGTCTCAACCGCTGATGTTGCTATCGCAGCTTCTGAAGTTGCTGGTAAGCCTGTTGATCGTCGTTCGATCAACCTGCACACCAATATTAAGTCCGTTGGTGATTACACCGGTCAGATCAAACTCCATGCTGATGTGACCGCAAACATCAAGCTCACTGTTGTAGCTAAATAACAGCGAGCATAGCTAGATGGTGGCTGATCGAGCTTCTACTAGCTATTACAACTCACAACTGTGCACCTAGAAACTCACGTTTCTAGGTGCACAGTTTGTTTATAGTGGTAGGTGAGATTGTGAAATCGGTGCTGTGTTGAATCTATTCGGAAAATCTTTCTGTGACATCGATACCTGTTTATGCGATCTTTTATCAAACTTATTTGTAACAGGTCGATTTCATAGTTTTGAGCGAGCCAAATAATTAAGAGTATAACAATACTCCACAGATAATCAGCCGAAGGGGTCTTTTCCAATAACTCGATAATTGAGCCCTAAATTAGTTATCTATTATGAAAATCCGCCGATTGTGCAATATGTCAAATACATGTATGTAATTAGGATAATTGTCTGTTTCTATGTGGTTGGAGTGGTAATGTGTGAATTACTGATGAATAGGTCTGCACTTTGTGCACCCTATTTACCAACAAAATGTAGTATGTCCCCTAGCGGAAAGAGTAACAAGTGAATCAAAGCAACAATTTACTGTGTAAGGGGGTGGCGTCTCTATGAGATCTAAGTTCTCTTTGAAGCGAATACTCGCCCCCTTAGCTGCTGCTACGGTTGCGCTATCGGGAGTGGTTGGTCTTGGCCACCTTCCCGCAGCTTACGCCGTAGATCCTGCGCCCGGCACCACTGTCGGCGCAATTCATTCTCCCGGCCTAGCGAGTAACAACCAGACAGTTTCCGGTAACGTTCGCGAAATTGTTCGTTACGGAACAAATAACGGTCTAGATTCACTCGGTCAGGAAGCTAAGGGACTCGAGGGTGTAAAGGTTTACTTCCAATGGTATGAAGGCCAAGAGCGTCGTGGGCGTTACGCGTCACCCGTCTATTATGCGGTGAGTGATTCGCAAGGCAACTTCACTATTGATGCGAAACCTTATCTAGATGATCGTGGGCGTGTTCGCGCTTTTGATGGCAACCCCACAGTGGGTGCTGCTGGAACAAAGGCTCTCAACGGTCTAGATTCCCGAGATGGCTGGAAGGAAAAGGTTCGTATTTGGTCAGAGCTTTCTGATTCAGATAATAACTATCGCCTGCAGGCACAATATGCGGCCTCTCCGGCACCTGATCAGTCAATCAATGACTTGAATCTATTTTCGACTTGGGACGCTGGAAAGCATCAACTAAAAGATGTTTTTATTAACTATCAAGATTTATCCAATGAACCGCAACATTTACCGGAAGAGCTCTGGTATGACTCTGCGTCTAGCCAAGGTAGGGGTCTTAATGGGTCGGTCAGTGGTGTCGCAGCATACAACCTGACAGTACCAAACGGTGCGTTAGACTTACACACCTATACTGAGATTGTTGGCGATCCTCGGATCCCTGGTTTGGAAATTGTTGGCTCTTATCTATCAGATTCCGCAATTGACAAGATTAAAGCGCATGTCGATCAGAACTTTGGTGGTAAGGCATTGCGTGGCGCTGGATGGACTGCACAGGATGAAAAGGGACTCCAGCGGTGGATTCACGAACAAGTTGCAGCTAACCCCACCGAGTGGATTGCGGAAACTTCGAAAGCTGTTACTGATCAGAACGGAGAGTACCACTTATACTTCCGTGGTACTTATGGATTCTCGAGCGAGGAGTGTGGAACGTCTGCTATTTCAAGGACGTGTGCTAAGAACCCAGATGGGTCGTACAAATATTGGCATAAAATTGCTGAGAATTGGGGCGATGGAACCTTCGCTAATATCTCGGCTGGCCTAGCGAAGCACGTAAATACCGAGTGGATGTATGTTGCTCCTAAGGATTTGCCAAGCAACGTTGGTCTAGCTTCGCCATACTCAATGGCTCGCTGGGTTGATGGTGCTGCAGATAACGATTGGGGTGGTGGTGCATTCGCTCCAACAGTCGCAGTTAACGGCAAGTCGCTTGACTACGTTACATTCCAGAACATGTACCTATCGTTGTCAGCTTTGCGTTTCGATATCACTAACTATGATTCGCAAGCTAACCAGGCATCTCGTGGTGATATTGCAAAAACTGCCACCTCAGGTTTGGTTAATGGTAAAAAGTACACCATCGACTGGCCTGGTACAGGCAAGAGTTGTACCTTTACCGCTGGTGCTGACACCACTATCCCTTCCTGTGATTTCCAGGTTCCAGAGGATTTAGCCACCACCACAACCTACGTCGCTAATCTTTATGACGGCGAAGGAACAAATGGTGCTTTCTTGGGCTCTGATACTTTTACCGCACGAGTACCTCAGGATCTTGCGTGGGGTAGCCGAGGCGACGACTACACGGGTTCAGTTGCGATTACTACTGATCCTGCTGCAGGAAACATTCCTTTAAACTATAGTGATTACACTGTTGCGCCTGAATTGCAGGAGAACCTTGTACTCGATACTGCTACTGGCGCTGTAACAGGTAAGCCGACCACAGCCGGAACTACTGATCACAAGGTCAACTACAATGTTTCTTTCGTCCCAGAGGGACGTACTGAAACAGTCACACAAGAGGCTAGCTACAACACTCAGCTTGTAGTTACTGATACTCCGCTTGCCACTGGGCAAGTCGGAACAGAGTATGACCAGACCGTCACCCCCACCGGTTTCGAAGCAGCTGGTTACACTTTGCAGAAGATTAACAGCGTTGAAGGTCTACCTGCTGGTCTGACTTATGCAAATAATAAGATCACTGGAACCCCCACAGTCACTGTTGATGCAACTGAGGAAACTCCGAATGTCACTGTCAAGTACACTG
Source organism: Arcanobacterium pinnipediorum (assembly GCF_023973165.1). Lineage (NCBI taxonomy): Bacteria > Bacillati > Actinomycetota > Actinomycetes > Actinomycetales > Actinomycetaceae > Arcanobacterium > Arcanobacterium pinnipediorum. The sequence continues at coordinate 1,926,231 of NZ_CP099547.1, read as the reverse complement.
TCGTCAATGCTGCTGGTGAAACCAAAGAAGTAACGGATATCGTTCCGTTGAAGATTGGTGAAACTGAAGCTACCGTCTACACTCCTGCATACACTGAGACTCGGACTGCTCCTGGTAAGACTGTTTCTTCTGCTGCTCCTACCTTTACTGATAAGGATGGTGCGACTGTAGATAAGCCTGAGGGTGCGACTTTCGCGGTTGATACTGCTAAGTTACCTGCTGGTTTGACTGCTGAGATGGTTTCTATTGACGAAGCTACCGGCGTGGTTACGTTGAAGACTCCGGCTGATGCAGCAAACGAGACTGTTTACGACATTCCTGTGATTGTTACTTACAAGGACAATTCCACGGATAACGTTACTGCTCCGTTCAAGGTCTATGACCAGGACGGCGACGGTGTTGTTGATCCAGTTGATCCTGACAATCCACAAGATGGTGAGGATAAGTGTGCTGACACTCCTGCTGGTGCAACTGTTGATGCTGATGGTTGTACCTTGGCTCAGCGCTACACCCCGGTTTACACCGACACTCCGGCTGTTGTTGGGGTAGCTAAGACTTCTGCAGCTCCTACGTTTGATGATGTGACCACTAAAGATGTTGTGGAAACATTGGCTTACGATGCTCTGACTCAGGGCAAGGGTACTGATGCTGAGAAGACTGTTGCAGCTACTTTCGCAACCGCTAAGGACGGTGCGACTGTTGGTACTGATGGTGCAGTAACATGGACTCCTGACCAGACTGGTCGTGTTGAGATTCCTGTGAATGTAACCTACCCGGATACCACGGTTGATGCTGATGTTCCCGCTCCGTTCGTGGTTGAGGACAGCCAGGCTAATACCAATGATCCTGCTTATGAGGATAAGACTGGTAAGCCTGGTGAGACTGTGACTGTTCCGCAGACCGGCGATACTGAAATGCCTGCTGGCACTAAGTATGCTGAGAAGACGGATAATCCGAATGTGACAGTTAACGCTGATACAGGTGAACTAACTGTAACTATTCCTAACGATGCTACCCCTGGTAGTGAAATCACTGGAACTATTACTGTTACCTATCCAGATGGTTCTTCTGAGGACATCACCTATAAGGTGACGGTACTTCCAAATGACGCACAGAAGTTTGAGCCTGCATACACTGAGACTCGGACTGCTCCTGGTAAGACTGTTTCTTCTGCTGCTCCTACCTTTACTGGTAAGGATGGTGCGGCTGTAGATAAGCCTGAAGGTGCCACGTTCAAGATTGATGAGGCTAAGCTACCTACTGGTATTACTGCCGAGATGGTTTCTATTGATGCAGATACCGGTGTGGTTACGTTGAAGACTCCGGCTGATGCTGCAAACGAGACTGTTTGGAATATCCCGGTCATCGTGACTTATCAAGATGGCACAATGGATAACGTTACTGCTCCGTTCAAGGTCTATGACCAGGACGGCGACGGTGTTGTTGATCCAGTTGATCCTGACAATCCGAAGGATGGCGAGGACAAGTGTGCTGAGACTCCTGCTGGTGCAGAAGTTGATGCTAATGGTTGTGCGGTAGCACCAACCTTGGGTGATGTGCCGAATGTTAATGGGACTATTGGTGTGGAGATCACTCCGATTGAGGTTCCTGTTACTAACACTGGTATGAATGAGAATCTGACTTGTACTGCTACTGACTTGCCTGCTGGTTTGTCTGTTGCTTTGAAGGCTGATGGTTCTGCTTGTGTTATCTCCGGTACTCCGACTGAGAAGGCTACTGATAAGCCATTCACTGTAACGCTTACTTACGATAAGCCTGATGGTGATAAGACTGCTGGTACCCCGATCGTTAAGAACGGTACCGCTACTATTGGCGACAAGCCTGACGCTGATGGTGATGGTGTTCCTGATGATATGGATCAGTGTGCTGAGACTCCTGCTGGTGCAGAAGTTGATGCTAATGGTTGTGCGGTAGCACCAACCTTGGGTGATGTGCCGAATGTTAATGGGACTATTGGTGTGGAGATCACTCCGATTGAGGTTCCTGTTACTAACACTGGTATGAATGAGAATCTGACTTGTACTGCTACTGACTTGCCTGCTGGTTTGTCTGTTGCTTTGAAGGCTGATGGTTCTGCTTGTGTTATCTCCGGTACTCCGACTGAGAAGGCTACTGATAAGCCATTCACTGTAACGCTTACTTACGATAAGCCTGATGGTGATAAGACTGCTGGTACCCCGATCGTTAAGAACGGTACCGCTACTATTGGCGACAAGCCTGACGCTGATGGTGATGGTGTTCCTGATGATATGGATCAGTGTGCTGAGACTCCTGCTGGTGCAGAAGTTGATGCTAATGGTTGTGCGGTAGCACCAACCTTGGGTGATGTGCCGAATGTTAATGGGACTATTGGTGTGGAGATCACTCCGATTGAGGTTCCTGTTACTAACACTGGTATGAATGAGAATCTGACTTGTACTGCTACTGACTTGCCTGCTGGTTTGTCTGTTGCTTTGAAGGCTGATGGTTCTGCTTGTGTTATCTCCGGTACTCCGACTGAGAAGGCTACTGATAAGCCATTCACTGTAACGCTTACTTACGATAAGCCTGATGGTGATAAGACTGCTGGTACCCCGATCGTTAAGAACGGTACCGCTACTATTGGCGACAAGCCTGACGCTGATGGTGATGGTGTTCCTGATGATATGGATCAGTGTGCTGAGACTCCTGCTGGTGCAGAAGTTGATGCTAATGGTTGTGCGGTAGCACCAACCTTGGGTGATGTGCCGAATGTTAATGGGACTATTGGTGTGGAGATCACTCCGATTGAGGTTCCTGTTACTAACACTGGTATGAATGAGAATCTGACTTGTACTGCTACTGACTTGCCTGCTGGTTTGTCTGTTGCTTTGAAGGCTGATGGTTCTGCTTGTGTTATCTCCGGTACTCCGACTGAGAAGGCTACTGATAAGCCATTCACTGTAACGCTTACTTACGATAAGCCTGATGGTGATAAGACTGCTGGTACCCCGATCGTTAAGAACGGTACCGCTACTATTGGCGACAAGCCTGACGCTGATGGTGATGGTGTTCCTGATGATATGGATCAGTGTGCTGAGACTCCTGCTGGTGCAGAAGTTGATGCTAATGGTTGTGCGGTAGCACCGGTCATCCCGAATGTTCCGGCAATCACTGGTGAGAAGGATAAGCCGATCGATCCGATCACTATCCCAATCGAAAACCCAGGTAAGGCAACTGACCTTGTTTGTAAGGCAACTGGTCTTCCTGCTGGTTTGAACATCGGGCTCAACGAAGATGGGACTGCATGTGTTGTTACTGGTACACCTACCGTGGCTACCGATGGTCCTGTTGATGTCACTGTAACGGTTGAATACAACAAGCCTGATGGTGATAAGGGTCCTGGTACTGTAACCAAGGATGGCACTGCTAACATCACCGTCCCAGTTCCTGGTGACGCTGATGGCGATGGTGTTCCTGATAATGCAGATAAGTGTGCTGACACTCCTGCTGGTGCAACTGTTGATGCTAATGGTTGTGCAGTAGTACCAAGCATTCCGAACGATCTACCGAACATCGTTGGCGAAAAGGACGAGCCGATCGATCCGATCACTATCCCAATCGAAAACCCAGGTAAGGCAACTGACCTTGTTTGTAAGGCAACTGGTCTTGCAGCCGGCTTGATGATTGAGTACGTCGACGGCAAAGGATGTGTCATTTCCGGCACGCCGACTGAGGTGAAGGACGGCGATTACACCGTCACAATCGAATCCAAGCGTCCTGATGGTGATAAGGGTGACAACACCCCTGTTGTTAAGGACAATGGCAAGATCAAGATCACCGAAGCTCCTGTTGCTCCGAATTGGGAAGACACTACCGGCAAGCCTGGTGATGATGTCGTGATTCCTAATACCGGTGGCGAGGTTCCAGATGGTGCAACCATTGAAACCAATGGTCCTGGTACTGCTATTCTCGATAAGGATGGAAACATTAATGTGACCATCAACGAGGATGCTAAGCCTGGTGACAAGGTTATCGTGACGGTGAAGGATAAGGACGGTAATCCTATTGATACCGTTACCATCACTGTTGTTGAGAAGCCTGTTGCTCCGAATTGGGAAGACACTACCGGCAAGCCTGGTGATGATGTCGTGATTCCTAATACCGGTGGCGAGGTTCCAGATGGTGCAACCATTGAAACCAATGGTCCTGGTACTGCTATTCTCGATAAGGATGGAAACATTAATGTGACCATCAACGAGGATGCTAAGCCTGGTGACAAGGTTATCGTGACGGTGAAGGATAAGGACGGTAATCCTATTGATACCGTTACCATCACTGTTGTTGAGAAGCCTGTTGCTCCGAATTGGGAAGACACTACCGGCAAGCCTGGTGATGATGTCGTGATTCCTAATACCGGTGGCGAGGTTCCAGATGGTGCAACCATTGAAACCAACGGTCCTGGTACTGCTATTCTCGATAAGGATGGAAACATTAACGTGACCATCAACGAGGATGCTAAGCCTGGTGACAAGGTTGTTGTGACGGTGAAGGATAAGGACGGTAACATCATCGATACCGTTACCATCACAGTTGCAGAGAAGCCTGTTGCTCCAACCATCAAGGAAAAGCTTGCAAAGACTGGTCTTGATATCGCTGGATTAGCAGCGATCGGACTAGGCTCGCTCCTGATCGGTGCGTTCGCAGTAATGCGCCGTCGCAAGGAAAGCTGATTCCAACGTGATTAGCGAGTAATCGCTAACTACCATACGGGTGGGCATGAACGAAAGTTCATGCCCACCCGTTGCTTTTCAACAGCAACAACTACGGCGATTCCAACAGGAGATCAACTAAAGAAAGAGACAATCAGCGCCACCATGCAAAGCGGCTCTTCGGATTTTGGCGGGGTTAGGGGAAGATTGTGTTGAGGAGTCGCCAGTTGGGTTTGCCTGCGTAGAGGAGGCATCTGATGCGGTAGTTGGTGAAGTTGGTAAATCCGTAGCCGATTCTTTTGATGCGTTTGATGAGGTTGTTCATGGCTTCGGTGATCGAGTTCGATAGGCGGGCGTGGTGGTAGGCCAGGATCTGGTGATACCAGTTTTTAAGTGTTCGGCTAAGTTGTTGGATTTCTTGGGGCATGAAGTCCTGGCTGGTGTGGTTGATGAGTTGATCAAGCATGGTTTGAGCGGTGGTGATGTTGTCTTGAGCGTAGAAATTTCGGAGGCGTTCTTTGACACGGTAAGCGATAGCGACTTCACCATGAGGGTCTCCTAAGCGTAAAAGTGATTCGATCCGATGTTGTGTTTTATCGGTGAGTTTTTCTTGTCCGTAGACAAGTTGGCGTCTTATACGGTAGAGCGGGTCGGTTTTTCGTCCGCGGTGTCCAAGTGTTTGTTGTTGAACACGCCGGCGTACACGATCAAGGGCTCGGTTAGCTAATGTGATGACGTGGAAGTGGTCAGCGACTTGGGTAGCGTGTGGTGTGACCACGTTGAAAACAGCCCGGTAGGCCGGGCTCATATCGAGTGTGGCATAGCTGATTCCTTGTTTCCAATAGGTAGGGAAGCGGTGAAGGAAACGGGCAACCTCAACATAGTTACGGCTTGGAATAATATCAATGATCTGGTGGTTGGCTACATCGCATAGCGTGGTCACATATTGGGTAGGGCGTTTGTTCAAACGAACGAAACTTGTCTCGTCAAGACCGATTGCAGGAGTTTGAGATAAACGTTTACGATCAGCATCAAGTAAGGCCTGCCCGTAGACGGTCACGGTATGGTTAATCGTGTGCCAATCACAGCCCAGCTCGGCAGCGACTTCACTTATTGTCCGTCCCATTCCTACTTGCCTGGTCGCCCATTTAGCTGCCCTGGTCGTTAACCGACAGTGTCTACTAGCAATGCGTTTGTCCTGGCTTGTCCATGACCCCATATCGCATTGATGGTTAGGACAATACCAGCGGTGTTTACGCCAGATCAAACCCATGGGGCGTCCGTAAACGGGCAGATCGATATAAGGAACTCGTGGCCTATCCTTGACTCGTGCCCGTACCTTGCATCGAGGACACACCACGGTGTTAAGATCTTGCTCGATCTCGATTGACTGGTGTGGTCCGTGACGATGATAAGCCACAGGCACAACATCTTTTAAACTCAGCAAACGAGCCACGATTACGTTAGGATCAGAACTGGTGAAGATAGTTTCAGGTTTTTTGCTCACACTCTAAGCATGAACTATCTTCACCACTTTCACATCCCCTAACCCCGCCAAAATCCGAAGAGCCTGCAAAGCCGGAACAAATAGCAGGAAAGTAGAGCAAGCCACGGCACAGAACAGAAGAACTAGTGCGAAAAAGAAACGAGTCAGCGCTTCACCTTGGTTAAAAATAGCAATACGTAGAGCAATACCTACAGGCACACAGTTACGTACTGTCTATGCGCAGCCCAGAACCCATTAACGAGCGAGATGCATCCAGTCATCGCCACGAGTACGAACAAATTGAGTTCCGGCACGTACCGCCATTGTTACCCCGCCATAACCAATCCAAAGAACAGCCATACCCCACGTTTGACCAAACCAATCAGGACGCCACAAAACAATACCCGCAACAGGAGCAAAAGCACACAGCGTAGCTAACATGTACCACGCTAAGCGTCGAGTATCACCAGCGCCAATGAGAACCCCATCGAGGATAAAAGCCAGCGACGCTAAAGGCACAGCGAGACCTGCAATCCACAAGATTATTCGAGACAAAGTTTGCACATCGGCATCAGTACTCATAATCCACGGCACAACAAATGAGAGTGCACCAACAACGATTCCCAATCCGATACCAACCCAGACTCCCCATAATATACAGCGATGTAACACGCGCCGAACAACGTTCGGTTGGTTCAAGCCAAGAGCCTGACCAACAAGGATTTGTGCTGCAGTAGCCAAAGAATCCAGGCCATAAGACATGAAATTCCACACCGTCATCACGATTTGATTCGTAGCAAGAGCAACCGTACCAAGTCCCGAAGCTCCAGCGATCAACAATAAAATAGCACTACGCAGTGACAAGGTACGAACAATAAGCGGAAACGCATCATGCAGCGAACGTAAAACGCCAGTTCCAGAAGCTAGTATCGACGCGCCCGCTTGCCGAGCACGGTGGGCAATAATAGTAACTAAGACAATTGCCATACCCGATTGTGCTAAAGCAGTACCAAGACCAGCCCCTGTTATCCCTAACCCGAATACGTAGATAAGAATCGCATTGATGGGGATGTTAACTAACGCTCCACTCGTTGCCACTATAAACGGCGTACGGGCATCGGCAAAGCCACGCAAGGTACCTGTAGCGGCAAGAACAATCAGCATGCCGGGAAGACCCCAGGAACTTGCATGAAGATAAGAAAGCGCCTGTGTAGTTACTGCAGCGGTTGGATTAAACCAACTGATAATAACTGAACCACCAAAATACAAGATCAGACCGAGAACAATACCGAGACCACCAGCAAGCCAGATACCATCTATTCCGAAGCGGTAACCTTCTTTGTTCCGGTTGGCACCGACCGCACGCGCAGTAGCAGCAGTAGTGGCATAGGTCAAGAAAATACATAGGCCCACTAGAGTGGTCAAAATTGTTGAAGCGAGAGAAAGTCCAGCGAGAGGAGCGCTACCGGGCAGGCGACCAATCATCGTCGTATCTACAGCTACTAATAGCGGCTCAGCAAGTAACGCGCCCAAGGACGGTAATGCGAGTCGGATGATTGCTAAATCTACATGTTCTAGATCATCGTTAGCCACAAAAGCCTCGAATCTTTTCACAACAAAGGTACTGAGTAATCTTCGACTTCCAGACTACCGAAACTTCAACGGTATTGACGACACGCGGAAACTTAAAGTGGTTGAGGTCTAACTGCGGAAAAGTTTGCAAAACGAGGTAGTAAAAATCGTAAACTATCCACATGCGTGGAGAACATTATGGCGAGATAGCGGGGAAGGCGCCACCATAATCCACAACGGTGGATAAATATGTGAAAATCTGTGGATAACTGAAGAAGTTACTAGCAGGGTTATACACAAATCCACCGCAGTTATCCACAGAAAAACTTAAAGTAATCACAGAGCTGTGGATAGTTTACTCGCAATACATGCAGTGAGATTGAACAAACCACAGCACTTATGCGCGAAATCAGCCATAATTAGCTGTGGTAGTGCGCTGCGGTGCGAACAAGGCGATGAGCACTCGTGGCAGTTTGAGTGGCAAAAGAATGGACGTGAACGATATGTCGAACTCTCAGTATGAACGTACCCCACCCCACGATATAGATGCCGAACGCTCCGTCCTTGGCGGAATGATGCTCAGCAAAGATGCACTAGCCGATGTTTTGGAAATACTTGATGCCAAGGATTTCTACCGCCCAGCTCACGCCACGATCTATAACACCATACTTACTCTTTTCGGTACCGGCCAGCCTGCGGACGCGATCACGGTTGCTGCAGAGCTACAACGCCAAGGCGTGTTGGAACAAGTAGGTGGGCGAGCAGTCCTCCACGATCTTGTTTCAGGAGTGCCAACTGCAGCTAATGCCGCATACTATGCACAGATTGTGCGCGACCAGGCAGTATTACGCAGGTTAGTCGAAACTGGAACCCGTATTGCCCAGCTCGGATATACTACCGAACGCGGCGACGTTGCCCAGTTAGTTAATCTGGCACAATCCGAAGTGTATGCATTAAGTGAATCTAAATCGTCAAATGACTACGCTCAACTCCGTGCAATCCTTCCAGATGTATATGAAGAACTGGAATTAAACTCGGCTCGTGATGGCCAATTAGCCGGCTTAGCTACCGGTTTCCACGATCTTGATAAAGTCTTGCTTGGTTTGCGACCCAACCAGATGATTATTGTGGCCGCTCGCCCAGGAATGGGGAAAACAACGTTAGCGATGGATTTTTGCCGGCACATTTCTATGAAAGAGAATAAGCCGGTGGCGTTCTTCTCGTTGGAAATGAACCGCAATGAATTGGCGATGCGCATGTTGGCAGCCGAGTCAGGAGTGTGGTTATCACGGCTTATCGGAGGTGACCTCGAACAACGCCACTGGGAACAAATTTCCCAAACACTTGAACGTATCGCCGACGCACCGCTTTTCGTTGACGATTCTCCTAACCTGACTATGATGGAGATTCGCTCCAAAGCACGCCGAATGCGCCAACAGCACGGCATTGAGCTCATTGTGATCGACTATCTGCAGTTACTCACCTCCGGTGGGCGCACCCCAGAATCACGCCAACAAGAAGTCTCAGAGTTTTCGCGCTCTATCAAACTACTTGCTAAAGAGCTCGAGATCCCGATCATTGCAATCGCGCAGCTCAATCGTGAAACCGAACGCCGAGATTCGAAGAAACCCCAAGTATCTGACTTGCGTGAATCTGGATCACTAGAGCAGGATGCCGACGTCGTTATCCTCATTAATCGTCCCAAGGAACGTGACGAGATGGGTGCGTTACCACCGGCACAAATTATCGTGGGAAAGAACCGATCCGGCCCAACCTCAGATGATATCGAACTTGAGTTCCAAGGCCAGCTCACGCGCTTTGCGAACTATGCGTCGGCGGAGGATTATTAGTCCTGGAATAGTAACCGATCTGGAATAGTAACCGATCTGGAATCGGCAACGCTAGACAATTTCTGTAGCTAAGCTGTTAATTCTGTAGCTAAGCGACCAAAGAACGTCCGCTGTACATCGATTGCTTCTTGCCACAGCCGAGTAGCCGTCTGAGTAGCACATGGCTGGCTCCACAGCCTGTCAAGCTTGTTAAGATAGCTCTTTAGCCACCGGAGTTGCTCGGTAGTGGAAAGATCCATGAAGCCTATGTACGCCAGTGTATCTGCCACCCGGTAGGCGCCAAACCGATCGATATTATCGCAGTCCCCGATACAGCGAGCTAAGAGGCTTGGGGATGTATCAAACACTAAATATGGCCGCCCGTGCACATCGTGATCCCCGCCTTGCCCATCAGAGCGCGGATTGTATAAATCGTCGGTATGCATCGCAATACCCTGGACGATTTCGTCACGCTGAGATTGATCCAACCCAAGCGCAGAAAGAAACTGGTGTGCAACCACAGCCCCGGCACGGCCGTGATCGACGGGGAAAGGTGCATCAAACTTCCCCACATCATGCAGCAAACACCCCAAAGCTAAAACATCGCCATCAAGCCCCTCAGCTTGCGCAACTACACGCCCAATGCGCGCAACTCGTTGACAATGTTCAAACCGATACCGCCGCTGGCTCAAGCTCACCGGTTCGCCAGAGACAATCCGATCAGGGGAGAACAAATGCTGGTGCAGAAAAGCTAACGCAGGCTCGAACGCCGCAGCTGCACTAATCATCACGAAAGCCGCGAAAAGTCGTTCGGATGTGGACCGCGCCGGCCATCGGCACCGCGATCAAGTGCCCGAATAGCGGCAAGATCGTCATAATCTAAAGTCACCCGCAACGAATCAAAGTTTTGCTGTTGCCGAGCTAACGTCGATGACTTTGGAATAACTACGAAATTTTCCGCTAAATGCCACGCTAACACCACCTGTGCTGGCGTGGCATGATGTTTATCAGCGATCTCTAAAATCACCGGATCTTTAAGATCTTCCCCGCGACCCAACGGTGACCACGACTCTACCGTAATCCCCATCTTCCGGCAGTAATCAACAACGTCGCGATTTTGGAAATAAGGATGGATCTCGATCTGGTTGACCGCAGGCACGCCACAACCGGCAGATACTAACTTCTCAATATGTTCGATCTCGAAATTAGAAACACCAACGGATCGTGCACGGCCCTCAGCTACAAACGATTCGATGGTCTTAAACGTCTGCGGGAAATCTCCGCCGTAGTGCATCGGCAGCGGCCAATGGATCAAAAACAAATCAACATACTCGGTGCGCAGATTGCGTAAGGATTGAGCGAAAGATTCGCGTGCCTTATCAGCTTCATGGTTCGGGTTATTAAGTTTCGTTGTAATAAAAATGCTCGCGCGCGCGAGCCCAGATTCGATCATTGCCCGCCCAACCCCGGCCTCATTGCCATACATTTGTGCGGTATCAATATGGCGGTAGCCTACTGCGAAGGCTTGCTGGACCAGATCAGCAGTATCAGCTAACGGAATCTGGTAGGTGCCAAATCCGAGGGCGGGCATCGTGTAGCCGGTAGATAGTCGAGTCATTTTAGTTCTCCAACGGTGATTCGTCACGCAGGCGAGGCGTGGATGTAAGTTCCGGATGAATACCGGCTAGCGGTTCATAAAATTCACGAATACGATCCATATCTGCCTTGCGGTCACCGCTTAGCATCATCGAGCCACGCCAGCCATAGGTGCGAGTATGCGAATCAATGAAGCCAAACACCACCGGCACCCCGGCTTCGTAGGCGATATGGTAAAACCCAGACCGCCACGTATCACGCTTACTGCGGGTACCTTTAGGAGCTAAACACAAAGTAAAATCAGTTGCGTGACGAGCTTGTTGCGCAATATCACTAACCACTCCATGCGGTGAATGCCGATCTACCCCAACTGCACCAAAAGCGCGCGCAATTGGGCCTAGTGGGCTTCGAATAACCGAATCTTTCACCAAGAATCGTAAGTTACGTTCCGAATGCCAAAAAGCTACCAACATGTAGATCGCGTCCCAGTTCGATGTATGCGGAGCGCCGATCACAATAGCTTTTGGCGGTAGTGGTTCGACCTGTAGTTCCCAGCGGGAAAATTTTTGAAAAGTGTGGGAGATGAATCGTTTGATAGACATAAGATTTCCTTGCAGTGGTTCGTCTTCCCCGGTTGGATCTGACAATGAGTGGCGAAAAGGTTGGGCTACGTTAAAACGTTGGGGTACGTTAAAACGTTAGGCTACGTTAAAAACGCTGCATTTCTTGATCGATGACGGAAATAAAACGATCTGCAGGCAATGCTCCGGAAATAAACGAATAACCGATCAGGAATGCCGGAGTACCCGTGATCCCCAGAGCGATTCCGTGACTGCGTTCGCCACTAATAGCAGCCACCGTTTCATCAGAGACGAGATCGGCTGCGAACTTCTCAGTATCCATTCCCAATTTGCCAGCCAACTCAGTCAGGGCTTGCGGGGTGACCTCGGGCAGGTTCGTGAAAAGTTCCTTATGGTATTCCCAGAACTTATTTTGCAAAGCCGCCGCATGCGAGGCTTGCGCTGCAAGAATGGAATCCTTGCCAAGAATCGGCAACGAATTGTATTCAACCCGGATCTTGCCGCTATCAATAAGATCTTGGAGTTCTGGCAATGTGTTCAGCGACCAGTCCCGGCAATGCCCGCACCGATAATCCGAATACATTTCAATAATAACTGGCGCATCAACCGAACCGAGCGCTCGCGGATCGTTAGGATCCTTCCGGTGTTCGTTTTCTACCGCTTGTTTAAGTTGCGGATCGAGTTCGGTAGCCGGCTGCTGGGCAGAATCGCTACCACCAGAAGCGTTGCCACCAGAAGCGTTGCCACCAGAAGCGCTACTTTCTTTTCCACTCGGCTGACTTTGAGCCGCCGTTGATTCCGACGGCGATCCCTGCGGTGACGGCTTTCCCAACAAAAAGCCCGAGGCGATAAGGCTAATCACCAGCACTGCCACCGTTATCAGGGCAATGAGCGAAATAATAATGTTGCGGCGACTCTTGGGGGTATCTGCGGGCTGACTCATAGATTTAACCTATCTGCAATGTGGTTGTTGATCCTGCCGCCATAGCAATATGGCGAAGTATCTCCAGCCTAGTGGACAACGAGGCCTCGGTTCCAATGCTCACCTTCGCTCCCATCACTGAAGCAGAATATTTCTGGGCGAGTCGGGAAACGTCAGCTACGTGCGAGGACGTCATTAACGACGTCGGTTCGTCAGTGTTGAGCGGAACATGATCGTCATTCCATGCCGGACCATACGCATTTGGTTGCGCATGTGCCCCAGAAAACATCACGCCAGCTAACGCGTGGGCACTACCGGCAGTTTCTACATGTTCGTAGGCAGTTTGAGTATCACGGCCTTCGATAACTGATCGTCCCCAATTAATCAGAATCTCAAGACCGTGAGCACGTCCGGCTTTAATCTCATCAGCTAAACTCAAAAAACCCTTTTGTGGGCTTTGCTCGGCGATGAATGCGTCTTGATGTTCAATAACGAGTTTGGCATCGTCCCAATCCCATTGGGTAACCACATCTAAAGAATGATTAAACGCAACCGGATCTGCAATTTTAGTTGGTGCAGAGTGTAAGGCGACGTGGGTAAAAACTTGGCGCCCGGCAGCATCGTTGATTGCCTTAATCGCCCACGAGGCATTCAATAGATAATCAAGAGCAGCTGTTTTGCCACTTTCTTCTGGTGAGGCCAAACCAAAATACTGATCCTTACCAACGCGTTGCATAACACCAGGGATAGGGGTGAGCATATTGGTGGTAAAATTAGGAGAGAGCTGAGATACAAACCACTCAACGTCGTCGGTAATTGAATCACGGAACGGAATCTCTAAACCCTGAACCCACGGTTGGCCGGCAAGTATCTGGTAATAGTCCGCTTGTTCCTCTTTGGTTGCGGGCAGTGATGCGTAGGCACCAATAATAAATGGGACAGACATTGCACAGACCTTTCAAGCACAACGAACTAATGTGCTTCTAGTTTACGACCCACAGCCCAAAGGTGGTATTTTGACAAGCATGAAGGTTGGCATTTCTCAATTCCGCACAATCATCACAGTTTTCATTGTGGTGATACTTGTGTCTGTCAATTTTCTGGTGGTCTACTATATTGCTCGCGAAAACAAGGCTGATATCGAGTTCCCGTCCGATCCCGATATTACTTATCGCACCCACAACATCGCCGATTCGCACATGTTCGTATCCAATTTTGTGGGCGATCAAGAAAACACACAAAATATACTGAAAACCTTGCCTCTCAATAGCGATATTACCGCCATAGACATTCTCGATTCCGGGATCAACATCACTGTCCACAACGTTCATCTCGACGACGAATCAACCCAACGCGATATTCTCTATTCGGCCGCCGTCATTATGACGATGATTAAAGACGCCACATATGTTTCCTATCAAAACGGTACGAAAATTATTGAAGTTACTCGCACCGACGTCGAATCCTTTGTTCCCGAACAAACCCTTTCTTCCTACGATCAACAGGCATGGAACCGGGTGCGCCGCTCCATCCCCGAAGCCGTATCGTCAATTATTGAAGTTCGAAACACCACAACGAAGTTCAAAGAAGGCTAGGCTCCCGTAAACTTAACCGCATGGAGTATCTCGGAATCAACGCAATTCATCCAACCGCCCCTGAATATTTAACGGCGGCTGGTCTCTTTAGTGCCCCGATCGACGTCGGCGCCGCGGTAGAACGTATCCGTAACTTGTGGGGTGAAGATATTCAACCGCGCTGGGTCAATGTTGAGGCACAAAAAACTGGGGGAATGAGCGGAGAGATTTTGACGTTTTCCCTCCAAGGCGTTCAGGTGATGATAACTCCGGTAACCGGGCAACTCCACATCGATAAGGGCCATCTTCCGAACCATCACACCCATGTGGCGATGACCTTCTACGCTCCGCTAGCTGGCCAAGCACACGGCACTCTTGCCGGCGAGCGTGAGCTAACTGGGCAAAACGCTGCAGAACTAACTCGGCGTCACCGCATGGTTTCGGCACATATTGCCTATACTCAGGTGGCTGATGCTTTGATGCGCGAACAAGCTGCGTTGGGTATCTATCGTCATGAGCTTGGTGTTATTCATCAACCTCAGATGGTGAGCACACTGGCAGATTCGCTGACCCAAGGCCAGGTGCCGCTGCCGTTATGGATTAATATCCGCCTCGGCGAGGGTCCAACAACGCGGGCGCGCACCCTCGGATTGCCCTTCTTTGGTCACCTTGATTTAGAAGTGAGCGGAAGTGGGCGAACATTGGCGCAAACAGCTGAGTTCGTCGAAGCAACTGCGCGCTATATCGTGATGGGTGATAGCTACTTGTTACCTGGCCAAACAATCGGGGCTAACGACGGCGGTAGCTATCCGGTTTCCCAAGAAGTTTCGCTAGCCGATGGGGCTACAGTTATTCGGATTGACTACTAAGATTTGCACAACACGTTTCGGGGAATCCGGCGTGGATTGTTTAAGGCGATAGGTATAGGTGAAGATAATGTTTGAGATAGATAACCGGTTAGATGGCCAGTTGGGTCGAACTGGAACGATTCACACCCCGCACGGTGATATTCAGACGCCGGCGTTTATTCCGGTAGCTACCAAAGCAACGGTTAAGAGCGTCTTGCCAGAGACGATGCGCGAGATCGGCGCGCAAGCATTGCTTTCCAACGCCTACCATCTGTATCTGCAACCGGGCTCAGATGTTGTTGATGAAGCTGGCGGGGTGGGCGCATTTGAAAACTGGGATGGGCCGACGTTTACTGATTCGGGTGGCTTCCAAGTGTTGAGCTTGGGTTCTGGGTTTAAGAAAGTGCTTTCGGAGGAGTTTAACGGTTCGGCACATGTTGACGGCAAGGTTGCGGCGAATAAGGAACGGTTAGCGAATGTTGACGACGACGGCGTGTGGTTCCGTTCGCATCTTAACGGATCGAAACACCGGTTTACGCCCGAGATTTCGATGCGGATTCAACATGAGCTTGGTGCCGATATTATTTTTGCTTTTGACGAATTGACGACCTTGTTGAACTCGCGCGGCTATCAAGAACAAGCCTTGGAGCGTACTCGATTGTGGGCTGAGCGCTGTTTGCGAGCCCATCAACAGCTCACCGAAGAACGCCAGGGCAAACCCTATCAACAGTTGTTCGGTGTTATTCAAGGTGCGCAATATGAGGATTTACGGCGTAAAGCTGCGCGTGACTTGGGGAATATGGAGATTGATGGGCAGCGTTTCGATGGCTTCGGTGTTGGCGGGGCGCTCGAAAAAGAAAACCTGGGGCGGATCGTGCGCTGGGTCAATGAGGAGCTTCCTGAAGATCGGGCACGTCACCTGCTTGGTATTTCAGAACCTGATGATTTGTTTGCCGGTGTGGAAAACGGTATCGATACCTTTGACTGCGTCAACCCTTCGCGCGTAGCACGCAATGCCGCGATTTATTCTCCTGACGGCCGCTTTAACGTTAATCGGGCACGGCATAAGCGAGAGTTCATCCCCTTAGTTGAGGGCTGTGAATGCTATACCTGTAGGCACTATACGCGCGCCTACATCCATCATTTGTTCAAGGCTAAAGAGATGGTCGTAAATACGCTAACAACTATCCACAACGAATATTTCACGATCAAACTCGTTGACGATATTCGCCAGCACATCAATGCCGGAACCTACTGGGAGTTCAAGGAAGAAACCCTGGGCCGGTTTTATGGGAACACGAACCAATCATAGGTCAGGCGTTATCTAGGTGCTTGCCTGCCAACTTCGTTAGTGAGTTGCAGGCAAGCACCTAGAAGTTAAAACTCGCGGTCAACTGCGGCCTGAAGTTTTTCTAAGGTCTGAGCATCAGGGAAACCGGAGACTTTCCAGCGCGGCGGCCAGGCATCTTCGTCGCGCACGAAACCCTCTTTCCAAATCTCGCGCGCAACCTGGGATCGCAACGTGATCGATACTGCTGGTTCTGGCTCGAATGGATGCGGGGAACGTTCGCGGGTGAAGGTAATCATCTCAGTTTCAGGTACGGATCCGTGATGATCGGTAGCATCCCACTCGGTCACCCCTACCAGATCTCCGCTCGGGGATTCCATCACGTTGTAGTGTTTGAGGTTTCCGAAGTCAGCCCAGCGATCCATGATGCTTGCTTGAGCATTGTAGATAGCTTGGCGGTAGGTGGTGCGCAACTGGCTGAGTTTGCGGGAAAGCCTATCACCAGGCAACGGAATCCATTCCGTCCAGCCGTCACTAGCTAGCGTGTGGGGCAGAGGATAAACCATGGTTTCGGTGTTGCTGGTTTCAATGAGCGCATCGAAAATATCTTCGAGATGCGGATCGTCAGCGAAGGCGATGAAGTAGTGATCGAGAGCTACCGGGATGAAGAGTGGGATATCTCCTGGACGATCGGCGATAACTTGTTCGGCTATGGACGCCATCATCTCAATATCGCACCACCACGATAACTCATAGCCAGGCGGGGACATAAAGGTGACGATTTGGGCTTTACCTAGCTCGGCAAAACCTAAAGTGATGTGGTTTTCTTTTCCGCCAGATCCAACACCTAACCGGAGATTGGCTACTCCTTCGGAGAGCAGCTCCCCGATATCGCGCATATCCCCTTCGGTTTGAGAATAATAGACCGGGACTTGGCCGCGCTCAGTGTCGCGCACTAAACCAACTGCAACGAAATCAGTGATGGGCAGATAGATGATGGAATCTCCCCCTGAGTGTGACCGTAAAAAGTAGGGGGCAGAATCTATGCGCGGAAAATAGTTCACATTAGGACCGGCTGCAAGCGTAGAAAATTCTTCATCATCGTCCGCATCCTGATATTTTATAGCGTTCTTGATTTCGTTGAGCCCGAATGGATCAGCTGGCGTGCCGCCAATAGAACGGAACGACTCAATAAGAGTTTCTAGGGTCGGATTGCTTACGTCTGGTGGCAGTTGGCGCTCAGAATCGCTGCCGGATTGATCGACGCCGGTATCCCCTTCTGGCATAGCAGAGGGTACTGCTTGAGCGATACCGATGCTCAGTAATCGGATGAGGATATCGGTTCGATCTTCCTCATCGGCGTCCGGGCGGATAAGTACCCCTGGCCGGAACCGGAATGCTCGCCCATCGGCTAAGAGGATTTCGAGCCATTCGTTATTGATAGTGATGATTGCATCGCGTAGCTGTGGGTGTGATGATGCTACGTGCTGTGCCCACGCCATGAATTCCATAATTTCATTCTCCCGCGAATTGATTAGTTCTCATACTCGTAACCCCAAATTACTCGGATCGGGATTTTGGTCGTAGATGAAATTTTACACGACGATGTAGGCTTATACTGTTATCGATGACGGCGATGCGTTACCTGCATAGTAACGGTGTGACGAAAGGAATAGCGATGCCGCGGATCTCTGCTCCTACTGTGAAAGAGCATCACGATATCGTGTTCGAAAAACTGATTAATGCTGCCGAAGAGATTTTGCGCTCGCCTAACGGGCAGGCATTTACTGCCGGAGCGATAGCGCAGAAGGCTGGGATCGCCCGGAACTCGATCTACCGATATGTGCCGTCAGTAGACCATTTGCGTCTGCTGGTTCTTGAACGATATTTGCCGATTTGGAACGAGCGTGCCAACGCCGCCACTCAAGCGGTATCTACACCGGCAGAAAAGCTGGTGGCGCTGGTCGATATCAGTTTAGAGTTGGGTGCACAAACCGGACATCAGTGGTTGATTAACGTTTTGAAGACGACGAAGTTCACTCCTGAGACATTTGCCACGATGGAGAATTTGCCGCCTGCGGTTGTGAATTTTCACCGCGAATTGGCTCACACGGTTGTTGAGTTGTGCCAGCAGATCGATCCGGTGCGTGCTCCGATGAATGCTCGTATTACCCGCAGTTTAATGGATTGTGGTTTGCGGGCGCTCGACGACGGTTTGCCGCTTGATGATGTGCGTGAAGCAGTTTTGAACTCGGTTCGTTCTTTGATTAGGTCTTGAACTGGGTTGCGTGTGAGGTTTTGCGAGATTTGCGCCGATCCACCTGACCTTCCGGTGCGCGAAGCGTTGGGCGAGATTGCTGGTGAATCTGGAAATCTTGTTATTGCAGCCCCGCCTGGGAGTGGAAAAACTACGCTCGTGCCGGTGGCGTGTGCGGCGCGTTTAGGTGGCGGGATCGACGTCGAACATCGCAAAGTTATTGTTGTTCAACCTCGCAGGGTGGCAGCGCGCGCAGCTGCGCGGCGTATCGCACAGTTACTAAACGAGCCGGTTGGGACGCAGGTGGGGTATCGCGTTCGCGGTGAAACCAAACCCGGAACCGATATCGAGATGGTTACGCCAGGTGTGTTGTTGCGGATGTTGCACGATGACCCTGAACTACCTGGTGTTGGCTGCGTGATTATCGACGAAATCCACGAACGCGATCTCGATACTGATATTGCTACCGCATTCGTGCTTGATGCTCAACGCGCCTTGCGTCCGGATCTGCAAATTATTGCCATGTCTGCCACGGTGGCGTTAGAGCAAACCGCGAACCTGCTTGGGGCACGCATTATCGAGGTGCCAGGCCATATTTATCCTGTTGAAACAGTTGAGGTGCCCGGCCCGCAGCCATTAACCGTTACGCGCAGCGCCGCGATCGTGGTATCTGAGGACTATCTTGACCATATTGCTGGCGTTGTACGCCGAGCACACCGCGAACATGCCGGTTCGATTTTGGTGTTTGTTCCTGGCGTGCGTGAAATTTCTGCGGTGGTTGGCCGGTTACATAATCTCGATATTCCTGTGTTTGGATTACACGGCCAGTTAGATGCGCGCGAACAAGACCGGGTCCTGGATGCTGGTGGGGAGCGCGTGATTGTTGCAACTGCGCTGGCAGAGTCGTCGTTGACCGTGCCCGGAGTGCGAATAGTCGTTGATGGCGCACTGGCCCGCCAAGCTCGGGTAGATGGCGGAATTAGTGGGCTTGTTACCGTATTTGCCTCCCAAGCCTCAATGATTCAACGAGCCGGACGTGCCGGGCGTGAAGGCCCCGGCTTCGCATACCGATGCATGGGGTTGGGTCGAGCCGAAAAGTATGCACAACCAGAGATTCGCACCGCAGACTTAACGGATGCGTTGTTACAGTGCGCAGCCTGGGGTGCGCCGGGTATGCACGGCATATCGTTACTTGACGAACCCCACCCGGAACATCTTGCGCATGCTAGTGCCGAACTTTTCGCGCTCGGATTTATTGACCAAGCCGGAACTATTACCGCTCGCGGCCAGCGCGCCGCCCAACTCCCACTCAGCGCCTACCTTGCCCGCGCACTGATCGACGGCACTAGATATGTGCGCCCCGATACTGTCACCGAGATTGTTGCCTTCCTTGCTAGTGATATGAGAGTCGAAGGAGCTGATATCGCCCATGCGATGCGCCGTCGTCGTAACGATCCTGGGCTGGTACGCGAACGGCGGCGGCTACGCAACATCATCACCACATTGGGTAACGCAGGTGAGCTGGCAGACTCGGGCACAACCAGTAGCCCAACTCTGCCCGCTATGGCTACCACTTGGGATGATGCGGTTGGTATCGTCGTCGCACTAGCCCACCCGCAGTGGATCGCGCGCGCTCGCGGACGCGGATATGTACTTGCCAACGGAACCGGCGCCGTCCTTCCGGCTGGTTCCCCGCTAGCCGGTGAACAATGGTTAGCGATAGCAGATCTGGGTAAAACCCAAGGACAATCTGAGGCAATGATTTATGCTGGAGTACCAATCGACGTCGAAACAGCAGTAGAGGTTGGCAAACACTTACGTTCCGAAACGATCGAAGTTGATAACCAAACCCTTCGTGCATCAAAGGTGGTTTGGTTGGGCGCAATTGAACTTTCGCGCACCCCCGCTAAACTCTCCGCCGCACAACTGCTCGCCGCCCGGCAAGAACAGGTCCGTCATGACTCGATTGCTGACCTGCCGTGGACTGCGGGGCTTACGGCAATCCGGCACCGGTTAGCATTCCTTCACCGCGCACTGGCCCAACCGTGGCCAGATGTATCTGACCACGCCCTTAGCGAAAGCATCGACGAGTGGCTGCTACCGTTCGTCACCGCTCACGGAATCGATCTCGCCGGCGCGCTGGAGAGTTTGAAACCTTGGGAACAAGCACATCTTTTTGACGAACTCGCACCCGAACGCATCACCACACCATTAGGTAGTGCGCGGGTAGACTACGCCGGTGAACGGCCACGAGTTCGCATGCGCATCCAAGAAGCATTCGGCTGGCAAGCCACCCCGGAAATTTGTGGCGTGCCAGTTACCCTCGAACTGCTCTCACCAGCTCAACGTCCCTTAGCTATCACTGACGATCTGGCATCTTTTTGGGCCGGGCCGTATGCGGGAGTACGCGCCGAGATGCGCGGGCGCTATCCGCGCCACCCCTGGCCCGAAGATCCAGCCAGCGCCGAACCTACCCGGCGGGCGAAGAAGCGAAGGTAGCGCAGAAATAAGGGATTGTTGCCTCAATAGGTCAGGTTGTCGAGTTGTCTAGGTGGAGAGCGGTTAAACAGATGTGCGTCACAATAGCTGAATGAACTGCAAGCAGAGATGAGACAATAGCAGTATGCGAAAAATATTATTTGATCTGTTCGGCCTGTTTATGAAAGTACAGACCGACGAAGGTGTTGCCGGGATTCATCGGGCAGCTCGCCTTGATGAGTTCGGTGTAGATCGGGCGCAGTTCGATCATCTCTATCGTGCATTGCGTGATCCGCTCGATGCTGGAACCCAAGATTATGGTCAATATCTTGACGCTATTGGCGCTAAACTCGGCGTCGACTTCCGTAGTATCCCTGGCCTTGTTAGCGAAACTGAGCTAGCCGATGTGCAATCATGGTCGGCGCACCATCAGGATATGACCACCTGGCTTGAAGAATTACACGACGGCGGTTTCCACCCCAACGTCCTGTCAAACGTCCCAGCAACCCATTTGGCATGGCTAAAAGAAAACAAGCCCTGGATTGACCTCTTTGATGTGTCGCTATTCTCCTGCGAACTCGGGTTAGCTAAACCAGACCCAGCTATCTATCGCGCAGCAATCGAGGCTCTTGGCGAGGCTGGCGATAACATTTTATTCTTCGACGATACGTACGCCAACGTCGTCGGCGCTCGCGAAGCTGGATTGCGGGCACTACACTTCGTCGGGATCGACCAGGCCAAACGAGACGTCACTGCGTTTCTTGCCGGGCATGACTTGGGCCGAGAAGACTAAAATAAACTGCACCAATCGACGTCGGCTAGGAGAGCGAAAACGTGAGAACAATGAGCCAGACCGTAGCTCATCGCCAGCTTCCGGTGCGTGAGATAGCGAGCCAGACTCTCGACTGTGACTATTTCCAGCGCGGAGTGTGCCGATCGTGTACCGAACTGGAAACGCCCTACCCGGAGCAGGTGCGGGCAAAGCAGCAGCGCGCCGAGAATCTGATCGATGCACACGTGTGGGAAGAACCGTTTGAATCTCGCCCACAAGCCTTCCGCAACAAGGTTAAACTCGTTGTGACTGGCAGCGTTCGGGAACCGAAACTTGGAATCTTAGGTGGCGACGGGCGCGGGGTGGACTTGCGCAACTGCCCCCTGCCCACCCCCGGTATTCGCGGAGCAATCCCCGAAATCGCGCGCTTCATCACCGCCTGCCAGCTCGAACCGTATTCGCCAGCCACCGATCGGGGCGTGCTCAAGTACGTAATTATCACCGAGTCTGACGACGGCGAACTCATGGTCCGATTCGTGGTGCGCCGGCGCGGAGTGCAAGGAGTTGTGTTCAAACGTAAAGACGAACTTTTAGCCGCACTGCCCACTATCAAGGTACTCACGCTCAATGTTCAGCCCGAACACAAAGCGATTATTGAAGGCGCCGAAGAAATTATTGTCAACGACGCTGATCTATTGCCGATGCAGGTGAACTGTGATCTGCATGGTTCAAGTTTTTCAGCTGGGGCAAAGCTGACCTTAAACCTTCGCCCGCAATCTTTTTTCCAAACAAACACCGATGCCGCCGGGGAGCTCTACCGCACGGCGGTGCACTGGTTAGGCAATGTTAATCATGTGTGGGACTTGTATTGCGGAGTTGGCGGGTTCGCGCTCGCGTTAGCTGCCGGTCGCACTCACGGGAGCATTGTTGGCGTGGAAACCTCTGAGCAGGCAGTCCAGGCAGCAAACCAGACAGCGCAACAGATGGGGTTGGCGGATCGAGTCCGGTTCTTTACTGGCGACGCCACCGAGTGGGTAGCTAATGTAACTGAGCGGGCAGAGGTTGGAGCCGGTGCGATACCGGAGGCTAACGTTGCGATGCCGGACGCCGTCGTCGTCAATCCACCTCGGCGCGGGCTAAGTACGCAACTGTGCCAGTGGCTCAATGAATCAGGTATATCGCACGTGCTGTACTCTTCGTGCAATATGGACTCGCTGGCGCGCGACGTGGCGTTAATGCCGAACTATACGGTAGCACGCGGAAAAGTGGTGGATATGTTTCCCCATACCAAACATTGCGAAGTAATTGTGATGTTAGATCGCGAACAGAGCTCCTAGTTCTCGTAGCGGGCGGGAGGCTCGGTCAACGAGTTCAGGTAGGCGAGGGCTTGCGGATTGTTAGCGTAAAACTCTTTATGCTCGTTATAGATATCTTCGGCGAAACATTACGCCATACCTTAGCCGTTTCTTCCCACTCTGGATCATCAATAGCACAGCTGAGTAGTTCAAACTTGCGGTGTTGGAGTTCTTCTAACAAACGTAAATACACCACGTCGGTGTGAACCAAGCTGATAAACAGAGACGTTATCTGCCAAGGTGATGCCAGAAAACAATACGGTAATGCCTAAAGTCGATGAAAGTGTCTTGAAAGCC
The DNA here is from genome assembly GCF_023973165.1 of Arcanobacterium pinnipediorum. NCBI lineage: Bacteria > Bacillati > Actinomycetota > Actinomycetes > Actinomycetales > Actinomycetaceae > Arcanobacterium > Arcanobacterium pinnipediorum. The sequence goes on along the minus strand of NZ_CP099547.1, from coordinate 1,902,685 downwards.
TGTACCGGTATAAAAATTCAACGATTACTTCTGTATGTAGCCACTAAGGAAAGCCAATAGTTAGGATACGGAGTCGATGGCGTTTTTCGCCGTAACAAGATCAGCTCCAGTGCGTTCACGATATGCCTTTATTGCCGCAATCTTGCGTCCCGAAGCAGCCATTAAGCGTTCTTCAGCAGAAACAGCGAAAGTATCAACATCGGCTGCTTCTTCACCGACGTGTTCTTTGAGTTGAGCTACGAGCGCCAATAGACGCTGATTCTCATGTAGCAGGAGTTGTTTCTCGTGACGTAAACGCTCAATCTCCCGAGCTTGAGAAAACCATTTCCCCATTGCTCTAACCTTTCAATACGTGCGGTATTCCAACAAAAATTTTATAGCAAGGGACTCTGGCACACAATGTCTACAGGGATTTCCAGCCACAACGTCGAATACTCACCACTTTTGCCCCCGCTGGCTCTAGATACCCAAACCGCAACCACTAAAATGTATCCCATCAAGAACACGTGAGCACAGCATTAATAAGGGTCTGGCTTAACCAAGAAAAAGACGACGACGGTGGTGTGGTTTGGGGTGGTGTTACCAGGTGAAGTCAGCATGGGTGAAGATGCTACGACGTGGGAGTATGCGTGGACCATCTTCTAGCAAGTGTGGTGGTGGGTTAAGTGGGGAAGAAGGTAGTTGGTGGGTGAAGAACTCTTCAACCATCTCATCATCAATATCGGGCGTGTGAGCACGTGCTTCTTTCCAATCAACTGGAGCACGCATCTTCAACCCTTCCGCACGCGGCACAACCAACGCCGGATAACACATAAACCAGCCCTCAAACGGATGTGACTGCCAGCCCTTCACCCGACACGCGCCCCGTAAACCAGCTGTTACGGGAACAGCAAGAGTTGGTTCAACATTTTTATACCAGCCGGTGACCTGGTAATGCCAGACTTTCTTCCCCGCACTATCAACCATCAACAATTCATAGGTGTTTTTCGTTATGTGGCGTGCCCATAAACACCCAAACGGACCATACTTATTGGCCCGATACTGACATATCTTATACGCATAATGATTAGCAAAAGTAAAACCAACAATAGCGCCGCTACTCCATGACCAGATCACTCCGCGTGACATGACCTCGGTAAGGTAGATTAACGGTAACCCACCAATAACCCATCCAAGAACCTGGACAAGCGTGCCAGTTAAACCATTTAAATGCCGGCCAGTGTAATACGACCAAGCACACATCAGCCCCATATACACCGGTGGGACAAGCCGATACCATCCAGAAGACAACCAGATAGGAACAAACAAGCCAATAGAAATAACCACCGCAGAAAAGAAACCCAGAACAATATTAAACTCGGCAACATCTACAAACCGGTAAATACCTTTAGAGCTACGCCCTCGCCAATCATGAGTCATATCAAACCATAAATCAACCAACCCCACCCGCTGCTTACCTATATCCTCTAAACCTAAAAGACGACCATACCTATCAAGATAGTCTTTATACGGACTGGGATTAAAATTCGTATCAGCGATCTTTTCTTCCACACTCATCACCACCGCTAACGCAGTGGTTTGATCCCCACCCTCAACAGCCGTAATACCTTGAGCAAATAACCGGTCAACCTCACCAGAATCATACTTATGAGGGAAGGTTAAAAACTTAATAATCGGATCCCACAAGAAACGCAACGGTCGATACAACACCCCAAGTTTTTCCGGACTAATTGCAGGAGTCTCATCCATCTCACGCATCCGTACACACTCAACGCGCAACCACCACATACACCAGGCCAGCAACCGTGAATTATCCACATCATCACCCATTCTTCTCAACTCCTATCAACCGCACAACTAGCGAACAACTTCATCAACAATTACAATTTCTGGAAGCAAACTATCAGTAACAGAGGGATAATCAGTCAAACCACGTACTACATGCATATTCAGCATCGTTACTCCAATTCTCAGTTTTATCGGCTGCAACACCTTACGTTCAGCCCGCTCAAACAACGCACCCGCATTCCCATAATCGGAACCAAAATAATCCTCTCCTCGAACTTTGAGGCCAGAATTCACACTTCGAACAAGCATGTTAGTCGGATTAAACATCTCATTGGTGATACTTCCAAAAAATCCATGCTCGTTATTGCGACCAAGAAGATTATTAGCATTATACTCAAGCACGCCAGCTACACCATCTTCAACCATCTCACCGGCATAATCCACCCCAAAACGAGCCACACGCTTACCAACACCAGACAAGCCATTAAAAATCTCTTGAGCACCTTTCACAACCCCACCAAAGATTTTTGATCGCGTGATGCTGGGACTAATTCGGCTGACTATCGCTCCGGCACCTAAACCAGCAAAAGTACTAATACCGACACCCAACCAGTCCACTGATCCGGTAAAAGTTTTCTCAGCAACAATCTGCACCCCGGCACTAAACAATGCTCCCGCAACCGGAAGACCAATGCCGGTAAACAACGCTAGCCCGCTAAGGCCGATCATAGCTAGACCAACAAGGTTTTCCCAGCTAAAAGCGTTTTGCTCGATCTTGTTCCATAGGCTTGTTGACCGGTTGTTGTTGTATGCGGCCAGTTCTTGATCGGTGACTGGTTTGAGTCCGAGTGGGTCGGATAGGGATAAGGGGTTGTTCGCGGCATAGTTGAACGGGTTTGCTTCCCATACCACTCCTGGTAGTGGGGGTAAGGGGTCGTGGGTGAGGAAACTATGCGTGGTGGGGTCATACACGCGTGCCCCTAACCATGCTAGGCCGCCAATATGTAGGCTCCCGCTACCAACACTTATCCCGTCAGGCAGACTGGGAAGATGATGATGAGTTATCTGATACGGGTTATCTAAGTGTATGGTTGATGACTCACCCCAGCTACCAGTATGTCCAGGTATTCCTAGATCAATACCACCAGTGATACTAAAGAATGGTTGATGGTCTACACCAACAAGATTGTATACCGGGCGTCCATAATCCCATTCAATATCCGTATCACCCACCCGGTCCAGAAAGCCTAGAGCGTTGACATGAATATCAGTGCGGGTAGTACGCCCATGCACATCACGCTCAATAATGGCCTGTAGCCAGCCTCGTTCGTCCCATACGCAAAGGCATTGAATGAAGAAAACAGCCGCTAACCTATCACGACGACGGTGTTGGTGGTGTGGTGTTACCAGGTGAAGTCAGCATGGGTGAAGATGCTACGACGTGGGAGTATGCGTGGACCATCTTCTAGCAAGTGTGGTGGTGGGTTAAGTGGCTCTTCGCGTTTTAGCGGGGTGAAACGTTGTTACTCGGTGGGTTTACTGGCCTAGTATCAGGTGCTGGTGTAGTGATTTTAAAGTTAGCAGCTGTGTTTTCGTTGGCGTTAATGTGGTGGTGATGAGATTTTTAGTGGCCCGGAATAACTATACAAAAGTAAGCAACATACATTGTCTTTGTTAACCCGTTGGTGTTAGTGCGAGCAACACTCGATGATAGAAAATGCCTTGTGATCTTCTCACTGGTAAACAGGTTACACGAAGATATTATGCAGCAGTCTCCAGTTAGGTTTACCGGCATACAGTAATGCACGAATGCGATAGTTGTTGAAATTCGTGAACCCAAATCCGATACGTTTAATACGTTTGATGAGATTGTTTAACGCCTCGGTGATGGAATTAGAAAGATGCGTTTGATGATACGCCAAGATTTGAAGCTGCCATCGTTGTAGCGTGCGTCCTAGCTGCTGAATTTCTGGGGGCATAGCCACATCCAGGCATGTTTGTATCAATTCTGCAAGCATGGTGGTCGCAACACCAAGATCTGTTTGCTGATAAAACTCTCGTAAGCGTTCTTTTATCCGATACGCAATCGCTACTTCAGCGTGAGGATCTCCTAACACAAGCATGCTTTCTAGACGCTGGACCATTGCTGGCAGTAGTTTTTCACTACCATATGTCAGTAAACGCCGAATCTTGTATAAAGGATCTTTTTTATGCCCACGGTGTCCCAAGGTCTGATTTTGTACGCGTCTACGTACAGTATCTAACACACGATTGGCTAACGTAATCACATGGAAATGATCAGCTATTTGAGTTGCCTGGGGTAATACCACGTTATACACAGCACGGTATGTTGGGCTCATGTCTAAAGTGGCATAGCGGATTCGTGCTTTCCAAGCGTTGGGCTGGTCTTTTAAATAGCGGGCTACGTCTATGTAGTTACAGCTTGGGATAATATCAATGATTTGATGATGCTCGACGTCACATACCGTAGTGACATAACTTGTGCGGTGTCCTTGTATGCGAACGAAACTTGTTTCATCAAGCCCGATTGCGTGAGTCTTGTTTAAACGCTTACGGTCTGCTTGTAGTAACACTTGACCATACATAGTTACTGCATCATTGACTGTGTGCCAAGAACAACCAAGTTCAGCTGCGACTTCGCTAATTGTTCGTCCCATGCCTACTTGCTGGGTCGCCCATTTAGCTGCCCTGGTAGTCATCTGGCAACGTTGAGCAGCAATACGTTTATCTTGACTTGTCCATGAACCAACATCACATGCAACGTTTGGACAATACCAGCGGTGCTTACGCCATAACAAGCTCATAGACCGACCATAGACAGGTAAATCTATATACCGTACTCTTGGCCTTTCTTTAACGCGTGCAAGACTTTCACAACGTGGGCATGTTGGTCTCTTAAGGACTTGTTCAATTTCGATTTCCTGTTGAGAGCCATGACGGTGATACGCCAAGACGCGAATATCTTTCAAACTCACAAGCCGAGCAAGAATTACGGTAGGATCATAAGCGGTGAAGGTACGTTCAAGTTTTTGATTCACACTCTAAGCATGAACTACCTTCACCACTTCTGCATCTCCACACCCCGCTAAAACGCGAAGAGCCGGTTAAGTGGGGAAGAAGGTAGTTGGTGGGTGAAGAACTCTTCAACCATCTCATCATCAATATCGGGCGTGTGAGCACGTGCTTCTTTCCAATCAACTGGAGCACGCATCTTCAACCCCCTCGCACGTGGCACAACCAACGCCGGATAACACTGATACCAGTTCGGAAATTTATTATTTTTCCTTCCAGGCGAACGGCAATCACCACGTAAATCAATCGATAACCAATCACTCAACGCGGCATCAACATTCTTATACCAGCCAGTGACCTGGTAATGCCAGACTTTCTTCCCCGCACTATCAACCATCAACAACTCATAGGTGTTTTTCGTTATGTGGCGTGCCCATAAACACCCAAACGGACCATACTTATTCGCCAAATACTGACACCTCTTATACGCATAATGACTAGCAAAAAGAGTACCAACAATAGCGCCACTACTCCATGACCAGATCACTCCGCGTGACATGACCTCGGTAAGATAGATTAACGGTAACCCACCAATAGCCCCACCAAGAACCTGGACAAGAATACTAATAATGCCGTTTAAATGCCGGCCTGTGTAATACGACCAGGCACACATCAGCCCCATATACACCGGTGGGACAAGCCGATACCAGCCAGTAGACAACCAGATAGGGAAGAATAAACCAATAGAAATAACTACCGCAGAAAAGAAACCCAGAACAATATTAAACTCGGCAACATCTACAAACCGGTAAATGCCTTTAGACCCACGCTCTCGCCAATCATGGGTCATATCAAACCATAAATCAATCAACCCCTCTCGTTGACGTTGAGCACTACCTGCCATCAACATATAGCGATACCGCTGCAGATAATCCTTATACGGGCTGGGATCAAAATTAGTCGAAGCGACCTTTTCTTCCACACTCATCACCACCGCTAACGCAGTGGTTTGATCCCCACTCTCAACAGCCGTAATGCCTTGAGTAAATAACCGGTCAACCTCACCAGAATAATACTTAAACCGAAACGTAAAAAACTTAATAATCGGATCCCACACAAACCGCAACGGCCGATACAACACACCCAACATCTTTGCCGTTAATACCGGAGACTCACGTAATCCACGCATCCGTACACACTCAACACGCAACCACCACATACACCACACCAGCAACCGTGAATTATCCACCGTGAAACGACCAAAACGATCAGGGTTTGACATATGCATCCTTCTGGTTTTAGTACTACACGCTAACGCGTTAGTTCTCGTAGTGGGTGGGTGGCTCGGTTAACGAGTTCAGATAGGCGAGGGCTTGCGGGTTGTTGTCATAAAACATTTGATGATCTTGGTAGAGCCTTCTAGCTAACCATTTACGCCAATACCGTGCAGCTTCTTCCCAGCCAGGATCATCAATAGTAAAATTTGGTAACTCAAACCTGCGGTGTTGGAGCTCTTCTAACAACCGTAAATGAATCAGTGTCACCTTAGACGAATTCAAATCAACGGTCACTTTTTTCTTACCCGCATACAGCTTGTATAACAGGATGCCTTTATGTAGGCGCGTCACCTCACTAAAGCGGATCTCGCGGGAATAGATTTTTCCAAATCTCGACCAGATCTTATCCCGGTCAATTCCTGCTCGACCCCACAAGCCATAAGCCAGAAGAAAAAGACCAATCAAAAGAGTAAATGAACTCATAGGTATCATAGCAGGATCTACTGGCTGGTCGGAAAACCAATTTATTATTCCTATCAGAAATATCAACGCTGCTACAACAGATGTCAATAAACCAACGAGAATCTGTATCTTTGGGTGGGAAAATGTTCGATCTTTATTCGGGTCTTTATCTGTTTTTCCTAGTACACGGATAAGGCCTTTGATGAGATTTACGAATAACACAATCCCAAGAGTGATCAATGCAGGATACATGGTCTAAGACCTCTCTAAATAACTATTACATTTATAAAACATAGCGATAAATTAGTGAAAAACTCGCAAGACCCATTGCTGAAAAACAGGTACCTCGTCTGGATATATTGTTCCTACTAAGTTGTCACCATCTGTCACAATGAGACATCCAGCCGGAACTAGATTCTTCTCAGCAATCTCAGCTATGAGACTATCTGGAAAATCAAAACCACTCAAAAACGGTCCAGTCCCAGCAATAAAATGCTGTGGAAAATTCATCAAACGCTCAACCCGGTCAGGCTCAAACTGACTCGCAGTAAACCTTATCGTACGCTCTTTAATCTCAACATATACACATATCTCCTCATATGTAACAGGAGCACGAAATAAACGATCTCGACTACGATGAACCTCTTTCGCATAAATCTTCATCTCGCGTAACTTAAGAGGAGGAACATCTTCACCACCCGCTCCTTGGATTTCAACCGTTACCTTTGGAACAGGTCTTTGATATTGAAGCAAAAACATGCCAATAAGCAAACCAATCACACCAGCAGAAAACCACGTATAACCAAGTGTTTTATCCCCAACCACCCACACCAGATACATATCTGCAGGTAAAAGCAAGATGATAACCCACAAGAAAAACCTTTTAACACGCTGAAAAAACAAACCAAAAACAATCAAGCATATAAACGGAAGAACCACGCTTATCAATCGAAGCTGTAAAGAGTGATCACTTTCTTTCGTCACAACCACAAAACATAAAGCAACCCACACCGTAACTAAAACTAAAATATATCCACTAGTAGCACTAAACACCCGAGAACGCATTTTATCTACTCCTTAAGGCAGAACCATCCCAGTTAAAGAATCGGTAAAATCAGAAACTCCAGCTTCGACTAAGCTTTTCCCCGCACTATTCCATAAAGCACGTGAATTAGTATTAGTGTAGTTGAAAACCCCTTCGACAGTACGTGGATGAAAACTACCCATTTGTGGTACCTCATAGACTCCTTTAAGTTCAAAAAGGGCACCAACTCCCATTTCCTTCACACCATAACCAACAGTCTTACTACCCACATAGTCAAAACCAGCACTCATAAGCGCTTTTTGCGAATTAATCTCTCCCACACTAACAAGATCTTCACTCACACTCCCCAGCATCGACCCAGAAAGATTCACTCTATCGACTAACGAACCTCACGCTCGACATACAATATTCCCAGTGATCTGCAACAAAATTACTCGTTTAAATCAACCAGTTCGTTGTATCGGTGTTCCGAGAAGCGTTTCTGTTGCGTTAACCTACTGCTGAATTAATCTCGTGTGTCAGTGAGGAAAATTTGACGACGGCGGTGTTGGTGGTGTGGTGTTACCAGGTGAAGTCAGCATGGGTGAAGATACTACGTCGCGGGAGTATGCGTGGACCATCTTCTAACAAGTGTGGTGGTGGACTAAGTGGGGAAGAAGGTAGTTGGTGGGTGAAGAACTCTTCAACCATCTCATCATCAAGGCCGGGCGTGTGAGCACGTGCTTCTTTCCAATCAACCGGAGCACGCATCTTCAACCCCCTCGCACGTGGCACAACCAACGCCGGATAACACATAAACCAGCCCTCAAACGGATGTGACTGCCAGCCCTTATTACGGCACGCACCCCGTAAACCAGCTGTTACGGGAACAGCAAGAGTTGGTTCAACATTTTTATCCCAGCCGGTGACTTTGAAGTGTCCCAGGTTTTGTTCCGTTTGAGTAGATGGGATAATCTGGACTATGCCAAAGAAATTTGATCAGGATGCGAAGGATCGCGTCGTCCGCTTGGTAGAAGACCGTATTGTGGCGGAGAATGTTTCCTTGCAAGAAGCGTGCAAGATTGTGGCACCGAAACTAGGTGTTTCTTGGCACACTGCTCGGCAATGGACTCAGGTAGCTCGTCGTGAAGGACGCGTTCTTGAACGCTTGCCGGAGGACTTGGAAGTCGAAAATGCGCGGCTACGCCGTGAAAATCAGGAGCTTCGCGATACTAATGAGTTGTTGAAAGCAGCGTCGGCTTTTTTCGCGTCGGAACTCGACCCGAAACGTCGGAAATGATTCGGTTCATTGATGAGTATCGAAATCGTTTCTCTGTCGAGTTCATCTGCAAGACGTTAAACACTCACCGTGTTGGTGGTTTCATCACTTCTCGTGGCTATCGTCAATCAAAATCCCGTGGTGTGAGTGCTCGTAGCCTGCGTGATGCTGCTGCCGATAGTGCATATCGTTGAGGTTCATGAAAGTAACTACAATGTCTACGGGATTCGTAAGATGTGGCACGCGTTGCGCCATGAGGGGATCGATATTGGTCGTGAGCAAACCGCTCGTTTGATGCGCCTTGCTGGAGTTAGTGGTAAAGGTAAGGGCCGCTTGCCTGTGACAACTCGCAAACCTCGGGGGCTAGATACTCGCCCGGACTTGGTGAAACGTGAATTTCGAGCTCCGAGGCCGAATCGGTTGTGGGTGGGGTGACATTACCTATGTCCGTACCCGTAAGGGGTTTGTCTACACCGCTTTTGTGACCGATGTGTTCTCCCGACGGATTGTCGGGTGGGCGCTAGTCGGTTCAATGCGAACTGAAGCGTTGCCGTTGCAGGCGCTCAATCAGGCGATCGTATGTGCGAAGAAAACAACTGGGCTGATTCACCATTCAGACCACGGCTCGCAGTATGTGTCCATTGTTTACAATGAGCGTCTTGCCGAGCATGGGATTACTGCCTCGACAGGGACGGTTGGCGATTCCTATGACAATGCTTTGGCTGAGAACGTCAACGGTTCTTACAAGAATGAGCTGATTCATAGGCGGTCATGGGCGGACGTGGTTGACGTAGAAATCGCGACGTTTGAATGGGTTTCGTGGTGGAACGAGTCACGACTTCACCAGAGCTTGGGCTACCGTACACCGGCTGAGGTTGAACAGGAGTTTTGGAACGGCAACACCGGCCATGAAATAATAGAAATCAAGGCACGTGCCTAGGAACAAAACCCGGGGCACTTCACTTCCCCGCATACGCGGGGGTATTTCCCACACGACTTCCCGCTCAACGCAGACTCGTTAGCTCTTCCCCGCATACGCGGGGGTATTTCCTTGTTAATGAAGTACAGTTGTCCTTTACCGGTCTCTTCCCCACATACGCGGGGGTATTTCCCAAGAATCGGTGTACCGCGTCCTAAACTCACACTCTTCCCCGCATACGCGGGGGTATTTCCGAAGCATGGGCATTTAGCGAAGTTCAAGGAAACTCTTCCCCGCATACGCGGGGGTATTTCCATAACGCAACCATTGGAATGGTGCTCGTAGCCGCTCTTCCCCGCATACGCGGGGGTATTTCCAAGCTAGCGATATTTCCCGGCTGCCACGCTGCTCTTCCCCGCATACGCGGGGGTATTTCCCCACTCTACGTCATGCGTAATATTATCTTGCCCTCTTCCCCGCATACGCGGGGGTATTTCGCTAGTAAATCAGCTTTTACTGGCAGACTCTTCCCCGCATACGCGGGGGTATTTCCCTCGAGCAAGATGAACTGACGTTCTTGCGATACTCTTCCCCGCATACGCGGGGGTATTTCTCTGTGATACTCCGAGGGGTTTTAATCAAGTGACTCTTCCCCGCATACGCGGGGGTATTTCACAAAGAGCTTGGAACGTTCGACTATCCAGACGGCTACGACTATCAACAGCTAGAGGGCACCTATCACCTCGTACCCACAAAAAATATTCGCGGACGGGGCAAGAATTTCGTTATCCCTATGATCCCCGTAGTTCGCAGCTATCTAGAGGCGTGGAAAGCTGTTTCACCGCCGCCTCCTCACGGGTTAGTGTGGCCGCTACAGGATGGCAGGATACGCAATAAGAAGTATGACGGCGCACAGTGGCGTAAGCTCCAAGACCAGGCGGACGTACATAAAGGTCAGAGGTATTATGTGGGGCACGAAATCCGCAACACGACTGCAACGCTGTTGTTAACTATTGGTGTTGACCCGGAGATTATTAAAGCGATCATGGGACATTCGACGGTAGCAATGAGCATGGCTTATACGCGTGTCAAATAGTGGGCACATGGAGCGCGCGTTGCAGGGTATGGCAGAGGGCTTGCATTTGGAGGCGCCTCCTGTTGAGGTGTCAGCTATCGAGTGAATCGCGATTGGTTGATTTTCTTGACGAGCACAGGCGGATTCTATTCACCAAAAAGCATACGCAACGCCCAAGGTATCTTATCGTCCATGTGCGAATACGCTATCGAGCAAGGAATTATCAGCACGAATCCCGCTAAGGCGTGAAAATACCACGCGACTAAGCCAAGAAAGAAAAAATGTACCTCACTGGCGAGCAGATCGCCAAAATCCTTACCCACACCTCCCTGTCAGTGTTTTTGCCGGCTATCAGTGTCTATATTTAGACAATAAGACCCCTGTTAGTCTTATAATGACTTACAGGAGAATGGTGGGAGGTGTGAAAAGTGTTTACTGGTAAAACTGTCGGTGAAATCCGTGAAATGGCGCGTAAGGACGCGGCAGATGTTCTTGAAGTGCATTGGAATGGCGAATATCCTGTCGATCCGATTGTTATTGCTCGAAAGCTGGGTGCGTCTGTGTTTATGTCTGAGCTTGGCGATGACGTTTACGGTATGCTCCGTAAAACAGACATGGAGGCAGATATTTATATCGATCGCGACCAGAGCACTAATCGGCAACGCTTCACGTGTGCTCATGAGGTTGGGCATCTCGTTAGTCATCGAGATGAGTCTGGTGACTTCGTTGATGCACGTTCTGATGAGGGACGCGGTACTGCGTCAGAGATTTATGCGAATGAGTTTGCGGCCGAATTACTGATGCCAGCGCCAGAGTTGAGGAGAAAATTAGAAAATAGCGACTCTGCTTATGGGCGGGTTCTAGCTGAGCTTCTTCTGGCTGACTATTTCGATGTGTCGCTTGCTGCTTTGCAGTATAGAAGGAAACTCCTTGGAGTATAAAGGCTCGTCTCTGGACGATAATCAAATGCCGGCTGCTGATGATGCGCCGAAGTCTCGCACAGATATTAGCCCTCGGCAAGTGAGTGAAACTCAAAAGTTCGAAGGTAAAGACGAAACTGGGCATGACGGCAGTTTGAGTTCGTTTGTGTCTATGACCCGGCTACGCCCGTTCCTTGCCTTGTTTGAGGCTTATGCTGTGCGGTCTTTCCCTAAGCGTCGTAGTGCTCGTAGTTGTGTGGATGCGATGATGGATCAGCATCGGTGGTTGTTTCAGGTTTGTTTTTGGGCTGATTTCTTATTTACAGCGGCTCTGTGTGTAGGAATTCTTTTAGTTTTGGGTATTAACATTTATCACCTAGCGTTTTAAAACAATAGGTAAGCCCCAGCAGGCGAGAATGCTTGCTGGGGCTTACTGTTTATTTTTGCAGGTCGGTTCTAGCACCACGCCCTGGACGGTTTATTTGCCAGTTGTCGACAGTTTCGGGGAGCCAACCATAGGTTGTTGCATTTCCTTCTCCGATGATTGCGTCTGGTGGGGCTAGCCGTTTCTGATTTTGGTAGGTTCGGGCTGTACTGTAGGCGATGCCTACGCGCTGGGCGTACCCGTGTAGCGAAAGGTAGCGTGTGGGCATTAGTTCTTCCGTTCTTTGAGGGTGACTATGAGCGCATGTAGACCGCAAGCGAGTCCGATTGTTCCGAGTACAATTTTCGCGAGGACTGGTAAGCTTGTGAATGCGACGATCACACCTATGACTATGGCTACTGTACCTGTGTACGTTTTGAGTTCTTTCATGGTTTCGAGATATTATCTAGGAGGGTTTCCCCTGATGGTTCAGGGGAAAATTTGAAGCTATTTACGCTTCTTTTTGTTCTTGCTGGGCTTGGTGACTTCGATTAGTTTTGCAATGCCTATTAGAAATGCTCCAAGTCCGGCAAGGATTTCTCCTACATGTTCTATCATGTTCACCTCCTTTCTGATTATTAGTTTACTACCCCATCTAACCTATGTCAAGTGGAATAGTTAGGTTATCGAAATGTCCAAGCGTTGGAGAAGGTTGCGCATACGCTTCACCTAGACGCCAGTGTCAACACGGAAGCCCTCGAAGCTGATAAGTAAACATTACCCCCAGCAAGCATTAGCAGCGATTCTATATCGCACATAGTGTGTTTTGGTAGGCTTTGACGATCCAGCAGGTCACGTCGAGTTCTTCGGCGATTGCTGAGGGGTGTCCATTGTGGAGCTTTTCTGCTAAATCGTACTCGGTAGGGGAGATGAGCAGGCGTGCAGCTAGACGGTCTGCTCGTTCTTCCTCGGTTGGTGGTTGTGGCCCATCGTGGCCGAGCAGGTGGTGGGCGAACTCGTGGGCGAGTGTTGATATGGCGTTCTTCGGCATGGATTGTAGGCATGCGTTTAACGCTATTCTTTTCATCTCGCGATTGTATGATCCTGGTACTGGTAGGTTTGGTTTATAGATTACGGCGACCCCGTGGCTTTCAATGAATTGTTCTAATTCTTCGAGAGTCAAGGGTTAAAGGGGTCGCCTTTCTTTTTATTGATCGTATTCGTATCCGTGTGGTGAAGCTGCTTCTAGGTTAATATCCGGCTCCGACAAGTTTCTGTCGTCGTCAAGGTCTGGGACTGGGCGTAGGGGCTTGTCGAATTCTTCTCGGTTGCCGTTTTCTAGGCGGCGACTGATCTCATCGACGAGTTCTTTGTCTGTAGCGTCCGCGAGAGCGACTTTAATTTTTTGAACTGTAAGGTCGCGTTTAGTGATGAATCCGAGTTCTAGGAGCGCTCCTACAACGTCGTACTCATAGGATCGACTAATTGCGATAACCATATCTCTTCCCCGCATACGCGGGGGGTATTTCAAACTTGGCGACCGAGCAGCAGAGCCACGAGTTACCTGAAAGTGCGTGCTAGGCCTCAAGCCCAACATCTTTGCATTCTTAACTTCAATACTACCTTCCGGCAAGCTGCCACTTAGTATAGGAAAACTCCGAGGCTGCGTGTCGAAATTATTCTGATTTTAACTTTTCGGGAATAAACCATAAACAAGTAACGTTGACCTTAACGAGAAGCAAACCTGCGGTCTTGAAGACTTCATAAAGAAGTCGAGAAACCTTCAACAGTTTCATCTGACGCAGGCCTAGCTTCAACTTATTAAATAACGAAAGATTCTCATGAAAAAAATTATCCTTATTGCTGCACCGATCCTCCTTGTCGTTTTAATTACTGCGGCCTTGATTTTTAAGCCTTGGCTGGCTTTTATCGATAAGGACGTCAACGACGCCCTGCCTACTATTCCTTCCGTGTCTGAGACCGATTCTGGCACGTCGAAAGAAACCGATAGTGCAATGGAGAAGCAAACTGAGGATCAATCGAATGGTCCGGCAGTGATCGCAGAAGGCACCTTCGTCACCCACGCCCACGACACTACTGGTATGGCTCGAATTGTTCGCCTCGAATCAGGCAAACACCAACTCGTTTTTGAAAACCTTGACACTACCAATGGTCCAGACGTTCACGTGTGGCTCTCCAAAGCTGACGTAGTTACAGGTAGCGACGGCAACCAAACCGCAGGAAACTCCCCTCACTTGGACGTAGCGCCAATTAAAGGCAACACCGGTAATCACGTCTACGACCTACCTGCCGATTTCAATCCTTCTGAATGGAAGAGCGTTGATCTTTGGTGTGACCAGTTCTCCGTTTCTTTCGGCGCAGCACAACTCACCCCACTGAACTAATAGAACATAGTTTCTTCCCCAATAAGCGTTGCGGCACACATTAAAATGTGTGCCGCAACGCTTATTTCGAGTAAGGATTTTTACCTTATTCTCAGTTTCCCGGTAACCTAGTTAGCTTTCACGACGCCGCGAAGCAAACAACGCAGCACCAACAAGTACCATCCCTAAACCAGTAACTAGCATAAACATTCCAGATATTCCTGTTGTTGCTAGTTTCTTCGCACTATCATGTTTCGCTTGTGGTTGTGACCGCGTTATTTTCGCAGAATCATCTACAAGTTTCGTATCCGAATTATCAGACTTACCGCCATCAGATGAGGTGTTCGTATCTGAGATGCCACCAGTACCCTTATCCGATTCCGGTGAGTTTGGCTCATCTCCTCTTGGTTTGTCTCCATCATCCCCACCTTGGTCTCCGGGCAAAGTGGGATCGTCAGGAGTTTCAGCGTCCGGGGCAGGCGCGTCCGGGCCAGGCACATCTGGATCAGGCACCTCCGGAACGTCAGGCACATCTGGATCAGGCACCTCCGGAACGTCAGGCACATCTGGATCAGGCACCTCCGGAACGTCAGGCACATCCGGCACCGTAACCATCACCTCAAACGTGCCCGTCACATCTGGGTTCGAAACCGACGTCGCCGTCACCGTCGTCGTTCCAGATGCTAGCGCACTAACCTGTCCTGTTTCGTCCACACTCGCAACTTCTGGCTTCGCCGACTTCCAACTAACTGCCGCATCTGTTGCACTCTCTGGCGCAACAACTACCATCAGCAATTGCTTCTCGCCAACACTCATATCGGCCTTACCCGTAATCGTTAGATCCGTGACCGCAACAGTTTCTGAGCGTGCAGTCATGACGAAGATATCGCCCGGTTGAGTATCAAAAGACACGATGCGTTCACCGTTAGCATTCTCCACGACTGTCGCATCCACCGGCTCTGACGTTACTGCCTGACGGAATCCGAAACCAGAAGCCTCCAGTGCTGGAACACGAACGATACTGTAGTTTCCAGCATCACCCTTCGTCACCTTAATGTTTGCCTGATTGCCCTTAACTGACTCAAGGATGACGCGCTCTGCTTTGCCCTCCTTCCAGTCAATACCCACCGAAAAACCACCGCGTGCCCTCAGGCCACGAACATTTCCGTCGCTCCACTCATCTGGAAGCGCTGGAAGAATGTTGGTGTAGTTGTGGAAACGTTGACCGCTAGTCGAAACAAACGTTGAATTTGATTGCAACAACATTTCGTTCACACCAGATGTGTTGCCAAAGTTTCCATCAATTTGGAACGGAGGATGGACGTCGAACAAGTTGGAGTACATTGCGTTCTTGAGTTGTTTCTCAATCAGCTGGTAGGCATGGTTTCCATCTCCAGTACGTGCCCACGAATTGATACGTTGCCCGACTCCCCAACCAGTTGCATCATCGCCACGGTACGTCATCGACGTCTTAGCGGCATCCATATAGGTCGGGTTATCCACAGTGATAAGATCACCCGGGAACAAACCGAGCATATGCGACATGTGACGATGGTTTACTTGATAGTGCGGAATTGGCGAACCATCCTGCTTCTTGCCAAGTTCTCCTTCGAAATACCATTCCTTGATCTGCCCACTATGGCCCACCTCGATTGGTTTCAGTAGGCTTTGCGCACACATCCAAGACCGGTTTGCTTGCGAATCGCTAAATTCGCCGTTGTTATCTTTTGCCCAGTTTTCGACCCGGCAGTTATCCAGGTTTCCTACTAAGTGATCGTCGACGTCGAGTGCCTGCGCTGATTCGATAGCGTCATTTAGCATTTGCCATACGAGAGAGCTTTCATAGGTGTTACCGTCAGTTCCTAAAGGTCCGTGTTCTGCCGAGTAGGCAACGCCGGTGGTTAGGCGTGGCTGACCGTCAGCTGCTGGCAGGAAGCCTTTATGCAACATGTAATCAACATAGAAGTTTGACTCTTCTTTCAACAGTGGATAAATCTCGGTACGCAACTGGTTGAGATCCCCGCCATACTCGTATGCTTCATACACATTTTGTAGTAACCACGGCATTGCTGCCGGACTCCATCCCCATGAGAATGCAGCGCCCGGCGTTGTCCAACCGTAAGCGGTGTTTTCGGTGTGAGCCATGTAGCCAGCGCCTTCACCTGGTGGAGTACCTGGTTGAGTATGTGCACCAGCATAGATTCGTGCTGTTTCACGTCCTGGTTCAACCAAGCCCGCAGCATACGTAATAACTGGCTGAGCTAGTTCTGCTAAGTTCGCTGAGTAGGTTGGCCAATAGTTCATTTGTAAATTGACGTTCATGTGGAAATCTGAACCCCACGGGGTACGCCCGTGTGCGTTATCATCGGCTGTGGACGACCAGATGCCTTGAAGATTTGCTGGCAATGGGCTGTTTTCACGAGACGAACCGATCTGTAAGTACCGGCCATATTGATAGACGGCGGTTTCGAGTTCGCGTTTTTGAGCCGTAGTTGCTGTTCCAGCACTGTATGCGTCAAGAAGTTCTTCGGTGGTGAGCTTCGTGCCGTCTGTCTCATGTTGGCCAAGGTCAAGTGTGAGACGCGAGTAGAGAGATGAATGGTCAGCGATATGGTCGGATCGCACTTTTCCGTAGCCTTTGTTTGCCGCCTTTTGTACGCTTTGTGCAACGCGAGCATCAACTGCGGCGGCATCTTCACCGGTACGGTAGCGTGGGTAGTCGTACTCGAAATCGGTAGCTGCGGCAATATAGAGGATAACCTCACGTGCTCCATAAACAGTAAGTGCCTGACCATTGCTACTTGCGCCAATTGTTCCCGAATCTGTGACGGCTTTGATCTTGGAGTTGTAGATCAATCCGTTGTTGCCTAACGCACCGCGAACAGTGAGAATGTCAGCGTTTACTGTGCTCGAAGCATCTTTTTTGGAAAAACCCGGGTTGGCATTGAGAGAAATAGTAAGGTTGAGCTCCTCGTCGCCGTTGGCTGTTAGACGAGCAACCATCACATCATCTGGATTTGAGGCGAAATATTCGCGGGTGTAATCAGTGCCGTTATGGGTGAAACCGACCGTTGCAAGCCCTTTGCTGAGGTTAAGATCTCGACGATAGTTGGTGTATTGTGCATCGTCACCAAACCCATAGTCGATCTCGATATTTCCCCAGTTTTGGTAGGATCCTTGCTGGCGAGCATCCTCACCACCAGTAAGCGCTCCCGGATCGACGGTGTCTGCACCATCTTGTAACTGGCGGTTGAGTTCACGCAGGCGTACGCCTTCTCGTCCTTTGTTCTCGTTATTTCCACCATTGTAGTCATCAACGGTTCCAGGGCCGCCTGTCCATAACGTTTCTTCATTGAACGTTATGCGCTCAACTCCGACTTCACCCCAAACAGTTCCGCCAATCTTTCCGTTGCCGATCGGAAGAGTAGTTTGCTGCCAGCGGTTATTCTCTCCTTCTCCTACACTTCCAGCACTGAGCCGAAGTTTAGTTTGAGAGGCAGGTTTGGTGTACCACAACATGTCATCGTCCGCGGTGGAAAGCTCACCTTCGTCAGTTGTCTCTCCCAGCGTGTAGACCAAGAATGTGGTGGTGAGAGTTTCGTCGTCGTTCGCGGTAACAGTGATGGCGTGTGCGCCGACTTGGTTGACGTCATAGTCGATACCTGTGACGGTGTACTGGTCTGGGGTCAAAATCGTTTCAGTATTGTTCGTACGTGAAATTATTTTGACTTCCATACCGGCTGGATCGAAAGGTTCACCGATTTGATAGCGGTTCTTATCTGGCGCATTGACTGATAAATAACTGTCTTTTTCTGGCATCGTCAGACGTAGTTTCGGTGCCATGTCACTGGTTGCGCCGTTGAATGTTCCAACACCTTCAGTACTGGCAAAACGCATATCGTAATGCTTGTTTTCGCCAACCATCAAGGTAACCATCTTATGATCGTCGCCGCTAGCAAATTCCTTAGCAAGAATTGCGGTTACGTCTACCGACACCGTGGTTGGATTGTGCACATTCATGTGGTCACTGTAGCGTTCGTTTCCAAATGCGAAAGGTTGAGATACTGCAACAGCGCGGCCATCTTCTCCATTAAATCGTGGCCGTGTTGCCCATGTTGCTTCTCCAGTAGCGCACGATTGAGCGTTATTTGTACAGATGTGATCGTCAACAGCGACGATTGTGATCGTATTCGTATCATCTGCCTGTGGAACATGCCCGCCAGCCCATCCTAGATACGTCAAATCAAGAGTCGCGTTTTGTGGTATCTGATTCAAACCTGATAGATCGAAGGTGATCATCGCAGTTTTTGCATCTGTTCCATCTGTGGTGTCTGTTGATTCAAAACGCTCACCAAAAATCCCGTGCCCTTGCGGCTGTAACGCAGCAATATAGGGTTTTGCGTTCATGCTATGAACTTTTTCATCCGCCCACGATTGTAGCGTGGAATCAGCAGATGCCTGCACCGTTACTGTTTCTGCTTGCCCCGGTTGTGCTTGCCCTGTTTGTGCTTGCCCCGGTTGTGCTAGTGCAATCTGCGGCATCATCGCTACTGGTATTGCACAAGCAACCAAGGCTACTGTGATGTTGAATAGACGTGAATTTTTCCGCGTCTGGTATCTCATTACCAAGCTCCTTTGCTTGCGATAAAACTGTCTGCGCTGACAGCTCCATAATTTCTACCAAAATAGACTTTAACTCAAAGTCGATGAATCATGACACAGTAATTGGGAAATAGAAAAAACATGTGTCGCCTTTGTTCGCCTGGAATCGTTCAATACACGTTTCTTTAGCTGCCTATTTTCTCCTTCAAATGGAAGTGTTTCCTATGCCACGTTTTCTAGTTCGCATCTGAGAAAAAATAGTTGTAAGCTAGAGGACGTTCCAAGGAACGCTGCGCTCGTAGCTCAACGGATAGAGCGTCTGACTACGGATCAGAAGGTTGGGGGTTCGAGTCCCTTCGAGCGCGCTCTTCGGCTCAGTGGTGAATTATCCCGCTGAGTCGAATTTTTATGGGCTCTTCGCGTTTTGGCGGGGTGAAACGTTGTTACTCGGTGGGTTTACTGGCCTAGTATCAGGTGCTGGTGTAGTGATTTTAAAGTTAGCAGCTGTGTTTTCGTTGGCGTTAATGTGGTGGTGATGAGATTTTTAGTGGCCCGGAATAACTATACAAAAGTAAGCAACATACATTGTCTTTGTTAACCCGTTGGTGTTAGTGCGAGCAACACTCGATGATAGAAAATGCCTTGTGATCTTCTCACTGGTAAACAGGTTACACGAAGATATTATGCAGCAGTCTCCAGTTAGGTTTACCGGCATACAGTAATGCACGAATGCGATAGTTGTTGAAATTCGTGAACCCAAATCCGATACGTTTAATACGTTTGATGAGATTGTTTAACGCCTCGGTGATGGAATTAGAAAGATGCGTTTGATGATACGCCAAGATTTGAAGCTGCCATCGTTGTAGCGTGCGTCCTAGCTGCTGAATTTCTGGGGGCATAGCCACATCCAGGCATGTTTGTATCAATTCTGCAAGCATGGTGGTCGCAACACCAAGATCTGTTTGCTGATAAAACTCTCGTAAGCGTTCTTTTATCCGATACGCAATCGCTACTTCAGCGTGAGGATCTCCTAACACAAGCATGCTTTCTAGACGCTGGACCATTGCTGGCAGTAGTTTTTCACTACCATATGTCAGTAAACGCCGAATCTTGTATAAAGGATCTTTTTTATGCCCACGGTGTCCCAAGGTCTGATTTTGTACGCGTCTACGTACAGTATCTAACACACGATTGGCTAACGTAATCACATGGAAATGATCAGCTATTTGAGTTGCCTGGGGTAATACCACGTTATACACAGCACGGTATGTTGGGCTCATGTCTAAAGTGGCATAGCGGATTCGTGCTTTCCAAGCGTTGGGCTGGTCTTTTAAATAGCGGGCTACGTCTATGTAGTTACAGCTTGGGATAATATCAATGATTTGATGATGCTCGACGTCACATACCGTAGTGACATAACTTGTGCGGTGTCCTTGTATGCGAACGAAACTTGTTTCATCAAGCCCGATTGCGTGAGTCTTGTTTAAACGCTTACGGTCTGCTTGTAGTAACACTTGACCATACATAGTTACTGCATCATTGACTGTGTGCCAAGAACAACCAAGTTCAGCTGCGACTTCGCTAATTGTTCGTCCCATGCCTACTTGCTGGGTCGCCCATTTAGCTGCCCTGGTAGTCATCTGGCAACGTTGAGCAGCAATACGTTTATCTTGACTTGTCCATGAACCAACATCACATGCAACGTTTGGACAATACCAGCGGTGCTTACGCCATAACAAGCTCATAGACCGACCATAGACAGGTAAATCTATATACCGTACTCTTGGCCTTTCTTTAACGCGTGCAAGACTTTCACAACGTGGGCATGTTGGTCTCTTAAGGACTTGTTCAATTTCGATTTCCTGTTGAGAGCCATGACGGTGATACGCCAAGACGCGAATATCTTTCAAACTCACAAGCCGAGCAAGAATTACGGTAGGATCATAAGCGGTGAAGGTACGTTCAAGTTTTTGATTCACACTCTAAGCATGAACTACCTTCACCACTTCTGCATCTCCACACCCCGCCAAAACGCGAAGAGCCTTTTTATGCCCGGGTCGCAGGATCCGGGCATTTTCCATCTCAGTTTCAGACTTCGGCCAATAAACTACAGACTTAGACCTATAAATCCAGACTTAACGGGCGATTCCTCGTGCACATCGGGCTAAGACCGCTGTTTATGTGTCGCAAAACCGGGGTATATGGGGCGATGTCCTCATATACGGGGTGATCACCCCATATACCCCGGTTTTGTAACAACTCTAGGCGCACACTAACCAAAATCACGATCAAAACCAGTCATAATATCAGACAATGCTCGCAATGCCGACCGCGAGTTACTGTGCGGCCATCGAGCACCCACTCCACCGGGAGCAAATTACTCACCAAATCCAAGCCAAACACCGCGCATCAACTCCATCGAGCATCAACTCCGCCAAACACCCACAATCTACCCAGGCACTAACTACGCCGGCTGATTATCGGCAAAATATTGCTGAATATGTTCCGCCGGGAAATCAATTTTCCGCGCATTCGACCCATTACGTAACGAATCAGTTGCTGCAATTCCTGCTGCCACCGCATGCCAAGCACCTAGCGGTGAAGTATCTGTTACAGCGCCTTCGCGCACGAACCGCACAAACTCATTGACAGTGAGCTGATCGGCATCATCATGGCCACGAGCATCCCCGACAATCGGATATTGCACATCGCCGTCCGGGTTATAGAACGTGCGCTGATTCCACACTCGAATAACGCCACCTTCACCGTCACCAAAATTCTCCACCCGGCCAGCGGTCCCAATAACTGTATAGTTCCGCCAATAATCAGGCGTATAGTGGCACTGTTCGTAGGAGGCGAAAACCCCAGATTCTAAATGCATCAACATCATCGACAAATCTTCGACGTCGATCACGTCTGCCATCCCTGTTTGAGCTAACGGTGGCCAATTCTTCAAACTATGCCATTCATGCATCAACTTATCGCCCTGACCGCCACGATCTTGGATTTGATCGTATAACGTCAAGCCACCCATTCCCACCACAGAATCGGTGTACGCGCCAGCCAGCCAATGAATCACATCAATATCGTGCGCCGCTTTTTGCAACAACAAGCTATTGACATGCGCGCGTTGTGAATGCCAATCTTTGAAATAAAAATCGCCACCAGAGCCAACAAAATGCCGGCACCAAATCGCCTTAACTTCACCGATCTCACCGCGCGCAATAATCTCACGCATTTGGCGCACCACATTCATGTGCCGCATGTTATGCCCAACGTAAAGCGGAGTCTTCGTTTCGTAAGCTACCTGGAGAATCTCGTTCGCCCCCACCATCGTGATCGCTAACGGTTTTTCTAAATAAACAGCCACTCCCGCCCGCAGCAAAGCAACCGTAACCTCGTGATGAGTATCGTCAGGAGAAGTCACGAACGCAATATCAATACCGGCCGCCACAAGCTCGTCCACAGTTGAATAAATCGGCAGCTCACGGCCCAACCGCAACGCCACTCGTCGCGGCGCGTCCAAGCTCGGATCGCACACTCCAACAATCGTGCAATTATTAGCCTCCGTTTCACATTTAAGCGCCAAATGTGAACGAGCGCCGGCACCAATCACACCAGCACGCAATTTCTGTTGAGCCGAATACGATTTCCGCACGAGCTTCCCCCTCGGTTGATAATAGACGTTGCATCTTGAACAATTATTGCACCGACACCACAGATATGAATGAATGCGGGCCGGTGTGCGCGCCAGCAAATCCCCCGCCACCTACCTGAGCATATTCCTGGCCACCTACCTGAGCATATTCCAGGCCACCCACCTGAGCATATTCCAGCCACCTCACAGGTGCAGTAGAATAATCCTCATGAGATTTCTTGGCTTACGAAACACTGCCGGCATCGTCGCTGGACGCCTCGCCGCAACCGCCTCGCGCATCACTGGCCGCGGCTCTGGCGGCATGATTGGCGGCCGGGTCGCTTCCACAATTTCTCCCCGCCTGCTGCGCGACATCACCTCCAACATGAAGGTCATTATCGTTACCGGCACCAACGGCAAATCCACCACTACCCGAATGATTACTGAGGCTATTGCCGCCGGCGGGCTCACCGTCGCCACGAATCGTGGTGGCGATAATATGCGGCCCGGCATCTTAGCCGCTGTTCTCGAAAATCCGAACGCCGACGTCGCCGTACTCGAAGTAGATGAAATGTGGATCCCTCAGGTAGCTAACGAAGTTGATCCCGACGTCTTTGTTTACCTGAATTTGAGCCGCGATCAGCTCGATCGTGTTGGTGAAATCTCCATTATCGAACAACGCTTACGCCAGGCGATCAACGATCATAAATCGGCCACCGTCGTCGCCAATATCGACGATCCCCTTATTACCTCCGCCGCTTGGGATTCGGAGAATCCTGTATGGGTTGCTGCCGGGCAAGGGTGGTCTGGGGATTCGCTGACTTCTCCGCGCACCGGCGGGATCATTGTTTATGGCGACGACGACGTTCATCGACGTTCCGATACCCACGTTCCGTTTGCTTCGGGTCATGATACTCACGTGTGGTGGCGGGCGATCTCGCTAGATGCCGATGGTTCTTCGGATGCTACTGACGTTCATTCTTTTGCTCGCCCTTATCCGCATTGGTCATGGTCGGCACCTAGTTGTGATTTCCAGCCGGGTTCACCGATGGATATTCATGGTCCTCATGGAACAACGAATGTGTTTGTTCAGCTTCCGGGGCGTGCTAATCGTTCCAATGCTACCCAGGCTCTGGCGGCTGCTTGTGCTATTGGTGTTAAACCTGCTGCGGCTGGACGTGGAATCGCAAAGGTTTCCTCGGTTGCAGGCCGTTATGCCAATGTCACTATTGAGGGACGTAATGTGCGGTTGCTTTTGGCAAAGAATCCAGCCGGGTGGCAAGAATCGTTGACTATGTTGCGCACGGATGCTTCTCTTGTGGTCGGCATTAATGGGCAAGTCGCCGATGGGGTGGATTTGTCGTGGCTATGGGATGTTGAGTTTTCCGAGTTGCATGGCCGACGAGTATGGGCGTGTGGGCAGCGCGGTGCAGATTTAAACGTTCGTCTGCACTATGCCGGGGTCGACGCCGAATTTGTTGCCGATCCGGTCGCGGCGATTCTTGCTACCGAGCCAGGCGAGGTCGACGTCGTGCTCAACTATACGTCTTTCCGAGATACTCTCGTGGCGTTAAGGAAACGAGGATATGACTTATGAGTTTGCGTATTGGAGTTATTCTTCCTGAAGTGCTGGGCACCTATGGTGATTCGGGTAATGCGGAGATTTTAGCGTTTCGAGCCCAGGCTCGCGGGGTTGATGCCGAGATTGTCCATGTTGGGATTGATGATGCTATCCCAGATTCTCTCGATATCTATACTCTAGGCGGTGGTGAAGATATTGCGCAGAGCATTGCGGCTCGCAAACTCACAACCGATCACGGATTGGCTCGTGCTGTGGCGGCTGGCCGGCCCGTTTTAGCTATCTGTGCAGCGTTGCAGGTGCTCGGCACCTACTATACTGACGCAGCGGGAACGAAAACCGCGGGTGCTGGCCTGCTCGACGTCGTCACTCTTCCGCAAGGATTGCGTGCGATCGGTGAGTTGCGCAGTGAACCCGGGCCGGGACTCGTTGGCCGTGGAGTAACTGAAACTCTTTATGGTTTTGAAAATCATGGTGGTGGCACAGCGCTTGGTCCAGATGCAACACCGTTTGGTTTTGTTTCTTTCGGTACGGGCAACGGTGTACCCGGTGTTGCTCCGGTACAAACTAACGATTCGCGTGAGCTAGATCCGGACACTGTTTTGGAAGGGACACCGCAGGGTTACGTAACTGAGGTCGATGGTCGGCGGATCGACGGCGTTGTGCAGGGTTCTATTTTTGCCACATATATGCATGGGCCAGTTTTGGCACGTAATCCCCAGCTTGCCGATATGCTCATTTCGATGGCAACCGGGGTTGACGTAGCTGAATTGCCGGCCGTGGAGGTACCCGGCGTGGCAGATCTACGTGCCGAACGTGAAGAGTTTATTCGGCGAATGTGAGTCACGTTTGGTGGAATGAAAAGGACGCGATAACGATTGGTTTGATCGTTATCGCGTCCTTAGCTATTGAGTGGTGCCAGCGGAGTTACTTTGTGAACTTTCGTCCACCCAGAATTGCTAGGCTACCCATCAGAGCCAATAGTGTTGCTAATACAATCGCAACTAGGCTGTTATCTCCAGTCTTTGCTAATTGACTGTCCGATGCCGAAGTTTGGTGCTGATCTGTCACCTGTTTGTGTGTCGTGTTTTCTTTGTTCACAACATCAGATTCGGGCTTAACATCTGGCTTAACATCTGGCTTAACATCTGGCTTGTCACCAGGCTTCTCACCAGGTTTGTCGCCGGGCTTATCGCCGGGCTTCTCGCCGGGCTTATCCTCAGGCTTCTCGCCGGGCTTCTCGCCGGGCTTCTCGCCGGGCTTCTCACCAGGCTTGTCACCAGGCTTCTCACCAGGTTTGTCGCCAGGCTTATCCTCAGGCTTGTCACCAGGCTTATCCTCAGGCTTATCCTCAGGCTTAGGTTTGTCTTCTTTTTGTGCTGGAGTCAGGTCCAGAGCACGAAGAGTCACATTAGCTACACCCGGAACAGTGATGTTACCTGGAACCAGAGCACGATCTGGCATAAGGAAAGCAAATTTCACGCTAACTGGCTGATCTTTCACAGTATCAACACTCGGCACTCCAGAAATAACACACGCCTGACCATTTTCAGACATAGCCACACTCAAACCAGCAGGCACACCATCAACTGCCAGACACCTCAGCCCTGACACCTTACCAGGATTCATCAACGGAATAACAACCTCGGTAATCGCCTTACCCTTTTCACCCGCAATAACAAACGAATCAACACCAACAGTTGGCGCTACCGCACAACCATCACCATCAACCTCAGCACCTTCCGGCGTACCAGAACACCGATCGAGTACGTTAATCACCTTGTCGAGATCATCATCCTGGCAGAACTGTGGAAGTTGTGCAGTAAATGACCAATGCGTTTCACCGTCAAGCTCATATCCCGGCTGCGCAACTGCATCAACAACAACTGTTTGACCATAATCGTAGACATATTTCCCATTAAGACCAGGCTGGAGAACATCCTCGCCAACCTTCACAACATAGGACACACCTTCAGTATCCTTCACAGTAACAAACGGAAGAACTTTACATGAAGATAGATCATCCACATGCGGCTCACCAAAAACTGGCTCAGTCGCGGTAACTACCGTAAGAACCGGATCAGCTGGCTTGAGTATCGTAACTGTGATCGTGTCAATCAAGGCTTGCTGACCATCGACGATGTGGACGATGATCGTCTCGCCTGCGGTCGCTTCTGCATTCGCTTGAATCGTAACTTCACCATTTTGACCTAGCTGTGCCGATTCGATAGGACCAGAAATGCCGATAGCACGAACGCCTGGCAGAGTTGGGCCACCAAGATTTTCAAAAACAATAGTCCCACCTGGAACAACCTCACCTGTATCGTTCCAGCGCGGTGGAATAACTTGCTCATTGATCGTAGCTACAGTTTCCACAATGAGACGATCTTGAGTTTGATCTCCATCCGGGCGCTGGTAGGAAATAGTGATATTCACAGGCTGATTGCCCACAGCCGTCACTGGCATACCGGTTACTACACATGCATCACCGGCAGCATTTAGTGCCACAGATAATCCAGCCGGCAATGAATCTGAAGTACACTGCAGTCCAGTATTCTTCCCTTCATTCATTACTGGGATAGAGATAGCATCAATCGCACTACCAACCGTGCCGGTAATCGCTGGGATCTGGCCAACACTAGGCGCTACCGCACAACCATCACCATCAACCTCAGCACCTTCCGGCGTACCAGAACACTGATCGAGTACGTTAATCACCTTGTCGAGATCATCATCTTGGCAGAACTGTGGAAGTTGTGCAGTAAATGACCAATGCGTTTCACCGTCAAGCTCATATCCCGGCTGCGCAACTGCATCAACAACAACTGTTTGACCATAATCGTAGACATATTTCCCATTAAGACCAGGCTGGAGAACATCCTCGCCAACCTTAACAACATAGGACACACCTTCAGTATCCTTCACAGTAACAAACGGAAGAACTTTACATGAAGATGGATCATCCACATGTGGCTCACCAAAGACTGGCTCATTCGCGGTAACGGACGTAAGAACCGGTTTGTCTTCTTTTTGTGCTGGAGTCAGGTCCAGAGCACGAAGAGTCACATTAGCTACACCCGGAACAGTGATGTTACCTGGAACCAGAGCACGATCTGGCATAAGGAAAGCAAATTTCACGCTAACTGGCTGATCTTTCACAGTATCAACACTCGGCACTCCAGAAATAACACACGCCTGACCATTTTCAGACATAGCCACACTCAAACCAGCAGGCACACCATCAACTGCCAGACACCTCAGCCCTGACACCTTACCAGGATTCATCAACGGAATAACAACCTCGGTAATCGCCTTACCCTTTTCACCCGCAATAACAAACGAATCAACACCAACAGTTGGCGCTACCGCACAACCATCACCATCAACCTCAGCACCTTCCGGCGTACCAGAACACTGATCGAGTACGTTAATCACCTTATCGTGATCATCATCCTGGCAGAACTGTGGAAGTTGTGCAGTAAATGACCAATGCGTTTCACCGTCAAGCTTATATCCCGGCTGCGCAACTGCATCAACAACAACTGTTTGACCATAATCGTAGACATATTTCCCATTAAGACCAGGCTGGAGAACATCCTCGCCAACCTTAACAACATAGGACACACCTTCAACATCCCCCACAGTAACAAACGGAAGAACTTTACATGAAGATGGATCATCCACATGTGGCTCACCAAAAACTGGCTCAGTCGCGGTAACTACCGTAAGAACCGGTTTGTCTTCTTTTTGTGCTGGAGTCAGGTCCAGAGCACGAAGAGTCACATTAGCTACACCCGAAACAGTAACATCACCCGGAATCAGACCACGATCTGGCATAAGGAAAGCAAATTTCACGCTAACTGGCTGATCTTTCACAGTATCAACACTCGGCACTCCAGAAATAACACACGCCTGACCATTTTCAGACATAGCCACACTCAAACCAGCAGGCACACCATCAACTGCCAGACACCTCAGCCCTGACACCTTACCAGGATTCATCAACGGAATAACAACCTCGGTAATCGCCTTACCCTTTTCACCCGCAATAACAAACGAATCAACACCAACAGTTGGCGCTACCGCACAACCATCACCATCAACCTCAGCACCTTCCGGCGTACCAGAACACTTATCTACATCGTCGATAACGCCATCGCCGTCTTGATCAGGATTAGTCTTGTTTTCTACAAACTTAATTCCGACGTCGTTCGATGCTGGAATTCGGAAATCACCAGCTACATACTTAGCCTTAATTTCATTATTAAGTTGGGTGAAAATAGGACCGGCAACAAAGTTTAAGAAAAACCCTAGATCCGGTTTCACAATATGTAAAAATCCGTTGATTTCTCCGGTTATCTTAGCTGTTTGCCCAGTAGTGGCAAGTTCTTGCGCGGTTTCTTTAGTAATCGAAATGTTTCCAGCATCACCAGAGGTCAAGCTCATATTTACCGTCTGTTGCGCGGTAGCCGAAGCGATGGTTGAACTTGAATTCGTTTCGTTTGCGTTGCCATAGTTGGATCCAAAGTTACGTACGACTGTGCGCACAATAAACTTCTTCTTTTTATCTGGGTTCTTAAATGAGAACCGTGAAACTAAGTTACCGTTTTCCGGGCGAACGATCGTTGATTCCAATGGCTGGTAATTTTCATCCAAAACTGCCGCCACACGGTATAGTGCTGACGTTAGCTCCAAATTATTCATTTCACTCGCAACCTCGAAGCGATCATCAAATGACAGCTCAAGATCCTCGAAAGAATAATTTTTCGTTTCCTTGCCGCTAAAATCGGTAATCTTCTCGGCATCAGCAATAACACCCAGCGGGTTTTCCATAACAATGAAAGGCACCCGATTGTCGGTAAAAGTGAACGACGACGTTAACTGAACGGGAATATTACCGTCATCGAAATTCTTTTCATCAAACTCAGCAGTGATTTGACGAGTTTTTGCTGCTGGATCGTCAAACCCCTCGTGGGATTCGATATTCGCCTTGTCACCTAAAACTGACGCCGGCGTTTGGGATTCACTAATCGAAATCTTGCCCTTGGCAAGACCTGAAACAGCTAGATCTTGAAGCGCCGTTAAATCAAGGAATGTTTGGTACAGCTTAATGTTTTCGGTACCCAAATCATTAACAACCGTTCCGATAGTGTCGGTGTCGCGATAAATTTTTTGCTCTGGTGCTCCCGTGTAGCTCTTTTCTGGCGACCACCCTAAAAAGATTCGACGATCACGTAGATAGTTAGCATCACTGCGCCCTGGCCAATTCAAAACGTTGTTGTTCCCAGGGCCGGTCGGGCGAGAATAACCAAGTTTCTCATCGAGAGAAGAAAAGTCTACGGTTGCTTCTTTACCGTCTTTTTCCATCGTGATAGTAACAGTATTACCCTCAGCATACGCTTGATGGGGAGTAACTACCTGATAGCCGAACATCACGCTCATCGCGAGACATCCAGCAACTATTTTAGAAGTTAATTTCACCATTAACTCTTATTCCTTTATTAGTAGGTGACGACTTTCAGCCGAAAATCCATATTGGGACTATTTCGGTCATCCTAATCATGTAACCACATATAGGAACGATAAATTATAGTTTTAACTAAGACATACCTAACATTAACGCCACTATTTCACTGATTCGTTGATATATCGGCACAAATTCGTTGTTATATCGGCACGAACCAAATCGTCACAAGGAACACCTTTCGGCGCTATGAGCCAGCTGTTGTGATGGTGAGGGGAACTTCGGGACTAATAGACACGGGTAATGTGTTGCATGACAGTTTCGAAGGTCTGCATATTTATAAATGAGAATCTGTCGGGTGGCAGTGTACGAAAGGCTGAAATAATGGTGATTGAACCGGCGAAGTTTGGTGAGGGGCTGGCGTTTAGCACGGGGGCTGCGAGTGCTAGCATGCAGCGCGCGTTACGGAAGATGAGTAAAGACCCTGCCGAGGCACGCGTGTTTTCCCAAGCAAAAATATTCGTACCTGTTTTTGGGTCTATTTGCCTCGGAATTATATGGCTCATTATCTCGGATGCAATAAAGGTGGTTGAACATCCAGCAGATATAATTAAATGGATTTTTGTACCTATTATCGTGCTAGCATTACCGGCTTTCTTTCTTATTTATGGGTTAGTGCGCCGGTTTGGGGTGGATCACGATAAGGTATGGACGAAGTTTGGGTTCTTGTTTTACCGTGAGGTTCGGTTTGATGAGGTGACCAAGATTGGTTATGGCTTTAACCGGTATAAGCTGTATGCGGGTCGGAAGATGGTCAATATTGACTATAATCGATTCGATTACTCGCTGGTGTATTTACGGTTGTTAGAAGAACTCCAACACCGCAGGTTTGAACTACTCAGGTGCCCTATTGACGATCCTGAATGCGAAGAAAATGCTCAAATAACGCGTAACGGTTTCGCGGAAAGGATTTACGCTGAGCATAAAGAGTTTTACGCTAACAACCCGCAAGCTCTCGCCTATCTGAACTCGTTAACCGAGCCACCCACCCACTACGAGAACTAACACGTTAGCGTGTAGTACTAAAAACCAGAAGGATGAATATGTCGAACCCTGATCGTTTTGGTCGTTTTAGTGTGGATAATTCGCGGTTGCTGGTGTGGTGTATGTGGTGGTTGCGTGTTGAGTGTGTACGGATGTGAAGTGCCCCGGGTTTTGTTCCTAGGCACGTGCCTTGATTTCTATTATTTCATGGCCGGTGTTGCCGTTCCAAAACTCCTGTTCAACCTCAGCCGGTGTACGGTAGCCCAAGCTCTGGTGAAGTCGTGACTCGTTCCACCACGAAACCCATTCAAACGTCGCGATTTCTACGTCAACCACGTCCGCCCATGACCGCCTATGAATCAGCTCATTCTTGTAAGAACCGTTGACGTTCTCAGCCAAAGCATTGTCATAGGAATCGCCAACCGTCCCTGTCGAGGCAGTAATCCCATGCTCGGCAAGACGCTCATTGTAAACAATGGACACATACTGCGAGCCGTGGTCTGAATGGTGAATCAGCCCAGTTGTTTTCTTCGCACATACGATCGCCTGATTGAGCGCCTGCAACGGCAACGCTTCAGTTCGCATTGAACCGACTAGCGCCCACCCGACAATCCGTCGGGAGAACACATCGGTCACAAAAGCGGTGTAGACAAACCCCTTACGGGTACGGACATAGGTAATGTCACCCCACCCACAACCGATTCGGCCTCGGAGCTCGAAATTCACGTTTCACCAAGTCCGGGCGAGTATCTAGCCCCCGAGGTTTGCGAGTTGTCACAGGCAAGCGGCCCTTACCTTTACCACTAACTCCAGCAAGGCGCATCAAACGAGCGGTTTGCTCACGACCAATATCGATCCCCTCATGGCGCAACGCGTGCCACATCTTACGAATCCCGTAGACATTGTAGTTACTTTCATGAACCTCAACGATATGCACTATCGGCAGCAGCATCACGCAGGCTACGAGTAATCACGCCACGGGATTGTGATTGACGATAGCCACGAGAAGTGATGAAACCACCAACACGGTGAGTGTTTAACGTCTTGCAGATGAACTGAGTAGAGAAACGATTTCGATACTCATCAATGAACCGAATCATTTCCGACGTTTCGGGTCGAGTTCCGACGCGAAAAAAGCCGACGTTGCTTATCTGAACTCATTAGTATCGCGAAGCTCGGGGTTTTCACTAACGTAGCCGCGCATTTTCGACTTCCAAGTCCTCCGGCAAGCGTTCAAGAACGCGTCCTTCACGACGAGCTACCTGAGTCCATTGCCGAGCAGTGTGCCAAGAAACACCTAGTTTCGGTGCCACAATCTTGCACGCTTCTTGCAAGGAAACATTCTCCGCCACAATACGGTCTTCTACCAAGCGGACGACGCGATCCTTCGCATCCTGATCAAATTTCTTTGGCATAGTCCAGATTATCCCATCTACTCAAACGGAACAAAACCTGGGGCACTTCACCCCCGCGTATGCGGGGAAGAGCACAGGAAAACCCCGCGAACATTCCCGCAAATCGGAAATACCCCCGCGTATGCGGGGAAGAGTAGACGTATTTCTGAATCAATATCGCTAGATAGGAAATACCCCCGCGTATGCGGGGAAGAGAATTAGTACCTAAGAGAGTGCCCGGGGGCATCGGAAATACCCCCGCGTATGCGGGGAAGAGTTTATCAAGGCCACCGAGGGCACTGGCTACGTGGAAATACCCCCGCGTATGCGGGGAAGAGCGGCAAATCCACCCAAGATAGGACCAAGCCCAGGAAATACCCCCGCGTATGCGGGGAAGAGAGACACCAGCGGTGTAACTGACGATGGTGTTAGGAAATACCCCCGCGTATGCGGGGAAGAGCGGGTAATGTATTTTTCTATTTCATTACTGCCGGAAATACCCCCGCGTATGCGGGGAAGAGACGGAGTAGCCCAGATACTCGGCCACACAGTCGGAAATACCCCCGCGTATGCGGGGAAGAGTATAGTACCCCTCATTTTCCGATCTATACCATGGAAATACCCCCGCGTATGCGGGGAAGAGCTCCGTAAGGTGCTCCTGCTTACCTCCATCAACGAAATACCCCCGCGTATGCGGGGAAGAGATAGCCTCTTCTTTATGCCAGAAACTCACCTTGGAAATACCCCCGCGTATGCGGGGAAGAGTTGATAAAAACGGGACTATATAGGGCTAGAAGGGAAATACCCCCGCGTATGCGGGGAAGAGTCTTCGATGTGACACAGACCACTGAATAACGTGGAAATACCCCCGCGTATGCGGGGAAGAGGGGTAGCCGGGACAAAGGTTACATTAGCTAATGGAAATACCCCCGCGTATGCGGGGAAGAGCCGATGATGAAATACGTTACATCAAGCATGATGGAAATACCCCCGCGTATGCGGGGAAGAGATGGAGGGTCGAGTTATGATGCGCAGATGCGTGGAAATACCCCCGCGTATGCGGGGAAGAGCGTTTGAGGAATACGGCAGAAAATTCCTCACAGGAAATACCCCCGCGTATGCGGGGAAGAGAGTGTGAGGGTGAATTTACTGAGGCTATTTACGGAAATACCCCCGCGTATGCGGGGAAGAGGATCGTCGTAGCCACAATCGCGATTCTTATTCGGAAATACCCCCGCGTATGCGGGGAAGAGTTCAGAGGTTCCAGAGGGACTCCGGGATTAAGGGAAATACCCCCGCGTATGCGGGGAAGAGGTATTCAGCCTACCTAATGGGGCTTTTCCTTGGGAAATACCCCCGCGTATGCGGGGAAGAGGCTGGAGCCTTACCGTTATCCTCATCACCGCTGGAAATACCCCCGCGTATGCGGGGAAGAGCTGCTGGCTTCGGTGGTTCTACCGTTGATGCAGGAAATACCCCCGCGTATGCGGGGAAGAGTGCTGAGCCGTATTCTTTCCAGCCGATTACCTGGAAATACCCCCGCGTATGCGGGGAAGAGTATCCCACTCAACATTAGCTAATGTAACCTTTGGAAATACCCCCGCGTATGCGGGGAAGAGTTTAGGCACACCACCGGGGCCACGTTCACCAGGGAAATACCCCCGCGTATGCGGGGAAGAGCAGCCTACTAACGATACTGCAGAATCTCTCAGGGAAATACCCCCGCGTATGCGGGGAAGAGACGCAAACACCGCAAAAAGTCTAGGATTTGATGGAAATACCCCCGCGTATGCGGGGAAGAGGTCGATGGGGAAAAGAAGGAGCACCTCACGGAGGAAATACCCCCGCGTATGCGGGGAAGAGTGGCGGGCTTGGATTGGACACCTTTGGTGGACGGAAATACCCCCGCGTATGCGGGGAAGAGTTGGCTCGGGTCGCTACCTATCAATGATCTTGGGAAATACCCCCGCGTATGCGGGGAAGAGAGGAATCGGCGGATCAGCGCTCATGGAAACTCGGAAATACCCCCGCGTATGCGGGGAAGAGGAAATCCCCAACACAGCTGACGAGGCGCCAGTGGAAATACCCCCGCGTATGCGGGGAAGAGCAGGTGAATACTCCGAGCCATTCCGATGCACAGGAAATACCCCCGCGTATGCGGGGAAGAGGGGAATACTTCAGTGGAATAATTCCAATCCTTGGAAATACCCCCGCGTATGCGGGGAAGAGTTTTGTGTGTGCGCATTTTGTTGATTCTGACCGGAAATACCCCCGCGTATGCGGGGAAGAGTTGAGCTTACGTGGGACGGAAAACTCCACTATGGAAATACCCCCGCGTATGCGGGGAAGAGAGATTTATAAGGGTGATGATTTCCGGCAGGTTGGAAATACCCCCGCGTATGCGGGGAAGAGTTATCAACAAATTGGTAACAGACGAGATCCATGGAAATACCCCCGCGTATGCGGGGAAGAG
Organism: Arcanobacterium pinnipediorum; assembly: GCF_023973165.1. NCBI lineage: Bacteria > Bacillati > Actinomycetota > Actinomycetes > Actinomycetales > Actinomycetaceae > Arcanobacterium > Arcanobacterium pinnipediorum. The sequence continues at coordinate 1,867,967 of NZ_CP099547.1, read as the reverse complement.
CTCACCGCAATGTTAAACGGCAAGGAACCGATGGAAATACCCCCGCGTATGCGGGGAAGAGAATGATCCTATCACCCTTGGAGTAGGACAATGGGAAATACCCCCGCGTATGCGGGGAAGAGAACGCATGAGCGATGAGAGTGGCCAATGAGCCGGAAATACCCCCGCGTATGCGGGGAAGAGAGTCCGCTCATTTCTTCCAAACTCGGAATATCGGAAATACCCCCGCGTATGCGGGGAAGAGTGTTTGCCATCTTAAATTCAGATAGTGGATTAGGAAATACCCCCGCGTATGCGGGGAAGAGTGCCATTCGCAATACTGCTGAGCAAGCACAGCGGAAATACCCCCGCGTATGCGGGGAAGAGATTAGTGTAACAGTAGAGTAATTAATCATTCTGGAAATACCCCCGCGTATGCGGGGAAGAGAGGGTCAAACGTCGAGGGATTACCGAACGGCTGGAAATACCCCCGCGTATGCGGGGAAGAGACTAACGGAACCCTTTATTTTCAACGATTTCGAATTTTAGATTCTCCACGTCCGGGACGTAGGGATACGACAACGAGACCATCAAGGTCAATAATTTGTCGAGAATTTTTACCTGCGGTCAGCATAGAGAATCCTTGTTCGCGTTTAGGGTCGCTATAAATCATAGTAGAAGTACCATCTTCAAGTGTAGTGCTCACGCGTTCCCATAAACGATCGCATACGTTGCGTGAAATGTTTCCGATATAAATTCCACTATCTGCTTCGGTTAGAAAGCGGGTCACATAACCATGGAGGTGGTCAGGAACAGCGGTTAATGTCAGAACTGCAAACATCATTCATCTTCTTTTCCGTATTGGGTATGTCCTGCGACCTCGCCGTGGTCGTCAATTAATCGATCATCAGTGCGGTTGGGAAGATGGGGTTCTAAGATTTCCATGAGTGTGCCCAGCATATCTTCCATAATGTGTTGCCTATGAATCTCCTGGCGCAGGTCGCGTCTAATTTCACTGATTGGATCTTCGTCGTGCGCATGTTTAAAAACAAGAGGTAGGACAACTCGGGCTTTGTAGAGATCTGCGAGATCGAAGAGAAGAGCGCGAATATCCCCGCGATGGATGATTCCCAAAGCAGGATTTACACCTATAGCTGCGCATACCGTAGCTGCAACTCCGTACATAATAGAATTTGCTACATTCAGCCCAGTATTTACTGGATCAGTAGCAGCTGTATCTCTCTTGAAACCTTTAATCTTGGCTTTTTTGGCTAAATCCCGGTATGTTGTGCGCATGATGCGTCCTTCGATACCGCGCATGACTTTGATTGAAGCATCCCTGACCTGCCCAGCACCGAATTGCTTCGAATAGAGCTTAATGGCAGCAATTTTTTGCGCATCGGGGGAAGCTATCAAGCGTGCTTGAGCAATGGCCCATTTCGCGGAAGATGACAGTGGAGTTGCATGCGTGTAGGCATTAACGCCGCCACCTCCAGAAAAGACAACAGTACATCCCGACCGCGCACATGATGTTATTGCTGCATTAGAGATACTTGTTCCAGGTCCAAGGCACAACACTCCTAATCCGGCGACGGGTAGTTGGATTCGAGTTACGGTTGCTTCAGAGTCTGGGTTATCGTCGTCGTCAGTAGCGTCTTGAATGGCGACGACGCCGGTGCGATCTTGTCGTACTAGGCAATACTCTAAATACAGAAACGATATTCTGTCTTCAATTCGTACCTGATGATTTGCCGGTATTGTGCTAAAAGCAAGTGCCTCTTGTGAATAACTCATGGCTTTAGAGGTTGTACTGGACCAGTAAAACCGATTTGCGCATCGTAGAACTGATCGGCGTTAGGAACGAAGTAATAACCATTCAAAAGTGAACGGGATTCAGATAACGAGATCGCGTTAAGACGTTCGACAAAATCTTGCTCTGAATTACGGGGTAAAGAGAGAGGTATGGAGGCATGTAATGCCTCTCTAATGGCATCTTTATCCCGTGAAGATAAGGCTAGAAGTTCCTCTACTGTTTTGGGCCATGCACCTGGAATCGTAGATTCTGAGCCGCCTAGAATGAATCGAGCAGTAGATCCTTCATCGATAAGTCGTGTTGTTGATTCATCTGCCGGATTATTCGTGGTGAGTGCAACGAAATTCCCAACGATAGAGCGCTCTGTTAAGGCGTCTGTTATCCGGGCGCGGTTAGATTCTGCACGCATCCCCTTCAAAGCTCCTTTAGTTATAGCTTCCATATCAAAATCGGTGATTGCGTTCTCAAATTTAACGTGAGCAGAGTCGATAAACTCTTGTGCATCGTCTGGAATCACAAGTTGGGAGTGTTGATCAAGCCACTCATGGGTGTGTTTAATCTCCGCAGCCAAATATGGTAGATAAGGCCCGCTTTGGTCAGAGTCGAACCAGGTCACAGTGAGTTTTTTCTGGGTTTCCCCAGGGCAGCGAGACTCGCGAAGAGGATCATTTCGGCGCCACTGCCTGCCAGCACGCTGAACGAGTGACGGTGCCGGACAAATTTCGGTATTCAAAAAATCAAGATCGATATCGAGAGAAGCCTCGATCGCCTGCGTTCCTACAACGGTCACGTTCGTGCCAGTCCCATCTGGGCCAAGCAAATTAAGAAGTAACTGCGCATTTTGACGGCGATGTTCTGCAGTCATTCGTGAATGTAAAACTACGACGGTCTCGCCATTTTTAGCAATTTCTCGCGCAGTTTCTTGCGCTCGCGCTACAGTGTTACAAATAATTCCCAGGCGTGCTTGTGGAAACTTCGCACGTACTTCTTCGTGCCAAAGTACGTGGGAGTCAACGAGGGAATCATATTCTGTTTGGCGCAGGTCAATTGCCATAGTTGCAGTGAGAGACTCAACTGGAATTGAGGCAGTTTGGGTTTCGGTAACGACGTCGATCGATGGGAAAACTGGTGGTTCAAGTTCTTTTTCTGCCTGAGAATATGCGGAAATCAGTTGCTGACGCTGTTCACTAGGCATCGTGGCAGTTAAGAATGTTACTCGAGTCCGAGTCTTTGCTAACCATGGCAGCAACTCTTCTAATAACTTGGTTTGGTAAACATCAAGGGTATGAACTTCGTCGATAACAATATGTGCATTAGCTAGCGCTAGAAGTCTGAAATGTATCCACTTCCCAGGTAATGCAGAAGCCAATGCTTGATCGATTGTTCCTACACAAACAGGAGCGAAAAGTCGGGCGGCACCGGCACGAACAAATGATGACGGATATAGTCCACTGGGTTGATCGGTCTGGTTTTCACGTGAAACGTATTGTGCTTCGTCGTCGTACATTGAAAGTGGTTGTTGGTAAAAATCTTCCACCGAAGCTAAGCCGTGGGCCAATGCCGCTACATTGCTTGTGTCTCGATAAGCGTGCTGAACTCGACGCATAATAGCGTTAGATGTGGCCTGCGTGGGTAGCAAGAAAATGAGACGTTCTGGGCGGGTAGAATGGCGCAACAATGCGGCTTCAGTTTTACCGCTACCAGTAGTAGCCATCAATGACCACAACCCTTCTCGGGCATTGAGAGCTTCTTGCTGAATCGGGCGCGGGTCATAATCGCCTAAAATTGCATGCTTAGCCGCCTCTTCGTCCTTCCAAGGGGAATATACACCCACTGTGGCACGAACCCGTGATACAGCTTCTTTTTCGCGTTCAATTATCCAACGTGCTGGATCTTCAAGTATGTCCGGGGAATTGGCAAGCAAAGCAAATCCGCCGTCAACGAATGGTTCTCCAGAAGCGATCCGATCAGCCAAAACAATCAGTCCGGAAAGAAGCAACGTCAAAGTTGAATCTAGCTGTTCTGGAATATCTTCACGATCGAGGTGGCAGGCTGCCCGTACGGCGTCCGTTAAGTCGTTCTGGGCAGCAGTCCAGCCGCCATATTCTAGGTCTTGGAGGAGAGCTCTCGAGTCAGAAGCCTTACTTATGGCACAGAATCTTCCGTGATGCCCGCCAAGAGCTAAATGCAACCATGTTCTTTTGGCAGATTGGCGTGGAGAAGGCAGTATAGATTGGCTTGCGTAGGCAGAAAGTCGCTCATGGCGCCGTGCTTCTTCTTTTGTTCGATCTAAGGCAATCGATGAGCCCACAAGACTCCTATAGTTGCCGGAATCTTTTATTTTTCTTCGGATATCTTCCCAGTGTTGTGCCTTATCCGCAGGCCGTTGTTGGAATAGTGGACTAGCTTTACCGACGTCATGAAGTCCCGCAATGCATTGGACGATGGATTTAGCCTTATTTCCAAGATTTTCGTGGAATAGTTGACGTAATCCATCACGGAGCCAGAGGTCATAGAGAACACCAGCAATCGTTGTGGTGTCAAGTAAATGAGCAAGTAATGGATATGTTTTATCAAATCCGTCTTGTTTTGCCCACAGTTCCGTTCGAGTGTTCATGCTAAAGCCTGTATTGTCAGTAATCCACATCCGTAGGCCTTGGCTCGACCGACGCCATGAAGAATGAGATTGTTGAGTTCACTCCCGTCTACAACGGTTGCTATCGCGTCTACAGTATCGACTTGGATTGTCATAGAACTCGTAGACTTCCCGTTTCGGTCAATGCCTAAGAGTTCACGCTGATGGTTGGTTATTGTTACGTCACCGAGGGCTAGTTTGAGCTTGTTATTTAGCCATGGCGTCATTGTTTCGTGATTATATGCATCTTCGGTAGTTTTTGGAGAAAAATCGAACGGAATTGGAGTGGTTATAACGTGGGAACCTTGGGACGCGACATTGGTAGGAATTGTTCTTCGGCGAATCGCATTAACTGCTAGTCGAAAACTAACTGGAGTTCCAGTTGGCAACAGCTCCATTTTTCGCTCTACAGTTTGCGTTCCGAACGGGGCATGCACTGGCGGGATCTTCGATTGGATTAAGAAGAAAGGTGCCTGGCCAGCTAGAAAGTCAGCGCGGAACAGTATAGCAGCATCTTCTCGAGGCTTATCAGAATCAACAGTATCGAAGATCGCCATAACTGCTCGGTGGCGGAATTGTGGGTCAGTTTCATCCCAGCCGTTTCGTGGTTTGTTAGCGGCTTTCTGACTGAGTGCAAGATGAATAGGATATTTTGTCAGATAGAGTGACTCGACCATGTCCGCCCCTTCAGCGTAGATGCTATTATTATTCAGTTCCCCATAGTTATGGGGGTATTTCCATTGTTTTACAAGTTAGTTTCCCCGCATTTGCGGGGGTAGATTGCTCTGGTCTCTGGAGGAATTTCCCTCTATCTCAAAAGTACATTGCTTTTTTATTAAAATCAACATTGTTTTACAAGTTGAAAAAATTATATTCAGGTACTACGCTTTATGTTACACCAATCACTATGAGGGGCAGAGGAAGATGGATATCAATGCATTAACCGATATTAATTGGGTCTCCACAACACAAGGTGACGTTTCTGTTCGTGAAGCACTATTACGGGCCCATGAACCGGATTTTATGTTGAATCTGCAAAAGCCAGCATTTGACGTCTCGGCAACGTTTAGATTTTTACTATCAGTTGTTGCGGTTGCACTTCGTTATGAAGAGGATTTTGAATGGGATAATGCAACAGACATGGTCGCCTTGTCTACTAAGGGTTTCAGCGGTCGTGCTGTAGACCATGCTTTGGATGTACTATCGCCTAGCACTAATATTTTTGATTCGGTCCATCCTTTTATGCAACGGCCTGTTTTGCCTCCCAAATCAGATAAAGACACTTCGCGTAAAATAGGACCTGGGGATCAAGAAGTCAAGAAACTTTCACCTGCTATGCCCTCGGACCGAGGAGAAGATTATTGGAACCTTATCGTCAGTTTCCCAACGGAGCTCTCTTTATCTGATGCAGTTATGAAATTAGTGACCTACCACTACTACTCTATGGCAGGCAACAATAAATATGATGGCGATAAAACTCGGATGGGTGCGCCAGGAATTCGATTCTTAGGCAAAGGAAATGCGGCTACTGAATTTATTTGGAGAGTCGACGGAGAGAGTTTCCTGTATTCACTCCTTGCGTCATTGCCGAAGAAATGGGTTGAAGGACAAGGACTTCCGGCATGGGCAGACCGAGAAATGAGTTTATCGAAGCTGCCAAACGAACTGCTTCATCCGTTGTGGATGGGGACGTGGAGCTCCAATACTGCAGCTTGTTATTGGAACGAAGAAAATGGCCAATATCTTTTGGCTGGAGTTCGTGTTGGAGGTGTTCCACCACAGTGGTTACCAATTAGTTATGTCGGTAAAGACTCTGAAAAAGCGTTAAAAGAGTGGTGGGATATTCGAAATGAGAATGACCCAATGTACCTCTATATGGGAGATTCAAAATTGGGTGATGGTGCCAAGAAAGCTCAACGAATCGACTTTGGTCGAGATGGAACTGATTTGGCAATCGAGTGGGCTGCCGAAGATAAACTTGCTGCTTTATTGAATTCCGGTAATGCTAATGTGCTCCCAAGCGATGCTGAAGATCGTATGCCTATTTTCTTTAGGCACCAGATTGAAGGAACTGCATCGTCACCCAGTGTAAGAGCCTCCGAGGTCTTTTTCGCCGATCCTGACGTTTGGGGTTTCGGGTTAAGGCCTCAACAGCGAAACGAAGTTCGATGGAAAGCGCAGTTAATTCGTACTATCCATCGTAGTGTTACAGGAGTGTTCCGCCGTCGAAATGCCTCAGATTCGAAACGTGAAGCTAGTGGCTACCCGGCACTTGCATTAGATGCCCTAGAAAACTCAAAGGCAGATGCTTCAGCTGAGTTTTGGCGCCAAATAACTCCAGTTTACGAAACATATATGAGTGAGCTTCGAGCTGGCACTCTAGCCAGTGAGGAACTAGCAGAAGGAATGTATCGTGCGGCAATGCAAACGTTTGATCGAGTAACAGATCCATTTATTGGTCAACATTCGCAACAAATTTATGCAGTGCGTGCAAGTCTTTCGCGTATCATTCGTAAAATCATTCGCGATCACTACAGCACAACCGAGGAAAATTAGAAAGAATAGGAGGGGTAACGTGGTTAATAATGTAGACGATAAGGCAAAATACGCGTTGATCTATCAAATTCTAGATCGACGAACAAAAGATACTTTTAGGCAACAACGAGCCAACATTCGGCGTGGAGCTGATCCGTTTACTGAACATTACGCATATCCATACATATACCCTGCGTTAGGGCCCGATGTGCGACCAGAAGTTCGCACAACAGCAGTGCGAGTGGCTGCTCTTATTGCTGAATTTATTGATATTCCACAGTCTCAAGAAACTGAGGAACGAAAATTCAAATCATTTGGTACTTGGTGTAGTGAATTGACGGTAGCGTGGGCTAGACAAAAGAAACAAGACCAACAGGTTTCTTTCGACCCTAGAAAACCAGATGAGATTGCTCGACGTTTATCCTACATTCACACCCAAGATTTTGAAGAAGCATTTCGGTCTATCTGGCGATTAATGCAAATGGCAAACTCATTAACGAATCCTCCAGCATGCGATTATTTCTCAATTTATCGATTACTTACCCGATGGGGAAATGGCGTAAGCGAGGAGTCCCGTGCGTTAAGAATGCAAATTTTAAAAGACTATTACGGCAGTATCGGCCAAACTGCTGATACTTCTGAGAACTAATTACCATCCATAAAGCAACTTAAGGAAAATCATGGCAAAGAATCTAACACTACACATAATTTCTAACGTCCCATATTCGAACCTTAATCGCGACGATTCCGGAACTCCGAAACGTCTTATGCTGGGTGGTGCATTGCGCGCGATGCACTCATCTCAGAGCATTAAGCGTGGTATCCGCGGAAAATATGAAGAAGCTAGCCTAGATCTCTCAGTGCGTTCTGGAAAACTTGTTGACGAAGTGCTCGATATCGCCACTAAATTGAATCCAGAGATTGAAAAAGAATCATTGCGCAAGCCCGCAGCGAAACGTATCGGTGAGCTAACCAAAAGCGAAGCAGCAGAGAAAGAATCAGATCGTTCCGCGTGGCTCTCGGTAGAAGAATTAACAACCTTAGCGCAGAGCCTAATCGATGGTGAAGAAAACAATGAATATATTGCCGATGGTAAGACGGGATCATTAGCGATTGCTGCTTTTGGTCGTATGTTCGCTAATGCGCCAGAAAAAAATACTGAAGCAGCGATATCTGTTTCGCCTGGAGTTACTACTCACGCGGCGACTATTGAGTCAGATTATTTCTCCACGGGTGATGATGTGCGTGAGCGCAATCGTGAATCTGGTGCCACCTATTTGGGAGTGTCTCGGTATGTTAACGGCACGTTTTATCGAACGATTTCGATCGACAAAGATCAGCTTAAAGCAGTTTGGACCGCATTTGAACTCCCAGAAACGCGAGATAACTTACGGGAGTTCATTCGAGCCGCGATTTACGGTATGCCACGCGGTAAGGAAAACTCTACTGCACCTTACACAATGCCGAGCCTTGTGTTAGCTGAAGAACAGCGTTACCGCACCGCATATAGCTTTGAAAAGCCTGTATTGGTCGGTCCGGATGGTGGTTACGAAGCTGAAACAATAAAAGAACTCGCAGCACAATATCAACGAGCACGCTCATTCGATCCACATAATTTCGGTCCAGTTGAAGTTCTGTCCGGCACTGCTGAATTTTCCGATGAGCTTTTTGCAGGTGTGGAACGCGACAGTCTTGACGGCATGATTGATCGTATTGTGGATTGGATTTTGCAATGATCGAATCGTTGTACATCCGACTCAGTGCTCCGATACAGTCGTGGGCTGGACCAGCGGTGAGTGGTAACATCGTTCGTACCGAGTCATGGCCCACTCGTTCGGGTCTTCTTGGGCTACTTGCAGGCGCCTTGGGAGCTGAGCGTGGAAAATGGCCAGATTGGTTAAACGACGTCGAATTTGTTGTTCGTCAAGATCGTCGCCCGAACATCGTTGATGATTTCCATACGATTAATCCAAGGACGGAATCGATACTTTTTCGGCGTAGACATCTGATAGTTCAAGGAGCTTCTGCCGGCAAAGCCAAAGGCAAGGCGCTCGTTTTCACACCCGATGCACAAGGTGGAACCTCAGTAGTCAACAGGACGTATCTGGCAGATGGTGAATTCCTCGTCCGTATCACCTCTGACCATATCGACGAGCTCGAAAATGCGCTGGCTTCACCTGGTTTTGCAACCTATCTAGGACGTAAAGCGTTCGCTCCAGACTTCCCATTCTATTTGGGACGTGGATCAGCTGATCTCATCGAGAAAATCCCTGTTTTTCTCAACGAAAGCAGCAAACGACTCGATGAAGATGATGCGCAAAAATCTAAGCCGCTCGCCATGGTAATATACGGAAAATTCCATCCGGAGAAAGGTCGCAGACAACAACAGTTGATTCCAGTAGTTAAATCACGATCAACTCAGTTTGATTTTATTTCGGAGAACTTAGATATCCGCAGAATTCCTGAGTAACTCATGTGGATAATTAACACCTCCAGTTTTTATAAAAACTGGAGGTGTTAATTATCCACAACTATCGGATGCTTTAGCTAGCTTAGGAAACCACCCACCCACATCATCCACCCACATCATCCATTTCCGTCACGCCTGTGCATCGACGAGCAGCCGGTGGGCAGCGCGAGCAGCGCCAATTAGCGCAGAGTTATTGTTGTAGAAAGACGGTTCGATGCTCAAGGTGGTGGTGGAGCTGGAGCTGGCGGTGGCAAACAGTGAGGCGCGCAGAGAGCTCATAAAAGCACCGATTTCAGAAAGCGCCCCGCCAACAATAACGGCTTCGGGGTTCATGAAGTTCACCAGCGGGGTTAGTGCCCGCCCAACGAGTTCGCCCGAGCGGCGAATCATCGGCACTATTTCTGGCATTTGTGACAAGCTAGCATCAATAATATCTTGCATACTATTCAAAACGATCCCGGCCGCGAGTGCTTTTTCTCGAATCGCGCTGCCAGAAGCCTCTTTTTCCAAACATCCCCTGCGGCCACAGCCGCAGACGATCGTCGATCCGGAGGCCACCTGGGCATGCCCCAAGTCTCCAGCCATTCCGCCTGCTCCGGCAAACACTTCCCCGTTGACCACTAACGCCCCACCGATACCAGATCCGGCCTTGACGTATATAAATGTTTGCGGGCAGTTCGCATCGCGCCGCACTTCGCCAAGCGCGGCTGCGCGCGCATCGTTTTCGATCCATGCCGGCCTGCCGGTGCGCCGAAAGATCAGTTCCGCTAAGTCGGTGTTGTGCCAGCCGAGCATTCGCGCCGGCATAACAATGCGTTGGGTAGCGGAATTGACCGGGGCTGATACCGATAATCCGTATGCGCAGATAGAGGCACCGGGATAGAGTTCGTCGCGCAACTGCCCCCAGAGCTTTACGAGACGATCGATTGTTTCTTCGGGTTCGGTGAGTTGCGGTAGATGGATTTCGCGCGCTGGCATCGTTGGTTCGACGGAGTTCGTCACAGCATATCGAATATGTCTAGTTCCGAGTTCGGCGACGGCGACGACGTCGGGTACCGCAGACGATTCAAGAATTTTTGCTGGACGTCCACCAGTTGATTGCTGGGAGTTGATCTCGGAGATCAGCCCTTGGGCTAGAAGGTCGCGCACGATATTCGACGCGGTAGACGCCGAGACGCCCAGTTCGCGAACCAAGTCAGACCGGTGTGCTACGGCTCCAGATTTAATCAGTTGATAAGCCGAAGTTGAGTATTTCTCACGTGCCACGCTTAGCCTCAGTTCGTAAGTTTGTTGGGATATCGCCGTCGTCATTCCAACGCTGGCAACACCTCGTCGTATGGCCAATATGGTATAGATAAAAATAACTTTTGTTAAGTTGTAAAAAGAAAATGCAACGTGCGAATAAAGTGTGTCGTTTGGGTCTCAAATGTGTTACGATTTTCGCGGTTGAATGTCGATTGAACCGATTCTCCTGAGCAACGGTCGAAACCACAAAATGGTCGAAACCGCGTGAATCATGAACACGTACCAGTCAGTCCTCAAGGGGGAGGGATAATGAAGATACTTCCGTATACTTCTAACGTCGCAACCACAAACAGCTGCAAAAAATGACTTCGCATCAACCTAAAAACAGAACCTATATACGAGCACTGGAGAAAAAATGAGCGTTGGTCGCTTTACGATGCCTACTGAAGAAAACTTCGTGGAACAGTCACACGAACTTGCCCAAAAATGGGGCGCGGACGCAATCCGTAATTCAGACGGCACCCACCTTGATGAAGACGTCATCAAGATGGGCAAACGTATCTATTCGGCATACTTCCCAACCCGTGGTCACAACTATTTCATCAAAGACCACATGGATTGTGTCCCGATGGTATACCTCATGTCCGAGCGGACCCGCGCCACAAGCAGCACAGTCGACGTGCCGCTGATGCACACCTACTTTGCTGAGCAACTCACCATCAACCGCGATGCTAGCCCACAGAGATTCTGGGAAGTTATCGATCGCACCTCCGGTGAGATTATCCCAACCGAGCAGTGGTCACTTGACGCCGAAGCCGACGTCGTTCACATTGACCAGGCACAGCCGATGCACGAATACACCGTGACCTTCTTGGCCTACGTCATTTGGGATCCAGTGCAGATGTATAACCACATCACCAACGATTGGGGCGATAAGGAACACGAAATCGCCTTCGATCCGCGCCACCCCGAAATCCAAGAGTTCATGCTCAACACGCTCGATCAGTGGCTAGTGGATAACCCACACGTCGACGTCGTTCGATTCACCACCTTCTTCTACCAGTTCACGCTGATCTTCAACAACGAACGCAAAGAAAAGATCGTGGACTGGACTGGTTTCGCCGTCACCGTCTCCCCGCGGGCACTTGACGAGTTCGAAAAAGAATACGGATATCGGATGCGCCCAGAACATTTCGTCGACGGCGGTTCCTACGGTTCTTCCTTCGTCTACCCCAGCAAGGAACAGCGCGACTGGCTCGATTTCACCGCCAATTTCGTCCACTCATTAATGAAGCAAATGGTTGAGCGAGTCCAAGCCGCTGGCAAAGAAGCCATGATGTTCCTTGGCGATCAGTGGATCGGCACCGAACCTTACTCGGACACATTCCCGGCAGTAGGAATGGATGCGATCGTTGGCTCGGTTGGCGATGGCACCACCACCCGCATGATCGCCGACATCAAAGGCGTAAAGTATCATGAGGGTCGCTTCTTGCCTTACTTCTTCCCAGATTCTTTCTATGAAGGTGCTGATCCTTCGATCGAAGCTTGGGATAACTGGCGTAAGGCACGCCGCGCAATCCTTCGTTCCCCACTAGAGCGTATGGGATACGGCGGATACCTCTCCTTGGCATACCAGTTCCCGAAATTCGTCGACGACGTCGCCACAATTTCCAACGAATTCCGCGACATTTACGAAAAGTCCGGTGGTCAAGGCGCACAAACCCAGCTCACTGTTGCACTGCTTGACGCTTGGGGTGCGCGCCGCTCATGGCAAGAATTTACCGTGGCCCACGCGCTACCGAACAAGTACAACCGCTCGTTCTACGGAATCCTCGAAGCACTATCGGGCATGCGCGTCAATGTACGATTCTTGAGCTTTGATGACATCCTCACCAACGGTATCGACCCAGACATCGACGTCATTATCAACGCCGGACCACAAGGAACCTCATATTCCGGCGCACAAGCATGGAAGAACCCCGAACTTGTAGCCCTCATTCGTTCTTGGGTCAGCGGTGGTAAAGGCTTCGTTGGTATCGGCCAGCCGAGCGCTATCGAACACGGTGGCCGTCACTTCCAGCTCGCCGATATTCTCGGCGTCGATCAAGAAATCTACCACAGCCTCAACGTAGACAAATACTGGCCAGAAATCACGCAAGAACACTTCGTCATCGACGATATTCCACGTCAAGCACTCGATTTCGGTGAAGCGATTATGAACACCTTCCCGATCTCGGAAAACACCACAGTAATTTCTGGTCTTGACGGACAAGTCCAGCTCGCAGTCAATTCCTACGATGCTGGGCGCGGTGTTTACCTCTCCGGCCTGCCATACTCTGCACTCAATGCACGGTTGCTTGAACGCATCTTGTTCTATGCTGCCCAAAAAGAAGACCAGTACGTGACGTGGAGTTCATCGAACCCCGAGTGCGAAGTTGCCTACTTTGCCCACAACAACATGTATGCCGTGACGAACAACTCCGAAAACCCACAGCAAACCGTTGTTACGTTGCCTGACGGAACGACCGATTCGTTCGATCTCGCACCATCAGCAATCGAATGGAAGTCACTGTCATGAGTGAAGTATTAGATATTGCAACCCAGTTCGCTATCTCAGGTGAGCTAGAATCTAGCATTCCGTGGGGTGATGGGCACATCAACCGCACCTATCGGGTCAAGACCACGAGCGGCGACTACATCTTGCAACACATCAACACCACAATCTTCAAAGACGTAGCGAGCTTGATGAACAACATCAAGCTCGTCACCGAGCACCTTGCCCGTAAAGGTAAGGAAACCTTGGAGATCATTCCCACTCGCGATGGCAAACTCTACTACGAGCACGCAGATGAATTCTTCCGGATGTATCGCTACATCGATAATTCACTGTCTTACTCCTTAGCTACCTCATCGCAGATGGTGCGATCAGTAGCGCGCACATTCGGCCAGTTCCAAAACGACCTAGCCGACTTCGATGCCACACTCCTAGCCGAAACCATTCCGTTTTTCCATCACACGCCAACACGCTACCAAAACCTGCTGGCAGCAGTGGAAAAGGATGCGGCCGGGCGCGTAGCTGACGTCGAGGCAGAAATCGCGTTCTTTACCGAGCGCGCCGAACAATACTCACACGTCACCGACCTCTTGGCTACTGGCGAGATCCCGTCGCGCGTAACGCACAACGACACCAAGATCAACAACATCTTGCTCGACGCAGACTCCGGCGCAGCCCGAGCCGTGATCGATCTCGATACCGTGATGCCCGGATCGCTACTCTACGACTTCGGAGACGCGCTACGAACCGGAGCCGCCCTGGCTGACGAAGACGAAAAAGACACCGCGAAAGTCGGCTTCGGGCTCGAACTCTACACCGCATACTGTCAAGGATTTATCCCGGTATTGCGCGAAACCCTCACCCCAGCCGAACTCGACCTGTTAGCGTTTTCGGTAAAGCTGATGACCGCCGAATGCGGTATGCGTTTCTTAACCGACTATATCGATGGCGATATTTACTTTGCGACCGCCTACAGCGAACATAATCTCGTGCGTGCCCGCAACCAAATCGCTCTCGTTGCCGATATTGAACGCAAATATGACCAGATGCGTAAGATCGCCACCGACGTCTACAACGGCAACGACGGCGATCACAACGGACACGAGGAGAAGTAACATGAGCGACGATAAGCTCACCGATTTCTATTCTGCAGTCGATGCTCTCATCGACTACGCTCACACTCATCTCAAACTCGACCCCACCGATAGTGACTGGGCACGCAACCAGATCTTCGCGCTTTTCGGATTGAACTCATATCGCCCAACCGGCGCAACCGGCAGTGACCATGAGCGCCCCGATGCGATCCTCGAACAGTTACGCGAAACCGGAATAGCTGCCGGGTTGTTCGACGAGAGCCAAGCTGAGTCCCTATGCGACCAAATGATGGGGATCGTGAGCTTATCGCCCTCGGCGATGAAACGCGTCTTTCTCACCGACGTCGAAACCCACGGTGGCTCCCAAGCCATGGCGAACCTCTACGATTATTCGATCAAGAACAACTATGTTCGCCGCTCGGTACTCGATCAAAATCCACGCTTTGAAACCAACGGTCTGATTATTACCATTAACAAAGCCAAGCCGGAGTTTAAGAGCGCAGCTAAAGCCCAAGCAGGAAACTCAGTAGCAGGCGGCTACCCCAAGTGCTCAATCTGCCACGAAAATGAAGGCTTTGCTGGCCGAACCAAATTCACGTTGCGTACCGTGCCATTAACCCTTGATGGGCAGTCGTGGTTCTGGCAATTCTCCCCATACGGCTACCTCTACGAGCATGGCATTGCAGTAAATTACGAGCATACGCCTATGCACGTCGATCGCGGAACTTTCCGCCGATTAATGGATTTCGTAGACCAGTTCCCGGATCTGTTTATCGGCTCCAACGCGGCACTGCCACGTATTGGAGGATCAGTATTAGGTCACGATCACTATCAGGCCGGTGGCGAAAAGCTCCCAATGCATGTTGCTGGGAGCTGGAAGACCTTCATCGCTGCTGACTTCCCGCAAGCACGAATCGAGATCCTAGACTGGCACAACACTGCAGTGCGCGTCGTATCAACGGATCGTGAAGCGATTGAAGAGCTCTCCGCACGCATCCACGAAGCCTGGATCAACTACCATAACGAAGAACTCGGCATTATTCCGCGCGATGGTGACGATGTATTTTCTGCCGTATCGCCAACAGTTTTACTCACTGAACGCGGATATGAAATGTCGATCATTCTCCGATCGAATATCACCAGCGAAGAGTACCCTGAAGGAGTCTTCCACGCCCACCCAGAGTTCTTTGCCATCAAGCAAGAATCGATCGGACTGATTGAAGCTCAAGGTCTGTTTATTTTGCCTGGCCGCCTGGACACTCAGCTCGACCAGCTAGCTCAACTCCTACAAGAAGACCGCGAACTGCCCGAAGAACTCAGCGAATTTGCTGGTGTTTTCGCAGAATTGCGCGAGCTGATTGGAGATAGTCGTGATGCGGATGTTATCGCACAAGCGATTCGGGACGAGCTTGGAAGCGTCTGCCAGCGTATCCTAGAAAATACCGCAGTGTTTAAGGACCACCGAATCACTCAAGGCTTCCTTGAAGGCCTCGGATTCACCCCCGAAAACTAAACGGAACCTTTGAACAATCAACTAAGACAGGTGAATGAAATGACAACAGTTCTTGTTGCCGGTGGCGCTGGATATATCGGTACCCACACCACCGTGGCACTCGTGGAAAAAGGCTTCGACGTCGTGTGCGTCGATAACTATTCCAACTCATCCCCGCAAGCTCTCCAACGCGTCGAACAGATCATCGGCAAACCAGTACGCGCCTATGAAGGCGACCTGCGCGACGAAGAACTCCTCGATCAGATTTTCACCGAGAACACGATCGACTGGGTTATTCACTTCGCGGGAATGAAGGCAGTGGGTGAGTCCGTTGAAAAGCCACTCGAATACTATGACAACAACGTCGGTGGCGCACTGGTCTTGCTACGTTCGATGCGCCGCCACGGAGTGAAGAAGATTATCTTCTCATCTTCGGCAACCGTCTATGGCGATCCGCAAACCCTGCCGATCACCGAAGAAACTCCGGCTGCTCAAGCAACTAACCCATATGGTTGGACGAAGGTATTTGAAGAGCAGATTTTGACCGATCTGCATCGCGCTGATCCAGAATGGACAGTCGTCTTGCTACGGTACTTCAACCCAGTAGGTGCACACGAATCCGGGTTGATCGGTGAAGATCCTAAGGGTATTCCAGCAAATCTGACCCCATATGTTGCCAAAGTTGCGATCGGAGAACTCGAAAAGGTCAATGTGTTTGGCGATGATTACGATACTGCCGACGGTACCGGTGTGCGCGACTATATCCACGTCATGGATCTAGCCCAAGGTCACGTTGCTGCCGCGTCGAATATCGAACAGGCCGGTGTTTATGTATACAACTTGGGAACTGGTCACGGCTACTCCGTACTCGAAGTTATCAAGGCATACGAGAAGGCAGTGGGCAAAGAGATTCCGTACGTTATCCAGCCGCGTCGTGACGGCGACGTTGCGTCCTCATACGCCGATGCGTCCAAGGCTCGCCAGGACCTGCAGTGGGAAGCCCAGTACACCATGGATGATATGGCAGCTACCTCGATGAACTGGCAGCAAAAGAATCCACACGGATACCAGAAGTAAGCCGTGTTGAATTCGTAAACATTTTCAATACCTATAAAGGTTGAGGGCCACGCGCTGCGTGGCCCTCAACCTTTATGACGATCCTAGAGTGGTTGTGCACCAAAGGGTTAGTTGCGTGGCCGCTTGCGAACCGGATGTTGGGAAACGACGGAAACTCGGTTAAAGGCATTGATTGCGATGATTCCCCATTCCAAGGCAACTAGCTGTTCTTTGGTGAAGAACTCCCGAGCACGGCTAAGCAGATCTTCGTAGGAGGCATCTTCGGGCAGGCGAGTAATAACTTCGGCCATCTCGATCACCATCTTTTCCGCATCGGAATAAACCTTCTTCGCGTGCCGCCACGATGGTAGTAGATCGATTTGTTGTTGAGTAACGCCAACGCTTAATGCACGCGGTACGTGTACGGAGAGACATGTGCTGCAACCGTTAAGCTGTGAGGCGCGAACATAAGCCAACTCGACAAAATTGCGGTCGAGTTCCACCTCGTCAAATGCCGAGCCCAATGCAACTGCAACACCTTCCATGGCGTTATAAACCGAAGGCATTTCAACGTCGATGTAGGGTGGCTTGAAACGTGGGTTCTCGTTGGCTGAGGATGAAACGTCAGTCATATTTACTCCTTATAAGTCACGCGCGATGCCAGAAGAGCACCCGCACATTAATTTAAGTATAAACATCCCAGCCGATTAGAACCTACCTGCCAAGCTCTCGGCAAAATAATGGCTAACGAATCAGCCTAACCCGTTTTGAGTGCCACCGGCTCAGTGAAACTTGGCTGTTACTGCTAATTGTTTAGTGAAACCTGGCTGGTACTGCCACCGGCTCGGCGGAATCGGGTTCTGGTTGTTGCCTGGTCCAGTGAAACTTGGCTGTTACTGTCACTCAACCCGCATAAATCCAATTTCACGGCTACGTAAAACCCTAACGTGTGTCAAAACCGGGGTATATGGGGCGATGTCCTCGTATATGAGGACATCGCCCCATATACCCCGGTTTCGGAACAGGCGCACCGCTCACCCCAACCCGATAAGCGGACAATTAGGACTAAATTCTGCTCATATTGCTTGGAAGTGGTTGAGTAGGGGATCGGAGTGGGCTGGCTGTCCCTGCGATACTGCTGTTTATAGGTAAGTGGGCCATTTAGGAGGGATCGGAGTGGGCTAGTTGTCCCTGCGATGCTGCTGTTTATAGGTAAGTGGGTCGTTTAGGGGCTCTTCGCGTTTTAGCGGGGTGAAACGTTGTTACTCGGTGGGTTTACTGGCCTAGTATCAGGTGCTGGTGTAGTGATTTTAAAGTTAGCAGCTGTGTTTTCGTTGGCGTTAATGTGGTGGTGATGAGATTTTTAGTGGCCCGGAATAACTATATAAAAGTAAGCAACATACATTGTCTTTGTTAACCCGTTGGTGTTAGTGCGAGCAACACTCGATGATAGAAAATGCCTTGTGATCTTCTCACTGGTAAACAGGTTACACGAAGATATTATGCAGCAGTCTCCAGTTAGGTTTACCGGCATACAGTAATGCACGAATGCGATAGTTGTTGAAATTCGTGAACCCAAATCCGATACGTTTAATACGTTTGATGAGATTGTTTAACGCCTCGGTGATGGAATTAGAAAGATGCGTTTGATGATACGCCAAGATTTGAAGCTGCCATCGTTGTAGCGTGCGTCCTAGCTGCTGAATTTCTGGGGGCATAGCCACATCCAGGCATGTTTGTATCAATTCTGCAAGCATGGTGGTCGCAACACCAAGATCTGTTTGCTGATAAAACTCTCGTAAGCGTTCTTTTATCCGATACGCAATCGCTACTTCAGCGTGAGGATCTCCTAACACAAGCATGCTTTCTAGACGCTGGACCATTGCTGGCAGTAGTTTTTCACTACCATATGTCAGTAAACGCCGAATCTTGTATAAAGGATCTTTTTTATGCCCACGGTGTCCCAAGGTCTGATTTTGTACGCGTCTACGTACAGTATCTAACACACGATTGGCTAACGTAATCACATGGAAATGATCAGCTATTTGAGTTGCCTGGGGTAATACCACGTTATACACAGCACGGTATGTTGGGCTCATGTCTAAAGTGGCATAGCGGATTCGTGCTTTCCAAGCGTTGGGCTGGTCTTTTAAATAGCGGGCTACGTCTATGTAGTTACAGCTTGGGATAATATCAATGATTTGATGATGCTCGACGTCACATACCGTAGTGACATAACTTGTGCGGTGTCCTTGTATGCGAACGAAACTTGTTTCATCAAGCCCGATTGCGTGAGTCTTGTTTAAACGCTTACGGTCTGCTTGTAGTAACACTTGACCATACATAGTTACTGCATCATTGACTGTGTGCCAAGAACAACCAAGTTCAGCTGCGACTTCGCTAATTGTTCGTCCCATGCCTACTTGCTGGGTCGCCCATTTAGCTGCCCTGGTAGTCATCTGGCAACGTTGAGCAGCAATACGTTTATCTTGACTTGTCCATGAACCAACATCACATGCAACGTTTGGACAATACCAGCGGTGCTTACGCCATAACAAGCTCATAGACCGACCATAGACAGGTAAATCTATATACCGTACTCTTGGCCTTTCTTTAACGCGTGCAAGACTTTCACAACGTGGGCATGTTGGTCTCTTAAGGACTTGTTCAATTTCGATTTCCTGTTGAGAGCCATGACGGTGATACGCCAAGACGCGAATATCTTTCAAACTCACAAGCCGAGCAAGAATTACGGTAGGATCATAAGCGGTGAAGGTACGTTCAAGTTTTTGATTCACACTCTAAGCATGAACTACCTTCACCACTTCTGCATCTCCACACCCCGCTAAAACGCGAAGAGCCCGTTTAGGAGGGATTGGAGTGGGCTAGTTGTCCCTAACCTGCCCGCGCACCGGCTCATCAGAAAAGATATCCCCCGAGACCAGTTCGCTGGTCTCGGGGGATATCCGATATGGCGGAGACGGCGGGATTTGAACCCGCGAGCCGCTTTTAGGCGACTACTCCCTTAGCAGGGGAGCGCTTTCGGCCACTCAGCCACGTCTCCTTGAATGTTTGCGCGAGGCAAACAGCGGAGAGTAAGGGATTCGAACCCTTGATGCAGGGTTACTGCATACTGGTTTTCAAGACCAGCTCATTCGGCCGCTCTGACAACTCTCCTTAGTCTCAAGAAACCACGAAGGAATCTTAACACCTCCATTATTGTAAGGGAATTGCGACCCGAGTGAAAGCTGGTAACGCAGATATTTGTTTTACTATGGAAAGAGAACGACGTGAAAGGGTAGATGTGCGGCGACGAATTATTTCCATAATGTTGGCTTTGCTCGGTGTTTTAGGTATGGCCGGAGCGGCTAGTTCTGCTCTGGCTTTATCGCCTGCGGCACCGACTTCTTCCCGAGATTCCATACTTTTCATTGGTATGTCAGGGGTTAGCCCGAGCGATCTTAATCTCGCCGATCCCCAGTTAGCAACCTTGCTCGAAAACTATTCACTTGCGGCGTTGAGTCCACGATCCGTGTCTCCGCTCACATGTCCGTCAGAAGGATGGATGCAGTTACGTACGTCACGAGATGTCTCAGATCGGCTTCCAGAAACATACATCGAGAAATATGGCGACGATTGTCACGCCGCCACAATTATTGAAGATCCGGCAAGCCTACCCAAAACGCAACCTCAACCGGTACATATTCGAAATTTCACCCAACATATCGAGAAAACCCAGTGGCCGCAAGATCTGCTTTTTTCGCACGACGTCGTTGCCATCGGAACAAACGCGACGATTCCAGTGGCATCCAACGATGGTAGCGTCCAGCAGTGGTATGCGCTTCCAGATGGTGGAGACCCAGCAAATGCCGCCAAAGCACAGCGAGAATTAACCCGAATTTTACAAACGTCACCCGGCGACGTCGTCGCCGATATCGGAAGTGTTCGTGGAGCGCCCCGCTATCTCGATGTGCCTGCACAAACCAAACTCATCGAACAAAAGCTGATCAACATATTGACGGCAAACAACAACGCTGACCATCCGCGTACCGTGATTATTGCCTCTATGGCAGATCAATGGCGGCGGGCTCACCTGCACTTCTTCGCAACCAATATGGCGATCAATGGGCACGGCGGCCCGAGTGTTCTCGAATCAGATTTGACGCGGGCAACAGGTTTCATAACCGCCGCCGACGTGCGCAATCTGCTCACCGGAAAACTCACCGGACTCCATGTTCAGCCAGAAGATTCTTTGACCAGCGCACTACAGCCAGTGCTCGATATTGCACGCCATTCTAGTGTTGCGGCGTCATCGTCGGCAAAATGGTATCAGGTCTTTAATATTGTGGTTTTGCTTGGCGCAAGTGCCCTGACGGCCGTATTCTTGATCAAACCACAACGAGAAGGTCTTAGCTGGGGCGGACCACGCTGGATCTGGATTGGGTTAGAAAAATTTAATCTGTGGGCGTTTGCGTGGGTGCCGGCTGCGATGATCTTAAATTTCTTGCCCTGGTGGAATCTTCCGGGTGGCCCGGGCATGATGCAAACCTGGGCGATCGGGGCAACCAGTGTGATTGCTGGCGGCATGGTGGCATGCGCTCATCTAACTCCACACCGTGCCGGTTTCATTGCGCTGGTGGCAACAGTGATATTGAGTCTGGATATCGTTGCCGGTTCACCCCACCAACGCAACGGGTTTATGGGCTCACTTATCTTAACCTCACGGCGCTACTACGGAATTTCTAATCGCACCTATCTCATACTTGTCGTGGGCGGACTTGTTGGCGCGTTGCTGATTATTGCGTATCTTCGACGCCGGGCTAGCAGCCAACGCAGTGTTTCCGACGGCGAACTAGCAACACACGATATTGCGGCGTTGCCTTGGGGTTCGATGACTGTGGGGCAGGTAAGCGCTTATATTATTTCTGCTGTTGGGCTATTGATGCTCGCTGTTGATGCCATGCCAGGTTGGGGTGCTGATTTTGGTGGGCCTCCAGGAATTATTGCTGGATTTGGTATAGCGGCGCTGCTTGTCGCGGGCAAGAAATTGCGTTGGTGGCATGTGCTTGCCTGGATTCTTCTCACCGTTGCTGTGATGTCTGCGGTTGGATTCGTTGATGTTGCGCGCGGCGGACAGTCACATATCGGTAGATTCTGGTCTAGGTTTGGTAGCACAGATAGCTGGGCTATCGTTGGCGGGAAAATCCGTGACGTTGTTCGTTCGTTCGTGGGGCGTCCGGATTTGCTTATCTTGATAGCTGTAGTGATTATTTTTGCTATTGCAGCTGTTTATGCTACGTCGTATCTTAATTCTCGCAGCGGAGTGCATCTGGCGTCCTTGCGGGAGATCACTGCGGGATATGGTTTCTTGCCGGTTGCAGCCGGTATTGCTGCCGGGATTTTCATAGCTGTTCCGATCAATGATTCGGGCGCAATTATGATTAAAGAAGGGCTCTATATTGCTTTGCCGGCATTGGCTGCCATGATTGCCGGACAGGCAGCTAAGCGCAGCTAGAAGTGCAACCGAGCCCTCCCAAACGTGCAGCTGAGAGCCAAGCTCAACGTGCCACTGAGCCTAACCAACGTGCCACGCCGGGATAGTTATAGCAAAGCCTCTAAAACAGCGGCACACCCGTCGTCGTCAACATGGTCAGTTAACGCATCGGCATACTCGCGAACATACTGGGGAGCATTGCCCATCGCAACACCGACCGTTGCCCACTCCAACATAGCCACATCGTTCCCGGAATCGCCCACCGCAACAGTGTTGTATGGGTCAATGCCAAACCGCAGGCGCAACTCTTCGAGCGCTGAGGCTTTAGAAACACCCTCGGGAGTAATATCCATCCAGGCAGACCAACCCACCGCATACTCCACGCCATGCAAACCCAACTCCGCTACCGCATCAAGGAGTTCGCGTGCCGTCATTTTCGCAGCGCGAACAGTTAGCCGGGTAGCTTTTGTTGAAGATAATTCCGATAACGGTACCAGCCTGCTCGGACCAGACAATTCATCGGGAGGGAACGGATAGGTTACGCGCGTAGGTTCGTCAAGGGTTTCCAAAGCAAACCACACATCGCTAGGTAGCCCCGCAGATAAAATCTCAATCTCGCGACTAGGATCAAACGTATGCGAAGCAACCAATCGGAATGCCGGACCGTTCTCACCCAAAAAATCAGGTAGCGGGGTAGTTTCAGAATCAGGAATTAC
Source organism: Arcanobacterium pinnipediorum (assembly GCF_023973165.1). NCBI lineage: Bacteria > Bacillati > Actinomycetota > Actinomycetes > Actinomycetales > Actinomycetaceae > Arcanobacterium > Arcanobacterium pinnipediorum. The sequence continues at coordinate 1,844,884 of NZ_CP099547.1, read as the reverse complement.
ACCTCCGATTGAGGCAGTGATAGCGCCATTACAGGCCACTACTACACCGCGCTCAATCCCAATATCCCCCAGTGCTACCTGAGTTCCGGTAATACCGCGTCCGGTAGCGAAAATAAGAGTTGTTCCGGCAGCAATATGAGCATGAACCGCCTGACGCATCCGCTCAGAGACCGTTGCGTCATGATGCAAGGTTGTGCCATCTAGATCAATAGCAAGCAACAAGTCTGGTCCTGCTTTGGGGAGCGACGAAGCGCGCAGGACGTCAGTAAAGTATGGCAACGAGTCCGGCAAATCATCTGCGGACTGTTGAGAGTTATGTATAGTCACGTTTTTACGAAACACCAATCGGTGAGACAAGCTCGCGGCCACCAAGATAAGGACGCAAGGCTTGTGGAATATATAGGGAACCGTCAGCTTGCTGATGGTTTTCAAACATAGCAACCAGCCATCGCGTAGTTGCTAACGTGCCGTTGAGGGTAGCAACAGCTTGGGTTGAGCCATCACCAGCGCGCTCGCGGATACCAAGGCGGCGAGCCTGGAAGGTTGTACAATTCGACGTCGAGGTCACTTCCATATAACGGTTTTGGGTTGGAAGCCATGCTTCACAATCAAACTTTTGTGCCGCCGAAGAGCCAAGATCGCCCGCAGCAGTATTGATGACCCGGTAAGGAAGTTCCATCTTTTGGATCATTTCTTCTTCCCAGGCCAAGAAACGCAAATGTTCTTCAGCTGCTTCTTCAGCCGTGCAAAACGAGAACATTTCAACTTTGTTGAATTGGTGGACGCGAATAATTCCGCGCGTATCACGGCCATAGGAGCCAGCTTCGCGACGATAACAGGTAGACCAGCCAGCGTAACGCTTTGCGCCTGCGCTCAGATCGAGAATCTCATCAGTGTGGTAGCCGGCCAGAGCTACTTCTGAGGTGCCAGTTAGGTAGAGATCATCGGCTGGAAGATAGTAGATTTCATCGGCGTGTGCACCTAAGAATCCGGTACCGCCCATCACTTCTGGTCGCACCAGAGTGGGGGTGTTCATCAACGTAAAACCGTTGGCTTCTGCCTGATCGGCAGCCATCGTCAGCAATGCGAGCTCGAGCCGAGCCCCGATGCCTTTAAGGTAGTAGAAACGCGAACCAGAAACCTTCGTGCCGCGTTCCATATCAACTGCGTCGAGGCCCTCAGCCACGTCGAGATGATCGAGAGGCTCAAATCCTTCGGCAGCAAAATCGCGGATCGTGCCGACCTCGCGCAATACTTCGTAATCATCTTCACCGCCGGCTGGAACGCCAGGCAGAACAAGGTTGGCAATCTTGAGCATCGCAGCCTGGAAATCAGCTGCCGCCGCACTGGCTTCGGATTCTAGGCGCTTGACCTGTTCCGACATTTCTTTTGCCTGAGCCAAAATCGCTGGACGTTCCTCAGGTGAGGCTTTACCCACCGTGCGAGAAAGATTCTTTTGCTGAGCGCGCAGATCTTCAAAGGCCTGCTGGGTGGAGCGGCGTTTTTCATCTGTAGCAAGAACAGCATCAACAAGTGCGGGATCATCGCCGCGGGCACGTTGGGAGGCGCGGACTGCTTCTGGATTATCGCGAAGGGTACGAATATCGATCATAGCCACAAGTTTAATGCGTTTTTGCCCGCCTTCCTAATGCTCAGCGCGCAATGAGACGAAGCAGTGTCAAAGAGTAGAACAACTTCTAGTAGAATCAAGACTATGAAATGGGAATTAGTGCTCTTAGTCTTGACTTTTATCGTTAGCCTTGTGGCACTAATCGGCATGCTAGAAAACAGGCGCGCCATTCGCGCGATAGTCCTAGAACGACGTCGAACTAGCACGGCGCGCGTGGAGGAAACAGAATCGAGTGTGCCTAGTTTGCAGTCCGACCACGGGCCGGTCTACGTGGTATATAACCCGACGAAGAAAGCAAACTGGGATCAGATTCGTGCCGAGCTGAGCCGTGTGGCCCACGATGCCTCACTGCCCGAACCGATCTGGTTAGAGACCACCGCTGAGGATCCAGGTGTTAGCCAAACCCAGCAAGCAATAGAGGCAGGAGCCTCGGTAGTGATTGCAGCCGGTGGGGATGGTACGGTGCGAGTGGTTGCTGAGGGATTAATCCACTCCGGTATTCCCATCGGGTTACTGCCAGTGGGTACCGGCAACTTATTGGCACGAAATCTGAATCTACCCCTAGACGATATCCACCAGCTGGCAACGATTGCACTAACTGGCGCGAACCGCAAGATCGACGTCGGCGTACTGACGGTGCGTAAACCTTCAGTTGCGTTGCCGGAACATTTGCGAGGCGAACACAATTATGTTGCTGAAGCAGGACGATACGTCTTCGTCGTCAATTCTGGAATGGGGCTCGATGCTGAAATCATGGCCGAAGCCCAAGCCAATCAGAAACTTAAAGACTATCTCGGTTGGGCAGCCTATGTTAAGGCCGCACTGCCCCACATTTTAGCGCCTAAGATGAAGGCAACGATTACGACCGGCCGGAACGGCAGACCGCTGAAAACTGATGCTCGCACTGTTATGTTCCTCAACTGCGGTGAACTTGTTGGTGGAATCGTTCTTGATGCAACTGCTCAAGCTGACGATGGTTGGATTGAGTTGGCTATTATTGACACCAAGCGCGGGCTTATCGGCTGGATTGATCTGCTGCGCCGGGCTGGTAACCAAAGCCGCGGGCAAACAAGTACTGAAATCCCGGGTATTCCGGCACAAGCTGCCCTCGATGTTCACCGTATTACCCAAGCCTCACTGGAAACCGAGCATGCTCATCCGGTGCAGGTCGATGGTGACGTTTTGGGATATACCAACCGAGTTCATTCCCAGATCCTTCCGCAGGCTCTCAATGTTCGAGTGCTGCGATGAGCAGATCGGGAAGCGAAGAACCCACCTCGAACACGCGAAGCAGTCGCCGTGATGTGCGCCGATGGTGGGGGTGCCTGGTAACGATTGTGGTTGTTTTCCTCAGCATCCTCTTAGCTCCAGCGTGGCGTGGAACGGTGATTAGTGACGACGGCGCAGTCCACGTTGGCCCGGGGAACAAGACAGTTTTCATCGGGTTTAGCGGGGTGGTATGGGAAGATATTTCGCCAGAAAAAACCCCGGTTTTGGCTGAGCTTTACCAGCGTGGCGCATCGGCGAATATGGTTGTTAAAACTCTGGGAGTAACAACTTGTCCGAACGCCGGCTGGCTAACTATCAGCCAAGGTGTGCGGGCAGGTGACCCGATCGCCGATGGCTGCGCCGGCCAGGTAACAGCTTCACACGATGGGGTTTTACCGCAGGAGGTTGAAGCGGCACGGTTGGAGGGCGAAAAATCTTCACCCTATGATGTTCCAGATACTACCTTGGGTGACGAACTTGCCCGTGCCGATATTTCGGTGGCAACGATTGGTTCTGGTGCGGCGTTGGCTACCCGTTCGTCGTCGAATATGCCACTGGCACAGCGCCAACATCGCAACGCGAAGACGGAAAACGGTTTGACTGTTGACGCTGCACAGCTCTATCGCCAGGTTTCTGACGCTGATCTCGTTGTGGTGGATATGGGCCAGATCATTAACCGGCGGGCAGGTGATGGGCGGGTTGAGCCAGCAGTGGGGCAAAAATCGAAAGGTATGCTCGCTGATTTGCGAGCCGCTTTTGCTAGTGCCGATACTCGATCAGTTCAAGCAACGGCAGATATTGCGGTGCTCGATGAGCAGATTGGGAAACTCGTCGAACATATTGATCCAGGCGCTACGATAATCCTTGCTTCAGTTGCTGATTCTGATAGTCAAACAGCCCACTTGCAGTTCTTTACTGCTATCGGGGCAGATATTGAACCAAGTAGTTTGGCATATACGAATTCCACACGGCACCGCGGCCTTATTCAGCTTACCGACCTGCCACAGTTTATTATGACTCAGCTTGGCGAACGGCCAATTCCTGACTTCGTCGGATCAGCTATTGCAACTAACACCTCCGGGCCGGTTCCAGCCTCAGATATCGCTACCCAGCTACGCGACGACGATGCGCGCGCAATCGCGGTACGTCCAGCTGTTGGCCCGTTCTATGTGCTTTTTAGCGCGATGGCTGTTATTTTTCTGGGCTGGTGGGGCTGGCTGAGGTGGAGAGCAATTCGCAGCGGTGAGCATCTTGATATGAGCCAGGCGCACACACTTTTTGGCTTGAGTGTAGCTATGATGCCGGTTTCTTCTTTCCTTGCCAACTTGCTTCCGTGGTGGAATTGGCCATATTCGACGGTTGTATTTCTACTCATCGTGATGGCGGTGAGTGCCTGCGGTGCTTATCTGAGTGCTGGTACAAGTAAGCCTTCGGCAGTTGTGGCGCTAGTGAGCGCCAGCGTTTTGAGCATCGATGTGCTGGCCGGTTCGATGTTGCATTCGTCGTCGGTGCTCGGCGATCAGCCGCAACAAGGTGGGCGTTTTTATGGTTTATCCAATGCGCCGTTTACTATTTTTGCTATTTCGATGTTGTGGTTGACGATTATCGCAGTGCAGTTTATGCGGTTGCGCTATCGCAACGTGACAGTTCCAGGCACCGTAATCGTGATGGGACTGAGTGCAATTATTCTTGACGGAGCTGGTTCCCTGGGTGCAGATTTTGGTGGCGTCCCGGCGTTATTCACTGCCTTCTTCGTGCTTTTTATTGCCTTGGGTGGACGAACTCTCACGCCCCGAACACTCCTCACTGTCCTTGGCGTTGGAACTGGGATCGGGATCGCGGTTGCGTTTGTAGACTGGTTACGCCCTGAGGAATCCTGGACTCACGTGGCCCGCTTTTTCCAAAGCCTTATCGACGGCGAGGCGGTCACTATCGTCTATCGCAAATTGATGTTTATGCTTGGTTCGGCGCCGTGGTTTGTGTGGCTCATCGTCGCACTCGTTGCGGCGGGCTACTGGAATTATCGCGCACGTATCGCCGAGTTGGTTACTACCGCTGATAGGTATTCGGATGATAACGGTCTAGGGCCAGATATTGCCTGGGTTGATCGCTCTGTGCTGGTGTTGATTTTTGTTGCGATCGCGCTCAATGATTCTGGTTTGGTTATTCTCTTGATCGGAGTTGGCTTCGGTGCCCCGCTATCCCTAGTGGCGCGCAACGCGCCAAGAACGCGGTTTAGGCTCCGTAGGCGTTAAACGGTTCGCCGTCGATGACTGGGGGACGATGTGCGGTGTGTACCGTATGACGGTGGATCGTACGTGAAGCCAATGCTTTGAGTACGCCACGCAGTTGGGCAGCCCGGTGGAGTTGGCCGGCAAAATCGTTAGTTGAGACGCGATGATGTAGATCGCACGGCACTTCTTGTACGGTGAATCCGGCAACGAGCAGGTCGATCGTCATTCCTACTTCCACACCCCAACCCGGCGCTAGTGGGGTGATAACATCGAACGCGGTGCGGGTGATGCATCGCTGACCAGATAGTGGTTGGCGGGGAACCCAGCCAGTGAGTGCTTTAATCCCGTTGCGTCCGGTTTTCGTGACGATCCCGTGACCGCCAGCGCCTTTTTGTGGCGGTAGATAGGCGATTGCGCAGTCAACTGTTCCACTGAATACGGTGTGGACGAGCGGGGCGCATTCTATAGCTGATTCGCCCAGGTCGGCATCGAGAAAGAGAAGCGCACGAGCCGGTTGCCCTTCGACGTCGCGCATGGCAACAACTGCAGCCCCTGTTTCCATCGCAGCAGCTTTGCCCCGATTAACGGCATGGCGGACAACAGTTGCACCATTTTGGCGAGCAACTTCTTGGGTTTTGTCTGACGAACCGTCATCGACGACGACGACGAGATCGACATGCGGAATAGCCCGGGCGGCGCCGATGGTGGCGGAAATCCGCTCTTCTTCATTCATTGCCGGGATAATGACTGCAACATGTTGTTCGATATTCACAGTATGTAACAATACTCCAAATTTTCAGTAAAGTTCTCGTTAGTGATGGAATATGTTTGCGTCGTGGACAAGCCCACATTGATGACATGAAGGAGGGCAGAGACGTGGACTGGTCCAAGAAAGAAGGAAGCTAATTATTACATCCAACTTTCCAGGAGTAAGCTCACGATCTCTACCCCCGCAACAAAATTGATTAGCGCAAAGTCACTTGGCGAGAAATAATGCCAGCCCGCGCCCGGCGCTCTTCAGCAGTCAACGGCTCAGTGACAGCCAACGCCTCGTCAAGGCGCTGGGCAAGCACAGCCATCGGCTCACTTAGCTCATCGGCTTCACTGCCCGCGTCAAGCTCAAAAACCGGAATCATTAAACCAAGTGCACGGAAGGCGCCAACGAAACGACCGCCGTCGAAACCGAGTTCACGTGCCTGGTGTAGGCGAGCCAATGCGTCGAGAACGTGGGCCTCTGGCTCTGGGCGCACCCAACGGACGAACTCACGTTGCATCCGGCACCAGTATGCGCCATCGATGTGTGGAACATGGGCGGTTGGTAAAACCTGTTCGCGGGTTTGCTCAATCGCAGACTGTACTTGTGGATCGTTTAGTTCAGCTGGATCGACCCAGAAGCTGTAATTTTCGTGCAACGTCATCTCAGAATCTACACTGAGATCGAGAATATCTTGCAGGCGAGGTCCTGGAACCGGCTGATCAGTTTGCGCTAAGGTATCGCCCGGCTTAAGGTCTAAGCCTTTAATAATGCGATCGGCAATATCGAGCGAAACGTCGCCGGAATTCATCACAGTTTGAGCGGCGACGAGCAAGACGCCGTCGTTGCGGCGAGAAGCTGCAGCCATGCCAGGAAGTAGTGTGACGATTAGGAGGTCTTCACTGCCATATTCGGCAGTGGTGCGCACCGGCAATGTTGCTGCCGGAATAATCTCACGCATCGCAACTAGTTGCGGTTCGAACGCTAAGCCGTCAAACGGACGATCCACAAACTGGATCCGTGCCTTCTTTGGCTTCTTTTCTTTGTTTCGGCGGCTTGCCTTGCCCATCGGCATCTCCTTATTGTTCATCAGGTTACGCCGCTAAAAGCGGCACATGATAGGTATTTTAGCAGTAAACGCGTGGTGGAAAGTGCGCCAGCAACCGTTGCTGGCGCCAGTTATCGAGGTTGATCTTGTTCACCAGTCATTTTGGCCGGGTGGCAGATCATTTTGACCGGGTGGCAGATCGTTTTGGCCGGGTGGCAGATCGTTTTGGCCGGGTGGCAGATCATTTTGACCGGGTGGCAGATCATTTTGACCGGGTGGCAGATCACCGGCCCACCTGGCGTAACGCCCACCGGATCGTTTCGCGCGTGTAGCGGTTACGTGCTGGCGTCTCAGACAATGCGAGATCGTGGCGACCGCCGATGATCTCTACCGTCTCCACGTGAGAACCCAACGCTGGAGCTAAGCGCTTCATGTCTTCGACGTCGAGCACCACATCAGTATGCGCAAGCTCGTACTCACTTGGATGAGTACGGCTGCCAGACTTATCTGAATGAGCAAGAAGCACTGGTTCCTTGATATCCAGACCGCGAGCAACCATCGCGTGCCCGCGCCGTGCCGCAGTGAAGAAACCAGCAAAGACGGTGGCAGAAGTGAGTGGTTTATGTTGCGGATTAAAATAGAACTCACCTCCATAATCCACGTGCAAACTCCGAGCATAAGCTGGTTTTAACCGTGCGATCGGAGTGAGCGGAGCGACTCGAGCAATCTTTTCAAAGACCGATGTTGCCGCTGTGCGTTGCCATGTTGGCCCATTGTGATCTAGCCACGGCGAATTAAGAATCACTGCATCAACTGCGCCAGGGTGACGATCGGCAAATAACACCGCTTGTAATCCGCCAGTTGAATGACCAATGAGTACGATCTTCTCCGCGCCTTGGGCACGGATATGAGTCAGTGCCGCATGGATCTCTTCTTCGCGGATGAGCAAATCTCGTAAATCATCACGGCGCGAAGGGACCCGTAAGGAGCGTCCCGAACGGCGAAAATCCAGACCATACAGGGGGATGCCAGCTTCAGCCCACGCTTGAGCTTGCTCCACATGGAAAAACGAATCCAAGAACCCAGGCAACCACAAGGCGGCAACGCCGGAGTGTGCAACTCGTGTATCGGCGTCGACCTCGCTGACCAACACCGCCACATCTGGACGGCCCGGCGGGGTACCGGCGTCGACGTCGTTCAAAAATGCGGTGCGAGCAACCCAATTCGGACCCAAATAATCAGGCACCCGTGGACCAAATGTGGGAATAAGACCAGAGTACATATTAATCAACGATTCCGTACAAGCGATCCCCGGCATCGCCCAAACCGGGAACAATAAAGCCCTTCTCGTTGAGCTTTTCGTCAACCGCGGCCACAATAATGCGAACATTGCCGCGATCGCCAATATGTTCTTCGAGAGCTTTCAAGCCTTCGGGCGCCGCCAAAATGCAGATGGCAGTGACGTCGCGAGCACCACGCTCAAGCAGATAATCAATCGAGGCGATTAACGTGTGCCCGGTGGCCAGCATCGGATCGAGAACGAAACATTGGCGATCGTGGAGATCATCTGGAAGACGATTGGCGTAAGTGATTGCTTCGAGAGTCTGCTCATCACGCTTCATGCCCAGGAAGCCAACTTCGGCGGCTGGGATTACTCGAACCATGCCATCAAGCATGCCCAAACCGGCGCGCAGAATCGGGACAACCACCGGGCGAGGATGGGCCATTGTTGTACCGGTCATGTGAGCAACCGGGGTCTCGATGTCTTTTGGCTCGGTGAGAATATCGCGGGTTGCTTCGTATGACAAAAGCATAATGATTTCTTCAACTAGCTGGCGGAAAACAGGTGAAGGAGTGTTCTTATCGCGCAGAGTTGTCAGTTTATGTGCCACAAGTGGGTGGCTAATTACCTGGAGTTCCATACTTATTAATTTACCGGTTTTACGGGCGCTAGACATGTTTTACTGGTGAGGAGTATGTATCAAAAATCCAAGCGGGCGATGTCTTGTGGCGCGCGTGGGTGGTTGGCGGGTTTAGTGTGGGCGGATCTAGGCTGGGAAAGCGCATACGTGAAGTGGGTGTGCGGGCGGAGTGGGTGTGCGGGCGGAGTGGGTGTGCGGGCGGAGTGGGTGCACATGCACACCATCAAACATGCGAAAATATGACTATGTATGAATCCGAAGAAGTAGCTATGCGTTACGCAATGGAGCTAGCTCAACGAGCCGGGCAATCCGGTGATGTACCCGTTGGTGCGGTGGTGGTTAGCAACGATATTGATGGCGATCTGAGCGGCGAAACTGTCGGCGAGCTTGGCGTATTGATTGGGAGTGGATGGAACACGCGTGAGGTCGCAGCAGATCCGTGTGGGCATGCCGAGATTAATGCCTTGCGTCAAGCAGCACGTACATTGGGTCGGTGGAATTTAAGTGGATGTACGTTGGTGGTCACTCTCGAACCGTGCACGATGTGTGCGGGTGCGATTGTAAACTCGCGGATTTCGCGGGTGGTTTTCGGAGCGTGGGATGAAAAAGCTGGAGCTGCGGGGTCGGTGCGGGACGTGTTGCGGGACGCCAGGTTAAACCATACGGTCGAAGTTGTTGGCGGGATTTGTGAAGCTGAGAATGTTGAGCTTTTGCGTCAGTGGTTCCAACAACGGCGGTAGTGCCTTTGGTAGTGCCTTTGGTAGTGCCTTTGACGGAAGCTGTGAAACTCTTCAAGTGCGCCGCGAATCGTAGTCGGCGAACTATGTGACGTAACTGAATGCGTGTAATTTTGCGCGTTGGCATACCGGCGCGATAGGATTGGCTGGCAAGGTAGCGTGTCCGAGCGGCCGAAGGTGCAGCACTCGAAATGCTGTGTACGGTAACCCCGTACCGAGGGTTCAAATCCCTCCGCTACCGCCACTAGTTCCCCCTGGTATATCAATGAAAAGTTGAAACCAGGGGGTTCTGTTTTAAGGCTTTGCATACCCTATGCATACCAGTGAAACGATAACGGTTCCTACCGACCACCAACAGCACGCACATCTATCCAAGCAGCCATCGATCCTGTTGGTTGGCCAAAATTCAAGTTTTAAACAGCTATCCAAATGGCAGTCGAAACAAAATTCACCATTCAAGCAGTCATCGATCCTGTTGGTCGGCCTAAAAGCACATGAAACGCAGCCACGCCTACCAATACATGCCGAATCTAGTCTAATTTGTCGGGTTTTCGGGGTAAATAGAGGGGTCTACCTGCCACGAAGCTAGGATGTACTGTCGCGAAACCGGGGTATATGGGGCGATGTCCCCATATACGAGGACATCGCCCCATATACCCCGGTTTTGAAACACTTTATAGCCTTAATCAGGATTGAAGTGAGGTTTTAACGCGCAAAGTGGTGTTCAACGCGGAGAACAGTAGCTTATGCGAGCAAAGGTTGCCGGTGCTGAGGTGGAGATATAGGCGATGAGGATAGGAAAGTAGCTAGCAAGCATAGCAATAGGGCGCGGAGTTAGCGAAAACTCTGCGCCCTATTGCTATGCAGCCGTTATTCATGTGCAGCCGTTATTCATGTGCAGCCGTTATTCATGTGCATCACTCGTTTTCGAGCAACGACTCCAGATGCTGCTTGAGCTGGCGAGCATAGGTACGCACATTCTTTCCGGCATACCGTGGCTGCGCCACCGTTTCAGAAACCTGAGTAATGAGTTCTTGCGCCCGGTCAAGCTGACCAGTAATAAGGTACATGTGCGCTAGGCGGCACTGTACCTCAAGGGCAGAATCTCCATGATCGATCTTCTCAAACCCAGCAATCGCAGCCTGCAAATAGTCTTGCGCCATGCCGTACTTGTAGCACAACATGTACATGTGGCCCATATCAGAAGACCAGTCAGCCTCATACCACTGCGGGCTACGACCCAAAAACTCAGTATGCCCAGGATCAGTTACCAACGAACGCAACCGTTCCATCGTCGATTCCAGCAAGGCAATATCTTCATCAGGTACCTGGCCGGGTTGCTGACCGATTGCTTCACTGAATTGATAGAGCGTCTGGCATAATTTACGCAACGCATTATTGTAGGACTTTTCCGCAGCCAAAATTGCGTCGTTGTCATTATCGGCAATCGTCAGTTCATCAAGAGTGCGGGAAGCCCGGTCAAATTCTGCATCAACTAAGGTCACAACATGTTGCCAGACGCGGATCGCATCACTAAACCGGTGAGCTTCCCGGTAAGCATTCGCAGCCCGCATTAACGCCTGAGTATGAGCGTCTTGCTCCTTGACCGGCATAGTTTGGGCGCCACGTTCCAAATGAATCGCGGCAGTCTCGGCGTGCTCCATCTTTCCAGATGCTTGGGCCAGTGCCAGATGTAAATGCGGCACGACGACGCCACCTAAATGCTGACGTTCTAAAACATCGAGCGCATTTTGGGCTACTTCCGCCATTTCTTCCCACCGACGCCGGCGAGCAAGAAGCTGGGATAAATAAACGGCTGCCACGCCTTGGCGGTAGGGCAATTGTGCAGCTGACGATACGTTGAGCATGTCGCGCGCTGGTTCAATCGCTTCATCAATATAACCGGCCTCTTCCGCCGCATGAGACAATAGACGCAATGCGCGCAACCGGGCACCGAGCGGATCGTCAGTGTGTGCCCCCAGCGCCTCATCGGCACTTTGCGCGGCCTCCATGTATTCCTTATCTTTCATGTGACGCTCAGCTTGGGCGATAAGGGTAAAGGCCGGATCAGAGACCACTTCCGGCAAGCGGTCTGGGGCTTCATCGGCTTCATAGAGCAGTTCGTTGGCCTCAGCGCGCAACTGATCCCATTCGGCGCGTGCGGTCTCGGTGAGCCCATCAAGATCGTCATTAAGTAGTTCTGGCGCTGCCACGACGTGTTCGAGGGCCTGCATCCAGTAAATCGTATTGACTGCCGCGCCGAATTTGGCGTCAGCTTCGAGCAGTTCGCGCAGTGAGAGATCTTTCCACGGGCCGGAGAGTTGTTCGGCTGACAAGCCAGGTTCACTTTCGAGAGTGGAGAGTTCTTCATCATCGACGACGTCGGATGCGGCTGGTTTCGGTAACGCTTCGCTAATCTTCATTCCCGAAACGTCAGGAATCGGGGTTGTTGTGGTAGGTTCGGGTGCAGGTTTAGGGTTGAGGATCTCATTGAGTCGTTCCATTTCGCGTTCTGGATGTGGATGTCCGGGACGCTGGGCGAACTGTTCGGTGAGGTCGACAGCAAGCTGGTAGAACCATTGGCGTGCTTCGCTTAATGTTGGGCGCACTAGTTGCGGGGCAGAAATCCAGGGCAGTTCCTCACCAGGTAAAGTGACATCGAGAACTTCTGAGCCACGCTCAGTATCAAAACTATCTAGCACCAAGACCACAGCAATAGCAAAATCCAACAAAACTCGAGGGGACTCAGCTTCCTTCATCCACGGAGTATGGCGTAAAGAAATTGTTAGGGCGCGTTCTAGGCGTTCGGGGCGTCCAGCTCGGCCAGATACAGCCAAATACACCAACTGCTGATCGAGGTTTTGTAGGTAGCTTGCCGACTGCTGATAGCGGCGGTATGCGCGCAAATGTGCAGCCCAGGCTTTATCGTCGCGGCCTGAATATAGCCACGGCAACATTAGATCGCTTAACAACTGTTCGGGTTGATTACTGCATTGGCTTTCTGCGCCTAGAGCTTCTTCGCCAATCTCGATAGCCTTATCCCACTGTTCTAGGCGCGCAAAATAATCGACTTGATGACCCGGATCGCACAACGCACAATCGGAAAGATCTGAGCGGTCGGCATTGAGCCATTGCTGATAAAACCCTTCAGCCTTGTCTTTTTCACCCAGACGGCGATACATTTCATAGTTACGGAAATACCAGGCACGCTGCGGATCGGATTGCTGTTGATAAAAATCATGCATGCGCTGCAAAATCTGTTCGGTTTGGGCGACCGAAACATTGGGAAGTTCGCGTGCGGCAGAGAAAACATACTTGTAAAACCAGCCGAGTTGGTGAACTAAGCCGTCTGAATAACCGGGTAGTTCGACGTCGTCAAACCACTGCGGATTTTCCTTATAATTGCGTTCTAGCCACGCAAACGGGGCAATCACGCGAGTCGATTCGCCACCTTGAACGTAGGCGGTTACGAGATCGACGTAACAGCGCACAGCAGTTTTCATATCGCCACGATCTTCAGCCACCTTGGCTGCCTGAGCCCACAATGCGGAACACGTTTTCCCCCACGGGGTGGCTTCGGCGCGTTGGATCAGATCGGTGAGTTCGTCAATGCCATCATCAACCCAGTTGTTATTGCTTGTCATAGGACTACTTTTCTCCTGTCGTGCCACGGCGAGAAATCAACGCCGAAACTAAGGTTGTAAAAACGGTTGCAGACCACGACCTGGCCTGCTGGTTCATCGGATGGCGCCCAGCAAGTAGCGCCTGGACATAAAAGCCGCGAATCGCACTCTTGACGGCCTCCTGTTCAGTGGTCACTGCGCCGGCGAGCTCATTAATCACACTAGAACGCGCATTGAAAATAAGACGAGGCGCATCGTCTTTAATTTGGCCGTTACGGCGTGCAGCATCCGCAGAATCGAGAAGTCCAGCAAATAAATCATCGCTAGTATCACGTTCTTCTTTTTCGATGAGTTTTCCGGCCAAGTTGCCGTTGGGTAAGAAGAGAACAGGTAACGACGTCGGATCGAAACTTCGAGCTTCAACCACTAACGATTGACCGTCGAGCACTTTGGTTGCCACGTCGAGCAAGGTCATAAAATAGGCTTCTTGGGAAATGCTGACAGGTTCGAGCACGCTCAGCACTTCTTCGACGTCGAGCTCGCTAATCGAAAGATGTGGACGGTCTAGGGCAAGTTGTGCCAGGAGTTCTTCGTCGAACGCGAAACCGGCGTTGACAACGCATAATCCGTTGCGTTCAAAAATAGTTTCAAGAGTGCGGAACTCGTTATCGGTGCGAGTAAAGCGAATCGCGCCGAACTTATCTATTACTTGAGCTAAAGTTAGCTGGCCTTGGCTCGTGGTAAACGGAACTGCTGAAACAACCAGATCGCGTGTGGCGCGATCGGTGATAGCCAGCGATTTTAACCCGTTGATGTGAACAGAGGTGAAACGATGGAAGCGTTCAATATCGAACTTGGCGAGATTCTGTAGCCAAGCGCGGATCTGATCGCCCATCTGTTCGCGAGCTGCGTCAAGAATCTCGTTGTCAAAAAGCTGCTCGCGCGAAGCGGTGGGTTTGAGATTGTCAGTGTTGAGAACTACGCGCACAAAATATGCCCACTCTGGCAAAATGTCGGTGACCTTTTTCCCTAGGAGCATTGAGCGCAAGTACACATGGTGGTGTAAGGACTGGCCGGGGCTTGCCCCGGAAGAGAGTACGAATGCTACACCTTTGATGCCTGCAATAGGAACATCGATGTCGATCATGTCGAAGGGAGAAAAACCAAAGTTTTCCATGCACCAACGAGCTTTTTGACCGCGAGGTAGCTCCCAGGGTGGCGTGGTGTCAGTTAGGGTGACGCTAGAGGAGTTCTCGCGCTCGAGCGTCACAGTTATAGGTAGGAATTGGCCGTAACTGCTAATTAGTGACTGGAGTTTGGCGTAATCGAAACTCCGATCACCGGGCAGGCTTTCCAAGACGACAGTGGTACCAGCATCGCCTAATTCTGCCGGGACGTCACCTGGCTGCGGGTAGTCAACTAGCCAAGTACCGTCGGAGCGGCCAACCCACCGCACCACTCGCGGATCAGCTTCTTTAGCTGACCGCGAGTAGACGGTGATGGTATGCGAGACCATAAAGCATGAGAGTAACCCGATGCCGAATTGTCCCAAATAGTCAGCACGAGAAAAACCGAAATCGTCACGCTTAGATGACGCGCCGATTGTTGAGAGGAGATTCTTGACCTCATCAAAGGTCAAGCCCACTCCGGTATCGGTTACTCGTAGGGTAGAGCCGTTCGTGATGAACCGAATCCGGCGGGCGGCACTCGGATCGAGTTGCCGGCGAGCCGTGATCGCATCGAGCCCGTTTTGTAGGAGCTCGCGCACGAATACAGCCGAACTGGAGTATAGATTGCGAGATAACAGCTCTACAAGACCGCCTAGATCAACTTGGAAAAACTGTTCGACGTTACCGTTATCTGCAAAATTATGCTCCGCCATAAAAAACCCTATTCGTTCTCGTTTTGCTCTGGTTGTGGGATCTGTAGATCCTCGATGTATTTGTCGATCGCCTGAACATTGAGGCTTACTGAGAGACCAACATAGCGCTCTAGCTGCTCATCGGTTGCGCCAGCTTCAAGCGGGAAGGAAACATCCACGTTCATGATCAGATCGTTATCGTCATCGACATGAGGATGTGCGGTACCGAATACCGTTTCCTTGTTCCAGTTATTTGCCCAAGCAAGTGCTTCGCCAAAACGTTCCGCAGGCAAAATCGCACCCGTGCCATAGGTTGCAATCGTAAGAATGTTCGATTCTTCAATGAGGCGAACAACTGTGAAGCGACCATCAAAGCCCGTAAGTAGCGTGTTGTCGCGTTCCTCATCGACGTCGAAGGTCCACTCATTATTGTCAAAAACCTGCTTAACGCGTTCAATCGTTACCGGGCTAGGAGTTAAAGTATCCTTATTCTTCTTAAACCACGCCATGTTACTCTCCTTGATCTTCGACAGTCCACGTCACCAAATGTGGCAACGCTTCGGCAACTTCAGCTTCTGCTCCAAAGAAGGAACCCATAGCATTACGGAAGGCAGCTTGGAGCTGTTCGTCACTCAAACCGTCATCGATAGGAAGGTTGAACTCAAAAATGAGCGAACCGCTAGCGCCCTCTGTGGGATCCTCAACGTAAGTCTTAGGTAGCGTGCGCTCAGTATTGAGCTTGTTTGCCAAAAGATAAGCTTGTTCGACGTCGTCTTGTTCGACGATGTCTGCACGCCACAGTCCGGTAATCGTCAGAAGATTTTCAGTTACGCGCATGAATGCGATGAGAGACTCAAAATGAATAACAATACGTTCGTCATCAGTGACTTCATACTTCAGTTCTTCGGCTTCCAAAAGAAGCTTAACGCGATCAAATGTTACTTCAGGTAGCATATGATCTCCTTTCTGTTGTATTTGCGCAACGATGCCAACGTCTGTTGAATTGCGCTCGAGTTAAGAAAACCCATTCTCATCCTATCGTGGATTCAGGACATATTGAAGCCCAAATGAGGACTCAAGTCCCAATGTTGGCTAGTTTGGGAACTATGCTATTTCCCGGTGGTGGCGGTAGTGAGAAGTTTTCGTTGTAGGCGCGGCATTAATCTGGACATAACAATTGACAGGATAACGGTGAGCGCAAACGAAATAATCACAAACCAATACCGGTGACTTTCACCAAACCCGTAATACGACAACACCAGCATCGGCAGGCGCTGCAAAACGTAAATCCAAAACAAATTCCGCCCACACCATGCCAAAATCGGACTATTGAAATGAACAACCATCGTCACCAGAACTGCAACCGCACAATACGCCAAAGCAGCTGACTGGAAAACCAGATAATGCAGCCCCGCAACACTCTTGACCGCAACGAAAACCGCCGTCGTCGTCGCTACAAGAACCGACCACAAAAACCAACCATGCCTGCCACGCAGCCGCGCTTCTAGCGGAGCGCGGAAAGCAGACCATGCCATCCCCAACGGATAACACAACACCGTATTAAACGTATAAGCGCCGCTCGAACCCTTCGCCCACCACATTAGCGCACCAAAAACCAAGCCGGCCCCAAACATCAACGCAACCCCCGCGCCTGGCATACGGGCAGCTAAATCGCCAAGAAGTTTATAGACAACAAACGTCATCACATACAGCACCAAAATCGCAAAAATATACCATGCCGAATTGCCAACACTCGTCCACCCGACCATTGCTAATATCGTCTGAACAACCGTAATTTCACGATCTAACGCCACAGACAATAACGCATACATACATACCGCCACGGCGAAATTAATCCACGTCACCGCTACCCGCTTAGCCGGAATCGAATCAACATACCCCGGCTTTCGCCGAATCGACTCATGGACGCCGAACCCCGAATAAAACAAAAACAAGGCCACCATTAGCTGACCCAACCCCGTCGCCAAACCATACATCCAGCCATCTGCTGCTGGGACCAACGGAATATAGGTCCGCACGTGGGCATAAAACACGATCAGAATGAACAGGCCATTAATTTGCGTGGTGTGGGCCTGTGAAATATACGAATCTAAGTCAGGGCGCGGGAAAATCTTGATGCCAGCTAGGCACACGAGCACGATCAGGACGAGGAATATGTTCACGGTTTCACATTAGCTGGTTTGGTGGGTGGTTGGTGGTTGGTGGTTGGTGGGTGGTGGGAGGTGGGTGGTTGGTTGGTTTGGTTGGTGGTTGGTTGGTTGGTGGGTGGTGGGAGGTTGGGTTGGTGGATGGTTTGGTGTCGTTTCCTATTAATCATTCTAGCGAGCGGAGACGTTAGTTTTTGCACCGGACCACGGTATCGAAGGAGATAAGAAAGGGATGAGTATCGCGAAAATCATTGTGAATCGGAGTTTTTATTGCGATAGCGTCGCACTCTTTGGTGTCGAATGATGGCAACAATTCCAAAAATAACTCCGGTTACTAACGGTATCCATAGTTTGGGATGGTCAACAAGCCAGGCGAGCCAATCGGGCAGATCGGGCAAGGTTGGCAGGAACGAAGCAAGCCACTTAAAGAAGTGCGTGATGGAATCCCATACTGGAGACAAGAACGCGCCGAGCTTATCGAAGAGCCAGTCGATTGGCCACCAGATTTTCTTTATCAGCCACCATACTGGCGATAAAATCTTTCCAATTAGCCACCAAAAAGATGTCCACAACCAGACAATCGGTGAGAAAATCCAGCTTACATAAGACTTAACTGCATCCCAAATAGGGTGAAAAAGAGCTTCAAAGAAAGGCACGGCTAGAAACAGAAACCATCCCCACCCTACTTTGCCCAAACCAATGAGAATTGGCAGGAAAAAGCGCTTTATCGGGGAGGCCTCTAGCATGAGTTGTCGTTTTTCGGCGTAGCTGTTTTGCGGGGCAGTGAATTCGAATATTCCGTCTGTGGTTGGGGTGATTGTGGTGTGAGAGGTTGGATTTGGTGATTGATGGGTGGTATCCGGTTGGATGGTATCCGGTTGGATGGTATCCGGTTGGTTGGTGTCTGGTTGGTTGGTGTCTGGTTGGTTGGAGTTTAGTGGTTGGTTGGCACCCAATGGTTGATTTGTGCCCAAGTAATACGCTGAAATAATATCCCCAAACGGTGAAGATTCGATCACTATTTTCGGTTTGGAAGCTAGGGAAACGTTTGTGAATTCGCCAGGTTCAGGATAGGAGATAGTGATGTTTTCGGTTGGGTTGGTGTCTTTAGCTGAGTTGGTTCCTTTGGTTGGGTCGTTGTCTTTGGTTGGGTTGGTGTCTTCGGGCTGGATGGAGTCTTTAGATTGGCTAGTTTCTGAAGAATCATCTTCACCGGCAAAGATTGCGCGAAGCCCAAGAGATCCACAACGCGGGTGACCTAATCGAGCTATTGTGTGACCGTTGAGTTGCACAGCAACTTGATTGCCAACATTAGATCGGATTCGGTCAGTGTATTCAAAGAATCGCTGCTTCATTGGAGCCAGCACGCGAGGTAACCTGTTTGCCCAGCGTTCAAACCTGTGAGCGAGATTTTTAAGTCGTAGATTTTGTTCGTTGATTTCCGAGTCGGAGGTTGTCTGAGCTTGCGGATTGGTGGTGGTCTCGGCTCCGGAGTTAGAGACCGTACTTGTGTCAGTTTCAGGCTTTATATCTGTTTCTGATTCAGGTGGCGCATCCCATTCCGGGTCGATTCTGCGCATTTCTACCGCAGGCGCTTCGATGATTTCGAAACGACCGAAGGTGGGATGCTCAAGAGTCCAGATGCGCATAGATTTAGTCTAATAACAGGTATATATGTTTCAAAACCGGGGTATATGGGGCGATCGCCTCATATACGGGGACATCGCCCCATATACCCCGGTTTTGTCACCGATCTTAGGTATCAGCAGGCGGTGTGCAGATGTCAGAGGTGTTGGCGTTAGTCAGGTTCATTTTTCCAGCTTCCCTGACCCGCGCTGCATATATTGAGATGTGCCACCCTAGATATTCAGGGGAATTCCACAGTGTTTTGTACGGCTTTACCGATGGTTCATCTGCCCTTGACACCCTCGAGATGTCCTCCCTAGTTATATCCAACCTAGCTACTCATGGCGAATACTTTAAAAGGATAGCTCTCATAAGATTTCCGATCCTATTTGCTCATGACCTATCTTCTACTTATCAGTGCATGTCTAGCGTATCCATAGACCCTATTTGCGAAGTGCTGGCGCTGAGCTATCTGTAGCTACCCAAACCTCACGATTTATCACAGTAACGGGCGCGGAAATAGTAGATGTTCCCGAGTCCTTAAAACGGTAAGAATATAGGACTTAGTATTTTCCCAGTCACCCCAAATTTGTTGATAACTTAGCCGTATATGTTTATATCCGAGAAGTGTTTGTTGTGCATCCCGGTATCGATCTTCGTTGACGTTGAGCCCTTTGCTATGAAACGCTGTGCTATCACACTCGATAGATAAAGATCTTCCGACGAGCAAGTCGATACGCCCAACAGTTGGAACATAGACCTGTGCCGAAACCGGGACGCGTAATGAGTGAAGGTAGTTTCTCACGCGGGTTTCACTGCCTGATTGTGCATCACGTATTCGTCTACGAAGAACTTGTTGCTTGTGGCGCTGTGCACCAGCAATGATCTTATCTGCCGTGGGCATATCTATTTTCCGTTGATTCAATGCAGATTCCAGAACAATTAAACCTGTCTCTTCATGGTGGTAGCGCACGATGTGTTCCAGAGATTCAACAAGAGTGCTATAAATATGGGGCGATTTTGCGGGTGACGGGTGGATACCGAGCAGCCCATCACTGGTCAGTGACCGATGAATCGTAAGCTGAGTAGCGCGAGCACTAGAATCTCTACTGCGGCAGATCAGATGCGGGTATCGTGTCTCAGGGACCCACAATCCCCATTCTTTCGCAGCAGAACAACAACCTATCAGGTAACCATGTTGTGCGGCATTCCGTTCAAGTTCAGTAATTGATGGAGACCCATACCAGCGATGAGGTAGCCGAATGATAATCCCTTCGTCGCATGCCTTTTGTAGTAAGCGGTTATTGGTGACAAAGGGATGAGGTAGTTGGTGGCGACGAAAAACTCGTTTTTCCATACTCTCAAGGATGGCTGAGCGGCTGATTAAAAGTGGACGAATATCCCTTACCTATGGAAAACGATGTTGAGGGTAGCAGGTTGTGGATAAAGTTGAAGGTATTTTAGGTGACGAGCAACAAGGTCAGGTTGAGGCTTTCTAAGAATAGTGGCTGGTGTGGTTGGTGCCTGCCGACGGAAGGTAGTCGTGTGGTTGGTGTGCTCTGTGTGACTGGTGGTGGGAGGATTATGGCTGAAGTCGGTGGATGCTTGTGCCAAAACCGGGGTATATGGGGCGATCGCCTCATATACGGGGACATCGCCCCGTATACCCCGGTTTCGTGACAGTGTGGGCTGATAGAACAGCAGATAAACGAGCGATTTACGTTATTTGACTGGTTTGTGTGGCAGAAAACTATCTCGCGAGTGAATGGATGGGTAGCCAATCCGGCGGACAAGCCTAGGGTAGCCAATCCGGCGGACAAGCCTAGGGTAGCCAATCCGGCGGACAAGCCTAGGGTAGCCAATCCGGCGGACAGGGTGAGGTTCACCAACCCGGCAGACGGGCAGATAATCGGGAAAGTCGGGTGGATCGAATGCATATCTGTCCGCCAATCGCGTAGTCTAGGTATATGCTTTACCCCATTCATGTATATGGTTCGCCGGTTCTCCACAAAACCAGCCGTCCAGTTACTGTTTTCGATGACAAGCTCAAAAAACTCACCGAAGATATGTTTGAAACCTGTGAAGCCGCTCCTGGTGTAGGTCTTGCTGCACCACAAATTGGTCTCGATTTGGCGATGTACGTGTGGATGTATGATGGTCCAGAACATAAGGGCCCGCAGCGAGGTGTGGCGATCAATCCGACGCTACTTATTGAACCGGTCGATACTCTCGAACCAACGCCAGCCGACGAGGAAGGATGCTTATCTTTCCCTGGCTACCAGTATGGACTTCGTCGCTCACCTCGGGCAGTTTTGCGTGCCCAAGACGTTGAAGGTCAATGGTATGAGCTGGAAGCTGATGGTTGGTTCGCGCGTATTATGCAGCACGAGTATGACCATTTGCACGGCCGAATTTATGTTGATCGATTGACTGGGAAGTCTGCCCACCAAGTATCTAAGGTGATGAAGCGCGAGAAGTGGAATGTGCCAGGAATTGCTTGGTTACCGGGGCAAGATGAGCTTTTTGATCTCGACGACGCCGCGCTCGCGAACCTTGACGAGATGACTCGTTATTTTGCTGGAGTTCCGGAAGACTCCGCAGCGGCAGAATCAGAATTGCCTGATAAAGGTGCAAGTTTCGGTTTGGCATAGTTTCGGTCTGGCATAGTTGCGGTTTGGCATAGTTGCGGTTTGGCTTAGTCGCGGTCTGGCATAGTTACGGTCTGTTCTAGTACTAAGTTTTGGCAGATGTCGTGGCTACCCCAGCGAGATACCCCAGCAAACCTAGCTGACCAGGCCCGCAACCCCAGCCATTCCCGGTACTCAATTGGTGTGAAGAAAGGCTAAGCATTTGACGAGGATAATCGATGGCGCGTAAGCTCCATTGTTGGGCTCCCTGGAAGTCATCTCAGTTCTGAATGATGATTTCGGCAAGGGAGCTTTTCCTTATTATGGTGGAAATGAGGAGTTGGGAACGTGAGGAATTATTGCGATGAGTCACTGTTCGCGACGAATTGTTGACTATGGGGAAACCGGTTTCCACCAGTGAAGATGGTTGGGGACATTAAGGAGAAAATCATGGCCTTCACAGTAGGGTTCGACCGCGAAAAATACATTGAGATGCAGTCAAAGCATATTTTGGAGCGGCGGGCGAAGATAGGCGGGAAGCTCTATCTTGAGATGGGAGGCAAGTTGTTTGACGACAACCATGCCTCGCGAGTATTGCCTGGTTTTACTCCCGATAACAAGATCGTTATGCTGGAAAAGATTGCAGATGAGATCGAGATTATCGTGTGTTTGAATGCTAAGGATTTGCAACGCCAAAAAATGCGTTCGGATGTTGGCATTACTTACGACGAAGATGTGCTGCGGCTGATTGATGTTTTCCGGGAGCGTGGTTTCCTCGTGGAAAATGTTGTGATGACTCAATTCGATGAGTCCAATACGTTGGCTGTGACGTTTATGCAGCGCTTGGAGCGGATGGGAATTAAGGTTGCTCGCCATCGCGTGATTGCCGGATATCCGGCAAATGTTGATGTGATTGTTTCTGAGGAAGGGCTAGGGAAGAACGATTTTGTTCAAACTTCGCGTGATCTTGTTGTTGTGACTGCTCCGGGCCCAGGCTCAGGCAAACTGGCAACATGCTTGTCGCAGATTTATCACGAGGCTAAGCGCGGCACGAAGGCAGGTTATGCGAAGTTTGAAACGTTCCCGATTTGGAATGTTGCTCTTGAGCATCCGGTTAATTTAGCCTACGAGGCTGCAACTGTGGATCTTGATGACGCTAATCTTATTGATCCCTTCCATTTAGAAGCGTATGGCGAGTCAGTTTCGTCGTATAACCGAGACATCGACGTCTTTCCGTTGGTGCGCACAATGTTGGAGCGGATTGCCGGCCAGTCGCCATACCAGAGCCCAACCGATATGGGGGTGAATATGGCTGGCTATTGTATTAGCGACGACGAAGCGGTGCGGGAGGCTTCCCGGCAGGAAATTATTCGCCGCTATTATCAGGCACGTGTTGAAGAACGCAAGGAAGCTTTGGATACGACTCTTTCGGATCGGGTTCGTCATGTGATGCGCAAGGCGGGTGTGACCACGGCTGATCGCAATGTGGTTGCGCCGGCGTTGAAGTTGGCAGAGGAAACAGGCAGTCCAGCCTCTGCTATTGAGCTTCCCGACGGTAGTATCGTCACGGGCAAAACCTCGGAGCTGTTGGGTTGTTCGGCAGCTATGTTGTTGAATGCGTTAAAGCAGTTGGCAGGTATTGACCGAGAGGCTTTGTTGTTGTCGCCGCAGTCGATCGAGCCGATTCAAAAACTCAAGGTTGAGCATTTGGGGTCGCGTAATCCGCGGCTGCACACGGATGAAGTTTTGATTGCGTTAAGTGTGTCGGCTGGTACTAGTCAAGATGCACGCAATGCAATGGCACAATTAAAGAATCTAGCTCGATGCGATGTTCATGTTACGACGATTCTGGGTACGGTTGATGAGGCTATTTTCCGTAATTTGGGATTGTACGTGACCAGCGAGCCGGTCTTTCAGCGCAAGTCTCTCTACCAGAAGAAGTGATTATGTCTCAGAAGCTATCGTTGGGCTTAACATCTGAAGAAGTGGCCGATCGTCGTCGTGATGGCCGGGTCAATACGTTGCCGCCGCGTACGGGGAAAACGGTGGGCGATATTATTCGTTCGAATGTGTTTACGCGGATTAATGCCATGTTGTCGGTGCTGTTTGTTATGGTGATGACGACCGGTTCAATTATTAATGCGGCGTTTGGTCTGCTGATTATCGTTAATTCGGGTATTGGAATCGTCCAGGAGCTGCGGGCGAAGCGCACGCTTGATTCGCTGTCGCTGATTGGCGAGGAAAAACCGCGGGTATGGCGCGATGGGAAGATCGTCGAGGTTGCCCAAGAAGATGTGGTTCTTGACGACGTGATTGCATTGCGTTCTGGCAACCAGATTGTTGTTGATGGTGAGGTTGTGGACTCTGACGGTTTAAGTATCGATGAGTCGATGCTTACTGGTGAGTCAGATGCGGTGCGCAAGCAGCTAGATGATGAGATTTTGTCTGGGTCGTTTGTGGTTTCGGGTACTGGCGCGTATCGGGTAACGAAAGTTGGAGCGGATTCGTATGCGGCGCGGCTGACTGCGGAGGCATCACGTTTCACGCTGGCTAAATCGCAGCTTCAATCTGGTATCAACACGATTTTGAAGTATATTACGTGGGTTTTGATTCCGGTGGGTATCCTGATTATTTATTCGCAGGTTTCGCAGGGGACGAGCCAGTGGGATCAAGTCATTTTGAAGATTTCGGGTGCGTTAGTACCGATGATTCCAGAGGGCTTGGTTTTGATTACCTCCACGGCGTTTGCGTTGGGTGTTATCCGGTTGGGTAAGCGCAAGTGTTTAGTTCAAGAATTGCCGGCTATCGAGGGTCTTGCCCGAGTGGACGTGGTGTGTGCGGATAAGACGGGTACGTTGACTGAGAATCGGATGATTTTTGAGTCGATTCGTTTGTTTGACGACGAGGGCGGGTTGGCTGATTCTCGTTCTGCTTCTGGCACATGGAGTTTTGCACAGTTAGAGGAGGTTCTTGGACAGTTAGGTGGTGCTGATCAAGATCCTAATTCTACTATGGCAGCGATTATTGAGGCCCATGGTTTGGATGCGGGTACTAAGAAGTGGGAGGTGCGCAGCCGGCACGCGTTTACGTCGGCGACGAAGTGGTCAGGTATCACATTTGCCGAGCACGGTAGCTGGCTGTTGGGTGCTGCGGATGTGCTTGCTGAAGGCAGCGCGTATGCCAAGAGTGCCCAGGAGTTAGGTTCGACTGGTTTGCGTGTGATTATGCTTGCCCATACGGATCAGGTGGTCGATGACGATACTGAATTGACCGACGTCGAACCGGTTGCGTTGGTAGTTTTTGAGCAGAAGGTTCGTCCCGATGCTGCCCAGACCTTGGAATATTTTGCGGAACAGAATGTGACTGTGAAGGTTATTTCTGGTGACAACGCGGCCTCAGTTGGTGCGGTGACGCGCAAGTTGGGTGTGGATTCTGGTCAGGCGATTGATGCGCGCACGTTGACGTCGGAGAATTTCGATGCGCAGGTTGCGAATAATTTGGTTTTCGGGCGGGTCACTCCAGATCAGAAGCGTTCGATGGTGGCCTCGTTGCAAGAGGCCGGGCATACAGTTGCGATGACTGGCGATGGTGTCAATGACGTACTGGCGTTAAAAGACGCCGATATCGGTGTTGCGATGGGCTCGGGTGCTCCGGCGACGCGTTCGGTTGCCAAGATTGTGTTATTGGACGATAAGTTTGCAACGTTGCCGTATGTGGTGGCTGAGGGCCGCCGCGTGATCGGTAACATCGAGCGGGTCGCTAATTTGTTTTTGACGAAGACGATCTATTCAGCAGTGTTGGCAATTTTGGTGATTATTTCGGCTATTCCGTTCCCATTCCAGCCGATCCATGTCACGATTACTGGTTGGTTTACGATTGGTATTCCGGCATTTGTTTTGTCTTTGCCGCCTAATAATCAACGTGCTCGTTCGGGGTTTGTACGCCGTGTTTTGTGGTTTGCGGTACCTGCTGGAGTTGTGGTTGGTATTAGTGCGTTTGTTTCGTTCTGGGCCGCTACTGGTGGCGAGTTTGTTTCCGGTCAGGTCTATGTTGAAGAGTCGACGGCGGCTTTGCTGGCTTTGATTATTCCGTCGACGTGGGTGTTGGTGTGTATTGCTCGCCCGCTATCATGGTGGAAGTCGATTCTTGTTGTTTTGCCGTTGCTGGGTTATGGCGTGATCTTCACATGGGATTTCACCCAAAAGATATTCATGTTGGATTCATCTAACGGTGCAATCATGCAGCAGGCGGCGATTATTGGCTTGGTTGCTGCGGTTCTTATCGAAGGGCTGTGGTGGACTGTTAAGCGCTATCAGGGTGAGCCGACGATCTTGTGGCGCAACGATCCGTTACTGTCACAGCGCTGATTTTTAGCGAGGTTTTCTGTGGTTGGAGGTTCGTTAAAACTCTCAGGGTTTTCCCAGTTTGTGCGCATTGGTTTTCGAGTTAAGTATGTTTAGATATGTATATCTGAAGGAATTCCTAGTGTGTAACTCCTAAAGAATGCGGAAAGTGAATATTTGAAAGCCTGCTGGTCAAGGATTTGTGCGACTTTGATTCGGCGCTAAGGGCTCTCATGGCAAGCGAGCGACTACCTCAACGGTGGTCGCTCGCTTGTATCTAACGGATTCGATGAATGGCATGTGCCTCGTCTAGCTTTTCCACCATAAGCTGATTCGGAACGTATTTGCGCTGAGCCTGATAGGGTTAGAATGTAAATATTTCAACTATCCCTCGATTTTTCGAGTTAAAGTGGAAGGTCTTATTATGATCAATATTATTGGCACAATTATTTTTGGTGCAGTTATCGGTTTTCTTGCTAAGTTCTTTAAAGGTGCAGAGCTATCTGTTCTCGCTACTGTAGTTTTGGGTGTCGCTGGCGTCCTCCTCGGTAATTTGGCTCTCTCGATCTTCGGTTACCCGGCAAACACCGGCGGAATCGACTGGATTCGCTGGGTTGTCTGCACGCTCGTCGCAATGGCTGCGATCGGTATCTACGCCGGTACTAAGTCAAAGAAGTAATCTATCTGTCATAGTTGCCTAATGTAACTAATACAGTCTAAGTAAAGCTCCAAGAATGCCCGCATTCTTGGAGCTTTACTTATTAACCACACCGCGTTACGTAGTGCCGAATCTGGTAATCAGTAGGCAATAGTCGGGCGCCAGTATCTCAAACTTTCCACCGCTCACCTGTTGTTCCTTGTTAGATAAGGCTTTTATTTGAGGTCAAGGATTGTCAATACTTCATGCCTAATGAGTCAGAGTTGTCTTTGCTCACTGGAATGCCAGTTGAAACGATTGACGATGTTCGTAATGCTACCTCAGCATTGTTAGAAGCAGGGGTGAAGAATGTGATTGTTACTCTTGGATCGCGTGGTGTTTTGTGGATGGCTGAGGGAATAGATGAACTCGTTAGTGCCCATACTGTTCAAGCTCGTGATACTACAGGTGCAGGAGATGCATTTATTGGTTGTTTTAGTCACTACCTAGTGAAAACTGGAAACGTGCTTGAATCGTTGCGCAAAGCAAATCGTTATGCGGCAGATTCGGTCACGAAACTAGGTACTCAGACCTCGTACGCCACGGCTGAAGAACTTGCTCAGTTATCGTACAGCTAGTTAATCTAGTTGCTGGTCTGACTGCTAGCCAGTTCAGCAACTAGCCAGACCAGCAATTAGCCAGTTCAACAACTAGCTAATCTATCCAAACCGGGCGTTAGGCACTTTTCGCAGCTAATCGGCGCTCTCAAACCTCATTTTAAACCTGACTCAGACTGGAACGTGTTCCAAAACCGGGGTATATGGGGTGATGTCCCCGTATATGAGGACATCACCCCATATACCCCGGTTTCGCGACAAGGCGTCGAGAGATTGAGACGGTTGGCTGGGCGTTATGTCGGGCTAGCGAGGATTTTA
Source organism: Arcanobacterium pinnipediorum (assembly GCF_023973165.1). Lineage (NCBI taxonomy): Bacteria > Bacillati > Actinomycetota > Actinomycetes > Actinomycetales > Actinomycetaceae > Arcanobacterium > Arcanobacterium pinnipediorum. The sequence continues at coordinate 1,817,470 of NZ_CP099547.1, read as the reverse complement.
GGCTGATTAATGGAGGATTTGAGCTGGTTAGTTGGGTGTTGTGTTAGGTTGACTGGGAGATTGCGGCATGCGCCGGGAGATTGGGCTAGTCGGCTGGTGTTATGGCGGGCTGTGCGGGTCGGTTCGAACAGCCTTACAAGCCGGTGCTACCAAGTGTAAAGCCCCAAAAGCAAAGAATCTCCCCCGACATAAGTCGGGGGAGATTACACGAGTCGGGGTGGCGGGATTTGAACCCACGGCCTCTTCGTCCCGAACGAAGCGCGCTACCAAGCTGCGCCACACCCCGTGAACGTTGTTAACCAACCAGTTAATGATAACGCTACGAGAGCTTTTTGGGAAATTTATGCCCCGAGCCTGCGCAAGACATCACACATGATCTGCATGTACTTCTTCTATCACGGCCCTACATTCCTTTACGGCCCTACAACTGAACAACATCGAGCATAATTGCTTCAGGAGCACAAAAAGTTCGGATTGGAGTATAGGGCGATGTGCCAATCCCGGCAGAAATATTGACAAGCATATGCTCCGCGGCATCAAGCGTGCCGTTTTTCTTCAACACGCGCGCACGGTCTGTATTGTCATTATGAGGCGGCCAGCGGAACAATCCATTTGCAAAAGCTGTTGGCAGATCGCAATTGGTAACTAACGCACGCGAACCAGGCAGATTAACTTGGCCACCGTGGGTGTGGCCAGCGAATGTCAGATCTGCATGATCTGCAGCCATCATATCCAACACCCAAGTGTAGGGTGCATGAGCTAAAGCAATCCGCATATGAGGGCCCGCAACTGTTTCGTTATTATCTGGAGCGGGCATGGCATGGCGTTGGATATGCGGGTCATCGATTCCTACCAGATCTAGCGTCCAAGCATTTACACTGATCCGGGTGCGGGCATTATTGAGATCTACCCAGCCTCCACTGGTCAAACCGTCCCGTAAAACCTCTGTTGCTAAGGGCTTACCAGAATGTGGAGCGCCATCGGGAGAATCGTCTTCATCCGCGTTCGCCGTTTTGCTGCTCGGACCAAGAAGATAACGCAACGGATTCTTCAGCGTTGGCCCAGAGTAATCATTGGACCCAAAAACAAATGCGCCCGGTACAGATAAGAGCGGACCAAGATCATCCAATAACGGATCTATAGCGCTATCATCTGCAATAAGATCACCGGTAGCCACCACAAAATCGGGACCTAAATCTGCGAGCGAACGAATAAAGCTACGCCGTTTGCGTTGATATGGCACCAGGTGAGTATCAGAGATATGTAAGATCCGCAGCTGGGCAGGCTGTGATAGTGAAGCCCCTCGTGCCGGGATTAAAGCGGTGCGCCGCCGAACAGTATAGGCATGTGCATGAACCAAAGCTCCAGCAGTTATCGCGGTGCCGGAAGCGATAAGTCCCCCGAGGATTCGTGCTGGCACGTTAGTCATGGGCGCGGCCCAATCGAAAGCCACAAATCAACACGACTACCGGGACTGCCGTCTCCGACAACTTCTTGACGAGCTACCTGACCACGTGGCAGATCGGAGTAGTCACTACCGACGGCAACGACGTAGCCTGCGCCTTGCAACGTAGCAACCGCATCAGCTTCACTCATACCGATGACCGAAGGAACCGCCGATTGCGGGTCTTGCTCCTTCTTTTCTGCCTCATCTTTTTCTTTGCTATCTTCAGCTTGCGTATCTGGCGGCTGTATTGCTTTAGCGGGTTGAGCAAATGGCACAATAGGTTGATCTGCCAACGCTTGATTCATGTAATCACGGAAGGCTGGAGCGGCGAGCGTTCCACCATAGACGATGCTGTAGAAAACACCGTTGACGGTAACGTCGAGCATCGGAATATTGCCATTCATGTGACCAGTCCATACAGCCGATGCAAGCTGTGGGGTGTAACCGACATACCACATGTGGTATGAGCTATCCGTCGTACCAGTCTTGCCAGCAGATGGTCGCCCGGCGGCAAGTTGTGCCGCTGAACCAGTAGCACCTGGTTGGGGAACGAGTTGCAAAATCCCATTGACGGTTCGCGCTACGTCTTTGTCAATGACTTGGCGGCATTCTGGCTGCCGTTCTGCGAGAACATTGCCAGCTCGGTCAGTGATCTTGGTAAATGAATGCGGCTTGCAGGCAAGCCCATCTGCGCCCAACGTTGCCACTGACGACGCCATCGAAAGTGGCGTGGTCGGGTTTACACCAAGGACTTGTGAAGGGCGCGGAATAATGGGGGTAATATCGCCTTCTTTAACATTCGTCATGCCAGCTCGATGGAGCTCATCGAGGATGTCCGGAGTAATGTAACTACCTTGGCGAGCACCCATCATTTCTGCTGTGCGAGTGATTTCGCATAGATCAAGTTTTGACGACATCTGGGCAAAGGCGGTATTAACTGAATACTTTGCTGCTGTAGTCGACGGAATCGGTCCAAAGCTTTCGCCGTCGTTATTAGATGGACTAAACGTATCTGCTAACCCTGGAGCGCATGGAATTTTCCAGTCGCGTGCCGGAATGGTGATCTTTCGCGAACCAGTTAGGCGCTCGTAGGGGCTGTGTCCTTTAGCTATCCAGTCCACTAGGGTGAAAATCTTGAAAGTCGATCCTGGTTGGAAGCCTGCGCCGCCGCCCATGTCTTCGCCGACGTTATTGTTGACCTTAGTTGCGTTTGGCTGTGCCTCTGAGGGGTTGCCAAAGGGACGGTTTTGAACCATTGCGCGGATGTTTCCGGTGCCAGGTTCGATTGAGGATAACGCAATGTCGATACCGGATGGATCGCCTACTGGAACCCGATTAACGATGGAGTCGTATGCGATTTGCTGTTCGGTAGGGTTGATGGTGGTGTGTATAACTAGGCCACCCCGGTAGAGTTTGGCGATGCGCTCGTCACGAGTCTGACCCAATTCTTCATAATTTAAGACGTCGCGTACAACGTATTCACAGAAGTTGGCCGATATTCCAGCCTCGTCACACCCGTTGTAGGCAGGTGAAACTTGGAGCATATCCTCAATGGATACTGCGGCAGCGCCATCGTATTGTTCTTGAGTGATGTAGCCTTGATCCAACATGGTTCCCAGCACTGTGTTGCGGCGTTTGAGTGCGCCTTCGGGATTTGATACCGGATCCCAACGTCCGGGAGCCTGGGTGATTCCTGCAAGCATCGCGGCTTGTTCCAAGGTGACATCTTTGGCTGGTTTTGAAAAGAAATATCGAGATGCTACTTCGACGCCGTATTGGGATGGTCCAAATTGCGCAATATTGAGGTATGCGGTGAGGATTTCATCTTTCGTCATTTGGTTTTCGACGGCGATCGCGAAGCGTGCTTCGTTGAGCTTTCGCGCAATTGTTTGTTCAGTTGCGGCTGCTATTTGTTCATCGTCGTCTTCGATACGTCCTTTTTCTAGTAACGCGTTTTTGACATACTGCTGGGTGATTGTTGAGCCACCTGCAAGCGAGGATCCTGTGAGATTGGAAAAGGCTGCGCCAAGGATGCCTTGGGCGTCGATGCCGTTGTGTTGATAGAAGCGTTGATCTTCGATCGAGACGGCAGCGTCTTTAATGTACTGGGAAATATTTTCCGAGCCGACGACGATGCGGTTTTCCGAATAGAAGCTAGCTAATTTGGTTCCATCGGCTGCAACAATGGTTGAGACTTCGGATGGAACCGTAAAGTCGACGTTCGTTGGTAGATCGTCGAAAATTTTTGTTATGGCATTAACTGCCGTGCCAGATGCGGCAGCTACCGGGATAGCCATTGCTGCCAGCAGGCTACCGCCGAGTCCGCAGAGTAAGAAGAATGACAGCAGAGCGGCTAGTGCTTGCTTGAAGGTCAAATTCCGTTTTTGTGTTGCCATACATACAGAATACTGCCTATTTTCTCTGGGCGCGCGGGACAGAGATGAACATTGCCAAAATCTCGATGTGACGTTTAGCCATAAGGAAGGTAGGATATTCGTGATAGAAGTCACGACAGAATGGGGCGAAGAGGCTTCACTCGGAGGGATATCGTTATGAGTCTGGCTTATGAAGAACAGACATGGGCGGTACATGCTGCATGTGCGGATGTGGATCCAGATTCGCTTTTCGTTCGCGGTGCCGCACAGCGGCAAGTTCGTAATGTGTGCTTTTCGTGCCCGGTGCGTATGGAATGTTTAGCGGATGCCTTGGATTCCAATGCGGCATTCGGAGTGTGGGGTGGCCTAACTGAGCGCGAACGCCGCGCTATCCTTCGTATGTTCCCAGATGAAAATAATTGGGCGGAACGTTTAAAGAATTCAAACGAACAGTTAGTTGTTGAATTACGTGCCGGACGAGTTCCGAGATTGAGTTGAGTCGTTTCTTCGTTGAGTCTTTCGCATACCCAGTGATGCAGTAGGCTAGAGGTATGAAGAAATTTGAATATGTTACTTTACCGCTGCTAGTACACAACACCAAAGCCATTCTTGATCAATGGGGCGAAGATGGCTGGGAGCTTGTCAGTGTTATTCCAGGCCCAAATGGTAGCCAAAACCCCGTTGCCTACATGAAGCGTGAGAAGCAGTAAATGGCTAGGATTCCAGTTCGCCAGCGCCTAGCAGAACTCGGTATTGATCTTGTGCCGCTTGCGCCACCGGTTGCTTCCTATATTCCGGCGCAGTTATCTGGCAATGTTGTGCGCACCTCGGGGCAGTTGCCTTTTGTTGCCGGGCAATTAGAGGTGCAGGGCAAAGTTGGCGATGAGGTATCTGAAAGCCAAGCATACGATCAGGCGCGGATCTGTGCACTTAATGCGCTTGCCGCGATTGCTTGGGCGTTAGATGGTGATCTTGATCGAATTGTTTCAGTCTCGCATGTTACCGGGTTTGTGGCTTCAGCACCTGAGTTTTATGGTCAATCGCGTGTTGTGAACGGTGCTTCAGATTTGCTTCACGATATTTTTGGTGACGACGGCGTTCACACGCGGTCCGCTGTTGGGGTTGCGGTCCTACCGTTGAATGCTCCGGTTGAAATTGAATTAAGCGTCGTTATTGCCGATTGATCCATGCCGTAATAGGCAGGTGTGGACAATGACGAATTCTGTGCGCTAGCAGTAGTGGTGCATGGAATGCGCCGGCTATGAAAATCAGTAGGTTTTATAAGTCTGATGGTGGTTGGGTGGCACTAGCTAGTGCCACCCAACCACCATCTCACCATATTCAACTTATGTGTGGTTTGGGTATGAGCTGAGCTCAGTGTGCGCGGCGCTGGAGGCGCTGGACTTGGATGAGCAATACGGCACGCCCTTCAAGGCGAATCCAGCCACGTGAAGTAAAATCTGCCAAGGACTTATTGACTGTTTCGCGAGAAGCGCCAACGAGATGGGCGAGCTCTTCCTGGGTTAGATCGTGGGCTACATAGATACCTTCTTGGGTACGTTCGCCAAAACGCTCTGCAAGATCAAGGAGAGCTTTAGCTACACGGCCGGGAACATCAGAGAAGACCAAGTCTGCCATCTGCTGATTCGTGGTACGAAGGCGGCGAGCAAGTTCACGCAACATGGACTTTGCCATGGCTGGGTGGGAATCGATGTAGGTCATCATGTCTTTGTGGGACAACGATAATAGGCTTGTGGCAGCAATAGCTGTCACTGTTGAGGAACGAGCACCGAGATCAAACAAGGTCAGTTCGCCAATGATTTCACCAGGGCCCAGCACGGCGATGAGGTTTTCACGACCATCATCTGCGGTGTGGGAAAGCTTGACTTTACCGTCAGTGACTACGTAGAGACGGTCGCCAGAATCGCCCTCGTGGAAAAGTGATTCACCACGCTTTAAGGTGGTCTCGGACATGAGAGCAAGAAGATCTGCGCGGTCGGCTTCGTCTAGCTCTCGGAAAAGCTCTACATGAGCCAAAACGGTGGAATCCATCCGAATTCCTTTCAAATAGAAGGCTACTAGGACAAGACCTCGGCTCGTGTGTGCGAGGTCATACATATCTAAGTGTGCCACGTTTTACAGTGATAGGCACGCGGTAGCGCAAATTTTCTTCTCTCAGAGTTATTTTTTCTGCGACGAAGGCAGTTCCAAGCTAAGCTAAAGTGGCCAAGGAGGAAGTATGAATGAAAAGAAAAGCGTTCGTCGTCGTCTGCCGTTTCGACCCCGCTCCCTAACTGCACGTCGCCAACAAGCAGACCGCATCGTCCAACGCCTCGCCGAACTCTACCCAGATTCGCACTGTGCACTCGACCATCGCAACCCATTCGAACTCCTCACCGCCACCGTTCTTTCGGCACAAACAACCGATGCGCGAGTCAATTCCGTAACCCCAACACTCTTCGACAATTTCCCAAACGCGCACGCACTGGCTCAAGCACCGCTGGCAGTCTTAGAAGAAATTTTGCATCCGCTAGGATTTTATCGAGCCAAAGCACGTTCGCTAAACGGTCTTGCCACCGGTCTTATTGATCGCTTCGATGGCAATGTGCCACCTAATCTCCAAGACTTAGTAACTTTGCCAGGTGTAGGGCGTAAAACCGCCAACGTCGTCTTGGGAAATGCGTTCGATATTCCTGGTATCACAGTCGATACTCACGTCGGACGACTCGCGCGGCGATGGGCGTGGACGCGCGAAACTGACCCGGTCAAAGCCGAAGCAGATCTAGCCAAGATTTTGCCGCAGTCACAGTGGACGATCATTTGCCATCGAGTTATTGATCATGGCCGGCAGGTATGTCATTCTCGCAAACCGGCGTGCGGTTCTTGCCCTATGGCAGATATTTGCCCCAGTTTTGAACTCGAAATAGGCTAAGTAGACCTCGCTGAAGGAAAATACCCTTACGTTTTAGGTGATCCGGTTTAAGAACTCCACAATCGCCTCAGTTACGCGCTCAGGCTGTTCTTCAGGAACGAAATGCCCGGCGTTGGCGATGGAAACAAACTGATAGTCTCCGATTGCGAATTCGCCGTCTCGAGACCAGGCGCGCTGCGGTAGTAACGGGTCACTTTCGCCGCGGATAGCCAAGATCGGCAACCGTACCGAATGAGCTGATTCGCGCAGGTATGCACGCCCGGAGGGACGCTGCTGAGCAAGATACATCCATCGCAGTTGGTCAATGGCAATATCGGCAGCCATAGGCAGGTTCAGGGCTTGAGCGTAGAGATCTGCTTGTGCGCTGGCACCATCATTTCCAGGAGCTGACCAGCTCGCAAGAATTTCACGCAATTTTTCTGGATCTTTTAATTTCCGCTTCGAAAGTGAGCGGAGAAAGGTTGATGCGGCGTATTTCCACGTCCGCAACGTCACGTGTGCTCCAATACGCTGCAACGTGCGCGGATGTGGTGAAGATATAGTGATCAGACCGCTAAAAAGTGTCGGTTCCATAGACGCTGCCGACCAGGCAAGTGCTCCGCCGCGCCCATGACCAACAACGACTACTTTGCGTGCACCTAAAGATCGCACGATTTTTGTTAGATCTTGGGCGAGGGTGAAACCATCTTCTGATTTCGGTGTTTTATCCGACCCGCCGATACCGCGTTGGTCGATAGCAACAACCTGGTATCCAGCTTGGGCGATTTGAGCGATCTGATGCCGCCATGCCCACCAATACTGTGGAAAACCGTGAACTAAAAGAACTAACGGTTTCGTTTCGGAGTATTCTCCGGCGCTCACGACGTGGAATTGGGCACCATTGGCTTGGATAAGCCGATGTTCCCAAGGGCCAGGTAGCGTGATGCACGTAGTATCGGCAGGCATGGCATAGACCTTATGTGTTTGAAGGGTTGCCGCGGACGGCTAGTAGGTTACTTTTGGGTTACTTTGTTTCGTCAGGCGTCGTCGTTGGTGTTGATGCGGTATTGAGCAAGAACTCCCGACGCGTCTGAGCGATTGCGCGCGTTGCGCCACGACGGCGAGCTGCATGGGTAGCAACGCCAGTCATGAACAGTAAGAATCCGAGAATGACGACGCGCCCGGTACCCAAATCGAGTTCGATATGATGGACGACGTTGCCGGTGAAGTCATTGTAGTGACCGATATGTGCATCCAACCAGGTAACTGCGTGATGTCCGAGTGAAGGCACGATCAGGGCAACCATTCCAGCTATGGTAACGAGTCCTCCCCAGAATTGTGCGCCGAGTGAGGAGGCGCGCGCAGTTAGCCAGAGCATGGCGAGAACAACCAGGCCACCGAGCAGTTCAATGAATGGGAAGAACGCAAATGTTTGCGCATCCCACGGGTTGTTTTCCACAAGGTAGAGGCGGGCACCGGCGTCGGAGATTAAATACCATGCCAAAGGTATCAGAAGTAAAGTGAGGAAGAAGCTGCCGGTATGGATCCAACCGCGTCCTTTTGGTTCATCAGGAATTTCGGTGATATCGCCCGGATCTGCACTCCACTCTTCGCGCGGAGGAGCAAAGTTTGGTTCTTCTTCGCCAGCTGGCATAACAGATGTGCGATTGGGGCTGGCTGGGACGGCAGGCGCGACGACGCCCATCGCAACGCCGGTTTCGGTGTTTGGTTTTTCGCTGTGCTCAGTTTCGTTGAGGTAGCCGCCCAGTGTTGGGTTCGGATTTGATGGTGTTTCGTTTGCAACCATCTGGCGGTCACGTGGTTGTGCAGGTAGGTCTGGGTCTACCAGATCTTCGCGTGGCTCGACGTCGGCGAACTCGTTTGCGCTGTAGTTAGCGTCATTGACGTATTTGGGTGCCCCCCAATGTGTAGTATCGGTTTGCGGCAGGTTGTTCTCTTGGTCGTGCTGTGCGGAAGGTTCATCAAAATCTGGGGTGTCTTCGGTGTGCGCGGCTAGAGTCTCACCAAAGTCAGGGGCATCGGTGCCAATAGTGAGATCCTCGTCGATTTCTACCGATTCACCAGCGACCTGTTCGGGCATATATTCCGGCTGTAGGCGTTCGGTATTCTCGACGATTGGTTCGAGAATGTCGTCGTCGTTAAACGGCCGTGGATTGGCCGAATTATATGGATCGTTCGGTGTAGTCACGATTCCTCCTATTGTTAGTTAAACTAACGCTATCGCTATCTGGTGCTTATGTTGGGGAACTTGGCGGTGTTTTGACGGAAAAGTTACGCAGACCATGTCCAATTAATTGTGGATAGTTTGGGTTTTCCACCTCTTAGGCACGACGACGGTGCGCCACTAGCATCTTAGGGCACGGTTGTATGTATGCGAACAACTTCGAAACATAAAGTCCCAGAACTTGAACTTGTATCTGTGCTCTACCGCGGCAATGATGATTTGATCGCGGAGGAATTACGCCGGTTAGCGCAATTGGTCGGTCTCGATTTTCAGGTAACAACGTTGGCGAATCGTACTATCGACGCGGTGTTGACATTTCGTTCCCAAGGCCTAGAACCGTTGACGGTTCAAGCCCAGTTTCACGATATGTTTGCATCATATTTCGCTCGTGGCGTCGCTCAATTCCATGTTCGAGACGATGCTGCGGATGTGATGGCATTGATGAGTGCTGTGGGGGCTACCGTGCGCGGTAGCGTCATCGGGGTACTTGGCGCTCATGGCGGAGCCGGAACGACGACGATCGCGGCTTGGCTGGCGCGTCTAGCGGCCCGGGAAAAATCGCAGGTAGCTTTGGCAGATTTCAATCTTGCCTCGAACTCGTGGGATGTTTTGCTCGGGATAGATAGCGCGGCAACAAACCGGCAAGACTTATTTAGTGCACAGGGAGTTATTTTGCCGGGCAAACTTGCTCATTCCTTGGCAACCTGGAACCAGGTGAGCGTGTTGCCGAGCCGAGATTGCGAAGTTGATGGACATGCAGGCGAGCAAGGATCGCGAATAATTGGTGCGCTTAGCCAAGTTCATGCGTGGAGTTTTATTGATCTAGGTGTGCTTGGAGCGCACTGGGAAACCCAACGGCAATGGTTGCGATGGTGTGATGTGCTCGTCGTCGTGACCCATCCAACGCCACCAGCGGTAGAAGCATGCCGGCGCAAACAGCAAGAACTAATCGATTCTTCACACACCTTCATCGTAGCAAACACAGTCAAAGCCCACGCCCAAGCTGACGAAATAGCCATTGCTTTAGACTACCGGGACGTTTTTGGGGTGCGAAACGCGGCCAGTGCTCGCGCAGATATTGACCACGGTGTAAGCCCAGGAGATCGTAGCCGAGGCAAGATGGCTAACGACATGAGCCAACTGTGGGATATTATCCGAGAGTCGGTGATGTAATGGCGTTTTTACCGGCGGAACAGATAGCTGCAATCCGGCGTCGTTTGGCTAGTGGCACCACACCGGCAGGAGCAATTAATGCCCAGCGTGGTCTACTAACCAACATCGATATCGCGAACGTTGATGCCCAAGTACGCCACGAAGTAACAGGAGCCGGACTCACAATCGGGCCCTTGCTTGAAGATCCTAGCGTCACTGATGTGGTTGTCAACGGACCGGGTCAAGTATGGGCTGATCGAGGTCAGGGAATGGTTGCAGTTCCGATAGTCGAAGGCGATCAGAGCGTGCGCAGTGCCGGGGCAGTTCGTGCCCTGGCGGTGCGACTGGCAGCTTTGTGTGGTCAGCGCCTGGATGACTCGAGCCCAATCGTTGACGGCACCTTTGCCTCCGGGGTGCGCTTGCATGCGGTTATTGCGCCACTGTCAGCTTCGGGGACGTTGATTTCGTTGCGCACCCATCGTGCGCGCGTCTTTTCGTTAGAGGAGTTGGCGCAGCTAGGTGGGTTGAAGCCGAGTTTGGTGCCGTTAGTGCATGCTCTTGTGGAAAAACGAGCCAATGTGATTATTTCAGGAGCCACGGGTGCGGGAAAGACTACGTTCTTGAATGCAGTATTGAGCCGGGTTGCGGGCACTGAACGAATTTTGATTATCGAAGAGTCGGCGGAGCTTGCTCCACAACATCCGCACGTTTTGCATTTGCAAGTACGTCGCGCCAATGTTCAAGGTGCGGGCGAAGTAACGATGAGCGATCTCGTGCGAGCAGCGATGCGAATGCGCCCGGATCGCATTATTCTCGGTGAGTGCCGCGGTCCCGAAGTTCGAGATGTCTTGGGTGCACTTAACACCGGGCATGAAGGTGGCTGGGCAACTATTCACGCCAATTCCGCCCAAGATGTGCCAGCGCGGTTGGTAGCTTTAGGTGCCTTGGCGAATATGAGTGAAACGACGGTTGGTGCCCAAGTGGCTTCAGCCCTTGATGCGGTCATTCATCTGGAGCGGGTAGGTGCGTGGCGAGGAATTACTCAAATCGCCACTTTTGACCGGGTTCGCGGTGAATTAGTGGCACGAGTCGCGGTAGATATTGGTCGCAATGGTATCGAATACGGCCCGAGTTTTCCAGAACTGTGTCAAAGATTGGAGTTGCCATGTTCGTCCTTATAGCTGGCTTATGCCTGGTATTTGCGATGGTGTTAAGTCTTCCCCAGTCACGTATTCCGCCTCTGGGCTCAAAGATCAAAGGTCTATCCGCCCCGAAGAGGAAGAAGCGTAGTGGGGGAGGCCTAGATATGGGAATGGTGATATCGGAGGTGGCTACTCGCTTACGTTCGGGTGCTGGTCTTGAGCGGGCCTGGGAGAAAGCGATCGAGCCATACAGTTATTTACGAGAGCTTCCTGGCCCGCGTGGCTTAGATGAAGAGGGAGTGCCACATGTTTTGCGCCAATTATGGAAAACTAGTTGGTGGTATCGACGTCGATACCGTATTCCGCAGGCGACGATAACAGCGTTACCTGCGGTTTTTCTTGTGTGCCGAATGTCCTACGGTACGGGCGCACCCGTAGCAGATGTTTTTGATTCGTGCGCTACAGGTATCACGGAGGCCGGTGAAGCTGTGGCGGCGCGCGATATTGCATTGGCAGGGCCACAAACTTCAGCAGTGATGTTGGCATGTTTGCCGGTTATCGGGCTAGCGAGTGGATCTATTTTAGGGGCTGATCCAATCGGATTCTTCTTCTCGTCACTGTTTGGAATTGTTGTTTTGGTAAGTGGTCTAAGTGCTGAAATGCTCGGCGTGTGGTGGGTGTGGCGATTAGTTGCGCGTGCCCGTCGCGAAAGCGAGGAGTTTTAAGTGGTGTTTATTGTTGTAGCTGCCTGGGTTGTGCTTCTATCAGTGCCCTTACGGTTTCCGAAGCGATCAGGTGCACAAGTGGTAGGGAAAGTAGATATGGCGGTCGTTTTAGATGTTGCGGCCGCTGCATTATTATCGGGAAGTTCGTTGCCAGATACATTGCGGATGCTCGGTAAGTCTTTGGGCGGATCGAAAGTCGGGGCAGGGGGATACTCGGCCGATAAACTTCACGAAACTGCCAATATGTTGGTTATGGGGGCAACGTGGGATGAAGCTTGGCGAGATGTCGAAGGTTTTGAGCTCCTTGCTCGAACACTTCAGCCGGCGTGGGTTGATGGGGTTGCTCCAGTGCCATTGCTAGAACGTGCTGCGCGCACTTTGCAACTAACGCGAGTGCGGCGTGCGAAAGAGTCTGCAGGGCGATTGGGGGCTGCCTTAGTGATGCCGCTGGGCTTATGTTTTCTACCGGCATTCATCATTGTTGGTGTGGTGCCGATTGTGGCTGGTTTAGCGACGTCGTTGTGGTGAAGGGTGGCTTGTGGTCACGCTACCTACGCCGTTGGGGCGAGGTTTTGGTCAGTGTACCTACGCCGTTGAATTGGGGGTGGCCCACAAGCACTGCACTTCGGTGTTGGCGATTTACGTTTTCCACAGATGGCGGCGCCAACCAAGCTTTCCACTGATTGGTCTAGATCCATTTAGCTAAGGCAGGGTTTTTGAGAGACTATAAGAGTCATCAAACATGATGAAACAATATCAAAAACCAACAACAAGGAGGGTTATTATGAAGGCGTTATCTATGCTACGCAAGTATCGCAACAGTGTTGAAAGTGGGATGGTCTCTGCTGAATACGCAGTAGGCACCATCGCTACGACGAGTATTGCCGGAATTCTTATTTGGATTGCCCAGCAAGACTGGTTCAAAGAATTGTTTATCGCATTGTTCAAATTTATTTTTGAGCTATTCATGAGCTAATCCGACGCAATTCACCTACTAAAACCGATGATTTTCTGTGGTGGCTGCGCCAATGTGGCCACCACAGAAAAAGTGCAGGAGAAAATAGATGCAGCGCGAAAAAGCGATGGTCAGTGTAGAAACAGCACTGAGTGTAGGGCCACTCATTATTGTGGTGTTAAGCGCGATGCTTCCCCTAGTTGGATGGTTGTATCATATCGAAGCTGGGCATAGCGCTCGCGAGATTGCGCGTGAGTATGCGATACATGGGCCGCGGTCCGCCTCGGGTCTTATTGAAAAAGTTCGTAGCAGCGGTGGTGATGTGCGTATTGAGCACGTAGGGGAATATGCCCAGATAACAGTGGTTAAGAAAATGCCTGATTTTCTGGATTGGATAGGGATAGATATTGCTGGAACTCACCTAGTTGTGATGGAACCTCGAAGGTGATGCTATGGGTAAGAGTGGTGCTGAAAACGCAGCGAGATATATTCAAATCTCGAGCATTGGTAACACCGATACGGTGAGTAATAGAGTCGAACGCGGATCTACAACAATAGTGGTTGTGGGTGTGATTGGTGCGCTCATGGCTTTAGTTAGCATTCTTGCTGGCATAGGCAGGGTTATGGATGCCCAACAAGATCTACAAGATCGTACAGATTTAGCAGCTCTTGCTGTGGCGCAAACCTATCGCTCAACTCAAGATGCGCGGATTTCGTGTGAGCGCGCCCGCAAGTTCGTAGCTGATTTAGCAATGAGATGTTGGGTTCAGGGCCGTGATGGGCATGTTGATGTTCGCTCATATCTCGACGTGGGGTTGATGACGATAGAACTGCACGCTACTGCTCGTGCTGGTCCGCAATATCAAATTGAGAACAGTGTCCAATCTCGATGATGATACTGCACTGTTGCCGAGCTGATTACTCGAGTCCGGATTTCCAGAGCTAACTACTGGCTTTGCGATTGTCAAAGGTGAGGGGATGAGTGTTTATGGTAGGGGGTGTTTATGGAATGTGTAATGAAGGTTAAGTGCGCTTAGCTGGCTGCATCAATCTGCTCTAAAAGCACAGACATGAGGTCTAAAGCACCGCCTTTTGATAATGGCTGATTATTGTTTCCGCATTTGGGAGATTGGACGCATGAGGGGCATCCTGATTCACACGGGCAGGTTGTGAGTGTCTCATGGGTTGCTTCGAGCCACATTCGCCCAGCGTGGTATCCACGCAACGCTGCTCCCGAGCCACCGGAAATCGCATCATGAATAATAATGGTGGGTTGTTGCGTATCAGGATGCAAAGGTGTTGAAAGACCACCGATATCCCAGCGGTCACAAGTTGCCAGTAAGGGGAGCATTGCAATCATGGTGTGCTCGCCACCGTGAAGAGCGCCAGGCAGATCGGCAGTATCTATATGCTGTTGCCGAGTCTTATGTTCAGCTATGGAGATCCATGTTCCTGAAGTAATGAATTCTCGTTCCGGCATCTGAAGTGGAACAGTGCCAAGGAAGATACCGTCACTGGCTCTACGCACGTCATATCCAATAACCTGGGATCGGACGTTAACTGTGCCGTAACTCCATTGCCCGTCAGGTAATTCAATCGCATAAGTGGTTGAGATGATATCTACTGAATTATTGGTGCGTGCAAATGTGCGAATATCTGCGTCCAGGGCAGGTTGAGCCAGTGCTACATCAGCCTGGCATTGGAGAATTTCGAAGGTTCTTCCCTGATGGAGATAGATAGCTCCGGGAAACACCGTGGTGTCGGCACGTGCGCTATCAACTGTACCAAGCACCGTTCCGTCAACGGAATTAACAATAGCTATCGTTGTGTTCTCGCCACGTAAATCCAACAATGTATGGGGCTCGATGCGGGTAGCCGTATTCCAAAACCAGCCGGTGGGGCGGGTGCGCAACAAGTCATTGGCTACCATCTGATCAAGCAGACCGGTAGAAGGGAGGGAGAAAATCGGCATATCGTTTTGCGTCAATGGCAACTCGTGAGCTGCCGCGCACAAATGTGCAGGCATGATTGCCGGGTTCGTGGGGTCGAAAGTTGATGATTCCTTCGGTGGCTGGCTAAGTATCTGAGGATGATTGACGATGTATTGATCAAGTGGGTTATCACGAGCGATAAAAATACCCGTTCCAGAACAGCCAGCTCTACCGGCTCTACCCATTTGTTGGTGAAAAGATGCGTGAGTGCCCGGCCAGCCAGTAGTAATCACCGCATCCAAACCCGCGATATCAATGCCGAGTTCGAGAGCAGAGGTGGTCACAAGGGCGCGCAGTGAGCCATTACTGAGTCGTGCTTCAAGATCGCGTCGCTCTTCGGGTAAGTAGCCGCCACGGTATGCGGCGATGCTTTGAGATATACCCGGATTAAGTTGGAGCAGAAAGTTTTGCGCAAGCTCGGCAACTCGTTCTACACCTTGGCGAGAGCGCACGAAAGTCAAGAGTTGTTTGCCTTCTAGCACAAGTTCTGCAGTTAGCAACGCCGCGGTTTGAGCAGCAGAATCAGATGGTGAGACTGTATATATTTCGCGGGAACTTATAGGGGAACCGTCGTGAGTGATGGCAGATACTGGCCCGAAGGCTGATCCGAGAAAACGTTGTGCATCTTGGCGCGGATGTGCCGATGTAGCAGAAAGGAAAATAACGCGAGGAAAAGCTCCGTAGTGAGCGGCGATGCGTAACGCACGCCGGACGATAAGAGATACGTGTGCGCCGAAATTACCGCGATAATGATGGAATTCATCAACTATTAAATATCGCAATCCGCGCCACAGTCGTGCCCATTTCTCATGCTTAGAGAGGAGTGAAAAATGGAGAAAATCTGGGTTGGATAAAATAATATCTGCATGCTCGCGGGCGAAGTGCCGGGTGGGGGTATCGCTATCGCCGTCGGCAGTGGCAACCACGATGTGGGGGTCTATCTCGTTGGCGAGCTGGGATAAGTTAGCTAATTGGTCAGCCGCAAGAGCCTTAGTGGGTGAGAGGTAGAGTGCAGTAGGTTTGCTACGGTGACGCTTTAACGATTGCGAGATTGAATAAGACAGTATGTCGTTAAGCGCTGGTATCCAGGCGGCCAATGATTTACCAGAGCCAGTTCCAGTAGCTAAGACCACATGGTTATTTTTGCTCAACTCTTCGATTGCTTGAGTTTGATGAGTCCACAGCTCGTTAACGCCACGTTTTGCTAAAGCGTGACGGATTAGTGGTGAAATGTGTGATGGCCATGGTGCAGTGATTGGTGGGCGAGGAGGAAGAACCAGATGCCCAGTGACGGCGTCATGAATACTCGATGGCAAGGAATTCATAGCTGTAGTGTCTCACTTTTTGATACGAAATAGCCTTCTTCCGGCACACAATTTCCGTCACAGTAACAAAAAACTCGTGATATAAACCACAGCGGATTTTCCGGCAAGGTGTGTCCTGCGCGAGTTTTAGCCATAGTTCACCATCGAGAGAATTTCCCATCCAGAATCACTACATATAGGGTCGGCGTGTTCTGCTAGACCGATATGTAGTGTTCGGAGTACCGTAACTTTTACGCGCACCGAAGCACGCAGCGGCGCAATATCCAAAGTTGTGCAAAAGAAAAGACATAAAAAGAAAGGCCAGAACCGTGAGCCGCCACATCGATCCCGTCGAATCAATCCAAGAATATCTCACCCGTTCCGACTGGCGAGTTAATGCTAACGCCAACCAAGACTACTCCTTGGGTGGTCTTATCTTGAACAATGCGGGAAAGATGGTCGCCAACTACTGGCTCGATGAAGTCTTTTCTCCTGAAGCAGGGCACGCTCACCGCGAAGGTGACTTCCATATTCACGATCTCGATATGCTCTCCGGCTACTGCGCCGGCTGGTCCTTGCGTCGCCTCCTCGAAGAAGGGTTCAACGGAGTTTCCGGAGCGATTGCTGCCAATCCGCCAAAACACTTCTCCTCAGCATGCGGCCAAATCGTCAATTTCCTCGGAACCCTACAAAATGAATGGGCCGGAGCCCAAGCCTTCTCCTCATTCGATACCTATATGGCTCCATTCGTTCGCCTCGACCAGCTCAGCTACG
Organism: Arcanobacterium pinnipediorum; assembly: GCF_023973165.1. Lineage (NCBI taxonomy): Bacteria > Bacillati > Actinomycetota > Actinomycetes > Actinomycetales > Actinomycetaceae > Arcanobacterium > Arcanobacterium pinnipediorum. Next base: position 1,800,449 of record NZ_CP099547.1, on the reverse strand, counting down.
ACGAAGTCAAACAACACATCCAAGAACTGATCTACAACCTCAACGTCCCATCACGCTGGGGTAGCCAATGCCCGTTCACCAACCTCACCTTCGATTGGAATTGCCCAACCGATTTAGCCGAACAAAACCCCTTAATCGGAGATGAACTGTGCGACTTCACCTACGGTGAACTCGCCGAAGAAATGGCGATGATTAACCGCGCCTACATGGAAGTAATGATCGAAGGCGATGCCAACGGCCGCGTCTTCACCTTCCCAATCCCTACCTACAACATCACTAAAGATTTCGCGTGGGATAGCGATAATGCCACCTTGCTCTTTGCAATGACCGCCAAATACGGCCTGCCCTACTTCCAAAACTTTATTAACTCCGAACTCGATCCAGGCATGATCCGATCGATGTGTTGCCGCCTCCAACTAGACATGCGCGAACTACTCAAACGTGGCAACGGACTCTTCGGTTCAGCCGAACTAACCGGATCCATCGGCGTCGTCACTATGAATATGGCTCGGCTGGGCTATCTGTATGCCGGTGACCTTGAGCGCCTTTACGAACGTCTCGATACGCTACTGGACATGGCTTGCGATACGCTCGAACGCCGTCGAAACGCAGTCCAAGGATTTATGGATGGTGGACTCTACCCATACTCCCAACGCTACTTGGGCACGCTCAACAACCATTTCTCAACCATCGGGGTCAACGGCATGAACGAAATGGTTCGCAACTTCACCCTCGACGACTACGACATCACCGACCAACGCGGGCACGCCATGGTTGCCGACATGCTCGACCACATCAACGCTCGCCTCGTCGATTTCCAAGAGCGCACCGGAAACCTCTACAACCTCGAAGCCACCCCAGCCGAAGGCACCACCTACCGGCTGGCAAAGGAAGACGCAAAGCGTTTCCCGAATATCATCCAAGCTGGAACCCCAGATCAGCCCTACTACACCAATTCCTCCCAACTCCCCGTCGGATTCACAGATGACGCTTTTGAAGCCCTCGAACTTCAAGACGAACTTCAATGCAAGTACACCGGCGGAACTGTGCTCCATCTATATATGAACGAAGCAATCTCCTCCCCCGATGCGTGCAAGGAAATCATTCGTCGTGCCCTAACCCGATTCTCCCTGCCATACATCACCATCACCCCAACCTTCTCTATATGCCCAGTCCACGGCTATCTCAAAGGTGAACATGAAACCTGCCCAACATGCGCTGAAATGAACCCAAGCCAACCCCAAGAATGTGAAGTGTGGACTCGCGTCATGGGATACTTCCGCCCAGTTCAGTCCTTCAACATCGGAAAGAAGGGCGAATACGCAGAGCGGCAGATGTTTGTGGAGAAAGCACTGTCATAAATGAGCACACCACTTGCCAGTGCGTCTGACCTAGCCATCGCAGGATACGTTCCACTATCTACGATCGACTGGCCAGGCGCACTGTGTGCTTCAGTTTTCTTGCAAGGCTGCCCGTGGCGATGCGTGTATTGTCAAAACACTGAGCTGATCGATCCGCGCGCGAACGGAACAGTGACCTGGGAAGAATTCGATGCCTTTTTACAACGACGCCAAGGATTGCTTGACGGCGTCGTATTTAGTGGCGGTGAAGCTACCCGGCAGTTGGCGTTAGCACCCGCAATCAAACACACCCGTGAGCTAGGTTTTGCGATCGGGTTGCACACTGCAGGAGCATATCCGGCACGGTTTGCTCATCTACTTCCCGACGTCGATTGGGTAGGCCTCGATATTAAGGCACTACCAGATGGCTATCGCCCAATTATTGGCGCCGATGCCGGCGCAAAAGCCTGGCATTGCCTAGATCTGTTATTGGCACAGGTAGCCGAGCGAGCCGGTAGCGAGCGCCCACTAACCTACGAGGTACGCACCACCATCTATCCGAACTCAACAGTTGCCCACGACCTGCCGCGTATCGTCGAAGAACTACGCACGCGCGGAGTGGAGAACTTTGCGCTCCAAGAAGCACGCGAGCGCGGCACCTCGCCGCAATTCCAAAAACAAGCGCGTTCGTGGGATCTATCTGCCTGGCAACAAACGTGGACTCAACTCGTAGCGATGGTGGAAAACGCCGGCTTTTCCACGGTGGCGATTCGCCCGGCGTAATTTCGCAATCAGCCCGGCATAATAGTTCCATGATGAGTTTTCAGTTTTTTGACGCCCTACGCGGCGATCTCCGCGACTACACCCCAGCGAAAATCGCGGAACTAATAGGTGATAGCGCGCTCGCGGCCTTGGCACGCGACGAAGCCGTCCCTGCCCAGGTTGCCGCGCAAGCGGCCGGTGGTCAGCTGGGTTTAATGCTACGTCTGTGGTGGATCGGCGATCCGCTCTCGGTTGAAGAGGTCGCGCGCGCGATCCCGAACACATATCGCGCCACCGGTGGAATGCCAGGGTTGGGAGAAATTTTTACTGACGACGCCGGTGGGGTGCGTTCTCGATTCCAGCTTGTTCCGATTGGGATAGGTGAGGAATTGCTATGGATAGCTTCGGATCGCGGTTCCCTTCAAGGCGCCCGGCATAAAACTGACCATGTTATGGGCGTTGGAGGTGCGACGCGCACACTGGCTGGACTAGCCCACTATGAACCAGGCCAGCGCGTGTTGGATTTGGGAACCGGGTGTGGCATTCACGCGATTTTGGCAGCCAAAGCTGGCGCGGTTGTGGTTGCAACCGACATATCAGCCAGAGCCTTAGCCTATGCCCGGTTTAATGCGGCGCTCAACGAGGTTGATATCCAGGTGCGGGAAGGGTCGCTGTTCGATCCGGTTGCAGGTGAGAAGTTCGACGTCGTCGTCTCTAATCCGCCATTTGTGATTACCCCAAGCCAAGTGCGCGAAAATCTAGGAACGATGGAATATCGTGACGCCGGTGTGCCTGGCGATACATTGGCGGCGCAGATTGTGGATGCGGTCGAAGATTATTTGTCGCCGGTTGGCTCAGTCTATATGTTGGCTAATTGGGAGATTAGTGGTGGTAGGCAACCGCTTTGGGATTCCCATCCGCGCGCGTGGTTTGCGCACAGCGATTTAGCTGCGTTGGTGGTCCAACGCGAGGTGATCGCCGTCGATCAATATATTGAAATGTGGTTACACGACGGCGGTTTGCGTGCGGGCAATGCGGATTATGCGCCAGCATATCGGGCCTGGCTGGAAGACTTTGCTAGGCGCAACGTGTCACACATCGGGTTCGGTTATCTGCTAGCGGGCAGCGTGGCTGGCGGTATGGAATCGGTTCCGGCGCGTAAGTTTTTTGACTTACGTGGCGCGCCACCCCAGGATATGCACAGTGTTATCCGCACGATGGGACTGGTTCCGAATCTGGACGATGAAACGTTGTCTTCATTACGTTTAGTGAATGAGGGGATCGAAGAACATCGGTACTATCATCCGGGAGCGTCTGATCCGTGGCTGATCTCGTTTACGTCGAATCGGACGTTTTCGGATCAGATTCAGGCAGATACAGTTTTGGCTGGTTTTGTCTCGGTTTGCGACGGGCAATTAACGGTAGGGCAGATCATCGAAGCCTTGGCACAAGTCTTAGAAGTAGATAGTGGTCGATTGCGTGAAGACCTCCTCCCACAGGTTGTCCACATGCTTGAATTAGGCATGCTTGAGATAGTGGAAAACGCCGAAGATGTGGATTGATTTGTGTTTGGGTGGCACAGATGAGGTATGTTTACAACCAGAACCCTCCTATATATAAGGACGTAACGTGACAAAGCTAGTGATTGTAGAGTCTCCTGCTAAGGCGCGCACTGTCGCCAACTTTCTTGGTGATGAGTACGATGTGACGGCCAGTATTGGTCATATTCGTGACTTGCCTAAGCCTTCGGATTTGCCTGCAGATATGAAAAAAGGTCCCTTTGGCAAGTTTGCTGTTGATGTGGAGCACAACTTTGAGCCCTACTACGTCGTTAATGCGGATAAGAAGAAGAAAGTCAGTGAACTTAAGGCTGCGTTGAAGAAAGCAGACGAGCTGTGGTTGGCAACAGATGAGGATCGCGAGGGGGAGGCCATCGCGTGGCATCTGCTCGAAGTTTTACAACCAAAGATCCCAGTTAAGCGTATGGTGTTCCATGAAATCACCAAGGAAGCGATCCAGCGCGCGTTGGATGCCACCCGCGATCTGGATACCAAACTAGTTGACGCTCAAGAAACTCGTCGTATTCTTGATCGCCTTGTTGGCTATGAGGTTTCGCCGCTGCTGTGGCGCAAAGTTGCCCCGAGCTTGTCAGCTGGCCGAGTTCAGTCAGTTACCACCCGCCTAGTTGTTGAACGCGAACGCGAACGCATGGCCTTTGTGCCTGCCGGATACTGGGATGTTAGCGTCGATTTAACAAAAAATGCTGAGACCTTCACCGCGAAATTGCTCGAGATTGATGGGGCGCGTATCGCGGTTGGAAAAGATTTTGACGACGATGGTCAGCTCACTGCTAAGTCAGCCAAAGAAGGGGTTAGAGTTCTCACCGAGGCTGATGCTCACGCAGTTTCAGCCGCGCTTAATTCTGGACAATCCACCGTTGCAAGTGTGGAGACTAAACCGTATCGACGTCGTCCAGCTGCGCCGTTTACTACTTCGACTTTGCAGCAAGAAGCCTCGCGTAAACTGCACATGAATTCGCGAGACACGATGCGAGTAGCGCAGTCGCTATACGAAAACGGTTTTATCACCTATATGCGTACCGATTCAGTTAATCTTTCCAGCCAAGCTATTGCTGCTGCGCGTTCGCAAATTAAAGACATGTACGGCGTACAGTCGTTGCCAGACAAGCCACGAATTTACGCTACGAAATCTAAGGGTGCACAAGAAGCCCATGAGGCTATTCGGCCTGCCGGTGATTCTTTCCGTACTCCAGCTCAAGTCTCAACCCAGTTGCGTGGGCGCGAGTTTGACTTATATGAGTTGATTTGGAAACGCACGGTTGCCTCACAGATGGCAGATGCTACCGGGTCTACTGCGTCGGTACGTCTGGTGGCAGACTTAGGTATCGCTGGAGGTATGCAGGCGCGGTTGGGTGCTTCGGGAACGATTATTACCTTTCCAGGCTTTATGGCTGCTTATGAAGAAGGTAAAGATAAGAAGCGTTACGAAGAACAAGCTGAATCGCGATTGCCCGAACTCGTTGCGGGTGAGAAGATCGCACACGTTCAATCTCAGGCAGGTGGGCATGAGACTGCGCCGCCGCCACGCTACACTGAAGCCTCGTTGGTTAAGACGATGGAAGAAAAGGGTATTGGGCGGCCATCTACCTACGCCGCAACGATCTCAACCATCACTGATCGTGGATATGTTGATCGCAAAGGTCAAGCACTTGTGCCAACCTGGCTCGCCTTCGCTGTGATCCGTTTGCTTGAGGAGAATCTGCCCGATCTTGTCGATTACGATTTCACGGCAGATATGGAAGAAGATCTCGATAGGATCGCTGCCGGTGAAGAAAATCCAGTTCAATATTTGGGTGGTTTTTACCGTGGTGACGGCGATAAGAAGGGGCTACGAGACCAAGTCGATGGGCTAGGCGATATTGATGCGCGGGCAGTTAATACCATTGATATTGGTGATAATATTGCGGTTCGAGTTGGCCGCTACGGACCATATTTGGAGCAAACAAACGCCGATGGTACCGCAGGCAAACGTGCCTCTGTTCCACCTGAGGTTGCCCCCGATGAACTCACGATAGCCAAAGCCCATGAACTCCTAGATGCTGCCATGGAAGAAGATCGCGTATTGGGGCAAAACGAGAAGGGATGGGACGTCGTCGTCAAAGATGGTCGATTCGGTCCTTACGTTTCCGAAGTCGTCCCAGACGATGCGGTTCAACTAACCCCAACGGGCAAAGTTTCGAAGGTTAAACCAAAGCCCGCAACTGCTTCGCTATTTAAGTCGATGAATCCAGATACGGTGACGATCGAGCAGGCAGTGCAGTTATTGTCGCTGCCGCGCGAACTTGGCGAAATTGATGCGGAACTTGTAACGGTTCACAACGGACGATTTGGTCCCTACATGCGTAAAGGTTCAGATTCGCGATCCCTCGAATCCGAAGAACAAATCTTCACAATTACGTTGGAGGAAGCGAAAGAAATTTTTGCTCAACCTAAGCAGCGTGGCAAACGTCAAGCCCAGCCACCGTTGGCGGAACTTGGAAAAGATCCGGTTTCGGGCGGCACGATTCTACTAAAAGATGGCCGTTTCGGATTGTACGTCACTGATGGTGAAACCAATGCATCATTGCCGCGATCTGAGGATCCAAATCAGATTACTGCCGAGCGCGCCCAAGATCTGTTGGTACAACGTCGGTTGAAGATTGCTGAGCAAGGCGGGCCAAAGAAACGCAACGCGACCAAGCGTACCGTGAAGGGTGCCGGCAAGAAGAAAGCGACTGCGAAGAAGTCGACGTCGGCGAAGAAGCCTGCTACGAAAAAGGCAGATTCTGACAAGAAGGCGTAGCGATGTCAGGTTTGTTTATTTCGTTTGAAGGTGGCGATGGGTCCGGGAAATCGACTCAGGTCAAACGGCTGGCGGCATGGCTGACCAACCAAGGATATAGCGTTGTGGTCACCCGTGAGCCTGGCGGTACTGAATTAGGTGAACATATTCGCCACCTTCTCCTCCATGGCGGTGACGTGAGCCCACGCGCAGAAGCCTTGTTGTATGCCGCTGATCGTGCCCATCATATGGAAACTAAAATCCTGCCGGCACTTAAGCGCGGCGAGATAGTCATCACCGATCGGTTCTTGGATTCTTCTGTTGCCTATCAGGGTGCTGCGCGCTTGTTGGGTAAGCAAGAAGTTCGAGACTTGTCGCTGTGGGCAGTTAACCACTTGATGCCTGCAGTAACTTTTCTCCTTGATGTTCCAGTAGAAATCGGGCGGGAGCGGGTTGGTGCTGAAAAAGATCGGCTCGAGGCTGCCGGGATGGAATTCCATCAACGAGTACGCGAAGAATTTTGTCAGTTAGCCAAAGACGATCCCCGGCGCTGGCATACGATCGATGCAACCGCAGATATTGCACATATCGAGCAGGAAATCCGAACAGTTGTTGCCGATTTGCTTAAAAATGTGGAGGCTGGAACACTCACTCGCTCAATGGTTGATGTAGCCGGTAGTCTTGGACTATGAGCATCTTTGACGATCTGGTCGGGCAAGAAGCTGCTGTTTATGAATTACAACGAGCAGCTGATGCCGCGCGTGCAGTCAATCAGCGTTCAGCTATAGATGTGACGGGTCAAAGTTCCAGCTCTGATGTTGCTGCCCAGGCAATGAGCCAAGCGTGGTTATTTACCGGACCTCCCGGATCGGGGCGGTCCCTAGCGGCGCTAAGCTTAGCTGGCGCATTGCTGTGTACCGGACCAACTCCCGGATGTGGAGTGTGCCCGCAGTGTATTGCAGTGATGGAACGAAATCATCGCGATGTCACCCTTGTTACTACTGACCACGTTACGATTAGCGCAGAACAAGTACGCCAGTATGTTGCCAGTTCCTATGTTGCTCCTACGAGCGGGGCATGGCGAATCATTATTATTGAAGATGCCGATCGGATGCTGACCCGCACCACTAATGTGTTATTGAAAGCCATTGAAGAACCAGGTGCACGAACTGTGTGGATGTTGTGCACGGCAGCGGTAGCTGATGTGCTTCCCACGATTCGCTCCCGATGCCGCAATATTAACTTGGTGACTCCGCAAGCCCAACAAGTTGCGGATTTGCTTGTCAAGCGTGATGGGGTAGAACCGCGAGCAGCTCTCGTTGCTGCACGGGCAGCGCAGTCGCATATTGGTTTGGCGCGAGCGCTTGCAACCGATCCACATGCTGCCTCAATTCGCAGTAAAACCCTGAACGTATTAGCCAAGCTCAAAGGCGTAGGAGATGCGGCACTCGGTGCCCATTTATTGGCAGATACGATCGCCATGCGTGGAGATGGAGTGACGAGGAAAGAAGCACTCGACGAAGATACGCAAGCGATTCAAGCACAACGAATGGCTGCTTTTGGTTTAGATGAAAACGCAAAAGTTCCAGCTGCTGTTCGCAGTCAAGTTAAAGAAAGTGCAGAAGCAGCACGCCGTCGTCAAACCCGGCAAGAACGAGACGTACTTGATCGGGAAATGGTCTACATGTTGTCTTTCTACCGCGATGTTTTGGTCCGGCAGATGGGTGGGCGCGTGGAGTTGATTAATGTTGATTATGAGCAAGCGATCGATCGGATCGCTGCTGGGTCCACAACGCATGATACATTGGAGAAATTGGATCGTATTAGTCAAGGACGTGAGCGGTTACGTGCAAATGTGCCTGCACAACTCGTTATGGAAAGTGTTTTAGTTCAACTCCGATAATCGGTGTTTGAGAAGGTTAGGAACCAGATGAAAAAACGTATATTTGCCGTGCTAGGTAGCCTTGCGCTTGTTTTGGCGAGCTGTTCGGGAACTGCAGAGGTCAAATCGAGTAAGGATTCTTCGGAAACGAAGTCAATCGCGAAAGAATCCTCCTCAATTCAGGTCAAAGCTATCGATGCACCGATGCCAGAAATTCCCGCGGGTTTAGAGAAGTTCTACACCCAAGAGTTGACGTGGGAAGAGTGTGGAGCCGGTTTGGACTGTACAACTATGATGGTTCCGCTCAATTATGCTGATCCGGATGGGGCGACGATCGAATTAAAGATCAAGCGGCGTCATGCAGACAGCGATAAAATCGGTTCCTTGCTGGCAAATCCCGGTGGTCCTGGTGGTGGCGGTCAAGAAATGGCAGAAAGTGCCGAACAGTTCTTCACCGAGCGGATCACCAACAGTTTTGATGTCATTGGATTCGATCCTCGTGGTGTGGGAGAATCTAGCCCAATTGACTGCGTCTCTGATGCAGAACTCGATGTTTATCTTGCCACTACGTTCCCAGATACTCCTGAAGGCCGAGAACAGTCACGTGCCTCAGAGATCGAGTTTGCTAATAAGTGTGTGCAAAATACTGGTGAACTTGTCAAGTATGCCGGAACTGAGGAAGCAGCCCGAGATATGGATGTTATCCGCCATCTCGTCGGTGACCCGAAGCTGTACTATGTCGGATTTTCATACGGCACCTCACTTGGTGGAATGTATAGCGAATTATTCCCCAACAATGTTGGTCGCGTAATCCTTGACGGTGCTGTTGATTCTGACGTCTCGCAATATGAGCAGCAAAAAGCGCAGATGAAGGGATTTGAGTTAGCCACAAACAACTACATTGATGATTGTTTGACACGTGAGGATTGTCCGTTCAATGGGACTCGCGATGAGGCGCGTGCCGAAATTCGGCAAATGTTTGATAAAGCTGGTGAACAACCACTTCCAACAGCCGATCAAGAGCGCCCACTAACTCAGTCAGGTTTGCTTTTCGGATTCATCACACCACTATATGATGATGCGTCGTGGCCGTTCCTTTCCCAGGCAATCGACGAATATCAAAATGATGGAACTGGAAACCTCTTCCAGCTCTTCTTCGATGCCTATACTGGTCGCACCCAAACTGGTGAGTTTGAAAATAACTCTACAGAAGCAAATATCGTGATTAACTGTGCAGATTCCATCATTGAGGGAACGCCTGCTGATTGGGAACGGCTCAGTGATGAACTCAAAAATGAATCTCCACTCTTCGGTGACTTGATGGGCTTCTCGCAAGGAACTTGCCAAGCTCTGCCGAAGCCAGATCACGAAATCATCAAACGATTCACTGCTACCGGGTCTGATCCGATCGTGGTAGTAGGAACGGTTGGCGATCCGGCAACCCCATACGAGTGGGCTGTTGCCTTTGAAAAGGCATTTGATAACGCAGTGCTCGTGACCTGGGAAGGTGAGGGACATACTGCATATGGTCGCCCATCAGGTTCGTGTGTGAAGGATTCCCTTGATGCATACCTGCTCAACGGAACTGTGCCAGAAGATGGCTTGCGCTGCCCGGCGCAGTAGAGGGTCCTACAACTCAATAATGGAAGGGCGGAACGCTATGCGTTCCGCCCTTCGCTTTGGTTATGGCGCCAAAGCGTTAGACGAGCGCACAATTTCGAATAATTATCGTGTGATTTATGACGGAATACTCGATGTTCCTCTGTAACCATTTGTCATCGAAGCAATGTATCAGATAGATTATTAGAGCTGTAATGGCACAAGGTTTGTAGGATGTAAGTTCTTCAATCCGCCGCCTTAGCTCAGTCGGTAGAGCGTCTCACTCGTAATGAGAAGGTCGTGGGTTCGATTCCCACAGGCGGCTCCACTAGTTCCCCCTGTTATATCAACGAAAAGTTGAAAACAGGGGGTTCTGTTTTAGGGCTTTGCATACCGTATGCATACCAATGAAATGAAATACGGGCTAGCGGACAATTGTTATTGATGGTTTTGCTGTTTTTCGTTGCTAGGGTGGGGTTTTCTGGAAAGAAACTCGTTTCGACTCGAGTTTTTGGTTGGACAATAGTTATTGATTTTGTTGCCAGTTATCCGCGTGATAGCAGGGAAAAATTGTGGTGAAAGTCGGTTGCATACTAGTGGGTATGAGATCGAACAAGAAACACTGCCCTACTTGTGGTGAAGGCATGGTCAAAAACGGTAAAGACAAATGCGGCCACCAACGCTGGATCTGCTGCTCATGCAAGGTAACCTCGCGTTGGCATAACGACGTCACTTCGCGGGATTTGCGCGCGTTCTTAGACGTTCTGACTGGGAAAACCACGCAGCGAGAACTTCCTGGACAGGGCCGGACCTTCCGACGCAGGAGCGCTGTGTTGTGGGAGATCTGGCCGATATGCGAACCCGATGGGCAAGACCACCGCGTGATCCATGTTGATGGTATCCATTTAGGCCGCGATGCTGTCATTCTGATCGCCTGCAGCCCCGAATATGTGATTGCCTGGCATGTGGCCAGACGTGAATCGACCCAAGCCTGGCTGGACCTGCTCGCGAAAATCCCACCACCCGGTATGGTCGTGGCTGACGGGGGCACAGGTTTCACAACAGCTCGGGCACGATTGTGGCCCTCCACGCGTGTCCAACGCTGCACGTTCCACGCCTATCAACAGGTCAAACGCTACACGACCACACGCTCACGAACTGAATGTGGCAGACAGCTCTACCGGATCGGTGTTGATCTATTGCATGTGAAAACTCCCGCACACGCGCACGCATGGATCGATAGCTTCTATGCTTGGCGTCACCGTTGGGCTGGGTTCCTGGCCGAGAAAACCCGTAACGAGAAAGGAAAACTAGTCGATAAACACGAGCGGCTCGTCAAGGCTGGCAATAGTCTGTCTAGGCTGGTCGATAGTGGCCATTTGTTCACGTTTCTCAATCCCGATCTTTACGATGACGGAGAAATAATCGGTTCTCTACCAGCGATGAATAACCAGATCGAGGGAGGTATCAACTCGCCTTTACGTGAACTGCTGCGCCGTCATCGGGGTATGAGTATCGATCACCGGATCCGTGCAGTGTCATGGTGGTGCTACCTACACACCGAGAACCCTGCCAACCCAGCCGAAATCCTGCGTATCATGCCCACCAACACGGACATCATGCGCGCTTACCAGCAAGCCGCAGCCCGACACCGAGCCGACCACAACAACCATCGCTGGGGCAACGGCCTTGACTGGAACGAACTCCACACCCACACACCCTACCGCAACGACTACTAACCCAAAATCAATAACTTTTGTCCTATAACCCGAAAATACTCCCACAGCCATGACCCTATGAGGTGGCGAAACACCACCCCACCCCTATACCCCTAACCTTGTTGGTATGACCGCTACGCGTTTAGGAGCTGACAGGCTGTACGGGTTTTAGAGTTTTCGTTGTGTTTTCGGCGGGGGGATATATCGCTACGCTGTGCCTAGGGTGCGAACTGGGAGGGGTAGGGTAATGCACCCCATGGGTATGCGCTCGCGGTCAGGCCACAAACTCATGGGCTTTCAGAGATGTTCAACGCTGATTTAACACACGCATTTGCGGTCACTAGCTTCCGTTGCCTGTGAACTGTCTAAGCGTGCTATTAGCTCGATTGTGGCACGTTCCAAGGGGTGCTAGGGTCAATGCTCACAAACTCCCTGAGCTAGTCGTCTGTGTCCGTGAGTTGTAGGAGTAGCGTGGTTGGGTCTTGCTGGTTTTGTTCACACCACGTGAGAAACTCGATCAGGTTCATGTTTAGCCGTGTTTCATTGTTCATAGTTCTAACCTTTTACACTGCTTAACCGCCGGATAGTGGTCGTGTGCGAGCGAGCGTGCCAGTTTCCATTTTTCGGTGTGTGGGGTGGGCTTTCCTTTTGATCTCGCGCCATGTGTCCATGTTGAGGGTTGAGCGGATTTCGGTAAATGAATGGCCGGGGAACCTGTGCGCGTGTGGCTGGTTCCCCGGCTAGTTTGTTTTAGGCTGCTTGCTGTTGGTGTTGGGCTTGTTCTTGTTCCCATTGACACCATGGGTGGAGGGTTAAGCCGTTGAGTGGAACTCGTGGCAGTCTGCACCACGTACACCAGTAGCCGGTAATGGGTAGGTGTGGTTCTCAATGGTTATAGTTCTTCTTTGCATTGATCGCACCCTCCTTTTTTGTCTAATGGCGTTTGGTGCAGTGGGCATGTGCCTTTGGGTTCGCTTGCTTGCTTAACGGGTGAATCGTGACCTGAATGGGGTTCTAACGGCTTGTTTTCGTTGCTATCAAGGGGGTTTGCCATTGTGGTCACAATGTGGTCATCAGGGCTTGTTTGACCTGAATGTGACCGCATTGTAGAAACGTTGCTAGAGTGCGGAAAAGTGGCAACTGTTTCCCCATTGTGGTCACTGTGGTTAGGTTGAGCGGACTGTGTGACCTTAATAGTGTCTCCTGTGTCCATGCTTGGCGGAACATGTCCGGGTGAGTACACGATAGAACCGCCTTGAAAACCTTTCACGCGTTCAGTTACTAGACCAGCTCTATTCTTAGCACGCTGGTAAGTAGATTTAGCCCCAAGCCCCGCAGCTCTGAACCTGTTGGATAGTTCGCTATCTGGAATAGAGGTGGTTTGCCCGGTGAATTGTTCTAATAGCCATTGGGCTTTGTCCTCTGTTTCTTGTGCGTCCTCGTAAGACGTTGGGGAGTAATTAGTTACTGACTCAGCAGATACATCAGATTCTCCAACGTAGCGCAATACCCCCACGTCTTTATGCTGTACCCCGGCTATCGTTAAGGGCACTGAATCGAACATATACAACCTGTGCTTACCGGCTTCTCCGTGGTTAAACTTTATTGCCGATACTACAGATTCTTTAGCGTCAGGCTTTTTTGCCATGAGTAAAAGACTGCGGGCACTATCACGCCATTTGGTAGAACCAAGTAACGCGTCTGCGCCGCGCCCGCCGCCTTTTTTCACGTGACTTAAACACAAGAATGTGACACCGGTTTGCTCAGCAACACGGGTCAATCCTTGTACGAACCGTTCCACTTGTAGAGGGTTATCGTTATCGCCTTGGAATAATGCACTAACGGGATCGAGAATAACAAGGGTCACGCCCGTGTCTTTAAGGTCTCCGAGAACATCAATCACGCTAGTGGCGGTTAATTCCTTATCCCCGTCTCTAGCGCTCATGTCGTAAAACTCGTTCAGGTCTACACCAGCGGCGCGCGCTCGCGGCCGGGTAATGGATTCTTTAGAGTCGTCTAGTCCAAGATAGGCAACTTTCCCGGGTTTGCCATAGTAGTCACCCTCTAAAGTGCCTTTAATGACTTGTCCGGCTATTTGTAGCGCTAGCGTGGTTTTACCACTACCGCCACCACCTCCGAGCATGGTTATTGATCTTGCGGGTATGTAGCCCTCCCACAGCATGTAGCTTGGTTCTTCTTCTATCTGGCTGTAGGGGGTCAGGACAAGACGCTTGCTAGTTCCTTTAGTGGAAGATTCGGTGTTAAGGAACTGTTTAGTTGCCTCTATCTCACTAAGAATCACATCACGGTCTGCCTTACCATCGCGTAACTGACTTAACCGCTCTATGCGGCTACCAAGTTCCCTATCAACATAAGCGTCTTTGAGTTGCTTTATGTAATCAGGGATAAGTGGCACTGAGGGTGCCTTATGCACACAATCGCCTATATAGGGTCGGTCTATTCCCCTGCGGTCTTGTTCGTTGATAGTTTCAATGATCGACCATGAGGTTACATTGTCGAACTGTGTACCAGACTGATCTAGCTCACTGAACACGTGCCAGATATGTTGGTGTCGTGGATCGTTGAACCATTGCGGTTGAACCTCATGTAAGTGTTTCCAGTTGCCACTCGATAAAGCCGCACCTATTAAACCCTGCTCAATGTCTTTTAGGTGCTCAAGCATGTCATTACTAGCGCTCATGCCTGCACCTCCCACCCGTACCAGGTGGCTACCGCGTCAAGTAGTGCGTGTCCAAGGCTGCGCCCGGTGGCCGGGTCAAGATCGACGACGACACCATTAACCCGCACCCTTATCGGCGCGTACTGGTTCGACGTGATCGCAACCAACCCATGAGGCGTACATGTCGGGTCTATAGGTGCATTATTCGCGAGCGCATGAGGTAGAATATGGGCAGACCGTTTAGCACCCCCTAGATGGTCTTTTTTCATGCCACATCACCACCCAACGCCGGGTAAGTGTTCAGCAGATCAGCCAACATAGTGTGTGTGGCGCGTGTCTCTTCCCACGTTAAACCTATACGCCGGTTACGCGCTTCAATCAGCACGCCTTGCGCGCTCGCGGTCGCGGACGCTACTTCACGGGTGGTGTTGTTGTCTGGTACTAGTGTGAGGCTCATTAGTTCACCTCCTTGCCGTTGAGTGCCTCAGGGGTGAGTGCGTCTAGTGGTATGCGGATAACGCGGCCTACTTTGACGTGGGGGGAGCTTGTTAGCGTAGATCATGCGCCGGATCGTGTCAGGGTGCACGTTGAGATAGTGCGCAGCACCGTTAATTGTTGTGTATGAGACGTTTGGGTGTTCAATAACCGTAGTCATTGTCAAGTTTCCTAACTGTCGTGAAAGCACGACTATTACGGCCATAGGAATGGCCTGCTAGAAAACTTGAACGCTACCGGCTGGTAGTCAAGCACCTAACGATCACATAGCGTGATAAGGCTAAATGGGAACATGTGCCCATCTACGCACAAATATAGTCTGGTTAAGTTTCATACGCAATATTTTTCAAGGCTGGCTATGTCTAACTCGGTTATTCCCGCATCCCTCGCCACGGTGACGGCTTGGACAATATCCTCAACTCGTAGTGGTCGGTGGTTGTGCTGGTAGGGGCAGTGGAATGTGACAAGGCGGCTTGTAACATCGAGTTCATACACTTCTGTTAGTTCGGGGGAGCTGTCAAGCTGCCCAAAAATATACGTGTTGTTTCGGGGGGTATTTTCATTCTGTCGCATAAACAGTACAGGTGAGTTGAATCCGCATATCTTTACGTCGCTCGCTGGTTTTATTAGGTGTATTCGCCGGAAAAGGCCGTAACTATTTTCGTTAGGTGAAAATGAAAAGGTAAGGCCGTTTAGATCATCATTGTAGTTATGTGGCAAGTTCTCACCATACATCTCGGTTTCTTCTGGGTAATTAAAACGGTCATTGAAAATGGAATCAGGGAAATTGTTAAGGAAATTGTTAAGGAATTCTAAAGACGTGAAAAGTTCTTGTGTCTGTTCAGTTGCCGGTTTAGCTCCCCTAGCGGTGATAGTTAGTGTTATCGCGTTATGCATTCCTTTTGTTGGTGTGACAACTGTTTTAACATACTTTTGCGCCTGAGGGCTTAGCGTGCTTAGACGTTCAGTATTAATATGCTCTAATCTCCATCTAGGGGGTTGTGCGCTATCTGGGATAAAGGGGACTAGCACACACTCTAGCCCGCCTTTGAACAAAGTAAAGTTGCGTTCGTCCTTATATTCTCTAACGACATCATCGTATGGCATCGCTAATTCGCCATCAGCATTTAGATATTCCACCTGCTCGTAGGTTATGGGTGTTTCTTCAATGTCGAACAATGCGTTGGCAAGGTAATAGCGCGGCTTGAGCTTCTTCTTTCCATGGCAGGGATTGGAGCAATATAGGGTAACGCAATTTTCTGTAATGCTCATGCGCGTGCCCCTGCTGTGTTGGCTGTTGTGGCTTTGAGGAACATAGCGGCTTTGGTAGCGTTGCGAGCGAGTTCTAACAACTCATTGGCTGTGAACCCCGTAGCGCTTTCAAGCAAGACCTCAGGCTCTTCTAGTCGTCCGCCGTTTTTGGTTGCGATAGCCCAGTATCCTATCGACAATAAGCCATAGTTTTTGTACCCAAAACTCGCGAACGCATGGCCGTCAGGGCAATGAGTGTTCACGTCATAACTGTATTCGTCAAGGTTATCAGGCAGTAGCGCGCGTAATTCCTCGACTGGCTGTGTTGGTTCTGTCGTCGTCATAATAGGGTTCCTTTCTCATTTAGCCTGCTGGCTAGTGGTGTTGTTCTGGTTTTCGTGTTCTCTGCGTTTAGCGTCCAGTGAGGCCACCTTGTCCCGTTCCTCATAGGCTTTACTTATCGCGAGCGCTGCGGCGTTCAACCCGTCAAGGTTGGCTAGTCTGTAGCGTTCCTGCATTGCTTCATCAGTGTGGCCGGAAATGGTTTGGGAAATATGTGGCGGTATTTGTTGCTCGCTCATAGCTGTGATTGCTGTGCGGCGTAGATCGTGGGGGTGGACTTTTCCTAGTCCGAGGCTTTCCGCGGCACGCTCCACGCAATGTCTATATGTGGTGTCAGGTATGACCGTGGTGGGTTTGCCTACGGAATGGAATAACAGGCCGTCAGTCTTTCGTGTTTGTATTAGCTCCCATAGTTCAGGTATCAGCACAGGGGGCACAATGAAACTCCGCACGCCTGCGGCGGTTTTCGGTTCGCCAAAATGTAGCGCGTTACCCTCTCCGGTAACGTTGCGGCGTACATGAATAGCCATGCTGGTTGGTTTGCCTTTACGGTCGGTAGTCAATACTTCTACGTCGCTTGCCCGTAATGCGCGCGCCTCACCAGATCGCAACCCTACTAGTCCAGACAATCGCACTAGTAACGATAAGTATGGGGCAACCGTGTTGGCTAAATCGTCTAACTGTTTGAGTGTTAATGCTTGCCGTGGCCGCGTCTGTACTTTCATGCCTTTAGGCGGTTTCGGTGGGCGAACTTCTTGGAACATTCCAGCAACATAAGGCGACACAGCGACCACTTCAAATAGCACGGCACTACGAAAGATAGTGCCCAATAAGTCTGCCGCGCCTTTGCGCGTGCGTGGCCTGCCCGGTGCCACTACCTCCAACCATGCCCGCACATCGGCACGAGTAATAGACCGTATCGGCATGTGCTTAAACGCCGGCAGGATATGCAGATTAAGTAACGATTCATATTTATGTTTCGTCGTCGGTCGTAACTCTCTACTATCTATCCACCGTTGCGCGAACTCCCCAAACGTGTATGCGTTTTTCTTCGCCTGCTGTTCGGCTTCTATGCGCTCGCGGTCTAACTGTTCGGGTGACTTCCACACGCCACGGTCTATATCTGCTTTTACCTGTGCGAGCCATGAGCGCGCCGCGGTTTTAGTGGTGAATGTGGTGGGGGCTGTTATGTAGTTAGGCTTTCCCTCATCGGTGTATTTAGCGTGTGGGTGTAAATATTTGGCTTGATATTTGCCAGATCGTTGCCGTTGAATCTTCCCAAAGTCGCTCCGTGCCAACGTTTCCCCCTAATAATTTTGCATACTCTATGCATACCAAGGAACACATTTACAAGCATACTACAGCATATTTAAGCGCACATAGTGAAAAGGGTTAAACACTGCCCTATCAATGAAAACACGGGAAAACGGCACTAACTCAACAGGGCATAAAAATGACCCCTGTGGGTTCGATTCCCACAGGCGGCTCTCAGCCGAAGCCCCTGCCAAAGCGGGGGCTTTCGCATATCCACTAAATGGCGCAGGTATTCGACCATCAATCAATCCGCCCAAAATCCCAGCTCAACTACTATCTAACCTGCTTCCGCCTCGGATAAGACCTTAATTTGTTCCGAAACCGGGGTATATGGGGCGATAGGCCCGTATATGAGGACATCACCCCGTATACCCCGGTTTTGCAACAGGCAAACCGATCCGCCAACCACAAAAACCAATACTCAGTTAATACCTAGCAAATTTAACTGTGCTGGTTAAACGCTGTTGATGTTCACTTCGAACACTTATTTTGTCTCAGTTACTCATGTACTACACTTGGCAATAGCAAAGACGTTGTTAGTCCCAGATTCTTGCCGGCATAAAAGTTCTGGAATATGAAGCTATGCAGTTCTTGACAGAGTAGATATGAGGGACAAATGCCTAAATCCTTATCGCACGCAAGTAAGCATATTGCACTTACAGTTCAAAGCGTACAGCGAAGTGCGTTAGAAGATGATTTATGGACGGTGATTGAGCCACTCCATTGGAAGGGTAATTTATGGGGTAACTATGCTCAATATGAGGAGTCGCTGAGTCACTTCACTGCAGAACAACGACTGCTTTATGCGATGAATTGGTTAGAGTCGGAAGTATTTAATGGCGGGTTTTATCAATTCTTCGATAATCCCACTGGTCAAGTATGGTCAGATGCTTACGCGGGGTTTCAGATTATTGGCGATGATGACACGGTAGCTATACTCGATGAAATTCTTCTGTGGTGGGGTGGAATTCCAGCCAACGACTGGGCTGCACGCCGCACCTACCTTGCCCAGTTAATTGAAGCTGATACTGCGGGTAGTCTCGATATTTTTGATGAATTATTCGCAGATGAAGATATTGAGTTAAAACGCAATCAAAAGGCGCGCGACTGGGTAGCGAAACATGCGGAAAAGTTTGTTTTTGATGGGGAGATTGTTCTATGAGTAACTCCATTGCCCGCATTGGTGAGGTTTATGCGCACGACATTGAGCAGATTGACCGCTGGTGTGCATGTCACGTCATTGCAGACGGTTATGGTGACGTAGGGAAAGCAGCCTCGCAATGCACAAGGGCAGATAATGAATGTGCAAGCGGGTAACCGATGTAGCGAGAACTAGTCAGCGGAGATCCCGCTTTACCAGTTGCGTGGATGGGCGAGCCGCGAAGGACTTAACACTAGCGTAGTTAGGAAGGTGCATAAGGCGCATAAGAGTGCGTTAGCGGCTATCGTGGCGGTAAGTGTGGAGGCTGGGGCTGATGTGCAAGATTAGATTGTGCCTGCCGGCAAACAGTTTAGGGCGAATTTTCATTGTTAACGACGAGGGAGCCTGAGTTTTCGTAGCCGAGAAAATGTGTGGTGGGGGTTACGTTGTTTTGGTTTGACGGTTGTGTGGGTGGGTGGGTATAGTTTTTATTCGTTGCGAATGACTGGTTTGGTTTTCTGGGCTGGTGTTTTTCGCGGTTATCCTTCTTGATGGTTGCCTGTTGTGGGTGGTTGTTGGGTGTGGGTGTGTTGTTTGATATCTCAATAGTGTGTCAGCTTTTTATAATGATTGTTTTGTAAGGGTTTGCGTGCTGGCCTTTGTGGTTGGTGTGTTTGCTCTTATGTTTTTTCAAGGGCGAGCTTTTGTGGTTTGTTTTTGATTTTTTTGGATGAGCTAGTTTTTGGTTTGTCTGTTTTGTTGAGCCTGTTTGGGCTTTTCGGACGTGTATTGATTGGATGCCTCTTTTGTGGGGTGTTTGGTTTTTGTTTGGAGAGTTTGATCCTGGCTCAGGACGAACGCTGGCGGCGTGCTTAACACATGCAAGTCGAACGATGATGCTCCAGCTTGCTGGGGTGGATTAGTGGCGAACGGGTGAGTAATACGTGAGTAACCTGCCCCCTTCTTCGGGATAAGCCTTGGAAACGGGGTCTAATACTGGATATTCTGCACTGGACGCATGTTTGGTGTTGGAAAGGGTTTCTGGTGGGGGATGGGCTCACGGCCTATCAGCTTGTTGGTGGGGTGATGGCCTACCAAGGCTTCGACGGGTAGCCGGCCTGAGAGGGTGACCGGCCACATTGGGACTGAGATACGGCCCAGACTCCTACGGGAGGCAGCAGTGGGGAATATTGCACAATGGACGCAAGTCTGATGCAGCGACGCCGCGTGGGGGATGAAGGCTTTCGGGTTGTAAACTCCTTTTAACACTGAACAAGGCGAGAGTTGAGGGTAGGTGTTGAATAAGCGCCGGCTAACTACGTGCCAGCAGCCGCGGTAATACGTAGGGCGCGAGCGTTGTCCGGAATTATTGGGCGTAAAGAGCTCGTAGGCGGTTTGTCGCGTCTGCTGTGAAAGACCGGGGCTTAACTCCGGGGCTGCAGTGGGTACGGGCAGACTAGAGTGCGGTAGGGGTAACTGGAATTCCTGGTGTAGCGGTGGAATGCGCAGATATCAGGAGGAACACCGATGGCGAAGGCAGGTTACTGGGCCGTTACTGACGCTGAGGAGCGAAAGCATGGGGAGCGAACAGGATTAGATACCCTGGTAGTCCATGCCGTAAACGTTGGGCACTAGGTGTGGGGCTTCATTTCCATGGGTCCTGTACCGTAGCTAACGCATTAAGTGCCCCGCCTGGGGAGTACGGCCGCAAGGCTAAAACTCAAAGGAATTGACGGGGGCCCGCACAAGCGGCGGAGCATGCGGATTAATTCGATGCAACGCGAAGAACCTTACCAAGGCTTGACATACACTGCGACATGCTAGAGATAGTGTGGCCTTCGGGGTGGTGTACAGGTGGTGCATGGTTGTCGTCAGCTCGTGTCGTGAGATGTTGGGTTAAGTCCCGCAACGAGCGCAACCCTTGTCTTGTGTTGCCAGCACGTTATGGTGGGGACTCACGAGAGACTGCCGGGGTTAACTCGGAGGAAGGTGGGGATGACGTCAAATCATCATGCCCCTTATGTCTTGGGCTTCACGCATGCTACAATGGCTGGTACAGAGGGTTGCGAGCTTGTGAGGGTGAGCGAATCCCTTAAAGCCAGTCTCAGTTCGGATTGGGGTCTGCAACTCGACCCCATGAAGTCGGAGTCGCTAGTAATCGCAGATCAGCAACGCTGCGGTGAATACGTTCCCGGGCCTTGTACACACCGCCCGTCACGTCACGAAAGTTGGTAACACCCGAAGCCCGTGGCCTAACCTTTTTGGGGGGAGCGGTCGAAGGTGGGATTGGCGATTGGGACGAAGTCGTAACAAGGTAGCCGTACCGGAAGGTGCGGCTGGATCACCTCCTTTCTAAGGAGCTGCCTTCACACCTGGTTTTGTTTATTGTGGGTGTGGCTGATGTCCCTGTTTTTTGGGGGTGTTGGTTGTGGTGGTTTTTAGTGGAAATGTTGTTATGGATTGCTGGCATGCTGTTGGGGTGTGGGGTAATACTCCGTGCTGCCTGTGTTTCTGGATGCTCTTTTGTGGGGTGTTTGGGGGTGTGGTGTTGGTGTGGTGGTTGAGAATTGTATAGTGGACGCGAGCATCTTTGGTTTTTTGTAAGTGTTCAAGAGCGTTCGGTGGATGCCTTGGCATACGGAGCCGATGAAGGACGTTGTAGCCTGCGATAAGCCTCGGGGAGTTGGCAAACGAGCTGTGATCCGGGGGTGTCCGAATGGGGGAACCTGGCTAGAGTTATTTCTAGTTACCAGCATCTGAATGTATAGGGTGTTTGGGGGTAACGCGGGGAAGTGAAACATCTTAGTACCCGTAGGAAAAGATATTCTGTGAGTAGTGGCGAGCGAAAGCGGATGAGGCTAAACCATGTGCGTGTGATAGCTGTCGGGCGTTGCGTGTGTGGTGTTGTGGGGCCATGTTTGATCCCGCCGATGAGGGGTCGGATAGTGATAAATGCTGGTGTGTAGGCGAATCAGTTGGGAAGCTGGACCGTAGACGGTGAGAGTCCGGTAGTTGTAACATGTCAGTCTGTCTTATGTGGTGCCCGAGTAGCACGGGGCACGTGAAATCCCGTGTGAATCTGCACAGACCACTGTGTAAGCCTAAATACTTCGTGTGACCGATAGTGGATAGTACCGTGAGGGAATGGTGAAAAGTACCCCGGGAGGGGAGTGAAATAGTACCTGAAACCGGACGCTTACAATCCGTCAGAGCCTCCTTGGTAGGGGTGATGGCGTGCCTTTTGAAGAATGAGCCTGCGAGTTAGTGGCATGTAGCGAGGTTAACCCGTGTGGGGTAGTCGTAGCGAAAGCGAGTTTTAAAAAGCGAATTTTAGTTGCATGTTCTAGACCCGAAGCGGGGTGATCTACCCATGGGCAGGTTGAAGCACGTGTAAGAGCGTGTGGAGGACCGAACCCACTTCAGTTGAAAATGGAGGGGATGACCTGTGGGTAGGGGTGAAAGGCCAATCAAACTCCGTGATAGCTGGTTCTCCCCGAAATGCATTTAGGTGCAGCGTCGTGTGTTTCTTACTGGAGGTAGAGCGACTGGATGGCCGATGGCCCTTATCGGGGTACTGACGTCAGCCAAACTCCGAATGCTGGTAAGTGAGAGCACGGCAGTGAGACTGCGGGGGATAAGCTTCGTAGTCGAGAGGGAAACAGCCCAGACCATCGGTTAAGGCCCCTAAGCGTGTGCTAAGTGGGAAAGGATGTGGAGTTGCTGTGACAACCAGGAGGTTGGCTTAGAAGCAGCCATCCTTGAAAGAGTGCGTAATAGCTCACTGGTCAAGTGATTCTGCGCCGACAATGTAGCGGGGCTAAGCACACCGCCGAAACCGTGGCAATGAGACATTAGTGTTTTGTTGGGTAGGGGAGCGTCGTGCGTGAGGTGAAGCAGCACAGGTAACTGGTTGTGGATTTCGTACGAGTGAGAATGCAGGCATGAGTAGCGAATGACGGGTGAGAATCCCGTCCGCCGTATAACTAAGGGTTCCAGGGCCAGGTTCGTCCGCCCTGGGTTAGTCGGGTCCTAAGGCGAGGCCGACAGGCGTAGTCGATGGGTAACCAGTTGATATTCTGGTACCGGCGAAAGACCGTCAATGCTGAATCGTGTGATACTAACCATCCGATCTGCCATTGTCTTCCTTCGGGTTGATGGTGTGTGGGGAGCGTGGGGCCTGAGCATGTAGTAGGCAAGCGTGTTAACAGGGGTGACGCAGAGTGGTAGCTTCGCGTGGCTAATGGCTTGCCACGTTTAACAGTGCGGCCTGTTTCCTAGGTAAATCCGGGAAGCGTGAAGGGTGAGGCTGGATGATGACCCATTATTGTGGGGAAGTAGAGTGATCCTGTGCTGTCTAGAAAAGCCTCGACGTTAGGTTTTAGCCGCCCGTACCCGAAACCGACACAGGTAGTTGGGTAGAGTATACTAAGGCGAGCGAGTGAATCGTGGTTAAGGAACTCGGCAAAATGCCCCCGTAACTTCGGAAGAAGGGGGGCCTGATCCTTGAAGCCTTTTCTGGCTAGGGGTGATGGCCGCAGAAACCAGGGAGAAGCGACTGTTTATCAAAAACACAGGTCCGTGCGAACATGTAAGTGGATGTATACGGACTGACGCCTGCCCGGTGCTGGAAGGTTAAGAGGAACGGTTAGAACACGTTTGTGTTCGAAGCTGTGAATTTAAGCCCCAGTAAACGGCGGTGGTAACTATAACCATCCTAAGGTAGCGAAATTCCTTGTCGGGTAAGTTCCGACCTGCACGAATGGCGTAACGACTTCTCCGCTGTCTCAACCGCGAACTCGGTGAAATTGCATTACGAGTAAAGATGCTCGTTACGCGCAGCAGGACGGAAAGACCCCGGGACCTTTACTATAGCTTGGTATTGGTGTTCGGTACGGCTTGTGTAGGATAGGTGGGAGACTGTGAAGTTGCCACGCTAGTGGTGATGGAGTCATTGTTGAAATACCACTCTGGTCGTGCTGGATGTCTAACCTTGGACCATGATCTGGTTCAGGGACAGTGCCTGGTGGGTAGTTTAACTGGGGCGGTTGCCTCCTAAATGGTAACGGAGGCGCTCAAAGGTTCCCTCAGCCTGGTTGGCAATCAGGTGTTGAGTGTAAGTGTACAAGGGAGCTTGACTGTGAGACCGACAGGTCGAGCAGGTACGAAAGTAGGAACTAGTGATCCGGCGGTGGCTTGTGGAAGCGCCGTCGCTCAACGGATAAAAGGTACCCCGGGGATAACAGGCTGATCTTGCCCAAGAGTTCATATCGACGGCATGGTTTGGCACCTCGATGTCGGCTCGTCGCATCCTGGGGCTGGAGTAGGTCCCAAGGGTTGGGCTGTTCGCCCATTAAAGCGGCACGCGAGCTGGGTTCAGAACGTCGTGAGACAGTTCGGTCCCTATCCGCTGCGCGCGTAGGAAACTTGAAAAGGGCTGTCCCTAGTACGAGAGGACCGGGACGGACGAACCTCTGGTGTGCCAGTTGTACCGCCAGGTGCATGGCTGGTTAGCTACGTTCGGAAGGGATAACCGCTGAAAGCATCTAAGCGGGAAGCCTGCTTTAAGATAAGGTTTCCATAAACATTTAATGTTTTGAAGGCCCCCTATAGACCATGGGGTTGATAGGCCAGGCGTGGACAACAAGTAATTGTTGGAGCTGACTGGTACTAATGGCCAACCACTTAACAAAAGACACGATATTAACATGTTTCGCGTTCACTATACGATTCCCAACCCCCACACTAAAATACAGTGGTGGTGGTATTAAACTCCAAGATTTTTGACGGTGGTCATAGCGGTAGGGAAACGCCCGGCTCCATTCCGAACCCGGATAGCTAAGCCTACCAGCGCCGATGGTACTGCACTCGAGGGAGTGTGGGAGAGTAGGACACCGCCGTCAACACATTATTGACAAGGTAGGAGACACCACCCAGTAGGTTAAACTATTGTGGTTGTGTCTCCTACCATTTTCGTGTATATAGAATAAACCAGTAAACACCCGCACCCCTCCCAACCACAAACACACACCCACAAAATTATTGATAGCTAGCTATTAGACTTATAACTACCGCCGGTCAACTCGTTACTTCGCGTGATCCTTGATTAATTATGCTCACTGTTGTGCAGTATCGGAATCTGGCATACTTGGCGGAAAACATTATCGTACAAATGAGTGGGAGGACTCCGATCCGGAGTCCTCCCACGTGAGAATCTATCTTAACGATTAGCCTTGATATTCGTGAGCTCGCTGATTGGCGCCACGGATCAGAATACCGAGGCGGTCGTCTGCAATATCAACCACTTGTGTCACCGCAACAATATGTTCAACTTCGGGAGCGTGAGCTAATCTGCGGCGGGCATCATCTAAGATTCCTTCCATAGATGCATCCGTAGTCAAAAATGCCACATACGGAATACCGAACTTCGCCCGATAGCTATCACACAGTTCCTTGAGTTCTGTTAGCTGCGCTTGGCTCGCAGTGCCCAAGGCAAACGAACCAATGACCTGAGTGTTTTCATCGTTGTCGGGTGCGGTTACGATCTCATACATATCTGGATAGGAAGATACTAGTGACATACGTTGCGCTGCATCAGCTTGAACCACCCCTACAAGTAGCGCATCACGAAGTTGGGTCACGGAGTCGAACGGACGAGTCTGCCAGGCGTTCTCAAGTGGCCAGATTTCTGAATTAAAGAGCGGACGCAATGTTGATACAAAGGATTGCTGATCCATTGCGTTGACGTCCACAAGGCTGACACCGGAGGCGATATGTTGTTCAGAACGCTTCGCTGAAAATGGCATGTGGAAGAACACCAGATTTAGCAAGATAGCGGTAATTGAACCGATTGACATTCCGGAAGAGAAAAAGACCTGTGCCCACTGTGGGAATACTTGAGCAACTTCGGGACGGAAAGTTACGAGCATCGCCAAGCCCAACGACGTCGTCACGATCGCTGCGATACGGAAGTCACCCAGATCGGATTTCGCAATCGTTTGCAAACCAACCCACGCCACGTTAGCGAACAACGCCAGCGAAGCGCCTCCGAGCACCGGAGAAGGGATTGAGGCAACGAGCGCTCCCACCTTTGGCAGTAAGCCAACGATGATCATCAACACGCCAGCGCCGGCAGCAACCCATCGCGATTTGATACCAGTTAGTCGCACCAACCCGACGTTTTGAGCAAACATGGTGTATGGGAAGGAATTGAGAATACCACCTAAGGTTGTTGATGCACCGTCAGCACGAATCGCGGCAGCCACGTCGGCAGAAGTAATGCGCTTACCAACAATCTCACCGGTAGCAAAAACGTCACCGGTAGTTTCCACCATCGTAATCAACATGACGATAATCATCGAAATAATAGCGGTGAACGAAAATACTGGCCATCCGAAATAGAACGGCGTCGTGACACCTAGTGCTGGAGAGTTCGTGATTGCTTCGAGCTTTTCTGGTTGAATATGGTCCATAACAAGAGCGATTGTGGTGCCGCCGATCAATCCAATCAATACCGAAATTGTTCCCAAAAATCCGCGGAAGAATCGCTGGACTAAAACGATGGCGAGCAGCGTGCCAAAGCCATAGGCTAGATCGCGAACCGCTGGAACGCCGTCAGCGTAGTTGACGAAGTCGTTAGCTGAAACCGCTAACAAAGAGGTTCCCATCACTAATAAAACCGTACCGGTGACGTGATGGGGGAAGAAACGAAGAAGCTTGGCAAAGAACGGTGCGGCAAAGAATGTAAACAAGCCAGCAACGATAATCGAACCGTAAATGACGGGTAGTGATGCCTCACCGCCTGCGCCGTCCGTGGCCGCCAAGCCGATGGCGATAATCGGGGCAACCGCAGTTGTTGTGACGCCTTGAATGATCGGCAAGCGAACACCGACTTTATTCGTCACACCTACGCTTTGAATCAACGTAGCTAAACCGCAGGTGAACAGGTCAGCGTTAATGAGATGGATCGTCGTCGCAGAATCTAAGTGTAGTGACGAGGCGATCAGCAGTGGAACAATGACTGCGCCAGCATAGAACGCAAGAAGATGTTGGAGGGACAAAAGAACAAGCTTGGGCGCCTTTGGCACGGCGTCTACCGAATTTTTCTGGTTCATGGCAAAAGCCTACCGAGCACAGGAAACCGCCAAAAACTGATGTCTAATATGTGAAATTCTCTTGTCCATTCTATGGAAGGCCATATTCTTACGGTATTACCGAGCACTAAGTCATGCGCCAGCGCTTTGCCGAGATCACAAAATTTCTCCCCGCACTCGCCTGCGATATCGGGCATACTGTTACCAACCAAGCAAAATATTTTGATACGAAAGTTGGTTTGAGGTCCATGGCGAACAAAGCCAGTAAATCTCCCGATTCTGTAGGTTTAACGATTGAAAGCAACGGCATCGACATTATCGCCGAGCATGAACGCACCGCAAAGCCGAGCGATCTTTTCTGGCCATGGTTCGCGGCCAATGTTTCAGTTTTCGGAATCTCGTACGCATCCTTTGTGTACGGTTTCGGCGTCTCGTTTATCCAAGCACTGATCATCGGTGTGATAGGTGTGACAATCTCGTTTGCCTTGTGTGGCGTGATAGCTATTGCCGGTAAACGCGGTTCCGCGCCGACCATGATTTTGTCTCGAGCGGCGTTTGGCGTGTATGGGCAACGGGTACCGGGAGTATTCTCATGGTTGATCTCGATCGGCTGGGAGACGTTCCTCGCTATCTTGGCAACTTTGGCCACTGCGACTGTTTTGGCTCAGATGGGCTGGAGTGGTGGAACGCTCACCAAAATAATTGCCTGCGTAGTTATTGCAACGATGATTGTTGTAGCCTCGGTGGCTGGGTACCACATCATTATGAAGATTCAGTCGGTATTAACATGGGTGACGGGTGCGTTGACGATTGTCTACCTCATTTTGACGTTGCCGCAAGTTGATTTTTCGGCAGTCATGGCACGCCCATCAGGTTCGACGACGGCGGTGATCGGTGCCCTCGTGATGCTCCTGACCGGTTTTGGCTTGGGATGGATTAATATCGCCGCTGACTGGTCGCGCTACCAGTCTCGCGATGTATCGGCGTGGAAGATCGTGGCGTGGAATACTTTCGGTGGCGCTATCTCGCCCGTATTTTTGTTGATCGCGGGTCTATTAATCGTCGGGTCGAATCCGGAATTGGATGCGGGCATTGCCAGTGATCCGATTGGTACTTTGGCCACGATTTTGCCGACGTGGGTATTGTTGCCATTCTTGATTACCGCAGTGCTGGGCCTGGTTTCGGGCGCCGTGCTGGGTATCTATTCCTCTGGTTTGACGTTGCTGAGTTTAGGTGTGCGGATCCCGCGTCCGGCGGCGGCAGGTATTGATGGATTGATCTTGACAACGGGTACTATTTGGGTGGTCTTTTTTGCCCAAGACTTCCTAGGGCCATTCCAGTCGTTTTTGATTACGTTGGGTGTTCCGATTGCGTCGTGGGCTGGTTTGATGATTGCCGATATTGCGTTGCGCCGGCGGGAATATGATGAGCAGGCGTTGTTTGATCCAAAAGGGATTTATGGCGCCTGGGATTGGACGTCGTTGACGACGATGGCGCTGGCCTCGTTCGTCGGCTGGGGTCTAGTTATCAACAATTTCGCTGAAGAAGCAGCATGGAATAATTGGCAAGGCTATTTGCTCGGCCCACTTGGCTTAGGTGGCCGTGACGGGGAGTGGGCTTGGGCCAATCTCGGTGTGCTCTTCGCCCTGATTTTGTCCTTTGTGGCTGGCTACGTGTTGCGCTCTGCTAAGGTGGCTCGGCAAGAAAAGCGCTAAGGCGATATGTTGCGAATATGATGCTCGAGGCGGGCTGGTACTTAAACGTACCAGCCCGCCTTCGATTGAAATATAGGGAAGTGGTGCTCTATATCATCTAGCTCCCGCAATGTTCGATCTTTCGGAGCCGATCTGAACGAGCTTAGATGCTGCTAGGCGAGGGAGAGAAACATTTTTTCCAGATGTTCTTCTTCGATATCGTGCCCATCGGTATAACACTTTTTCATTCCGGTAGAGATAACCAGGTATCCGGCCCGGTCAATTGCTTTAGCAACGGCTGCTAGCTGCGGAATGATTTCGTGGCAGTCTTGTTCACTTTCTAGGGCGGCGATGACTGCATCGAGTTGTCCGCGGGCGCGTTTTAGTCGCGTAATGGCGGGTTTGACGTCCTGTGCCGGTAGATGCATGAGTGGTATTCCTTTGGAAGAGATGGGCAGATGTGACAGGTGCGTAGTGCGGTTAGACGCGGGTGGTCTGGCCAAACTTCCACGTCGTATATCCGCCGTCGAGGTTTGCGCATTCGATGGCGTTGTTCGACAGCAAGGTGCATGCGACATGGCCACGCAGTCCGACTTGGCAATGGACGAGGACCTTTTTATCCTTCAGCTCGGTAAGACGTTGGCGGAGTTCATCGACTGGGATGTTGATAGCTCCAGGGATATTTCCGCGATCATATTCTTGTGGTGTGCGCACATCAACGAGCGTCCAACCTTCGTCTAGTGCTGATTGGAGTTCGTGCCACTGGAAAGTTTTTTCACCTGCTAGTGCGTTGTCATCGATAAATCCAAGCATATTGATTGGGTCTTTTGCCGAGCCGAATTGCGGAGCATAAGCTAATTCAAGATCGGCTAGGTCTGCGGCTTTCACATGTGCGCGCATAGCTGTGGCAATCACGTCAATGCGCTTGTCGACGCCGTCATATCCTATTGCTTGTGCGCCGAGGATGGAGTCGTCGTCGGCATCGACTATAAGTTTGAGGTTCAAACCAGTTGCGCCCGGATAGTATCCGGCATGATTGACGGGATGGGTGTGAATAACCCGAACATTTTTCCCTGCGCTACGTGCGCGACGTTCATTCCATCCGGTTGTGGCGATCGCTAAACCAAAGAGTCCGATAATGGCGGTGCCCAGAACAGGTTGGGCGTTGGTGGCGCGTCCGGTAATAATATCGGCCACAAGGCGCCCATGGCGGTTTGCGGTTTGGGCGAGCGGGACCATGGTTCCTTCTCCAGAGATGGCATCAGTTTTCTGTGCTGCGTCACCGAGAGCGAAGATTGCTGGATCGGAGGTTTGTTGGCGGGCATCGACGACGATACCACCACGTTCGTTGAGTTCTATCCCTGCAGTGCGTGCAAGATCAGTGGCTGGTTCTACCCCGAGTGCGGCGATAACGGTATCTGCAGGTAGATGCTGATCGCCGGCTACTACGTATCCATCTTCAATTGCTGTGACTTGGGTGTTGGCCAAAATAGTGATGCCATTTTCTTCCAAGTGCTTAGTGACGATTGCCGCCATCTCAGCATCGAGGGGAGCCATAATGTGTGGAGCTTGCTCCACTACGGTGACGCTGATTGAACGCTTGGCAAGGTTTTCTGCCAATTCCAGTCCGATAAAACCGCCACCGATGATAACTGCACGCTCCACAGTGGTGTGCGAGATAGCAGCGACGATACGATCGGTATCTTCTACTGTGCGCAAAGTCAGCGCCTTGTCGATGCCAGGAATCGGGGGAGTAAGTGGGCGAGCTCCTGGGGATAACACGAGATAATCGTAGGCGATCTCGTAGTTACCTTCTGGACTCGTAACTGCAACAGTTTTCGCTGCGCGGTTAATCTCGGTGGCTGTGGTGTTGGTTCGTACGTCGAGATTGAATCGCGCTTTGAGTGACTGTGGTGTTTGCAGGAGTAAGTTCGACCTTTCGGTAATTTCTCCGCCGATAAAATAGGGTAGTCCGCAGTTCGCGAATGAGACGTATCCTGAAGATTCTAAAACGATTATCTCCATCTGTTCATCATTACGACGAAGTCGTGTTGCGGTGGACATTCCACCAGCTACACCGCCAATAATTACCGTAGTGGTCATGTGATTCCTTGTATTTTGTTGTGAGTGGGGTTAAGGGCTAAGTGTTGTGCGCAGCCAAGTCCAGTTTGAGGTTTCAGCTGGTGATGTTTTCACCCGAGCTGGGAGATTTCGATCGTGAGCTGGGGTGGATTTCGTACGTGAGGCTGACTGCCTTTTGCACGTGAGGCTAGACGGATACCGATTCCTAGCTAAATAGAGAGCGGAAGAATCCGCCGCCTTTTGCTTGAGCTTTTTCTTCTTCGGTGCAGGTGCACCACTGCCCAGCAGGTACCTTAGCTTTTACCGAAGCAACATGCTGGCCGCAACCGCCCCATGTTGTTTTGCCACAATTTTTGCAGGTAACTGGATAGCACATTATATTCTCCTTGGTGTTATATGTTCGATTTAGCTACGATAGCTTCAATATACCCCTAGGGGTATATTGAAGGCAAGGCAAACAACGTAATTCGCGCGGATACGCCTAAAGTTTGCCCGGTAAGTAAAATAAAATGTGCCCGGCAAGCAACCTGTGCTAACGGGAAAATTCACCGGGCAAATCTCGTGCGTGCACTACTCCAGTAAGGTGGTTTGGCGTGCTCGTGGCAGGCAATATCCGCCGTCGTTACTAAAACACGCTACCCCAGCGCCGCGCGAGGCTCCCATCACCGAACGCGCCTTTAGCTAGTTCACAGTGACAACGACGTCGTAGCTGCCAGCGATAGTCGACGGCACGACCATTTTCCCAAAGGGGAAACATGAAACAGGAATAAGCTTGATGTGGACAATAGCCAGCGGTATCCCGATAATCGTCAACGTCAACGCTACCGCACTAAGCAGATGCCCAACCGCAAGCCAGATACCGGCGATGAAGAACCATACGATATTCATCAAGGTAGACCCGGCACCAGCGCCCGGTTGGCGAACTATGCTTTGCCCAAACGGCCAAATAACGAATTTGGCAATGCGAAACGACACCACGCTTATTGGCAAAGTGATAATGAAAATAGCTGCTATAACGCCAGCGCCCAGATATCCCAAAAACATGCCAAGCCCACCGAATATCAGCCAGATAATATTGAGCAAAGTTTTCATAATCCCAATATATAGCCTCCTTCCGACACAGTTTCGTAACACCAAAAATCTCAGGCACTACGACCTAACTAAAATCGAGTGAACACAAGTAGACTAGAAGTAGTGCGCGCTCGCGCATCATAAAGTGTTACCGATCATGGAAGTAAAACACAGATGACTTACAAACTCGTTCTCGTCCGTCACGGCGAAAGTGAATGGAATGCCAAGAACCTCTTCACTGGCTGGGTTGATGTCCCACTCTCAGAGAAGGGAACTGAAGAAGCAAAGCGTGCAGGTAAGCTCCTCAAGGATGCAAACGTCTTGCCAGATCTGCTATTCACATCCTTGCTTCGCCGCGCTATTATGACCGCAAATCTTTCCCTAGATGCTGCCGATCGCCACTGGATTCCAGTCAAGCGCAACTGGCGTCTCAACGAGCGTCACTACGGTGCGCTCCAAGGAAAGAACAAGAAAGAAATTCGTGATGAATACGGTGAAGAACTGTTTATGCAGTGGCGCCGTTCATACGATGTTCCACCACCAGCAATCGAAGCTGGCTCGGAGTTCTCTCAGGATTCTGACCCACGCTACGCTGGTGAGCCAATTCCAGCAACCGAATGCTTGCAAGATGTTCTCGAACGTCTCTTGCCATACTGGGACGAAGAGATCGTACCAGAACTCAAGTCCGGCAAGACCGTCATGATCGCCGCTCACGGCAATTCCTTGCGTGCAATCGTAAAGCACCTCGATGGTATTTCTGACGATGAAATCTCCGGTTTGAACATCCCAACTGCTATTCCGCTCTACTACGAATTGGATGAAGAAACCCTCAAGCCAGTTACCAAGGGTGGCACCTATCTTGATCCTGAAGCTGCAAAGGCTGCTATTGAAGCTGTAGCAAATCAGGGTAAGTAAACCGCTGAGAGCATAGATATTAGGGAGCATACCAAAAGGTGTGCTCCCTAATTCTTATCGCTAAATATTGTGTTATCACGCCATAAGCGTAGGGGTATGACGGGAGATGGTGTATTTTTGGTAGACTAGGTGTATTCATTGTTCGCAAAGATAGAGAGACACCACATGAGCTTCAAAGTCGGAGAAACTGTCGTTTACCCACATCACGGGGCTGCGTACATTGAAGATATTTCAGAAAAAATCATGCGTGGCGAAAAGCGGCTGTATCTTACCTTGCGTATTATTCAAGGCGATATGGTCATTCAGGTTCCGGCAGATTCGATCGAACAAGTTGGTCTGCGCGATGTATCTAACGATGAACAGTTAGAGCAAGTCTTTGCTGTTTTACGAGAAGAAAACGTTGAGGAACCATCGAACTGGTCGCGTCGCTACAAGGCGAATGGCGAAAAGCTGACATCGGGCGATGTGAAGAAAGTTGCTGAGGTTGTGCGCGATCTTACTCGGCGCAATTCCGACCGTGGCTTATCTGCCGGTGAGAAACGAATGCTTGCGCAGGCACATGCAATTCTCGGTTCGGAGGTAGCTTTGGGTCGTGGAATTAGTGAAGATGAAGCAACCGAGCTATTAAACGAGATTTTGGGGGAGTTCGTCCTTCCTCTCGACTCAACCGACACCGTAGATACACCACTTTCTGCGCAGTCGGCTGAATAATTTTTATGATGAAGGTGGGTCGTACCGGCAAGGTGCGGCCCATTTCGTTAGATGAGGGTAACATGACGTGGAGTGCAATTATTGCTGGAGCCGGATCAGGGACTCGGTTAGGGGCAAACATCCCTAAAGCACTTGTTCATCTCGGCGGGACGCCGTTGATTGTCCACGCAGTCCAGGCAATGAACAACGCAGGGATTGCCGATTGTATTGTCACCGTACCGGATGGATACTTGGACGAATTTCGCCGCGTCTTTAACGACGCCGGCCTTGAAGTTCGTTTGACTTTAGGCGGATCGACCCGTCAAGAATCTGTTGCGTTAGGTTTGGCGTTAGTGACAACCGATGCGGTGCTAGTTCACGATGCGGCGCGCGCTTTGACTCCCGTTTCGATGATCCAACGAGTTATACAGGCTATCGACGCCGGTGCGCAAAGTGCGATACCAGCACTGCCGGTTGTCGATACAATTAAACGAGTTTCTAAGCAGGGTAGAGTTAGTGAAACTCTCTTGCGTCACGAATTGCAAGCAGTTCAAACCCCTCAAGGATTTTTAACTCCCACGCTTCGCCGGGCGCATGACCTTGGCAACCAACCACACCATTTTGAGGCCAACGCTGCGCCAGATGATGCGGCCCTAGTGGAACTGATTGGCGAAGAGGTCGTTGTTGTTCCAGGGGCATACGAAGCGTTGAAGATCACCACGCCGTTTGATCTTAGCGTTGCTGAACTTCTCTTGACTCAAAGCCGGTAGCTTCCTAGATCTAAAAACTTTCCATATCTGGTAACTTCCCCAAACCCTTAGCTGTAAAGGAAACACACATGGTCAGTGATATGCGAGTTGGCACCGCGGTAGATATACACGCCTTTTCCAGTGATCCACACCGTAACCTCTATCTAGCTTGCTTATCGTGGCCAGGCGAACAGGGCCTTGAGGGGCACTCAGATGCCGACGTCGTCGCCCATGCAGCGGCCGATGCCGTGCTTATTGCGAGCGGAATAGGGGAATTAGGTACCGTCTTCGGAGTAGACCAGCCACAGTGGGCTGGCGCCTCGGGCCAAACCCTGCTCACCCAAGCCGTAAACCTCGTCAGGGAAGCTGGCTGGACGATCATGAATATTAGTGTCCAACTTTTAGGGCAAAAACCACGGTTTGCACCCCGAAAATCCGAAGCCGAAACGGTGATGACCCAGATAGTTGGCGCGCCGGTATCAGTTTCCGCATCGACGTCGGACCACCTTGGTTTTATCGGACGTAAAGAAGGACTGGCTGCGATCGCTACCGCACTGGTTATCAAGCAATAATAGCGATTGTGAGACGGCTAGCGACTCTCAGCGTCACGATATCCGACGAACCCGCTTCGATGGTTAGGCCACATTGTGTTGCCGACGTCGAGCGTGCCGCGCAACCGGGATAAAGGAAATCAGACCAACGATCAAAACCGCGCTGATTCCCAAGATCCCAAAATAGGCAGCATCTTGACGAGCAATGTCTAAATACCATGCTCCAACGGAGATAGCAGTTGCATAGAGCAGCGGCGCAATCGGTGAGGCAGCTCGGCCAGTGGTGGCGTAGAGTCCGAAGATTTCTGCTTCTTCACCTTCGGGGGCGAGTCTGGTCAAATAGGTACGGGATGCGGACTGGGTGGGGCCGACGAAGACGGTGAGTGCTAGGCCGAAAATCCAGTAGATCTCATGGCCAGATAGACCCAATAGCCCATCGTGGAAGAAGAAAACACCTAGACCGAGCAAGACCATCGCGCCAACGGAGAAGATGATGACTTTCGCTGCGCCGATCCAATCTTCGAGCCAGCCGAATGCGATCGTGAAAATGCCTGCCACAACGTTGGTGGCGATACCAAAGACGATCACTTCGGAGGTGGAAAAACCAAAGGCCACTCCGGCGATAATTGCCCCGAAGGAGAAAATTCCGGCTAAGCCATCGCGGTAGATTGCCGAAGAAACCAAGAACCATAAGATGATGCGGTCATTGCGCCACAGCTCAGCGATAGAGCGGAAGAGCTCCCGGTAGGAGTCAAAGAAACCGTCAACTGCGGACTGCTCGGCTTTTGGCTTGTTCTTCAAGGTCAGGAGTAACGGCAATGAGAAACCACCGAACCACAAACCGGCTAAGAGCATCGAGACGCGAACATTTAAGCCGTCGTCGGCCGAAACGCCGAACAAGCCGACGTCGGGATTGATGAAACCGAAGAATAGTATAAGGAGAAGGACAATTCCGCCAAGGTAGCCTAGTCCCCAGCCGAAACCCGAGACGCGACCGTAGTTTTCCCGTTCAGTTAGGTCTGACAGTAGCGAGTTGTAGACGACCGATCCGGTCTCAAACAAAATATTGCCCACGGCTACTAGTGCCAAACCGAGAGTGAGGTATTGCTGCTCGGGACGCACGAAGAAAAGTAGGGCAATAATGCTGGCAGTGCCCAAGGTGGTGATACGTAAAACTGTGGCGCGTTTGCCGGAACGATCTACGGCTTGTCCGAGAGCAGGAGCAATAATCGCAATGAAAATCCCGGCGATTCCTAACGCCCAGCCAAGATTGGCGTTGGCTTGGTCGCCGAAGAATTTAGGATTAGAAATATAGACCGCGAAAATGAATGTGGTGACGATGGCGTTGAAAGCCGCCGATCCCCAGTCCCACAAACCCCAGTAAATAATCGCTTTGCTAAAAAGGCTTGATTTTTTGGGTGTTTCTTCCAATGGCGCTACTTTTGTCGGAAAAGGGAGCGCGTCGTTGCTTGGAAGTGACGATGGTTCAAGTTTCATACTTGTTAATCTATCGCTATTTGGTGACCAATGGGTTAATTTTCTCAAGAGGTTTAGGTGTGATTCATTGCATTAAGCGAATAATTTCTGCACGAGGAAGGCGATGATGATACAGAGGTTTTCTCGCGGTGGATAAAGTGTGTTTTCCGCTGGCAGCTACGAGTGTGCAAGATATGTGGGATTTTCTGTGTAAAATCGAAGTATGGCACTACATATTTATGATTCAGCAACACGCTCGATGCGTGAGTTCACCCCTCTTATCCCTGGTAAAGTCGGTATCTATCTGTGTGGTGCCACAGTTCAAGGTTCGCCTCATATTGGCCACATGCGTTCGGCACTAGCTTTCGATATTTTGGTGCGCTGGTTACGCCGTCGTGGATACGAGACGACGATGGTGCGTAACGTTACTGATATTGACGATAAGATTTTGGCAAAATCGGCCCAAGCGGGGCGCCAGTATTGGGCGCACGCTTATAAGTATGAAAATGAATTCAACCAAGCCTATGACGCGCTTGGCGTGTTGCGACCAACCTATGAACCACGAGCAACCGGTCACATCCCGGAGATGATTTCATTTATCGCTAGGCTGATTGAAAGAGGCCATGCTTATCCGGGAAATCCAGGCAACGTCTATTTTGATGTGGCTTCGCTTCCGGACTATGGTTCGCTCACCCGGCAAACCTTAGATGATTTTTCTGACGACGACGTCGAGCCAGATAAACGCAACCCGCGCGACTTCGCGCTGTGGAAGGCAGAAAAGCCAGGTGAACCGGCAACGGCTGCGTGGGATACCCCTTGGGGGCGCGGACGGCCCGGCTGGCACCTCGAATGCTCGGCAATGGCTGGAAAATATCTAGGTGAGGCGTTTGATATCCACGCAGGCGGAATCGATCTACGCTTCCCCCATCACGAAAATGAGCAGGCACAGTCACACGCAGCGGGCTACGATTTTGCCAACTATTGGATGCACAATGCCTGGGTGACTATCGACGGCGAAAAAATGAGTAAGTCATTGGGTAATTCGTTGGTTGTTTCTACGATTCTCAAGCAGCATCCGGCAGTGGTTGTTCGCCTTGCGTTGGCAACCGTGCACTACCGTTCTACGGTTGCCTACTCGGAGCGTACCTTAGCTGAGGCGAGTGCGATTTGGGATCGGCTCTCGGGGTTTGTGCAACGATCAATTGATGCCGTTGGCGAAGTGCCACTAGATGAGGTTGCCAGTGTTGGGCTGGAAGATTTTCCGGCAGATTTCGTTGCGGCGATGGATGACGATGTCAATGTTTCAGCTGCACTAGCGGTTATCCATGAGCATGTCACGGCAGGTAATAACGCGTTAGTTGCAGAAGAAGAGGTAGATATTCGCAATGAGCAGCTTTATGTGCGTGCCATGCTGGACGTCCTCGGTTTAGATCCGTGTGCGTCACCGTGGCGGGAAGAGCGATCATTGGGTTCGAATTACCATGATGCGTTGGATGCGCTTGTTCATACGATTCTTGATGAACGAGCAGCTGCGCGCGCTGCAAAGGATTGGGCGCGTGCTGACGCGTTACGAGATTCATTGCTTGCTGCGGGGATCCAGGTAGAAGATTCAGCTACTGGGGCTCGCTGGAAGATCGGAGAAAAATAATGGCAGGTCACTTTGGGCGTCCCGGTGCGGTTCGCAAGGGCATGAAAAAAGGATCAAAGGTAGGTTCTGGCGGGCAGCGTCGGCGTGGCCTTGAAGGTAAAGGTCCCACTCCCAAAGCTGAGGATCGCACATATCATCCAGCTCATAAGAAGAAGATTGCGCGTGAAGCTGCTGCGGAAAAGGCGGCGGGCCCGAAGTTGCGCGGTCATTTGCATACTCCTGAAGGATATGAGCTGGTTAGTGGCCGTAACCCAGTTGTTGAGATCGTCTCTTCGGGTATCCCGTTCTCGCGTGTGTTCGTTGTTGGCTCTCTTGCCAATGACGAACGGATTGCTACTGTGTTGCGTGCCGCAACTGAATCTGGTGCAGATTTAATTGAGGTAACCCGTCAAGAACTCGATAAGATGACTGACGGTCAAGTTCACCAAGGTATCGCTTTAGAAGTGCTACCTTACGAATATGCTGATATTGACGAACTGGTTGCTCGTGGTCACGATCACCTTGAGCCTGGTTTGATTGTGGCTCTTGATTCGGTAACCGATCCACATAATCTCGGTGCAGTGATGCGGTCGGCTTCAGCTTTTCGTGCCGATGGGGTACTGATTCCAGAACGGCGTAGCGCAGGTGTAACCGCGACCGTATGGAAAGTTTCTGCCGGTGCGGCAGCTCGAGTTCCAGTTGCGCGCGAAACCAATCTGGTGCGCGCCCTAGAAGAACTCAAAGAACAAGGGTATTTTGTTATCGGGCTTGATGGTGATGGTCAAGAATCCATTGATAACTTAGATATGGCAGATGTGCCGCTGGTAGTGGTGACGGGTTCTGAAGGTAAGGGATTATCGCGGCTAGTGCGCCAGACGTGCGATGTGATTGCTTCTATCGCGATCGCCTCAGATATGGAATCGCTTAACGCTGCTGTGGCAACTGGAATTGCACTCTATCAATTAGATGTTAATCGTCGGAAGTTCCATCAGAAGAAGGCATAATCATGACATCGTGGAGATCAGTTCGTGGGCATATTGATATTTTTGACCCATATCTCACTACTATCGATCGCATCGAAGAGTTCTTCGCTGAGCAACGAATTTTGGGTCGCGGTCAAGCAGGTGAACATGGCTATGAGTTTGAGGTAGCTATCAGTGGCAGGCGACGTCGCGTTGCGATGCTCGATGATGCCGGCACTGTTATTCGTGGCTTGAGCGTGAGTGATCTTCTGGTAGAGATGCAGGATAAACTTCGGAAAGTCGCAGTTGAACTCGATGGCGAGGTTGTCCACGGCCCACTCGATATTGGTGCCGTTGATATTGAAGCTGATATTGATGTCGACGAAAGCGATGCGGTAGGTGCTTTAGTTCATGACGCACTGGAATCTGGCGCTAGCGAGGATCTGGATTTTGGAGTTACAGGCGCAGATTTTCCAGATTTTGATGATGGCCCGATGATGTTGATGACCGATATGGCTTTGGCAGAAGTTCCTTCATTGGCTAATGCGCAAGAAGCTCCGATTATGGTGTCGAAACTCGGCACCTTACGAGTCTTAACATCCGAGCGATCCTTAGCTGGTTATCGTAAAGTTTTCCCTCGGCCAAATTATGTGATGGCCTTCGCAGTTACTATCCATGGACAATTCCATCCGACCCTCCTTGTACGACGCGATAATGTACGTTTTACTTGGGACTGGAGCGGTGAGCTCCCCGTATTTAGATGGATCGACGATGGCTCGATCGCCCATGAATTTGTTAATGACGAGTTGGGAGCTGGCGCTATTGCGCGCCTGGCTACAGCAGACTTGGTCAACGTGACGTTTGCTGAGATGCGGCATGCTTTGCTTGTAGAGCCACGAGCAGCAGTGCGTACGCTTATCCGAGTATTGGGATTACCTCATGAAATCGGCGAGGCTTTAACTGGTGAGGGAAACTTGTCCAACATCCCTGCAGCTAAGCTTATTTCTCCCGACGATTGGTCTTTTGAAGACGTGCTCGCGTGGGAATTTGCCGGTGAAGGAATAATTGAACCAGCGATGATGAAAGCCCTTAACTCGATCTATCTTGACCGTCCGTGGCTAGTGGCGGTTGGCTCAGCTTTCCAGTCAGCGATTGCTGGCGGTTTGCTTGCTACTGCGTTCCACCGCCACCGGCATGGTTATGGCGGGAAGACCCTTGGTGTGATCGGGGTGGGGGTATTGCTTAGTGCTTTTACTCGTATCGGTACCACAACATATATGCGTGATATTCTCGACCGTAAGCAAGCCGATATCGATATGTGGCGCAATATGCGCAACTGGCAAGGATAGGATCTTTATGTATATCTCTGAACCTCAACCCGAAGAACTCTCAGCCTTTTGGACCCGTGCAAAAGTTCGTTCTAAACTTGCCGAAGTCCCTGGAGTGATGGGAGTAACTGATGTTGTTTCGGTTGAGCCGCCAGCCTTCACATTGGGTGATGGTACGCGGAGTTGTGCCTCTAAACTTGCGTTATTAGTTGTTCGTGGGCAAAAGAGCGCTACCTCAAGTTACGCACCTGCCTATGACAGTGCCGGACTGGCCTACCCGAAAGTTGGAGATTTGGGGATTTTGCTTGACGGGGATGCAAAGCCGGTCGCTTTGATCCGCAATAGGGAAGTGGTTCTCATTCCTTTTGACGAAGTCACTTCAGAGGTCGCCCAGGCAGAAGGCGAGGGAGATCTGGAAAAATGGCGTGAAGCGCACGAACGAGTATTTACTGAAGACGCTCATGCTGTAGGTATCGACTTTGATCGTAGTGCCAATGTTGTTGTTGAATATTTCGATGTGATGTATCGAGTAGATACTGATATCGCATAGCTCACATTTGAACTATCCTGCCAGCTAAGGTTGCGATTCTTATCTTCTATTCCGTATAGTTCTGGACGTTTATGTATCTCGTTATTACAGGAGAATCGGATGTCGCAACTGTTTACCTGGAAGCTCCATGGCGATGGAACAAAAATTGCTCCGGGGGAAATTGTTCCTCCGCATGAGCGCCTTTCGTGGCCTATCACAATAGGGGTTGGCGCCCAACATATGGTGGCCATGTTTGGAGCGACGTTCCTCGTTCCCCTCATCACTGGTTTCGATCCGGCAACGACGTTATTCTTCACCGGAATCGGAACCATTCTTTTTATCCTGATCACCTCGGGACGTATTCCATCCTACCTAGGCTCGTCGTTCGCGTTTCTTGCCCCCATTGGAGCTGTGACCGGATATGTAGCTAAAGATGGGCTGCCACTTGATGATGAGCTTGCGGCTCTTGCACAAGGTGGCATCATCACTACTGGTGGCCTGCTTGCCCTAATCGGCATCGCCGCCCATTTTGCGGGTACCCGCTGGATCGATGTTCTCATGCCACCGGTTGTTACAGGGGCTATTGTTTCACTGATCGGTTTCAACCTTGCACCTGCAGCGTGGAACAATGTTCAGGCTGCGCCGGTGACGGCATCGATAACAATAGCAGCGATCTTGTTAGCAACCGTCCTTTTTAAGGGCATTATGGGCCGGTTGTCTATCTTGATCGGCGTTATCATCGGCTATATTGCTGCAATCATTCGTGGCGAGGTGAACTTTGATGCGGTTGCTGCAGCAGATCTTGTTGGTATTCCACATTTCCGTGCACCAGCCTTCGACCTTTCACTATTTGCCTTATTTATTCCAGTGGTTCTTGTACTAGTTGCGGAAAATGTTGGTCACGTTAAGTCGGTTGCTGCAATGACGGGGGAGAATCTGGATAAATACACCGGACGCGCACTATTTGCTGACGGTCTTGCCACGATGATCGCAGGGTCTGGTGGTGGTTCAGCAACAACTACTTATGCGGAAAATATCGGTGTTATGGCAGCAACTCGGATCTACTCAACCATTGCCTACATTGTGGCTGCCGGATTGGCGTTGTGCTTATCTATGTTGCCAAAGTTTGGTGTCGCAATTGCTACGATTCCACCAGGTGTTCTAGGCGGCGCTGCGACAGTCCTCTACGGCATGATTGGCATGTTAGGCATCCGTATTTGGGTTCAGAACAAAGTTGATTTCTCGGACCCGGTTAATCTCAATACTGCTGCTGTTGCTATGGTTATGGCGATTGCAAATTACACACTATTCATCGGTGATTTAGAGTTCTCTGGTATCGCACTGGGATCCTTTGGCGCAATTATCATCTACCATGTGATGCGCGCGATCTCGCGTTGGCGGGGAACAACAATCGAACCAGCGACCCCAGCTTCAGCTCCGGCGGGCGCTGAACTCGAAGAAGGCGCGTTACACCGCGAACCTCGCCAATAAGGTTTACTGAACCGGCTTACAGCCTTCGATCGGCTCCAGTGCGGCAGCGATATCTGCCTCATTGGGGCCGGTTTTTATTCCGTCAAACTTTTTACCAACAACGACGTCGAGGATCTCGGAGTTGTTGGTTTCATCGAAGTGAATGGTTGCGCCAGGGAAGTATGCACGGAGCGTATATGCTGCGTCAACACCATTTTTTCCAGCGATAATCCGGATTGATTCAGGCAATGCTTTGCCATTCCAGTTTGCAGTTTCGGTGATTGTGACTCCGAGTGTTGCCAGATTTTGCCCCACTTCACCGGCTTTTCCGTTGATAGATGTTGAGTTGTAGACGCGTGCGGTTAATGTGGAAAGCTCACGTGGTTGGATATCTGATGAAGGGCAGGGAACGAGATACTCAGGCTCAGCCTCTTTGGAAAACTCTCGTTGAAATGGCACTGGAACAACCCCGGTCCACACGAGTAATCCGAGGAGAAACAAAAACGCCATAATGGCGGATATGGAACCGAAGATAACGGTTTGCCGTTGTTGAAGGCGTCTGCGATATTCTGCGCGCGGATCATGCTGAGTACTCACCTTATATAATTTAGCGCAACTAGAGTCAATTGGGCGAAAGTTAGAGGGAAAAACTCCAAACGCGTGAACCAATGTTGAGTAACACAGGGCGATATTCGTTCCATTGTTCACCAAACGAAGATACAGCTGTAGCGCGTAATTCCGCTCCGTTAAACTGGAGTTGAGGTCGATCTATGTCTAAAACATTTCATTCGCTGTCTTATCCAAACTATCGTCTGTGGTTCATTTCTAACCTAGTATCCGCAACTGGTATGTGGATGCAACGAGTGTGTCAAATATGGGTCGTCTTGACTGTGCTAACCAACAATTCGGCGATTGCGGTTGGTTTAGTCACCGCATTTCAGTTCTTGCCACAGATGTTCTTAGGTCCCTTTGGTGGTGTCCTTGCCGACTGGGTGAATCGTCGCCGGTTGATCCAAATTACCCAGCTCGCAGTTGCCTTTATTGGTCTAGCTATGGGGCTCTTACTCGTGACACATACTGCCGGTCTTATCCACGTTTATTTAGCTGCAGTTTTATCTGGGATAGCAGATGCGCTATCGTCGGCAGTCCGCAACACGTTCTTATCCGAACTCGTACCGACGGCGTCGTTGCCGAATGCTATTAGTCTGAATTCGACGTCGTTCAATATTGCTCGACTATTTGGGCCAGCACTCGCGGGTCTGCTCATTGAACTGGTCGGCCCGGGCTGGGTTTTTATCTTAAACTTTGCCCTATTTATAGTGCCCGTGCTGGCACTTGCCGCCATGAAAGAGGAACATTTTTTCGCACACAAGGTGGCTGAACGGCACAAAGGAATGTTACGCGAAGGATTTGCATATGTGCGCACCCGCTCTGACATCGTCGCCATTT
Source organism: Arcanobacterium pinnipediorum (assembly GCF_023973165.1). NCBI lineage: Bacteria > Bacillati > Actinomycetota > Actinomycetes > Actinomycetales > Actinomycetaceae > Arcanobacterium > Arcanobacterium pinnipediorum. The sequence continues at coordinate 1,756,901 of NZ_CP099547.1, read as the reverse complement.
TAGTAATGATCGCAGTAGTCTCCGGTTTAGGGCTCAATTTTCAAGTTACCCAAGCGTTAATGGCAACCGAAGTTTATGGCGAAGGTGCTGGCTCGTATGGTCTACTTGGTTCGATGTTGGCAATTGGTTCTCTTAGTGGCGCGCTGTTCTCTGCACGGCGCAAAGCACCGCGGTTTTCACTATTGCTTCTTTATGCGGCGGTTTTTGGTCTGGTTGCGATTGCGGCTTCCTTAGCTCCAACGTATTTGTCGTTCGCTATTTTGATGATTCCAACCGGTTTTACAATGTTGACGTTCTTGATTGCCGTCAACACTTTAGTCCAGATAAGTACTCCGGCACACTTGCGTGGTCGAGTTCTAGCAATATATTTTGCGGTCAATTTAGGAATTACCCCAATTGGTTCTCCTTTGATTGGTTGGATCGGTCAGATGTGGGGCCCGCGCTGGTCGATCGCGATTGGTGGAATTGGTTCCATTCTTATCGCTGTCATAATTTTTATCTGGGCGAAGATCGCGTGGGATGTGGAGTTGCATCATCTCAAACGATGGCCATTTGTGAGTATCTATGGTCCACGTGAGCGTCATGTGGATAATTTCCGCGAGATCGATGATGGGTTACGGTGATTGTAGGGCCGCCTCAAAATTTCTCATGCTTGTTGCGAGAGGATCTTGTTTCACTCGGTGAGTTCTCGCCGAGGACGGACTATCGTTAACGACTTCTTTTGATATTCAAATAAGCATTGATGCCGATCCGCATTGTTCGATCAGTGGCCACGGACATAGGTATTGTGAAATTCAAAAGATTCTAGGTTAGCGCAGTTCACATTTATTATCACTGAATTGTGTTGTTTTCACGTCCGGCATGGGTTAGATTTACGACATCTCTTACGTGGGGTATATTTACTCGTACTCTTTAAATTTATTATTTGGTAATAACATACTAAGAACGGAACTTAATGAAAATTTCATCTCCTAATTTTTCGTCTGGCGTGCTCAGAACATTTGCTGCCGTAACGCTGTTTAGCGTCGGTATCGTTGGTTTTTCCAGCGGAGTTGCTATGGCTGACGAAGATCCAATTTCGTTTATTGTGAAGGTTGAAACAACCCCCGATAACGTTATTGACCCAGGTGAAAATATCGTAGTGGAATATAAATGTGGTGAGGCTGCTCCAGTACGCATTAATGTCCCGACTTCTGGCGAGTTAGTCAAGGTTAAAGATATTCCTACCGGAACTTCATGTGCAGTATTTGGTCACCTTGGTAATCCTAAAGATGGATATTCCAATGTTCTCAACACCGCACAACAAGATTTTGCAACAATTACCAAGGACGATGCGCAGAATGCTATCGCAGCACAAAATGCAGAAACCGTCCCGCAGACTGAAAGAACCAACTTAGGCCCGCTCATTAGAGTCACCAATGATGCTGAGAATATTCCTTTTTTCAAGATTAACAATGAGTACTTACGCAATACCGGTGCATTTGGAGTTTTCTCTATCGTTCGTGGAGCGGCTAAAGATCTCGCGCCAGAAGCATTCAGCTATGAATATACTTGTTACGACGAAGTAAGTGAGCAGACGAGTGCTCCGCAAACAATAACTTCCACAATGGTTGAAACACTGGTTGAACCGATTCGCATTGCACACGCGGAGAATATTCCTACGGGTACTTGCCATATTAAGCTTTCGGATGATTCCGTAGCGGGTACGACATTGGAGCGTACAGTGCTTGTTGATGGTAAGGAAGTCGCAGGAGATATGTTCGACATCGAGGTTGGATTCCCTGATCCCGTTGATGTACGGATCGAGTATGTTTATGAACCGGTTGTAGATGATCAGGAAGACGCTCCGGAGAAAACTCCTGCAACCCCAGAAACTCCGGCAACCCCAGAAACTCCTGCCGATCCTACTCCTGCCGCCGCTGAGCAGAAGGGTCAACTTGCTAAAACTGGTTTCACTAATGCAGGATACTTAGGTCTTGCTGGACTGTTCTTAGTTCTTGGCTCTGGAATGTTGCTGGCAGGGCGTAAGCAGAATAACTCTTGAGGTAGTAAAGATCCTCGCGTTATAGCGTGAGAAATAGGGTGTGAGCAGGCAACGGCTACTCACACCCTATTTTCATCATGAGCATTTAGGTGTTTGCGGCACACCAGGAAAGTAGTGACACTCGGGGGGAGTTGAAACGGTTTGAATACGGGAGACGCCAGGGGCTTCGCACTACACCCTAAGGCAGTTTTCCATTTTGTATCAATTGTGCGATTCTGTAAAAATTTATTAAAAGTATTACAAATTCTAATAAATCTTTTTTTCAAGTGACTTTACGCATCTTCCTAATGGTGATGTTCTTATCAGCCTATACTTACTAGTGTATTTATATATAAATTCTCGTTGAGAGAATACATAGTAACTGGAGTGTATGTAGTGCAAAATCAGAGTGCACAACTAGGAACGAGTAATCGCTTCCGCCGAGAAATAGGGAAGACCCCTAGCCGATCCGCTAGTTTGCTACATCGCGTAGTGTCGCTATTCGCGGTTGTTTTCCTCGTAGTGGCTGGGGCTGTTTTCGCCCCAATATCCAACGCTATTGCAGCGCCGCGGGGTAGTGAGAAGATTGTGTTTAGTGAGTTTTCTATAACTAAACTAAATGCCGCGAATGGTAATGAACGGCCTGGTGAGAAACTTACCAAGGGTAATTGGGCTAATTTAAAGTTCGAGTGGGCCGCGGATCAGACCAAGGACCCGTTGACTGCGGGCGATGGCTTTACCGTAGCCTTACCGTCAGAGTTTAGGTTCTGGGATAAAGATACGACCGTGCCGTTGGAACTGCAGGGTAGTGGTGTTGGCTCATGTGCGATTGCTTATACCAAGCTGGAGTGTACTTTTAACGCCGGTATTGATGAGAGGATCGCGAACGGTTCCGCCGATATTCAAGGTACTGCGACGCTGCAGGTTCAGGCAGTCTTAGAGACTACAGCTAATTTTGTGGAATTGACTTTGTCTGATGATGACACTGAGATGGTAGAGCTTCCCGGTGGTGGAGGCATTGATGGTGCAGTGGTAGTGCCTCCTAAATATAATCCGTATGTTGCTCTAACTAAGGCTGTTGATACGCCTCGAGCTAACGGCAACAAGTTTGTGTGGAAGGTTCTGTTTGGTACCGAAAAACTTCAAGCTGTGTTTGATAAGGCTGGGATCAATAAGACTTTTGATGGAGTCACTCCTCAGACTCTAGTTTTCACTGAGAATCTTGGTCCCGGACAGCGTTTTGCAGAGCTCGAAGACTGGGCGCTTATCCAGTTTGATGGTAAGGATCATCCTGAGAACTATACCGGTGCTGAATATCTTCTCGATGTTAGCGCTCCAGGAGCTACTAATGGCTGGGAGATTAAGGTTGACGTTCTGACTGATTCTGATTCTGGTTCCCAAGCTCGAGTTACTGTAACTGGTCCGTTCAAGAAGGATCATAACTACCGCATTAATCCAATCAGCACTCCGGTTTCTCATGACGGTCAAGTGGTTCCTGGCTTCATCTATGCGAATGATATCTCGTTGGATGAGGTGCAATTAAATGCTCGAACTGAGACTTCTTATGCTAATCAGTCCTCAGTGACGATTGAGATGAAGCCTGGTTTTGGAAGCTTCCGTGTGGTTAAGGGTGTGGCTGGTCCTAAAGCGCATGAATTGCCAGCTGGCTCAAAATTCCCGGTGACGGCGAATTGGACTTTACCTGGGACCGCTACGGTCGACGAATATCCTGATTGGACTCCTTATGGTACTGTGAACGCCGATAAGCGAAGTGGTGTGAGCGTCTTCGACGTTTCCTCGGGTGAGAAGAGTAACTTCCCGGGAACTTTCCCCAAGGGGACGAAGGTTTTTATGACTGAGGATCTTTCTAATACTCCCGCGCTTGATGGCATGGTTTGGGATGTGCCTGAGTTTAAGCGAGGTTTTACAAAGGGGGAGACCTTAGAGCTGACAATTGAAGATCAGGAAATCCTTGAGGTCGCTTTAACGAATACGTTGAAATCCTTGAAGGCTGATTTCATGGTGTCGAAGACGGTTTCGGGTGATAATGCGGCTGATTTCGTGACTCGAGATTTCGTCTTTGATTACATTTGTGATGATGTCGATGCGACTACTGGTTCTGTTACCGTGAAGGGTGATGGAGTTAAGGTTGCTGCTGGTGTAAGTTTGCCGGTTGGTACTACCTGTACTGTGACTGAGACTGATGCCGCTAACTTCGATCCTGATCATTTCACCTGGACGAAGCCGGCAGAACAAACTGTCACGATCGCTGACACCTCCAATGGCACCGCCGCTGCCGCCCTTGTATTTGACAATAATTACGCACAAAAGTCTGGATCTTTCCAGATCAAGAAGGATGTGGAAGGCTACAAGGGAGCTGACCAAGACGACTTCCAGGTGCAGTACACCTGCGGTACCGCTGCTCCGGTGACCGTGGCGCTCCCGTTCAATGGTGACGCTGTGACAGTGGATAACATTCCTGTGGGCACCGTTTGTACTGTAACTGAGGTTGCAGATTCAGCTGCTCGTGACAACCATAGTGTTGCCACCGCCTACTCTGTTGGAGGCGTGCCAACTAATGAAATTACAATTGCTGGAGCGCCAGACTTGGCACAGGTTGTCACCGTTACTAACACCTATACCCAGTACACCGGTACTTTCAAGCTGGCTAAGAAGGTCACTGGTGATTACACTCCTGCTACTGATGAGAGTTTCAAGGTTAGCTACAAGTGTGGTACTGACGCGGCTGTAGAGGTTGATCTTCCTGCTGATGGTACTGAGGTTGCTGGCCCGGTTTTGCCGGTAGGTACCACTTGTACTATCGAAGAGCTTGACGGCGCTAACAAGACTGGTTTTGCTTTGGCTACCACTTACACGGTTGATGGTCAAGACGGTGCCGTTGTCACCATCGCTAAGGATGGGGATGCTAAGGCTGTGGTGACTAACCACTACACCCGTTTGGTTGGTGGTTTCACTGTAGCTAAGTCCTTCACTGGTACTGGTATGCACAAGGCTCCGGCTGAGGTTGTTTTTGATTACAAGTGTGTTGACGAAGCTGGTGTGGAATCTATTCCTGCTGGTAGTCTCACCTTGAACAAGGCTAATAACTGGACTGCTTCGGTTGCTGATGTTCCAACTGGTTCTTGTACTTTGACTGAACAGGATGCTTCGGTTGCCGATACTGATTTGGCCACCGCCGTCTCTGTTGATGGTGTGAAGACCGACGGTAACGAAGTAACTTTCACCGTAGCTGACAAGGCAGAAATTGCCGTGGAAGCCACCAATGAATACACTCGCCACGTAGGTCGCTTGATGATTGAGAAGAAGCTCAATCCTGAAGCCCCTGAATCGGCAAAGAATCTACAGTTTGAATTCGCTTATACCTGCACCACCGGTGTGGATTCTGAAACGATGAGTGGAACTGTTCGCACCAAGGCAGGCGACTCTGTTCTGGTAGAGAACATTCCTACTGGCGCAACTTGTGTAGTCTCTGAGGTTGAGGGGCGTTACGAGATTGATGGCTACAATTTGCTCATGCCGAAAGAAAAGGCAGGAAACGTTGTAGCAGTAGGTGACACGGTAGTAGTTGAATTCGTCAATAGCTACACAAAGAATCCTGTACCAGGATTGGCTAAGACCGGTCTAGGCATTGCGTTTGGCGCCGGCTTGGTTGGTCTGCTAGTTACTGCGGGTGTCGTATTGTTGGTAATCCGACGCAAACTAAGCTGATCGGCTAACCGATACTCATTGAAACCAGCGGTTTCATAAAACATATAGAGGTGGTAGAAGACGTCAAGATGTCTTCTACCGCCTCTATGTGTTTACAGATGTAATGGGTAACGGGGAGAAAACTTATGTTGTTGGACTTGGATGTACCAAGAAGGCGGACGGCACCTAGCGTAAGTTCGATATCATATTTCATTGCGTCACAACTGGCAGTAGTGAAGTGCTGCCGCTCTACAAGACTGTGGTAGCAGGCTGAGAAGACTTCTTGACGCATGGAGTAGATCCACTTGGGGTATTTGGGGCGATGTATGCCCGGTATTGCGCCAACGTGCTAGAAGTCTCGTTTTTATCGCGCCCATCGGAATGAAAATTCCCCCGAGCAATGTATTGATCGGGGGAAATGGCGGAGGATGGGGGATTCGAACCCCCGAGGGCTTGCACCCAACACGCTTTCCAAGCGTGCGCCATAGGCCACTAGGCGAATCCTCCTGGTGCGCGTCACCAGTGGTGACGTACCCGTTAATCGTATATGAAAACACAAGTAGGTGCGAATCGGTGGGATGTTACCTAGGCAATAAATTAGCATCATCAGAGAATTTCGCGTACACTGAAAGTCGACTCCTCACGTGGCGTCATCTTAGGTTAATTCCCCAGGGCAGGAATGCAGCAAGGAGACCGGGCTCTGGCGGGTGCGTGAGGAGTCCTTTTATTTTTATTGGGCTATCATCTTTCCGGCGTGCAGTTTCCCCAATCAACAGCGATCACTTGAGATTCGTAGGTTCATTATTTTGGCTGATAGGTAACAACGTGTTATCGCAGGGGCCAAGCCTGCTTATCGCCAAAGTGGATAAAAGTGCGTTATCCACGGTGTGGGTAAGGCTATGCATACGACGAGTCAGGTGTGGGAAGAGTCGAGTAAGATAGTATCTGTGAGCGTAGCCATGTATCGCCGTTACCGGCCACAGTCCTTCCAAGAAGTCATTGGGCAAGACCACGTTGTCGCGCCGCTAAAAGCAGCGTTGGCAGCGGGGCGTACTACCCATGCGTACTTATTTTCTGGTCCTCGCGGATGTGGGAAAACCACATCGGCTCGCATTTTGGCGCGGTGTTTGAACTGTGCCCAGTATCCAACTGATACCCCGTGTGGGGAGTGTGAGTCATGTCGTGATTTAGCACGTGATGGTTCTGGATCACTCGATGTTGTCGAGATGGATGCCGCATCGCATGGCGGTGTAGATGATGCTCGTGATCTACGTGAGCAAGCCGGGTTCGCGCCAGTGCGTGACCGATTCAAGATCTTCATTATCGACGAAGCTCATATGGTCTCAAATCAAGGCTTTAACGCACTATTGAAACTAGTTGAAGAACCGCCCGAGCATGTGAAGTTCATTTTCGCAACTACGGAACCAGATAAAGTGATTGGTACGATCCGATCACGTACCCACCATTATCCCTTCCGTCTTGTTCCGCCGGTTGATTTGGAAAAATATTTGGCGCGATTGTGTGCAATGGAAGGTGTTAGTGCATCAAAGGATGTGCTCAATCTTGTGATCCGTGCAGGCACTGGATCGGTGCGCGATACGCTTTCTGTTCTCGATCAAATCATTGGTGGATCAGATTCTCATTCCTTAGATTACGATAGAGCAGTAGCGTTGCTAGGTTACACTTCGGCACATCTGCTCGACGACGCCGTTAGTGCTATTGCCCAACGAGACGGAGCGGCATTGTTCGGTGTTGTTGACTCAGTGGTTACCTCCGGTCATGATCCACGGCGTTTCGTTGAGGATCTTTTGCAACGCTTACGTGATGTGGTGATTATTGCATTAACTGGGCAAGCATCTCGGGATATTTTCGTCTCAGTTCCAGATGATCAGTACGCACGCATGGATGAACAGGCGAAAGCGTTAGGTGCTCCACGAGCCTCGCGATGCGCTGATATTACTCACGAAGCCTTGAACATGATGGTGGGTGCTACTTCACCACGCCTACAACTCGAATTACTATGTGCCCGTCTGGTTGTGGCTCAGGCAGAGAGTGCAGGCGATCGAAAGACGTCGGCCGAATCTGCAGAGCCAGAAGGAGGGCGAGTTTCTAGCCCGCCACCCGAATTAGCAAAATGGAAGAAACCAGCCACGCCACAAGTTGAACTTCCGGCTGATTCTTCGCCGGCTCGGGCAACCTATCAGCCGCCAGTTTCGCAAAGCGAGCAAGGAACTTTGGGACATCAGCCGCCAGTTTCTCCGGTAGTGTCACCAGATTCAGCGAAAGCGGAAACACAGGTCCCACCAATTCCTTCGATGCCGGCTTCTACTGCAGGTATGCCGGCACCATCTAACGCACCGATCCCGGCGCAATCCCAACCATCAACAGGAGGTAGTCCGGGACGTGTGGATGATTCTCGAACGCGTGATACACAAGTGGCTGATGTGGAGAATAAACCACTTGTTCCGCCCATGATCCCACGAGATTTACCTGATTCTGCAGCTGTACAGGCACGTGTGGCAACTGCTGGTCCCGCATCAGCTGTTTTCGATAAGATTGCTGGCGCGTGGAACAACATTGTCACTCATCCACATCTTGGTGGTTTGGTTCGCAACCAGCTTCATGCAGGAGCGCGTCCGCTTATCGTGCAAGACAACACGCTACAGATCGCCTTTGCTATGCCAGCGGTTGCGCAACGATTTAATCAACGAAATTCTGGTACGCATGTCGCTGCTGTGATCAGAGAAATTCTCAATATTGAAATATCCGTTACTGCTGTTCCAGACGAAGGCTCAACACCCCCAAAAGCCGAGGCCGTTCTTGACCAAACACCGTCGCCAGTTCAAGAATATACGGCCGATTTCGAAAACGACGAGGATGAAAGAGCAGTCGGCGTTGAAAATCCGCCAGCGGAGTTGGCAACCGCTGTAGGTACCGATCCGCAAGAAGCAGATGTCGATCCATCGGGAGTCTTAGCTGGCGTTGTTGATCGTACAATTCAACTGCACGGAGAAGACCATATTCAGGTAGATCAGCCTCAGCCACAGGAACTACCGGCAGATCACGATGAGGCGATGGCACCGGCAACCCCGCTAGCTGCCACGCCAATACTCACCTCACCGGCACCTACTCCGGCGCCAAATGATCCGCAATTGAGTGCCCCGGTGCCAAATGCCCCGGTATCGTCCCAATCCATATCCGCAACCGCTGGGTCTGAGCCAGATATTCCATTTTTTGCCGAACCGATGCCCGATATTCCTCCACTTGAATATCCAGGAGATACGGGCAACTATGGCGATACTGCACCCACTCCCACACCCCATTCGTGGGTACAACACTCTGTTTCGGTTTCTACTCCCAAAGAAACGCCAGTAGAACACAATATGCCTCCGGTTAGCTCCCAACCTATGCCACCACCAAACCCAGTTCCTGCCATGCAACCGCAGCGACCTTGGGATACTCGGCCTCACCACGTCGTCGAAAATAATCCTGGTTCCCAATCAGAAGAATTTTCCGAATGGGAAGAAGTTAGCGAAGATGATCCCGACATCAGCGAATCGCCACTAGTGGGAATACGAGTTCTCATGGATACGTTCCACGCAACAGTAATAGAAGAAATTCCAGACAATAACGGAGGTGAATAGTGGCTGGCGTATATGATGGCGCGCTGCAATCACTCATTGATGAACTCGGCCGCCTGCCTGGCGTTGGTCCAAAAAGTGCGCAACGGATCGCCTTCCATCTCCTCGAAGCCGATGACGACGACGTCGTTGCGCTGATCGATTCCCTACAAGCGGTCAAGGCGAAAGTACATTTTTGTCGGGTATGTGGCAACATTGCCGAAGGTGACCTATGCCGAATCTGTTCTGACCTACGCCGGATCGACTCCACGATCTGCGTAGTAGAAGAAGCTAAAGACATCATCGCAATTGAACGATCCCGCGAGTATCGCGGAAAATATCATGTGCTCGGCGGCGCGATCGATCCTATCGGTGGAGTCGGGCCAGATAATCTACGTATTCGCGAACTCTATGCCCGTATTCAACAAGGCGGTGTTGAGGAAATCATTTTGGCAATGGACCCTAACGTTGAAGGTGAAGCCACTGCAACATATCTCGCCATCAACTTAGCCCACATGGGTGTGATAGTTTCGCGACTCGCCTCTGGACTCCCAGTGGGTGGCGATCTTGAATACGCCGATGAAGTCACTATCTCACGCGCACTCGAAGGCCGCCAACGTATCCACACCCCTGCCAGTTGAAAGACAGGTTGAAAGACCAGTTGAAAGACCAGTTGAAAGTCTGAAGATCGCAGAAAAACTACAGAAGACGATTGTTACATGTAGTAATCATCAGGCTCATGCGGGTTATCGCGCTCAAGAATCGCCACTTCCTCACGGTGTGAGGGTAGAACATTATGGACGTAGGAACGCACTGCGTCCAACAACGGAATATCATGCCCGGCATGTTCCGCGATATACCAGCGATGTTCGAGAATTTCATGGAATAACTGAGCCGGCTGGAGCTTGCCGCGCAAATTATGTGGGATCGCATTGACCGCCGGTTCATAGACGTTCGCCATCCACTCATGGGCCACAATAGAATCTGGCACATTCCATTGCCTGTTCATAGCCCGATAGCCGTCAATATCATTCATCATTCGACGCGCTTGGGCTTCTTCGACGTCCATGCCGGTTAACCGCATAATTTTACGTGAATAATGCCCAGCATCAACCACTTTCGGTTGGATAGATAGGTGAGTGCCGTCGATATCGGTCTTCATTTCGAGTTCGCCAACCTCGAAGCCAAGCTCATTGAGACGGCGGATGCGCGCATCTACCCGCCAGCGTTCGTTGAGTGAGAATGATTCGGCACTGGTCAGTTCAGTCCATAGTTCGCGGTAGCGTCGCTCAAAACGATCGCCGACGGCGATTGCGTTAAAGTCTTCGCCGAGGACGCCGCCAGCTTGCAGATCCATCAATTCGCCGATGATGTTCGTGCGAGCAACGTCGATATCGTAAAACCGTTTGCGCTGGGATAGGTTGTCTTCAATTTCGCCGGTTTCTGCGTCCACGAGGTAGGCGGCAAATTCGCCTGCCGAGCGCAAAAACAACGTGTTGGATAGTGAGACGTCGCCCCAGAAAAATCCGAGTAGGTGGAGACGAACCATGAGGACGGTTAAAGCATCGATGAGCCGGTCTACCGTTTCAGCTCGCATAGTTTGTTGCCCAAACAAGGCTCGGTAGGGGAGTGAAAATGGTAGGTGTTTGGTGACGAGTACGGCGTTGAGTGGCTCACCGTCATCTGAGGTGCGCCCGGAAACCACAGCGAATGGTTCAACGCATGGCGCATCGAGACGTTCGAGGTTGCGCAACATTTCATATTCGCGATAAGCAACGCTTTCCCCGATTTCTTTGACGGCGATGATTTGGTTTTCTAGGCGAACGAAGCGCACGATATGCCGAGAAATACCGCGAGGTAACTTTGTCACGATCTCATCTGGCCACTCTTCTAACGCGATATTCCACGGTAAATCTAGCAGCGCAGGGCTGACGGTGGCGGATGTGATTTGAAGAGTTTTCGGCATAAGCGTAGATCCTGACAAGTTTGTGTGAACGTATCTAGCAATAGTTCATAATACCTAGGGCAATAAGTTCATAATACCTGGGTCAATAAAAAACGAGGGTATGGTTGAAAAATCTCGTTATTTCCAACCATACCCTCGATTAGTGGGTTTTAGTCACCAATACGGTTGCCGGTCACTGCTGAGAAGTAGTGAACTCGGTCTGCGCGTGGACGTAAGTAGACGACGTCGTTAGCAGCAGGTACATTCTCTGGCGGAATACGTACCACCATGGTCTCGGAGCTATCGCCAGATCCAAACCGCTGGGTTTCTTCAGTTTGGCCTACGATTGTGCCGTAAACGTATGCGTCTGATCCGAGGCCTTCGACGAAGGTTACCTTCAGCGGAATAGAGTGTTGTTCAGCTTGACCGATAACTTCGAATGCTTCGGGACGCATTCCGATGGTCAATTCGTTCTTTGTCTCGCTCTTGATCGCCTCGAGAACATTGTGCGGCAATTCTAGGCGAGCATCACCGAAGACTGCTTGTGTTCCTTCGACTCGCCAATTTCCAAGGTTCATCGCTGGTGAACCGATGAATCCGGCAACGAAGGCGTTAGCTGGGCGAGCAAACATCTCTGCAGGAGATGCTACCTGCTGGAGCAGTCCATCTTTGAGGACGGCGATGCGATCACCCATGGTCAGTGCTTCGGTCTGATCGTGGGTGACGTAAACGGTGGTAACACCGAGCTCACGCTGCAAGGAAGCGATCTGGGTGCGGGTTTGAACGCGGAGCTTAGCATCTAGGTTAGACAATGGTTCGTCCATCAAGAACACTTGTGGTTTACGCACGATTGCACGGCCCATAGCCACGCGCTGACGCTGACCACCAGAGAGTGCCTTTGGCTTGCGCTCAAGATATTCAGTCAAATCGAGAATCTTAGCTGCTTCTTCAACGCGCTTACGAATTTCTGCTTTGTCAACGCCGGCGATCTTGAGTGCGAATCCCATGTTATCGGCCACGGTCATGTGTGGGTAGAGTGCGTAGTTCTGGAACACCATAGCGATATCGCGATCTTTTGGTGATACGTCAGTTACGTCACGATCGCCGATAAGAATACGACCAGCATTGACATCTTCGAGGCCGGCAAGCATACGCAGCGAGGTGGATTTTCCACAACCCGATGGTCCAACGAGAACGAGGAATTCGCCGTCGGCGATGTCAAGGTTGAGCTTATCTACTGCAGGCTTATCTGCGCCTGGATATACGCGTGTTGCGTTTTGGAAAGTAACGGTAGCCATTACTAAATCCCTTCACCGGCAGGTACGTGCCGGACGATCCGTTGTGAAAGGTGCCTGAGTGTCGACTCTGACACAGACTTTGCATCGGTGCAAAGCTGAACTTATTGTCCCACATTAGAGAAAATTTTTCTATGAGTACGGTTACCTCATTCCAGTCGTAGACTAGTTGTATTGCTGAAGCGGTTAGGGATCGTTGGAAAATGCAGGAGATCGTAGGAAAACTCAGGAGGTGGAATGCGCGAACGTGCACAATTATCGGGCTATACGTTGATTAAACAGATAGGCTCGGGCGGCATGTCCACAGTGTTCGAGGCGTTGAGCCCGGCAGGTGAGCGGGTGGCGTTAAAGCAAATGAGCCCAGGTTTAGTGGGTGACGTTGCGATGCGGGAGCGTTTCATTCGCGAGGTGTCGATGCTGCAACGAGTTTCTAGTTCCCACGTTGCTCAGATTCTCGACGTCGAACTAGACGACGACGTTTTTATCGTCACCGAACTTGTTGACGGGCCAACGCTTGAAGCTGATGTGAATGAAAATGGCGTATTTCGCGGCCAAGATTTAGTTGATTTGGCTACCGAATTAGCCCAAGCATTGCGTGCAGTTCACGCCGTTGGGGTGTTGCATCGTGACTTAAAACCGTCCAACGTCATGATCGGCGAGTCCGGGGTGGTGTTGATTGATTTTGGTATTTCGCAGGCAGTGGGTGCCACGCGTCTTACCCAAGTCGGTTCGGTTGCTCATACGCCTGGTTATGTTGATCCTCGTATTATTACTGGCAGTGATCCTGATCAAGACGCCGATTGGTGGGCCTTAGCTGCAGTTGTTGGTTTTGCGGCGTGTGGGCACCCATTATTTCACGGCACTCCGGCAGCGATCATGCGCCAAGTTTTAGAGGGCCAGCCCGATATGACTGGAATGGATTGGCGTGTTGCTAAGATTTTGAAAGCTAGTCTCCTCGCGGATGTAACTTTGCGACTACCGTTTGATCAGATGGTAGAGGCGTTAGCAGATCTTGATAATGATCTGCAGGCAGGATCTGAAGGCGAGTTTGCCAGCGACGACGACGAGTTTGCCAGTGACGACGACGATTTTGCCAGTGACGACGACGAGTTTGCTAGCGACGACGAAGGCGGGCATCGCGATGAGCGCACTCAGGTCATTACGATGGACCAAACTGTGCCAACACTCATAGCTCCTGCGTCTGGGCCGTTCATAGACTCGGCAATCATCGCCAATCAAGATGGTGATAGTGAGGGTTATCGGACTGCCTTTGATATTGATGACCGTGAGTATAGCGGTGATCAGGAGGCGGGGTCGGGGCTTGGTGCCTATGGTGAGCAGTCCGAAGAATCAGGCGAGCTCAGTTCGCGCCCGATGGGGCGAGCCCGACTCTTGGCGTTACTGGCATTGCTTGGTTTATCAGTTACTGCTAGCTGGGATATTGTGATCACAGCAAGCATAGCTGGAGGCGCGTTCTTAATTTTTTGCGTTATCGGGCTCTTGCATCAGCGCTACACGATACGCAAACAACGTGGCAAACAGGCGAGCTTCGCGCTGATTATGCGATTTCCGTTGATGGTTCTTCATGCTGGGGTGCTCCTCGTCGTCGGTGGCACACTAGCGGTGATCGTGGGTGGAGCCGGAGCATGGTTGGCTACTTACGGTCTTGGTAGCTGGCTAGATCTTGATATTCGCGTGATTTTAGCGGTTGTGGCCTTCATTTCCTTGTTGATTTTATGGACGCCAGATTGGGCGATCCACGCCCGTAACGGGTGGCGACTTACCGTGCGGGAGTTAGCGCCCTCGCCGAGCTACTACGTTTTTTGGATTGTTGTGGCACTAGCGATTCTTCTGGCCGCACTTGTGGTTGGGCAAAGTGGCTATATTGGCATCAATCAGCACTATTTTTATAGTATTCTTTCAGCATAAATATAGTTGTCAGTGATATGTTTTTCAGTGAAACGCACTAAGATCGAAACAGATTTAACTCATTAACGTAAAGGACGATAATGGCTTCCAAGAACACTCCTGGTCTTTCCCAAGAGCGGATGACGAAAGAAGAACGACGCCAAGCTGCGCGCGAGAAAGCTCGGATGCTCAAAGAGCTTGAAGCTAAGCAAGCTCAACGCCGGAAAGTAATTATGATCGCCGTGGGTGCAGTTGCTCTCCTTCTTGTCGTGTTTGCTGTGTGGCAGATTATTTCTTCTGATCGCGGAGATGCTAAACAGCTCGGGTCTTACACGGGCTCATCTCGCGAAGTTCTAACCGATAACGTTGCAGCAGACGGTGGAGTGTTGTTTGATGAAAACCAGGTTGCAACCTCCGAAGAATCCGGCAAGTCAGTTGTTGGGCTGTGGTCTGATTTTATGTGCCCAGCATGTGAAGTTTTTGACGCTAAGTATGTTCCGTTAATGAAGGACCACGCTACAAACGGCGATATTCAAGTATCGTTGCATTTGGTCAATACGCTCGGCACTGATTTTTCAACCAAGGGTGCCACAGCGTTCTACTATCTTGCGCAGTATGCTCCAGAAAAGGTCTGGGACTTCAATACCGCAATGATGGAACACGGAAAGAAGATCCACGATCAAACCGTGCCAGCAGTCCCGACGGCCGCCGATATCGCTGACATCGCCAAGAGCGTTGGTGTTGCAGATGATGTGGTCAATGATCTGCCGGCTTCAATCCTTGATTCGAAGTGGCAAGATGTCGTTGCCAAGACCGTTGGCACTTTCCGAGACAACGGTTTCACTGGTACACCTACCCTGACCGTCGATGGTCAAGCAGACGATTCTTGGACCAAGGGTAACCCCGATGAGGTTGTGCCAGAAATCTTGAAGAAGGCTGCAGGAAAGCAGTAATAGTGATTGCACTACACTAAACGTGTCGAAGATTACCCGGTAATGCGATTGGCATTACCGGGTTTTCTCTGTCATTATAGTTAAGCACGCCCGTTCGATAAAAGATTCGGATGTGCCCGCCTCCTTAGCTCAGTTGGTAGAGCGACGCTCTTGTAAAGCGTAGGTCGTCAGTTCGAGTCTGACAGGGGGCTCTTTTTATTTTGATCCAGTCTTTATTCACATCCTTGTTCGCGGTGATAACTACAGATATCCTTCACTGGTGAATCATTAGCTAGAGCCGATTCGCTCGAACAGATCGCTACGGTATTTGCATGTAGCGCACTACCTTCGGTGCGGGTGATAGTCCACACCCTGCGGTTTTCTAACATAAGCATGCCTTCTCACATTATGGATTAGATGTTAAGTTTTTAGTAAATTACGCTAGGATGTGACTTCGGCAGTGATGTGCTTGCCAGAAAAGGAGAATATCCCATGCAGAATTTTGTAGATAGTCTGAAATCGGCTCTGTCGGGTTTTAACGACGTCATTTACACATGGATTTTAATCCCATTGTTGATCGGAGCCGGAATCTATTTCACGGTTCGTTCTGCGGGGCTTCAATTCCGGCTATTTGGCAAGATGATCAAGGTTATTGGCCACAGCCGAGAAGCTCAGCGTGGTCAGATTTCTTCTTTCCAAGCATTCGCCATCGGTCTGGCAGCACGAGTAGGAACCGGAAACATTGCCGGAGTGGCCGTGGCGATTACTCTTGGTGGCGCTGGCGCCGTATTTTGGATGTGGGTTGTTGCGTTACTCGGTATGGCAACTGCGTTCATCGAAGCTGCTTTAGCCCAGTTATTTAAAGTTCCCTGGCACGATGGAACTTACCGTGGCGGTCCGGCCTACTATATATGGAAAGGTCTCAAATCTTGGCGTTGGGGTGCAGTTTTTGCTGTCTCTCTTCTTTTCACTTACGGTATTGCTTTCGAACTCGTCCAGTCCAACACTATGTCCAATTCACTATATGAGGCCTATGGTTGGCCAACGTGGGCAACTGGCCTAGTCGTTACTGCACTAACCGGTGCAGTTATTCTTGGTGGACTAAAATCCGTTGCCCGCGTGACAGAAATTCTGGCACCAGCGATGGCGTTGGTATATATCGGTATCGCCATCATCGTTATCTTGATGAATCTTGAACATATCATCCCAGTCTTCACCGAGATTTTTGAGTCAGCTTTTGGACTCAATGAGGCATTCGCTGGAACTGCAGGCGGTTTTACTGCGGCGATAATGAATGGCGTCAAGCGTGGTTTGTATTCCAACGAAGCGGGTATGGGTTCGGCACCAAACGCAGCATCGACCGCCACCACAATTCACCCCGCTCGCCAAGGCCTCATCCAAGCCATGGGCGTCTTTGTTGACACTATGCTTATTTGTTCGGCAACAGCATTCATTATTCTTATCTCAGGTATCTACACCCCGGGCCAAGAAGTCGAAGGAGCAACCCTAACGACGAATGCTGCCGCAGCTGCACTTGGTCCGTGGGTTCAGCCAGTGATGATTATTTTAGTTATGGTCTTCTGCTTCTCTACCCTTATTGGAAACTACGCCTATGCAGAAGTGAACATGGACTACCTATTCCCAACGAAGAAGCTAGGAAACATCGTTTTGCGTATTGTCGTTGTCATTGCAACGTTCGTGGGTGCAGTAGCCAAGCTGGGTCTAGTGTGGACAATTGCTGATACGTCCATGTTCTTCATGGCAACAATCAATCTTGTTGCCATTATTCTCTTGGGATCGTGGGCGTTTGGAGTGCTTCGTGATTTTGAATCGACGAAGGGCGAAGGTGCGTTTGTGGCAGACGATAACCGCTATCTGCCAGGCAATATTCCCGATACGATCTGGACGAAAGAAACTGCCGGATCAGCGCACTGAACGAAACGTATCTTAGAGCTCTATTCCGAAACTATTGAGGCGATTGTTTTGCTCGGACCAACTGCCAAAATTTCATCACCGGGTTCGAGAATGGTTTCGGCGTAGGCATTGATCCAGTCGTCGGTAGGTCCTTTGACTGCGATGATTGAAATACCCTTGGAACGGCGCAATCCGAGCTCTGCCAACGGTTTGCCGGTCATATCGTCGTTAACTGTGGTAGAAACCAGCGCATAGCCGTAACCGAGCTCAACGTAGTCGTTGAAGGACTGGGCGACGATATGTGCAGCTCGCCGTCCCATATCAGATTCTGGGTAGAAGATGTGTTTAACTCCCATTTGTTCGAGAATCTGACCTTGTTGCGGTGTAGAGGCCTTTGCCCACACTTCAGGTCCGTTCATTTTCAGTAAAGCTGACGTTACCAAAATCGAGGATGCAAGATCATTGCCAATGGCCACCACAACCCGAGAAAAGTCTTGGATGCCTAACTCGTAGAGCGTTTCTTCATTTGTTGGATCAGTAGCAAGAACATGAGGGAGCTTGCTTGCTAGGCTCTGGACAACCGCGGGCGATTTGTCGATACCCAGGACGCTGTATCCGGCATAGACCAATTCCAGTGCCAAGGATGATCCAAAGCGACCCAAACCGAATACAGCAACGTCGTGTTTATGAGCAGAATGGCGCAAACGCATACCATATCTCCTTTCCTAGCCGATTAATGGCCGATCTTTAGGAAGCTCGTAGGTCAGCGGGGTTGTCCGTAACGCTAACGCCGTGGCAATTGTCAAAGGTCCTAACCGGCCAATAATCATTAATACTATCAACACTATCTGGCTGGATTCAGGCAATGTTGGTGTAATTCCAGTTGATAGGCCAACAGTTGCGAATGCCGAGACTGATTCAAATAGTGCTTGATCGAGATTGGCTGTAGTTTGCACCATGATCAACATGGTTCCGGCCATTACTGCTATCGACGATAGTGACATTACGGTGAGTGCTTGGCGTTGAGCAGAGCGTGGTAGACGTAGCCCTAAAATGTTTACAGCGCGCCCACCGCGCATCTCTGACCACACCACGAAACCGATGACGAACGCCGTCGTTATTTTAACTCCGCCGGCGGTGCCACCCGGACCACCACCGATAAACATGAGCATGTCGGTCATAACACGTGAAATATCTGTCATGGAACCGACGTCGATGGAGTTGAATCCGGCGGTGCGCGGAGTGATGGAGGCAAAAAATGCCATCAGAATCTTGCCTGCCGAATCCTTCGCAGTGCCCAAAGTATTCGGGTTATTCCATTCGGCGACGGCGAAGAAGAGCCAGCCAGATAGGAGCAAACTGATAGTGCCAACGAAAACTAGGCGCGTTGTCATGGGCCAGCGCCACCAGTGTGCGCCACATCGGTAAAAGGCGAGGAGAGCAGGGAAGCCCAAGCCGCCGATGATGATCCCGATTGAGATGGGCAAGATGATCCATGGATCGGTAGCGAAGTCCATCAGTGAATTAGTGGACAAGGCAAATCCGGCATTGTTAAATGCCGATATGGCGTGGAATGACGCTTTACCGAGTGCGGTTTTGAAAGAGTCACCTAGGAAGATGTATCGCAAGAGCAAAGTGAAGGCGAGGATAGTTTCTACGGTTACCGTCAAGATCACGACGCCGCTCACTACCCGACGTACATTTCCCAGGCCGACTCCGCTAACTGAGGCTGATGCAACGACGCGGGTGCGCATGTCGGAGCGTCGCGCCAAAACCATTGCGACCAGGGTAACGATTGTCATTGTGCCGATACCGCCGAGTTGGATCAGAACTGCGATGATTGTTTGGCCGAAAGGAGAAAAATAGGTTGCCGTATCAACTACGGCGAGTCCGGTCACTGCTGTCGCGGAGGTTGCGGTGAAAAAAGCGACGGAAAACGGGGCGCCGCCGTCAAACTGTGGACCATACTCGAAAGGAGGTGTTTCGAGTGGATATGGCCAAGGAGGCCGCCCGGTTACGGAGACCGGGAGCATCAATAGGAATGTCCCCACTATCAGCGTCACAATGAACGCCGATATTAAAATATAGGTGGGTCGCATCTTTCTCAGACGGTTCACTTAAGTGATTCTAGATCCCAGGGTTACGTTAGACAACACAAAGGGTTATCGTATGTAGTGAAAGATTTTCTCTACTCCCTTCCAAGGATGATCTATGCGAGCGCTTGTTAAACCTCTCCAAGGCCCTGGCCTAGAGTTACGTGAAGTTCCTGAGCCGATACCTGGCTATGGCGAAGTAAAAATCAAAGTCATGCGGGCAGGACTGTGCGGAACTGATCTCCATATCTTGTCGTGGGACGATTTTGCGGCTGCGCATGTGCAGGCAGGGCAAACTATCGGACATGAGTTTTATGGTGAAATTGTTGAACTTGGTCCTGATGTGGTTGAAGGTGAGGGGCAAGGTCAGTTCCATGTCGGCCAGCGTGTTTCAGTAGAGGGTCACGTAGTGTGTGGCAATTGTCGCAATTGCCGCTCGGGTAACCGCCACATGTGTCCTAATACGGTTTCTATCGGGGTGGATCGTGATGGTGCTTTTGCTGATTACGTGGTAGTTCCGGTAACCAATGTGTGGATTCAGCCCGATGAGATCGATCCAGAACTTGGCGCTCTATTTGATCCTTTTGGTAATGCAGTTCACACTGCATTTCAGTTCCCGTTGACGGCTGAGGATGTTTTAGTAACTGGCGCGGGTCCGATCGGCATCATGTGTGCGGCGATTGCGCGTCATGCTGGGGCACGTAATGTTGTGTTGACTGATATTAACGATGAACGTCTGGATCTCGCCAAAGCTATCGACGGCATTGTGGGAGTTAATACGGCATACGAAGATATCCGTAATTACTTCGGGTCGTTGGGGATGACTGAAGGTTTCGACGTCGGTTTGGAGATTTCGGGTGCACCGGTTGCGATGGCGCAAATGATTGATTTGTGTGCGCACGGTGCGAAGATTGCTTTGCTGGGGCTTCCGGCTCGGCAGTATGCTATTGATTGGAATTCGCTCATTTCACACATGCTGACGATTAAGGGTGTTTATGGGCGAGCTATGTATGATACGTGGTTCCGTGCGACCTATCTGATGACTGGTTCGCAGCGGTTGCGTGAGCAAATTCGCAAGGTGATTACGCATCGGTTTGCGCCCGAGAATTGGGAAGAAGCGTTTGAAACGGCACGTAGTGGACATGCGGGCAAGATTATTTTGGAATGGAATGACTAATGTTTAGTATTCGAGAAGAATTGGCCAATACGCTTGATGAGATTCGAGCTGGTGGACTGTTTAAGAATGAGCGGGAGATCCTGTCTCCACAGTCGGCTCATATTCGCACTGCTGACGGGGAGCTACTGAATTTTTGTGCCAATAACTATTTGGGTTTGGCAAACAATCCGGAGATTATCGCCGCGGCGCATGCTGGGTTGGATAACTATGGCTATGGCACGGCTTCGGTGCGTTTTATTTGTGGAACCCAAGATATTCACCGCCAGTTGGAGCGGAAAATTGCGGACTATGTGGGGATGGAAGATGCGATTTTGTTCCCGTCTGCTTTCGATGCCAACGGTGGCATTTTCGAGGTTTTGTTAAGTAAAGACGACGCCGTTATCTCCGATGAGCTCAACCATGCTTCGATTATCGACGGCGTTCGCTTGAGTAAGGCGCAACGCTTCCGGTATAAGAATTCCGATATGGATCAGTTGCGCCAGCAGCTTGTAGCGGCACGCGCTCAAGGTGTGGGGCGTATTTTAATTGTCACCGACGGTGTGTTTTCCATGGACGGCTATTATGCTAAGTTGCCAGAAATTTGCGATCTGGCTGAAGAATTTGACGCTATGGTGATGGTTGACGATTCGCATGCGACGGGTATTGTTGGTGAGCATGGTTCGGGTACTCCGTCGCAGTTTGGTGTTGCAGATCGGGTAGATATCTTGAGCGGTACTTTGGGTAAGGCTCTTGGCGGTGCTTCTGGTGGTTACATTGCTGGACCTAGCGAACTTATTGCTTTGTTAAAGCAGCGTGCTCGCCCGTATCTGTTCTCTAATGCGGTTGCTCCTTCGCTCGTTGCGGGTTCGTTGAAGGCGCTAGATATTGCCCGTGCAGGTGATGACTTGCGGGAAAAGGTTGCCGATAATGCGCAGTTGTTCCGTTCGTTGATGAGTGAGGCTGGTTTTGAATTGTTGCCGGGCTCGCATGCGATTATTGCGGTGATGTTCCCAGGTGAGGATGGTGCCCGGCTAGCAAGCGACATTGCGGCGCGCCTAAATGAGCTAGGGGTTTATGTTACTGCCTTCTCTTACCCAGTGGTGCCGTTGGGTAAGGCACGTATTCGTGTCCAGCTCTCGGCAGCGCATTCGCACCAAGATATTCGTGAAGCGGTTGGTGCGTTTATTCAGGCGCGATCTGATGTGCTGGAGTAGTCGATTAGATATGTCGAAATAGGTGTTGCAGCTTTTATGGGAGGGTGATTGTGCTGAAGATCGCCCTCCCATTGTGTTCGCACATGTGAGTGTTGTGGCTTCTAATCTTTTTATTTTGTAGTGGGGCAGTGAGGTTAGTGTTTCGGGCTGTGGTGAATCGTGTGACTGGGCGATGTGCTTTGTGACGAGCTTGAACAACGCCAATGTGGATAATCGAGCTACTGTGGATTTTTATTCTGGGTAGTTCTTTTGGGTGCTTAGTCTGGTGGAGTAAGCATACTTCTCCAACATAAGGACTAGCGATGAACCTTGTCATTCGTCTATTAACTATTCTTACTGCAACTATTTTCGTGCTTGTGCCAGTAGGTAGTGCACATGCAGATGATTCCAGCTATCGTATCGAAGCTCAAGAAGAGAATCTGCGAGGTATCACGATGAGCTACCGTCCGGTAGTCGAAGCTAACCTGCATCCAGGATATACTCGCCAAGTTTGGCGCACGCGGCCAATGCTTTTTACTATCAAAGATCCGCACAACGCTCTCTATCGTGCCTATTGCCTAGAAATAACGGTTTCCATTAATCGCAACTCACCGATTTCTCTCACTGATTGGGATGGTTTCTTAGGAGATAACGCCTTTGGTATCGATCCGCAGGTGCGGCAGAAAGTGGCATGGATCGTCCAACATTCTTTCCCTACGCGAAGCATCGCCGAACTAGCCCAAGATCTCGATATTCCACATCTTTCTGTTCCACAAGCAATTACCGCCACACAATCTGCAATTTGGCGGTTGACTGACGGGGTGGAGCCAGATTTTGCAGATCTAGACAATCGCTCATCCCAAAGTGAAGATTCTGCGGCAATAACTAAGCTCTACAATTATTTATTGTCTGAGCATAATACCGGGCTAGATCACCCCAATCTGGATAGTGAGATCAGAGTGGAAGTTCCGCGTGAGGTGGGTCTTGCTGGCGAACTCATCGGCCCGATTACAATAAAAACCGCACTGCCTTCAGTTTCGGTCGAACTTCCAGATGCGAGAGCTCTGGTTGATGTTGCAGGCAATGAAATCGATCTCGATCATGTTCAGCCTGGTCAAGAGATGTATCTTGATCTGCGCAATGTCGCTGACCGTGGAAATTTACGAATTGTAGTGAGTGCTATGGTTCCACAATATGATCGTAGCTTGATTACGCCACTGATATCGCCTGAAGAACATGGCCAAAGTTTAGTGTTGATTCGTCACTCGCAACAGCGTCAGGAAACTGAAGCGGTGTTGCAATGGCTGGGGGTTGATGACGTTTGCCGCGATGAAGCCGGAAATCCAGTGCGTGATGGCTTAACGGGGAACGTAATCGTTGCCGGTTCAGACCAATGCGTGCCGAGTCTTCCATCTGTTCCAGAACCCGATAGCGCGCCGCCTGTGCCAGAACCTCATCCACAAACCTCGGATGTAGTGACACATTCAGCTCCTGCGGGTGAAGATGTTGTGCCGGGCCAACAATTGGCGAAGACGGGATTTGAAGCATGGTATTTAACGGGTATGGCATTGTTATTGATCGGTGCTGGAGTTTTTATGCTCAGGTGGCGTAGCACCTTCTCGGCGTGAAAATTTAGACGATGGTCCAGTCGATCGGTTCGCCTCCTTGCGCTACAAGTAATGCGTTAGCTCTCGAAAATGGTTTAGAGCCGAAAAAGCCACGGTGTGCCGATAGTGGAGATGGGTGAGGTGTGTTGATATTTGGTACATCGGGCATGAGCGGGGCTAAGGATTGTGCTTGTTTTCCCCACAATATTGCTACGAGTGGGCCACCGCGTTGGGCGAGAGTTCTAAAGGCATGATCGGTTACCTTCTCCCACCCCAGGTTCGCGTGCGAACCTGGGGAGCCGGGGGTGACGGTCAATACGCGGTTCAGTAGCATCACTCCTTGCTCGGTCCAGGAGGTCAGATCGCCATGTTCGGGAGGCGTAATACCCAGATCGTCGTGTAGTTCACGATAGATGTTAATTAAAGAGCGAGGTAACGGGCGAACAGAGCGATCTACAGAAAATGAAAGACCAACCGGGTGCGTAGGGGTGGGGTATGGATCTTGTCCGACGATGAGCACTCGAACATCAGGTAGAGGTAGCTCAAAAGCTCGCAAGATTTTCTTGCCTTGGGGAAGGTAGCCGCGGTGTTGAGCATTTTCTTCACGCAAGAAATCTCCCATAGCGTGAATCTGGGAAGCAACTGGTTCCATAGCCTGTGCCCATGTTGGATGCATAACATTGCCGAGTGTATTCATAGTTCTATTTTAGTGGGACTAAGCCTGTTAGTTTAGTGGTCAGAATCGATATTATGTGGTGTTCTTAGGTTATTGCAGATATGGCTGTAGCACGATTGTGGTCTATATCTGGGTCGAACCGGGTAGGATTGACAGCATGGAGCAGGCTCAACAAGATAGTTCGCAACATTTGACGGAATTGGAAATACTGATATTTAGAATCGAAGAATCATGGTGGAGGATTGCTCAAACAAAAGAGCGGGCCATTGCCCAAGAGCTACATATCTCTCCCATGCGTTATTATGCGCTTTTGTCGCGTATGCTTGATGATGAACGTGTCTGGAAGGCGCGGCCACAACTTGTGGATCGGTTACGTCGATTACGTGATGGGCGAGTTGAAGAACGCCACCCAATGTAAATCTCAGCAGTATATATAGATCCTGATCGACAAGAGAATAATCGTTAAGAGAATATAGGTAGGCCAACGCGTGAACGCATATATAGAAGACGAATTTGACCGGCTAGCCCAAGAACGTGAGAGTCTGGGGTCACACCGTCAGCCACGGCGGTTTAGCCCATGGCTTCTTGCCCTTGCCGCAGTGCTTGTCCTTGCTCCCCTCCTCGGTTGGGGAATCGGACTGTGGGCAGCTAGTGATAGTACTATCGCGGAAAAATCAACGCAGGATTCTAGCGCTGAAGTTCAACAACCTGCTTCGCCTGACCAACAACCAAGTCAGCCCGGACAACAAGAACCTGCTGATGAGCCGGCAAGTGAAGATCCAGAGAGTGCAGAACAAGATGCGCAACCATCTGCTCCGCCTGCACAACCTGAGATTGATAAGACCATCGGTGTTTTAGTGCTAAACGGGCGAGGTGAAGCCGGATTAGCGGCGCGCACTGCGCAAGAACTGGCAGATCAGGGATATGAGAATGTCAATCCAGGAGATTACTCCAATGCGCGCTTACCCATTGATACCACGGTCTATTACCGAGATGCAGCACACCTCCAAGTAGCTCAAGATATTGCGAAGAATCTCGGAAATGTTGCTGTTGAGGACGGAACAGATCTCGGACTCGATGCAGACGTCGTCGTTATTTTGCGCTGATATCGTTTGAGATTAAAACAGCATCGTAGAAGGTGTTATCTCTCTAGCTAATTGTGGGTGCCTTGAACGTTGAAAGTTGCGTTCGAGGCACTCAACTTTTCTCTACTAGATGAATGTGCACATTTTTAACCGTGCCATCTTGCACTCTCGCCTCGAGAGTGCCAATATTGATGTTGGCACTCTCAGTAGGAGAGTGATAAAACGTTAGCTGGTGAGGTGGGCATCGCACACGAAACAGAACGTGTACGTCGAACACCGTCCGTCGCGGGCACCAGCTGTCAACCCACCCAACCGGGAGGAAAAACATGGTAAAGATCATTGCTCACAATGAAGACGCGCGCCGGGGAATGGAGCGCGGTCTTGACGCGCTTGCCAACACCGTCAAAGTCACTCTAGGTCCAAAAGGCCGTAACGTCGTTCTCGATAAGAAGTGGGGCGCGCCAACGATCACAAATGACGGCGTCTCCATCGCTAAGGAAATCGAACTCGAAGATCCGTTTGAGAAGATCGGTGCAGAGCTCGTCAAGGAAGTTGCTAAGAAAACTGATGATGTGGCCGGTGACGGTACCACAACAGCAACCGTTCTCGCTCAAGCTCTCGTCAAGGAAGGCCTGCGCAACGTTGCAGCTGGTGCAAACCCAATCGCATTGCGCAAGGGTATCGATAAAGCTGTTGCGAAGATCGTAGAGCAGCTTCTCACGAATGCTAAAGAAGTTGAGACCAAGGAAGAAATCGCAGCAACTGCTGCTATCTCTGCTGGCGATAAGGAAATCGGCGAGCTGATCGCTGAAGCTCTTGATAAGGTCGGCAAGGAAGGCGTTGTGACTGTTGAAGAGTCCAACACTTTCGGCACTGAGCTAGAACTTACCGAAGGTATGTCTTTCGACAAGGGTTACCTCTCGCCATACTTCGTCACTGACGTTGATCGTCAAGAAGCCGTTCTTGAAGATGCCTACGTTCTCTTGGTTGAATCCAAGATTTCCAACGTCAAGGATATGCTCCCAGTTCTTGAAAAGGTTATGCAGACTGGCAAGCCACTCGTGATCATTGCTGAAGATATCGAAGGTGAAGCACTCGCAACCCTCGTCGTCAACAAGATCCGCGGCACCTTCAAGTCCGCTGCTGTTAAGGCTCCAGGTTTCGGCGATCGCCGTAAGGAAATGCTCCAGGATATGGCTATCCTCACTGGCGGTCAGGTCATTTCGGAAACTGTTGGCCTCAAGCTAGAGAACGCTGACATCGAGCTTCTTGGTCGTGCCCGCAAGGTTGTGCTCACCAAGGATTCCACCACCATTGTTGAAGGTGCTGGAACGGCAGAAGATATCGCTGCTCGCGTTTCCACCATCAAGACCCAGATCGAGAACTCCACCTCCGATTACGATCGGGAGAAGCTTCAAGAGCGTCTCGCAAAGCTCGCTGGTGGTGTTGCTGTTATCAAGTCTGGTGCAGCAACTGAAGTTGAACTCAAGGAACGCAAGCACCGCATTGAGGACGCCGTCCGCAACGCAAAGGCTGCTGTTGAAGAAGGTATCGTCTCCGGTGGTGGTGTTGCACTGATCCACGCAGCTGACCAGGCACTTGCTGATCTTAAACTCGAAGGTGATGAAGCAACTGGTGCTAACATCGTCCACGTAGCTGTTGCCGCCCCACTCAAGCAGATCGCAGTTAATGCTGGTCTCGAAGGCGGAGTTGTTGCAGAAAAGGTTCGCTCACTGCCAGTTGGTCACGGCTTGAACGCTGCCACCGGTGAGTACGAGGACCTGCTCGCTGCAGGCGTGAATGATCCAGTGAAGGTTACTCGTTCTGCACTCCAGAACGCAGCTTCAATCGCTGGTCTGTTCCTCACCACTGAAGCAGTTGTGGCAGATAAGCCAGAACCACCAGCCGCTCCAGCACCAGGTGCTGACGATATGGGCGGCATGTACTAAGGATAACTGCTTAGTTCTTGTGGCCAGATAATGGCCAAACAAAAAGGAGCGAACCTCGGAGATGTTCCGAGGTTCGCTCCTTTTTAGTAACCAGTGTGCTATGCGAGCTTTAGGCTATAGGCCGAGCTTTACTTCAGATTTCTTAGGCTAAATTGGTGTGGCTGTCAGGCTTTCTGTAGTTTCCTCGGACCGCTTATGTGTGTAGTAGACGTAGGCGAGGGTGAGGGCGATGATGCCAGCTATTCCAGTTACGGGAGTCCATATCCGGTCAATCGCATCGGTGCGAAGGTGGCCGAAAAGGTCGGTGCGCACAATATATTCTTGGATGGCAAGAATTGCGTCGTAGAGTCCGTGAGCGATGATCAGCGGTAGGATACGGCCTCGGCGTGTGACATATATGCCGGCAAAGATACCGTCGGGAATAAGCCATAATACTATGCCAAGCGTTGCGTAGTACAGGTGTAGTATCACCCGGAAGATGAGTACTACTGCAATCGACAGGCGTGATGGCATGCGGAACATATAGATCAAGGCTAATAAAATTAACGCATAGGCAAGTTCTTCCATGCCGCCATTGAGCGTATTGCGGAGAATATCCCATATTGAAGGAGATGATAGCGGAACGTCTATGCCATATATGTCGTGATTGGTAAACCAATGGTGAAAGTCGGTTCCGGTCGCCATTCCCCAGGATCTGAAATAGATACGAAAAGCGCTTCCTTGCACGAGGACGATAGCAAAAAATACTCCAAAAATCATCCAGGAGCTATGCCGGGTGGCTGGCGATGAGTGTGAAGGAAACGTATTCCGAGAGAGCATATACCATGCTACTACTAGCAGGCCTCCGATGATAATCATGCCCCAGAACCATTGTGACCGGTTTTGTTCCAGGGATGAATAATAGACTCCAGGAATATAGATGGGCAATGATTTTTGCCAAAAAAGCTGGATGATGCCGGCAATGAATCCGCCAACGGTGATGGTTGTTGCTCCAAGAATCATCGTTGCGCGTAGAGCGCAGAGCGCGGTTTTTGGCACTGTAGTTGTGTTTTTAGTGGTGGCGTGGTTGAGGGTTCGGGTGATGAGCCATGCGATTGCCCAGCACATGATGATGGGCAGGACGACGTCGTTGGTGGTGGTTTTTAGTGTTCCTAAGAGTGTTTCGCTCAAGATGTCGTTTGGTCTAAATGCGATGGCGTTAAATAGTGCGTGGCTTAATGCTAGTGGCCATACTCGACGATACTTCCAGTAGTAGTAGGTGGAAAATACTGCTACCCCAGCCCATTGAAGACTTGATAAGACGTTGAGGTAGGGAGCGAAGAATATGCCGCGAAATACTGCTGTGAGACCTACGGCAAGGGTGAAGCGTAGTGTGAAAGATAAACTCGTTCGGGTAAGTATCCACCAGCTGAGGGCGGCGCAGATTATTTCGGTGAGCGCTCCGATAGTAATGCTCAGTGTCCATTGCGTAGGCAAGGGGAGGCGTTGGGTGAGGCCGAAAATATCACCGATAAATCCAGCAGTTGAGATAAATCCTAGTTGCTGAAATCCTTGGGTGTGTATGAGTGCAAAAGAAGCTAGTCCGCTAAAGACCACGCAGCCAAACAACACATCCCGAAACGATAACCGATCCTCACTAATCACTTCCCACTCCTTCGCGTAAACCACACGTTGTTCTTTAGCTCAGCTCTTTACGACCTAACGGCACCGTGCCTGGATCAACTTTGTTCATACATACATAAACGCCATGGATGCTCAGGAATTGGGGTGAATATCTGAAATCATTATAAATAGAAATGAACATTTCAGCAAGATAAACTTACACGAAACATACTATTAGCTGGATGTGCCGCTACCTAAATGAATGCGTAGCGTTAATGTTGAACGATTATGGAGATCATGATGAGTAACGTGACGAAGGGCGTTTATCGCCGGCTATATTCGACAACACTCATTAACCTTATTGGAGACGCAATAGCGCAAGTCGCTCTCCCGCTTGCCTTCCTCTACGCGACTGGATCCATCGCATTGGCTGCCACGTTGGCAGCGGCAACGTTAACTACTCAATTAGTTTTGACAATGCCGCTGGCGGCGATTGCAGACCGGCTACCGCGCAGACCAATCGTGATCGGTGGCTATATTATTGAAGCGATCTGCCTAGCTATCTTGGGGATATTTCTCTACGTTGGTTTTGCTCAGCCGCTAGTTTTTATTGCGATCGGTTCACTGCGTGGAGCCGCGTCCCAATTTGGGGTAGCAGCAAGTGCCGGCTATGTTCCGCAGCTACTGGGACGCGATGCGCTCCTTCACTATCACTCACGAGTAGAAACTGTTGAAGGTGTTGCCGCGATTGGTGGCCCTTCAGTTGCTGGCGGAATAGTAGGGTTACTCGGTGGCCCGTTGGCGCTCTTCGTCCCAGCTGTTATGTCCGGTGCAAATGCCCTTATTTATCGAGCATTGCCGCCGCGGCCCACAGTGGCCTCATCTGCTACCAGTTCAGGTAAGAGCGGGATCTTTCGCGCGATCTTGCCCGATATTTATGAAGGCATGGCATATATTGCTCGCAGTAGAACCCTTATCGCGGCGCAGTTAGTTCAGGTTGCGTTAGGTGCAACCACTGCCGGATACATCTATGGCGTAGTGGTTCATCTGAAATCTGATCTCGGTCTACCAGCATGGCTGGTCGGCTTCATACTTGCCTCCTCTGGCGTAGGAGGAATCATTGCGTCCTTGACGTTAGAGCGCTTCGTTCCTATCGGGGGCTATAAACTAGTAATGTCTCTATCCCTCGCAGGTGTCGGCATCATCCTGGCAACCTTTGCGTTCATCCATAACCTATTCTTCCTCAGTTTCGGGCTCTTCGCGCTCGATTTTTTCTGGGTTGGACTCTTTATTTATGTGGGAACATTGAGCCAGTATGTGACAGATGATGAGCATTTGGCTCGGGTTGATTCGGTAGAGACGTTGTCTTTTTATGGTGCTTCGGCGCTCTCAACGTTCTTTGCTGGGCTAGTGATCCCTAACCACGGCGTGGCAATATATTTGAGCGTCATCAGTACAACAGTTCTTCCGGCGTTCGTGATGCTGTTGTCGTTTCCGGCGTATAACACCAAGCAAACCCAAGACTGACTATAAAACGACGAAGCCTTTGCTACCTCAGCACCATACTTAGCGTTTCTACTCGCGTTCTTCGCGCCCTTCCAGTGCTTCGGTTTGCTTACGCTCAATTGTTTCCAAGGTTTCTTGGACAATCTGTTCGCGCCGCGCTGCCGCAGCTTGTGAATGGTCTAAAACTCGTGGCGGAGCACCTGGGGTGAACGCATCATCGAGTTCTTCGAGCGAGGATCGCTTCACTACCGGCACGTGGGGTTGAATAACATCAGAGACGACGACGTCGTCAACAGCGCCGTTATCGTGATCACTATCCACATCCGGGGCAGGAGTTTGAACCATGTTGCGTTCCAGCTCGGCGGTTTGGAACAGCTTTGCGGTTGGATCTTCTTCTAAGATCGCGCCAGGTAGCGTTTCGGTCGGTGGTTGATAATCGTGCGAATCCGTCGTCGTATCAGCGCACAGTGCAAGAGCATCAATTCGTTCTAATTCGGCTTGTAAGTTTTGCCGAGCAACTGGTTCCCACTGTGCGGCCAGTGGCGTCAAAAAGATTCGTTTACGCGCCAATAAGTGTTGTGCGATCAACCGCCGAGCCATCAACCAGTCTTGTTCTGGAACATGTGCATATTCCTCGCGCACCTGTTGCACATAGCTCTTGTAGCGCTGTGGAGGGGTGGCTAGGGTTCCAAAGTGTGCATCGTATAAGGCCATGCGATCAACGTCGATAGAATCGAAACGTGAGGTTTCGTCAGCGTGGGTAGTCAAACCTGGAACGTCGTGGCGTTTGTGCATCTGCATAATCAAATCTGAAATTCGCTCGATGTTGTTGCTTGGAATACCGATAGCGGAAAAATACTGGGCGGCCACGTGGGCAGAAGCGCGCTCGTCTTCACCGCCATTGCGCGAGTAAACCGCCTCTGGGGAAATATTGAAGACGAGTCCGTGGCCCCAAGTTGCCAACCGTACCAGGCACGGGTTTTGAGTTTCGGGTGCAAGAGTATCTACGCGAGTGAGCATATCGGTTAGATGCCGAGTGTTATGAAATAACCGCTCAGGTGCTGCCCAAACAGTGAGAAGATCATTGGCGGTTTGCTCAATGAGTGTACGTTGCGCACTCGCACCGGCATCGAGTGCACTGCGCACAAAGGCCTGCACTACCCAACCAGGAACGTTTATGTCTTGCATAGATCCTCCATAGTCAACGTTCCACGATTCTATACCCACCTAGCAAACTACCCAAACTCGTAGCTGACAACAACTAGACAATTACCACGAAGGTGTAAATCAAAGTGCTCTACAGCCCAAAGTGTTCTAACGTAGATATTGTGAACAAACAAGGTGCGAAAACAGTTCTTTCCGGCCGTGCACTTATTACCGGTGGCACATCGGGAATGGGGGCAGCATTTGCGTATGCCCTAGCTAAAAAAGGCTGCGACCTAGTGCTGGTGGCGCGCAACGAATCGCGCCTGCGCGCAGTCGCTGAAAAAATATCGGGCGAAACTGGCGTAGATGTGCGAACTATTCAAGCAGATTTAAGCCAACGCCACGGCGTAGAGCTCGTCAAAACCGCACTTTTAGCACAGAACGAACCCATCTCGATTTTTGTCAATAACGCTGGGTCTGGGATGTATTCGCCGATGGCAACCGATGATGCAACCCAGTTGCGAGCCGGAGCTGAACTTATGGCACTCGTACCAATGGAACTCGGTGGAGCTGCCGCATACGCAATGAAACAACGCGGCAACGGCATTATTATCACCACCGCCTCAATCGCCTCCCTCGCACCGATGGGAGCCTATGCGGCAGTCAAAGCCTTTGTGCGTATGTGGTCAGAATCATTGTCTATCGAAGTGGGAAAATACGGCGTTCAAGTCGTCTCCTTCTTGCCCGGATGGGTACGAACCGAATTCCATGAACGCTCCGGAGTATCGACGTCGTCAATCCCCCATTGGCTGTGGCTCGATGCTGAACGCGTCGTCAACGAAGCACTGGCCGATGTTGAGCGCGGAAAAACTGAAACAATCCCAGCAAAGCGATTCAAGGCACTTGCCTTCTTCGCCCGGCATACACCGCGAAGAGTGGTACACAAGGCAGTCAAGAAATTGAACAAAGGCCGCCGATGAGTGAACACAATCCGGTAGACGATTACCGTTCAGATCGCAAACGAAAAGTCCGCAAAGCCGTGCGCAAAGTCGTAACCCGGCCTGCGATGAAGACCTTGCTGGGCACAACCGTGTGGGGGGAACATAACGTTGAAGGGCTTACTGGCGCATATATCGTCGTCGGTAACCACTCCTCCCACCTTGATGCGCCGATGGTGTTTTCGTTGCTGCCAGACCATATGACCGACAATCTCGCAACCGGCGCAGCAGCCGATTACTTCTATCGGAAAAAGGGTATCGCGAAACTGACCTCGATATTCTTCAATACTTATCCCATAGAACGAAAAGGGAAAACTACCACCCCCGCACCTGGTCGTGCTACTGGGATGACCAGCAAGCTCTTGCGTGCCGGCATACCGATTCTTATCTTCCCTGAAGGTACGCGATCGCGGGATGGAAAGATGGGAGTATTCAAACCCGGAGCAGCTGCGATCGCACTGAAAATCGGGGTTCCTATTGTTCCGTTAGCGATGTCTGGTGGCCATGAGGCGATGCCGGTAGGGCGGTATCTGCCTACACTCAACCATCCACAAGTTCATCTTTTTATTGGCGAACCCATGTATGGCAAGCCCGAAGAAACTCCAGAAGATTTCATTGCTCGCGTGCGCCACCACATTGAACTTATGCTCGATCAGATGACGGCGAACCCAGATCCGACGTTAAACTAGCGGAGTCAATGGTGTGGTTTTGCAGATAAGGAAGCGGGAAACTTAACCGGACTGTCAAACCACCGCCTGGTGTTTCCTTAATCGACACACGGCCGTGATGAGCAGCCGCAATCGCAGCCACAATAGCTAAGCCCAGCCCGGAGCCTTCACCGCTACAGCGTGAGCGCGAAGAATCGATTTTGTAGAATCGTTCAAAGATATGGTCACGGTCCTTTTCGGGAATACCTTGGCCATGATCGCGCACTTCAACGATCGCCTGTGCAGAATTTTCCGGGTTGATCCCCACGGCAACTTCCACAGCAACATCGCTCTCAGTGTGCGTGCTGACATTGCCCAACAGGTTCGTTAAAAGCTGAGTAACAGAATCATTATCGCCCATAATAACAACTGACTCGACCTCACCGCCGTCGAGATTCGTCACGGTAGCACTGCGTTGCGGTGCACGTGCCAGGAAGTCGGAAACCGTGTTGAGGGCTACTGCGGCAAGGTCAACGGGCTTTGGATTGATTTCGCCACGCTCATCAAGGCGCGCAAGTTTCAGAAGGTCTTCAACCAGATTAGCCATTCGGCCTGACTCTGATTCGATTCGGCCAAAAGCTTGCGGAATCTGATCGCTGGGCACTCCGCCCAACCGATAAAGTTCGGCATAGCCTCGAATTGTTGCCAACGGGGTACGCAATTCGTGGGATGCGTCGGAAACAAATCGACGCATTCGTTGCTCGGAAGCGGCCCGAGCATCGAAGAGCGTCTGGATTTCATCCAACATGGCGTTGATCGATTCACCTAATGCATTAACTTCACTACCGGGTTTCATTGGTGGGACGCGGGCGGAGAAATTACCGCGTCGCACGTCTGAACTTACATGATTAACGGTACGCAAACCACGCAATGACCTGCGGATCAAAACGATAGACACTAGCGAACCAATAGAGGTAATGACGAGAACAAATAGTGTTAAGACTTGGCGAAGGTTCGCAACCGTGCGCTCTACTTGTTCTAACGGTAGACCGATGAGTACGTGCCCAACTGTTCGTGGATTGGGCCCGGTGGAGGTTAACGGAACTGAAATAACACGCCATTGGGTGTGCAGCCGAGTGCCGGGAACAGAGCGCGGTTGAGAAATGTAGCCATTGGCTAATTCGGCTGCGTTGAGTGGTTTGCCGAACTGTTGTTCAACTGCATGATGTACCTCTTCTACTGCCGTACCGAAATCGTCACGGATAAATAAGTAGAACTCCGATGGTAGTAGCGTGCTTGAAGATCCTTGGATAAGAGCATCAACAGTTTGCGAGGCGACGATCTGGCCGGAAGACGAGAGCGTTTTATCTGTTTCGGAGGTTAAAAAGGTGCGCAACGAGATCGTGGCGAAGGCCGAGACAAGAATCAAAGCCATACTGATAATAAGGAGAAATACGGCAAGTAGTTGCCATGAAAGTCGGCCGGTAAGCGGGGGTCGAGGGCGATGATCGGCCATGCTTATCTGTCGGCTCGCATAACGTAGCCGATACCGCGTTTAGTGTGAATCAACGGAAGAAGTTCGCTTGCTTGGGTGGGGTCGGTGATTCCTAACGCTTCTGCCGAATCGATTTTTCGACGCAGATACGAAATATAGGATTCGACGATAGAAGCTTCCCCGATCCAGTCGTAATCCCAAACGTGGTCAAGGATTTGTACTTTAGATACCACGCGTTCGGCATTGACCATTAAATAGCGCAACAGCTTGTATTCGGTGGGGGAGAGCTCTACGAGGTGCCCGGCGCGGCGCACCTCGTAGGTATCTTCGTTGATTTCCAGATCGTGGTAGCGGATGATGGCTGAATCTGGTTCGGTTGGATTGGTGCGACGCAAAATGACTTGGATTCGAGTCACGACTTCTTCGAGTGAAAAAGGTTTCGTCACATAGTCGTCTGCACCGGCCGTCAGGCCGTGGAGTTTATCTTCTAGGTCATCTTTTGCGGTGAGGAAAAGGACTGGAACATCTGAGCTGCGCTCGCGGATCCGGCGCAAGACCTCATAGCCATCGAAGTCCGGCAACATGACGTCGAGAACAATCAGATCGGGGGTAAATTCTTGTGATTTATGAACTGCTTGCTGGCCATCGGCTGCCGTATCGACGGTGAATCCGGCGAATTTGAGCGATACGGAGAGAAGCTCGCGGATCGAAGGTTCGTCGTCGACGACGAGAATTTTCGCTGATACTTTTTGTTCTGCCATAGTCAATATTGTTCGTTAGAAAACTGAAAATATTCTGAGAATGTTCGGATTAAAGGTAGGGATATGGATCGAATTCGTCGATATCAACTGGGTGAGTGCGATTAAGTGGTAGGTTAAACGCTTGCACATCTAGTTCGAGATCGTGAATGATGAGCCCTTTATCTTCGAGTTCTGCGATAGGTAGCGCTAAGAATTCACGGAAACACAAGATGGAAACCCGGTGCCCGGCATCTAGGAGGGCTTCAAGTTGCGGTAAATAATCGACATCGTGTGTGCCAACGACAACGTCGGCTCCCGGCTTTTCTTTCAAAATCGCATCCAAGGTGCGCTGGATGCCTTCATCGACGATCTTGCGTTCGGGATCTGTAGAGGTCAACTGAATGGGTTGCCATCCGATTGCCAGTAGCGCTTGGATAAAAGGTGCGGCAGTTCGTTGGGAAACGTTAAGGAAGAATAGGCCGCGCGCGGAGGCTGTATCCGATTGCGTTTCAGGATCCTCGGATTCGGACTGCGCCTGGAACGGGTGGAATTCCAATACGCGATCCCACCGGGGGCGTTCTTCGCCGCGCGGTGGTCGTTTCAAGATATTTACGCCCAATGTGGCATCGATATTTTCACCATCAATAAGAATATACATACTCGTTATCCTAGCGTGGTAGCTAAGGAAATTCAGCGAATTTTCTCGTTAGCGTATTTCGATGGTGATGTAGCCTGCCAAGATAACCGAATGGGTAGTGATAAACCTTTACATTGTTCATCACTACCCATTCAGCCTGCTCATAGCGCAGCTCTTGAAGAGCTCTATAAAAGGCTCAGTTGTTTTTCCGGCCGGTTGGGCTCAGCTACGATATTCAGCCTTCGATCTGATCGACGTCGAGTGAGGCGTTCAACGCAGCGAGGCGAGCTTCAACTTCGGTTTGTGACGTTGAGGATGTTAGCTGCGCAAACTGTTCTTCAAGTGAAGAAGAGGCGACTTCTGCTTTACCAAGTGCAAGAGCTTCTTGGCGGCGCACTGATTCTTCAAACCGGCCAATTTCTGTTGACGGATCGAGAACATTAATTGAACTAATGGCATCTTGGACTTTGTTCTGTGCATCGGCAGACTTTGCACGAGCCACGAGCTGATCGCGCTTTGAGCGCAAATCTTCGAGCTTAGAACGCATCACGTTCAAGCCATCCTTGAGCTTGGTAACAACCTCACGCTGGGAATTAATCATCGGTTCGGCGTCGCGAGCTTCAGTTTCGGCGCTAATTTGGCGTTCAAGGGCGATCTTAGCGAGGTTTTCCATCTTCTGCGCGCCGTCTTCATTTCCCGAAGCGCGCAGTTCGCGTGCCTTTGCAACTGCAGCTTGCGCCTTAGTACCCCACTCACTAGCGGCGCGAACATCTTCATCGTAGTCAGCCTCAGCAAGCCGAAGGTTTCCAACAGTAACAGCAACCGCATCCTCAGCTTCAGCGATTGAGTTGGTGTAATCACGCACCATTTGATCGAGCATCTTTTGTGGATCTTCAGCGCGATCCAAAAGTGCGTTGATATTCGCCTTGGTGAGCTGGGCAATCCGCCCGAGAATTGATTGTTTTTCAGCCATGGTAAAAACCTTTCGTTGTGACTGACTCTTCCAGTCTTATTGTTACCAGATTTGTGTTAAATATGTGATTGTTTTAGATAAAATATAGTATGTGCTCGCTTCGCTCGCCCTAGAATGACTTTCCAAAACCACCGCCATTTGATCCAAAGCCGCCACCGGAACTCCGGCCACCGCCCCATCCTCCGCTATAGCCACGGCGAGAAGAACCGCTCGAAAATGCTCCATAGACCAAGGCACGTAGGGCGCCACTAATAATAACGTCAGTTAAATTGCCGCCACCGTCATCAGAGTCGCGATAGTCTTCGAGATCTGAAAACAGCGCACGATTTGCACGAGAGGCGTAATCCATAGCTGAAATATAAGCAGCTATTTGTTCGTCCACCGGTAGTCCTTGTGCTGAATGGAAAATTGAGTGTGCTCGTTGCAGTAGCGTTCTGGTATCAGCAGAGACAACCTCTCGATACCGAGTCACATCCTCATCTAGGCTCTTCAACTTTGCCTGAGTCTGTTCATAATAGCGCCTCACCTTGGAGTCGATGTGCCGTTTTTGTTCATCTCGTGCGCGCACACCTGCTAACGCCAAATCGAGATTGCGTTCCGCCTGGGAAAGCTGCTCGTTGATGAGCAACAGATCAACCTGCCTGCCTCCGGTAGCCCGAGCAAGAACTTCCTCGGCTTCCTTTTGACGCATCTGGATCGTGGCATCTGCTCCACCTAATCGACGAGCGTCAATAATATCTGCCGAAAGTGATTCAATACCCGCAGCCAGTTGGTCACGTGCTGCCGCCAGTAATTGGGGGGCATCATCTATCCGCTTCACCAACTGAACGGCCTGGTCAAGAACACTTTCGGCCAACCGAGCGTACTGTACTGCCTGGTTTTTCTCTCCACCAGATTCTGCCTTAAGGGCAGTATCCAAATGTGACTCAACCGCTGTGAGCAGGGAGCGAATCTGATCTGGGAAGGCCGACAGCGTCACCAAGGATTCCTTGGGGAAGTTAAACTTTAAGTTTTCTACCTTATCGTCGAGCAACGGAAGCTGTGAGCGTAGCTCACCCGTCCGTTCACTCAATTCAGTGAGTTTCCCCCCAATCCGGTTAGCTAGATCGCGTAACTGCGAAAACTCTTGTGCTTGGGAGCGCATAGCTTGACGTGCCCGCTGGGCAAGACTAAGAATCTGGGTATTCATCTGCTCTTGCTGAGCGGGAGTTTCTGGTTCGTCGTCGTCAAGCAGGCGCCGCAATCCAAACGCCTTGGCAACATCTTGTTGTGCCAACTCAAGTGTTTCCCGGAATTGCGCGGTAGCATCCGTACCAAATTCGAGGCGGGCAAACTCCAGTTCGCTCACGCCGGCGCGAACGTCGTCGTCAGCCGCAAGTAGTTCAGTAGAGGCTCGTCGGGCAAGATCTTGGGAATCGGCTTGGCGAGCTACTAGTTTCTTACGCTTGCGCCAGTAGGCAAACCCTGCAACTCCAGCCCCTCCTAGACCAATAACGCCTAAAGCTGGAAGAATGTTAGGTACTGACGACGTTGGCTGCGAAACCGGCAACGTCGCGCCACCACGCAACGAGCGCACATGTTCGGCGAACAAGGTAAGGCCTTCATCCCAATTGCCTTCATGGAATTCATCGAGCACATCTTGCGTAGTTGCCTGATTCAACAACTCTTTAATATCGCCACTGGGTGAATATGCGTAAAGTTCAGAGGTTCCTATACTAATAACTAACAAACCATCGCCTGACCCTAGCCCAGACTTCTCAAAGGTCTGCTTTGCCCAGAGATTGGGAGGCATAGAATCGAAATCGTCAACTGTGATCACCCACAGATTGCCGTTGGATACTTCAACCATCAGATTAGACAAGGCTGCAACACTGGTTGAGACATCGGCGTAGTCTTCGTAATTTCGCTCCACATCGACAGGCTCAACTGCGTAGGCGGCTGTTGAAAATAGAGACAGCAATCCCGCCAAACAAGCAGCAGCATATACACGTGTGTATTTCATAGCCTTGACCTTCCTCTTAGGTAATAATCCAAATTTATCAAGCCCTTCCCACAATGTGTGGGCGAGCAGATACGCCACCCGCAAAATCATCACCGCGCTACTTGATGGAATACTTTGGCAGTTAAGTGTCATAATATGTGTAGTAAAGTTTTCGTACCGAGAAATTATCTACCAATATTGGAAATGAAAGAGAGAATGCCGTGCCTACTGGAAAAGTAAAGTTCTTCGATGCAGAGAAGGGCTTTGGTTTTATCACTGGCGACGACGGCGCCCAAGTCTACTTACCGCAAAGCGCGGTACCGATTGGGGTTAAGCTTCGTCCAGGAACCAGGGTTGAATATGGTGTGGGAGAAACCCGCCGCGGACCGGCAGCGTTATCGGTTTCGGTAATGAAGAAGGAAGCTTCGTTGCTCGAAGCTAACCGACGTTCCCCGGAAGAGCTTGTGCCACTAATTGAAGATCTCATCAAGATTCTTGATGTGTCCTCAACCCAGTTGCGTCGAGGTCGCTATCCAGAAGGGGGCCCACGAATCGCTCAAGCGTTGCGTGCTCTGGCAGATGATTTCGATGTCTAAGCGTATAAAGCCAAGCAAGAAAGCTGTTAAAGATAAAGTTCTTGGGGGTGCAATCGATTTTGCTCGCCAAGCACTGTTGGATATCACCACCCTAGAACATATCGGTGATCATGTTGGCATGCTTCAAGAAGATGAACGTCTTGTCACTCATGCCTTTGATTGCCTGCTACCGGGATATCGCGGATGGTATTGGGTGGTCTCCCTTGTTCGCGTTCCGCGCGCGAAGAAAGCGTTAGTCGCTGAGCTATCGATTTTGCCTGGTGAAGATGCGTTGTTGGCTCCAGATTGGGTACCGTGGTCTGATCGACTTCACCCATCGGATATTCATCCTTCAGATCGCATGCCGTATAATCCGCATGATCCACTTTTGGTAGCCAACGTTGATCCGGGCTTGGATCAGGGTTTTGAGTCCGTGGGAGTGGATGAAGATGCGATTGCCCTGTGGGAGCTGGGTTTAGGCCGTGCTCGAATCATGTCTGAGCAGGGACGTTCGCAAACCTATCGGCGTTGGTATCGATCCGATGCTGGGCCGCGAAATCAGGCCACTCGGGACGCGAAGGCTCCGTGCTCTACATGCGGTTATTTGTTGCATATGGGTGGTTCGGCGCGCCAACTCTTTGGGGTTTGCGCCAATGAGTGGTCTGCTTTCGATGGCCGAGTTGTTTCGATGGATCATGGTTGTGGTTCACACTCCGAAACTGATGTCGCATATCGAGAACCCCTGTGGGAGCAGGCATCGCCTGTTATTGACGACGTCAATATTGAGGTTGCAAAGCAGTAGTGCATGAAGTTCTTGCAGGGGAGAGTTCGCGAGTACTCGTGGGGATCGCATAGTGCGATCCCCCAACTTTTCGGTTATGCGCCACATAGCCACCCCGTGGCCGAGCTATGGTTTGGTGCCCACCCTACTGCGCCGTCGTTCATTTCGGATAATCCGGCAACACGCGCCTACGAACCGGCTAGCTTGTCCGGCACGCAATCACCTGGCCATTCACTTGCTGATCTGATTGCCACAGATCCCAACACTGTTCTTGGGCGTGACATTGTGGCACGCTACGGCTCGCAACTACCGTTTTTGTTAAAACTGATTGCCCCTGATGAGCCGTTATCGCTACAAGTCCATCCTTCGTTAGCGCAAGCCCAGGCTGGGTTTGCGCGAGAAAACGATGCTGGTTTACAGATTTGCGATCCGATGCGTTGTTATCCAGATGCAAACCATAAACCGGAGATGGTCTACGCACTATCGAAGTTCGAGGCGTTAGTTGGTTTTCGTAGCCCGCGCCGCATTTTAAGTGTGTTAGCTGGTCTAGATTCTTCGATTGCGCGTCAGCTTCACGCGATAATACTTGCCGAACCGAATACGAACGGCGTCCAGCGGGCTTTTTCAACGCTCATTTCTCACCACACTCGCCCTTCGGGCGCCCAAGTTCAAGAATTGGTCCAGGCGTGTTCCCGCCGGAATCCGCACGAGTCTCCCTCGCCGCGTGCCGACGCGCTCGCGGTACGTATCGCTCATTTTTATCCTCAAGATCCGGGGGTGGTGGCTTCGTTATTGCTCAATCCGGTGACGTTGCATCCCGGCGAGGCGTTGTTCACTCCCGCCGGGATTGTCCACGCCTATATTTCCGGTTTAGGCGTGGAAGTGATGGCAGCTTCAGATAATGTGTTGCGCGCAGGCTTGACGCGCAAGCACATGGATGTTGATGAACTTTTGCGCATTACTGATACGGTTGCCGCGCCACCGATTAGGATTGCTGCCGAGCGCATCACTGCGGTGCAATCGACGTTCTATGTGCCGGTAGATGATTTCGAGTTGTCGGTTGTTTCGTTACGGCACGCAGATGAGCGGGTTGCTATTCGTGGTTGTGGTCCACGTATCATTTTGTGTGTGCGAGGCGCAGCTCAGTTGTGGGTCAATGGGGAGAATTACTTTGTTAATACTGGGCAATCCATATTTTTAGGTGATAACGACGGCGAGGTTTATGTTCGCGGCGCCGGGGAATTAGTCCAGGTAGAATCCCCGTAATCTTAAAGTTTGAGAACAATACGTCTCAGGATTTGGCATTGTTCTGATTTGTGCCTTTGCCGTGTGCGAAAGTAGAGCAAGTGAACAGCACTACGGGAGCTGCCCCAGTAAAACAGCCAATGACTGAGTCCTCATCTCCCTCCGTCGTCGAGAAGTACTTCAAAGTAGCAGAACGTGGTTCTTCGCTACTTCAAGAAGTTCGTGGCGGCATCGTGACCTTCTTCTCTATGGTCTATATCCTCGTCTTGAATCCGATCA
This sequence comes from Arcanobacterium pinnipediorum, assembly GCF_023973165.1. Classification (NCBI taxonomy): domain Bacteria; kingdom Bacillati; phylum Actinomycetota; class Actinomycetes; order Actinomycetales; family Actinomycetaceae; genus Arcanobacterium; species Arcanobacterium pinnipediorum. The sequence goes on along the minus strand of NZ_CP099547.1, from coordinate 1,715,192 downwards.
TCTTATCTGGTCCAGATTCAACTGGCGCTTTCCTTGGCGGGGGTTTGGAACCAAACATTCCTGCTATCGCAGCCGCCACGGCGCTGGTTGCTGGAATTATGTCAATCTTGATGGGTGCGGCGGCTAACTTCCCCATAGCTTTGGCAGCCGGTCTCGGCCTGAACGGCATGATTGCGGGCTTCGTGCAAATTCCAGGAATGACTTGGGCAGATGGCATGGGAATTGTCGTCCTCGAAGGTATCGTGATCGTGTTATTGGTGCTTACCGGGTTACGCGAAGCCATATTCCGGGCGGTTCCTAAATTCCTACGTTCAGCAATCTCGGTAGGCATTGGCCTTTTTATTGCCTTCATTGGCTTGGTCAACGCGGGTATCGTGCGACCAGGTCAGGGCGTTATTGTTTCGTTTGCTGTTAATAACTCGATTTCTACATGGCCCCTTGTCGTCTTTATCGTTGCTCTGCTAACCATCATCGTTTTGATGGTTCGCCGTGTGAAAGGCGCCCTGCTTATCGGCATCGTTACTGGCACTCTCTTAGCAATCGTCATCGAAAAGATCTTCGGTTTACATCAACTCAGCCATGACGATCCAGGAAGCTGGGGTTTAACTGTTCCTGCCTTCCCTGGTTCACCGGTTCAAATTCCAGATTTTTCAACCGTCGGTCAATTCTCGATCGTTGGACCATTCGAAAAGCTCGGAGTCATCGCGGTTATCGTTTTGACCTTCTCAATCATGTTGGCCGACTTCTTCGATACCTTAGGTACGATGGTTGCAGTGGGTACAGAAGCTGGTTTAGTTGATGAGCGTGGTCAACTTCCACGCACACGCCACATTTTGCTGATCGACTCTCTCGGTGTTGTTGCTGGTGGTGTGGGCGGCGTATCAACCAACACCTCTTTCGTTGAGTCCTCCACCGGCGTTGCCGAAGGTGCTCGTACTGGTATTTCTTCAATAGTTACTGGCGTTGCTTTCTTGTTAGCAACTTTCCTTTCTCCGCTATTCGCAATTGTGCCGAGTGAAGCTGCTGCTCCGGCACTCGTCGTCGTCGGCTTTTTGATTATGCAACAAGTTGCCGAAATCGCATGGCAAGAGCTACGCATCGCCATCCCATCCTTTATGGCGATCGTCTTCATGCCATTTACTTACTCGATTACCGTCGGTATCGGTTTTGGATTCATTGTTCACGTCCTTGTTGAAGTAGTGGCGGGCAATGCAAAGAAGGTCCATCCGTTGATGTATCTGACCAGCGTTGTATTCTTTATATATTTCGCACTCGAACCGATCAGTTACTTATTGGGAATCAAGTAACTCTCAATTTGCTAGTGCGTTGAGTCGAGCCGGTAGCTAACCGGCTCGACTCAATGCTTTGTGGAGTGCGGAAGTTACGGTGGTAGAAGAGCTGGGGTTAGGTCAGCTAAATATGGTGTATCTCGTTGTTAGTATGGCGATGAGGAATTGCGTGCTATAGGAATAGCTAGCGCAACGAACGCGTTGAAATTTGTAGATGTAATTTAGTGCGATCAAGTAAGATAGCTTGCAGGAAGAGGTGGAATATGAATGATTTACTAGACACCACAGAGATGTATTTGAAAACCATATACGAGCTGATTGAAGAAGGTGTTCCACCGTTGCGCGCTCGGATAGTTGAGCGGTTGAGTCAGTCCGGCCCAACAGTGTCTGAAACTGTAGCGCGTTTAGAGCGCGATGGGCTCATTGTAATGAAAGCTAATCGGGAAATGTCGTTCACCTCCGAAGGTTACATTCGAGCTGCGGGAGTGATGCGCCGCCACCGCTTGGCTGAACTTATGTTAGTCAACGTTGTCAATATGCCGTGGTCCGAAGTTCATAACGAGGCGTGCCGATGGGAACATGCGATGTCTAATGAGGTTGCAGAACGCATCAGTGCGATGCTCGGTCACCCCACGCGCGATCCTTTTGGTAACCCGGTGCCAAGCAGTGATCCGCAACCTGACGATGTTCATTGCGGGTGTGATGATGGCCTGATCGCGCTCGATGATCCGGCGGTTGTTGGGCAAAAGATTAAGATTGAACGGATCGCTGAGGTGTTGCAAGTCGATAGCGATAGTTTAGATAATTTGCGCGAGTTAGGGCTCGTGCCGCAAGCAGAGGGAAGCGTTGAGTCCGTCAAACCTTCGGTTGTTGAGCTTGGAGATGTGCGGATTGCGATCCCGGATGAGTGGGCTACCCATATTTTCGTTTCGCTTCAATAATATGGATCGTTCAGCTGAGCGTGGCAGCGGAGCACATATATAACGAAGAATCGTGGAAAATAACAAAATGTAACAAAATATAACGTTCCTGTAACATGAATCACTGCGGTTAGTTTTCGTTGGTATTTCGCGGAAAGTTGCGCAATGTGAGTGGGGTTTGGTGTGCTGTTGTTATATTTGTGTGTTCAATTGTTGCCTAATCGTTATAAACGCTGTAATCTCTTTCTTGTGCCTACGGGTGCGTTAGATTTTATCTGACAACCAAAACCTAGACATAAATGGAGAAAAAGCTATGGGCCGTCATTCGATGCCAAAGACCGTAGATGTCAAGAACCCAAATGCGGTTCGTGGCTTAGCCTTGGCAGGAGCTCTCGGCATTATCGCCGGTGCCGGTATTCCAGTAGCAGTTGCTGCTCCTGAGGGTCAGCAGAAAAATATCTCTGCCGATAGCTTGAATGCTTCAGTTTCCCTCAGTGGAAAGGTTGCGACAGCCAAAACCACTGATGTGCAAAGCATTTCGCTCGAAGATGCTAACGAAGGTGAATGGTCCATCCAGGCAGTAGATGCTCAGATCGATCTTGGCAGTGCAGTAGTCGAAGCAGTAGATAATGCTCCAGCTCCAAGTGTTGCGCGTTCTAACGGCGGTCAAGCATCCGGCGGGCGCGTTGCTGTAAATGCCCCTGCTATGATCTCTGGTGACATCGCCTCAATCGCACGTGCCTACGTCGGAACACCTTATGTGTGGGCTGGTACTACGCCAGCTGGATGGGATTGCTCTGGTTTCACCCAGTGGGTATATGCACAAGTAGGTATCTCCTTGCCACACAACTCCGAAGGTCAGCTCGCTGCCGGTACGATTATTTCCCAAGCTGAAGCACAGCCAGGCGATCTCGTATGGTGGCCAGGGCACGTCGGTATCTACACCGGAAACGGCATGCATGTGGCAGCTCGATACCCAGGTGCGGGAACGCTTGAAGGTGAACTTTACGGTAGCCCAACATTTGTCCGCATCGGCTAATATTTAATCTTTAGTAATTGGGGGTAAGCATAATGCTTACCCCCAATTACTATATTTCAACCAGTATTCTCAGTGACACCTGACACAGTTTGCAAATCGTGCAATAATAAAAGTGATCGAAGGAGATTGCTATGTCACACGAGAATATCGTTGTTGTTGGAGTCGATGGTTCACGAGGTGCTTCAAGTGCACTGATGTGGGCACACGCGCAAGCCAAAGCTCGCAACGCTCGCCTGCATCTTGTATGCGTCTATGAACTACCTAGCTATGCGCCAGAGTTTATGGCCCCAAGTGCACTGAGTATTCCCGCCGAGGATAGCGGTTATTTGCGTTCAGCTGCCGAGAAAATGATTCAAGAAAAAGCTCAGGCACTCCAAGGGCAAGGAGTTGAGGTAACGTGGTCGCTCGAATTCGGTGACCCAACTGAGGTGCTTGTGGAGATGTCGAAGAAAGTCGCCCTCGTCGTCGTCGGTGGCCGTGAACCCAACTCCAGCTCGCTAGCGGATCGGCTACTGCGAACCGTCTCTTCAGCTGTGCCGTCTAACGGATACTGCCCAACCGTTGTAGTTCCATCCCAGCACGAAGTCAAGGACGTGCCAATTAAACATATCGTCGTAGGTGTAGACGGTTCGGAACACGCTAAAACCGCGCTGCAACGTGCAGTGTGGGAAGCAGATCGCTGGAATGCGCGACTATCTATTGTGGCTACCGTCAATACGGCAGCTGCAACCTGGATTCCAGCAGATAGCCTCCACGACGGCTTCTTAGACGAAGTCTCCGAATCAGTTCGGGCGCAACTTGCCGAAGTTGACGAAGGGCGCCAGATCGACGTCGACATCCACGCCATCGAAGGCAATCCGGCTGAAGTTCTCGCCGAGTTCTCCCATGAAGTCGATCTTGTTGTGATCGGAACTCGGGGTCGAGGCGGATTCGCTGGTCTGCTCCTGGGATCAACCTCGCAAACTGTGCTCTCTACAACCGCTTGCGCAACGATGGTTGTTCCGCGTCGCGTCCGGCCAGGAGACGACGTGGGCCCGCAGCCACAACAAGCTGAATCAGACCAGTAAGTGACTGTGCAATAGTCAACTAAAGTCTGCACGTATCTGCCACACCGAGCCCAATCTGAGCACAAGACCAATACCACGGTTAAACCTCTCGGTATGGTGAGGTTCATTGATGCTGGCTATATCAGTTAGACTAGGTAAGGACTCTTCATCCAAGAAAGTCCATGCCCTCGTAGCTCAGTGGATAGAGCACGGCTCTCCTAAAGCCGGTGTCGTAGGTTCGATTCCTATCGGGGGCACGCCTGGTTCCATCAGAACAGCTCTGGTGATAGTGCATAAAGGGGAAATACTGTGGCAATTTCGCGAGTTTTACTTTTCTACAAATTCACGCCCATCGCTGATCCGCAGGCGATTAAGCTTTGGCAGTGGGATTTATGTGAGCGCCTAAAGTTGCGCGGGCGCATCCTGATTTCCCAGCATGGAATCAATGGCACCGTGGGTGGGACAATTCAAGCATGCAAAGCATACGTAAAACGCATGAAACAGTATCCTGAATTTGCTGACATTGAATGGAAGATCTCCGAAGGCCTTGGCACAGACGCTGACGGCTACGCATCTGATTTTCCGCGCCTCTCAGTCAAAGTGCGCAAAGAAATCGTAGCGTTCGGTGCTCCAGATGAACTAGAAGTTGACGAGAACGGCATCGTTGGCGGCGGCCGCCATGTCCGCCCCGAAGAAGTTGAACAGATCATCGCACAGAACCCAGATCTGGTTTTCTTCGATGGCCGCAATGCTATTGAAGCGCAAGTAGGGCGTTTTGACGGTGCAATTGTGCCACCAACATCAACCACGCATGATTTTATTTCACTGCTCGATTCAGGTGAATATGATGACCTGAAAGACAAACCAATTTTGGCATACTGCACGGGCGGAATCCGCTGCGAAGTGCTGACCGCACTGATGAAAAAGCGCGGTTTTTCCAAGGTAATGCAGCTCCATGGCGGTATTGTTCGCTACGGCGAAATGTTTGGCAACACTGGACGCTGGAAGGGGTCACTTACCGTTTTCGACAACCGTGAAGTGATGGACTTCGACGGCGGCGACGTTAGCCTCATTGGAACCTGCCATTCGTGTGGTGCGTCAACTAACACGTTACACAACTGCGATGAGCCTTCGTGCCGCGAGCGACTTGTCACATGCCAAACGTGCGCACAGCAACCAGTTTTCTGTCAAGAGCACGCAGTAGCGCTCGCGTGAAAATAGCTAGAAGAATATGACGACGGCGAGAGGTGTAGAACGTGAGTTTATTTAAATGGAAAAAGGAAACTCAACCGGACCAGTTTCCGGTAGCTGACCACAGCGACGACGTCGACGAACCTAGCGCAGTTGAACAAACTCCAGATCCAGTTGCTGAACCCGCCCTTCCTACGCGTACCCCAGAACTACATGCCTCGCGCGAAATCCTCATAGGCCAGGCCTATGAGCGGTGGCATGCTGAGCTCGCGGAGCTAGTCCAGCGCGCAGACCAACGTGAAGCTGAGCGCAGTCCGGGGCGTATTGATCTGACTCAAATCCATCCCACGGGCTCAGCACAGTTCTACGCATATCAAGCTACGCGCCTATCGTCGTTGATACGCGAAGAGCGCGCTCTCGCGCAGGCAAAAACTCAACTATTACGGCTGCGCGACGAACTCCATATCGCTACCCAAACCTATGGCCATGCACCGGCAAGTCTGGCTGTGGGTGTCATGACATGGACCGAACTACCTGAACCAGAAGTAACCGAGGCGTTAGTCAATGCTTATACTGCTACTGGCGAGTTGCAGTTATCGCCCGAAAATTATCTTAACGATCTAGGATCAAGCGACCAATCAGTTGATGATGCGCCCACACAGGTAGCCGATAGTAGTGCAGCTGAGCCAGATACGCCCCCAACTATTCGCCAAGCGCGAGTTATTCGAGAGGTTGCGGTATATCGTCCCGTTCGGCTTTTCTTCCATGACCAAAAAGACGCACTCATTCAACTCACCCCAGCCGTTGACATCAATACCGCAGTGATTCGAGCCTTGCGCAACCACGGAGCGGTTGCCGAAGAACTAGCTAATCTACGCCAGTTAGCAAGTGAGGATGGCCCAGTTGACGTGCTCATCACGCGATTAACGGAATTGGGCCGAATCTACTTGCCGGGCTTTACATACGAACCCCACGTCACGTTAGGCTCATTCTTCCAGCCAGAACGCACGATGCTTGCCGATCTCGAGGCGATGGAACCCTATATTCGCACCTCGGGTACCATGCTTGCCCTGGCTGGAGACGAAGAAGCTCGCCAGCTATCGTCGTTGCCATTATCGCCAGGTAACCCCAAAGATCGCCATCCCGAACAAGAACGCGGAGTGGGTGATTTAGATCCAGCAGAGCTCGACGTCGTTGAGGCAGTGGCCGCAGGACGGTCAATCGTCGTGGATTGCCCGCCAGGCTCCCAACGCTACGAAACTATGGCAGCAATTGCTGCTGACACGGTTGCTTCGGGTCGCTCGCTCATCGTCGTCCCATCGCGAGCATCAAGCGCAGCGCAACTAGTGGCGGAACTTGATCGCCGCGGTCTGGGCTCGCTGGTTGCCGATTTTTCCGACGTCGAAGCAATCCCCATGCGGTTACGCACCGGCATGCGTGTAGAACGCCCCGATCTGCCAACCGATGAAACACTCGAACGCCGTACAGAACTCATGCGCGTGCGCACCGAACTCGAAACCTTCATGTACGAGTTGCATGACGTCGATCCGCACTGGGGTGTGTCGGTTTATGACTTGTTGGAAAAACTTGCAGCTTCCACCCAAGGTAATCATGCTCCAGTGACGAAAGTGCGCTTCGACGCTCAGACGCTAGATGAGATCTCGGGAGAGAATCTGGAATCGATCTACGAACTTTTGACTACTGCTGGGCACCGGCATGCCTTCGATCCTGAGGTTGCACATTCTGCCTGGAATACAACTGATATTGCCGATCCTGCGCTAGGTAACCAGGCTTTGGATGCAGTGCGCCGGCTCCATGAAATCTCAATACCAGCAGTTGTTGCGCAGTCCTCGCGTGCAGCGGGAGAAACCGGGTTGCGCCAGGCAGATACCGTGAGTCAGTGGCGCGAACAAATCGAGGTTCTTGACGGTATTTCGCAGTCTCTCGACATTTTCTTACCCCAGATTTTTGAAACCTCAGCAATGGACATGGTTATTGCGAGTGCTTCGCGCCAGTGGCGGGAAGCCAATGGGTATTCCATGCGTGGTTCGGAGCGTCGTAGGTTCAAAAAGCAGGCCCAGGATTTGATTCGCCCAGGTGTTGTGGTTAAGGATCTGCACGCCGAGCTCCTCAAAGTCCAAGAACGTAGGGAGACTTGGCGCCGATACACTGCCGAGGGTGGATGGCCACAGTTGCCTCAAGGATTGAATCAAATCCGTTCCACAAGTGCCGAACTATTTGCTGATCTTGATTTCCTTTCTGAGCATCTTGGTGGAGAGAACTTCTTTTCGTTGGAGTTTGCCCAGCTCGAAGAGCGTATCGCTCACTTGGCAACTGATGCGCCACATATGGCGATCTTGCCCGAACGCAATGCGGCGCTCAATGAGTTGCGCAGTCGTGGTCTAGGAAGATTCCTCGACGATATGATTGCGCGCGCGGTGCGTGCAGAAAGTATCGAAGCAGAGTTCGAACTGGCATACTGGTCTTCTGTTTTTGAACAACTCATTGTGCACTCGACGTCGTTGGCTCATCTTGGCCCACAGGATCTGTCGCGGCTCTTACGAGCTTTCCGTGATTTGGATACGGTGCACTGCGAGTCAATGGCTGGTCCGGTAAAATTTGCGGTAGTTAATAACGCGCGTAGTCTTATGATCGATCGTCGCAACGATACGTTGAAACTCGATAGCATGTTGGCTTCCAGTGGAGTGTCAGTGCTGCGCGATGTTATTGCAACCTATCAGCGACTGGTCCAGGTAGCGCGACCGATCTGGATCGTCCCGGCAACTATCGCTGCTGAATTCATCCCGCCCATGCCGTGGGTTGATGTGGTGATGATGGATATTTCCGATAATGCTACTGTTGCTTCAGTTGCGTCGTCAATGACTCGTGGCCGGCAAGTCGTCGCCATGGGAGATGTACGCCGTGCGCAGTTTGTTGAGCGCGAAAATGGTGTTATGCGTGCGTTATCGGCAGTCCTGCCAGTACGCCAATTGCCGGCAAATCGGATAAAGTTAGACGACTTGTCGATTCGGACGTTACGCAACCATGGCTATGATGATGTCTTAGTAGATATTCCATCCGTTTCCCGATCCGAGAAATCGAAACTGGTTGTTGTTGACGGACGCGGAGTTCCGAGTGCTTCTGGCAACGGAGCCGTAGTGGCGCCAAAAGTCGAAGTAGATGCTGTTGTTGAAGCAATTCTTTCTCATGCGATGGATCGCCCAGATGAATCGCTCGCTGTTATCACAGTCTCGTCCACACATGCACAGCGGATACGTGATGCCTTGCGGCATGTGGGCACCCATTCTGCAGAACTTTCTCAATTGTATAGTGGGCACAACGGCGAACCGTTTGTGGTAGTCGATATTATGGCCGCTAGTGGAATTCGCCGTGACCATGTGATTCTTTCAGTTGGCTATGGCAAGACCGTTCACGGACGCGTGCTGCATTCATTTGGCATGTTATCGACTCCGGCAGGTTTTGCCGGGATGATTGACGCAATTGAAGCTGCCCGTGCTTCGATGACCATCATTTCTTCCATCGCTCCGGGCGAGATTTCATTTAACAGAGTGACAACTCCAGGTCCGCGACTGCTAGCAGATCTTTTATCCGAAGCTGGTGGCTACCATAGCCAAAGCATGATCACGGATGATTCACAGGAGGTAGCGCCGCTTTTAGCAGATTTGGCACAGCGGATCGAAGCTGCTGGTTTCGTGACACGAGCAAATGTTGGCAGTGGCCAATGGCGTATTCCGTTGGTTGTGGGGCATCCCAAGATTCGTGATCAATGGGCTGTGGCTGTGATGTATGACGATAATGACTACACTCAGATAGAGTCTATTCGCCGGCGCGATCGGCATCGCTTTGCGACGCTGGAAGCTCATGGATGGGCTGTTTACCAAACTTTTTCGACGTCGCTATTCGTCGATCCGCAAGGTGAAGCACAACGCGTCATTGACTTGGTTTATGCCGCAACTGATCTCCTACATGAGCCGTCTGCTACTGGCTTAGTGCACTCGAATGGAGAAGAAGATCAGGACTCACCGCTACCGCATTCCACTACGGGCAATGGTTCTGTAGCCAGAGCGCGCGGCCAACGCCCAGCGATCATGCCGGGGTTACAGATTGCTGGCTATACAGATAACGAGCTCGAAGATCTCATCACCTGGATTGCCTCAGACGGAATTGAGCGTAACGTAACGCAGTACGTCACCGAGGTTCGCCATGAATTAGCGTTGCGTCGCGGTAGCCAGATCGAACGTGTGTTGGCTAATATCGTGCGACGGATGGGAGTTGCCCGTGACGGGGAATAAAAAATCTCGTCGCGTGGTTCGCTTGTCGCGAGTAGATGCGCAACGGCTCGCTAATGGTGAGATTACTACGCCAGAAGAGGCTGTACATATATCAGATGCGCGGACGATTTTGCCTAAGGTCGAGCCGATTCAAGTTCGCACTGGGCAGGCTCTAGATGCCCACGAGAGACAACTTTTAGAAAATATCCCGCCGCACTTTGGAAAGCTGTAACGTTTATTTTCGTGCCACACTCGTTACTGAGCTGGGGTAGTTAGCCCAGTTAGGCCGGGATAGTTGGCCTCAGTCAGTAACGAGTGGCGTGTGTTTTTATTTGTGTGCGAGCAAGTCACGAATCTCAGTTAGTAGTTGAATATCTTGTGCGGGCGGTGTGGTTTCAGGTTCGACTTTCTTGCGTGCTTTGAGGGCGTTCATCGGCATAACAACTGCGAAATAGATAGCGGCCGCGACGATAATGAAGTTAGCGACAGCGGTGAGGAAGAATCCAGGCTGGATTGCTGTTTGGCCGATATGGAATTCGCCGATGTGATCGAACTTGGGTTGGCCGAAGAGTGCTGAGATCAACGGCATAATGACTTTTTCAGTTAGTGAGGAGATCACGGGAGAAAAAGCTGCGCCGATGACGACGGCTACGGCGAGTTCAACCACATTGCCGCGGTTGATGAAGTCCTTAAATCCTTTGAGCATATAGGTTCCTTGAAAAATAGCTGGGCTAACTTGATACAAGTGTTATTCACTAGGCGTATGGGAAAGCACTGCTAATAGTGGAGTGCGCGTCCCGGCGCCCAGAATTACTTTAACTGTTGAGTCAGGTATTTCTAAGAAGAACCTCATGGTGTCGGGCATGTCACGGAAGAAAGTTGATTCTCCAGTGCTTTGGGCAACTCCGGCAACTCGAATATGGCGCGCAATCAGCTCCGCTTCGCCACTTCCCTCACCAAAGCTATCGGGGGCAGGTGCGAACAAGTCAATGTAGCTTCCCGTTTGTAGCATAGATAGTCCGCCAGTATCAGCAAGCAATACCGGAGCTATGACGAAACCAGGGCGCGGTTTAGCTAGAACCTCAGGGGAGAGCACCTGATTCTTCCCGATCGCAGCTCCGGAAGACACAGGCGTTAGAAGGTGAAATCCGACGAGATCTGCCGGATCGGTGGCCATGTCGGGTAAGAGATCGTGTACGAGGTTGGTCTCCACATCATCTGCTGATAATTCGTGGCCAGCCGGTAGATCGGCTGACGCCACAACTGCCGGGTAACGAGGCTGGTTCGTCAACGTTATTGTGGATAAAACGTTGTGCGCTATTAGTGTTGTGAACACCAGGATTGTCACCCAGCGCCAGCGCCACAGCGTAGCTCGAAAACGGCGGTAAGTTGAGATTGAAGTAGGCATGTATTGATTGTGCCAATTTCTAGGTAGGCTTCCGGCCAGTGCGCCGCTTCTTGTGGATAAATCTCAATGGAACATTAGTGTGGAAAATAAGTAGATCACACCCAGATTTTTGCCACTGCGAAGCGATGAGCGTTGCCGCGAGTTTGCCAAAAGCCACCGCAAAGAGGTGAAAGGGTGTGGCGTAGTAGAGAGGTGTCAGTTTCTTGATGCGGCGGTAGCACTCCAGCCGGAGGGAAGGAGGACGTAGGGGATGAGAACATCTAACTCATTTTGTGGCAGGTCGGTGGTGAAAAATTCCCACGGAAAAACCATTTGGCCAATTCGACTAGTGAGGTTATCAGTTTTGAGGACGCGATCATACCAGCCTCCGCCTTGCCCCATACGTTGGCCCGACGCAGAAATCGCAAGTCCGGGGATAACCATGGCATCGACGTCGGCTAAGACGTCTTGGGGTAACGCTGGGCCCGATGGTTCAAGCGGACGGCCCGGAGCGAGCTGAGCTAAATCTGATTTCCCGCGGTATTCTGCCCAGGCTCGCGTCAGGCCAGGGCCAAGTTTCGGGAGCAAAATCGTTTTCCCGGCTGCCGCTAACGCGTCGAGGACTGGCCCGGTAGGAGGTTCGTCGGGTAAGGAGACGTAGCATGTGACGACGTCGAGACCGTCAGTAAATTGCAGAACCGGTTCAACCCATTCGGACGAAAACTGGTGTGCTCTGCTCTTGCGCCGCTCGCGAATCAGTGCGCGAACGGCCTGCTTTGCTTCTTCGATATCCATACCGGATGTATCGGGTAATGTCAGTGCCGAGTTCATAGGTTCATTCTTCCACGAAAGTTCAATAAGATGGGCAACCTTTAGCGCGGAGCAGATAAACTAGAAATACATCAAAATCGGAGGAAAAAATATGAAGTCCGTTGCCGATCACCTTGCTGATTGTCTCGCAATTGTTTCACCCCTGCCTGCCTTTACTGTTACGTTGCATGATGCGGTAGGGACGATTCTTGCAGATAACGTTCGATCCTTAGTAGATTTACCAGCTACTAACCTTGCCGGACGTGACGGATATGCGGTGCGTGCAGCTGATGTTTTCGGTGCGAGCGCGGCCCAGCCGGTGAAACTTCCAGTTATCAGCGAGATACGTGCAGACGCTACCGATGCGCAAAGCATTATTGAGGGCGCGTGCATGCGTATCTCCTCGGGTGCTCCGATGCCATCGAATGCTGATGCGGTTGTTCCTATTGAATCAACTGATCAAGCCAGAGCTGAGGTGCTGATTAGTTCCGGAGTTGAACCGGGAGCCAATATTCGCATGCAAGCTGAAGATTTGCAGGCTGGTTCTATTATTTTGCAGGCTGGGGTGCGTATTGGATCTCGGCAGGTGGCTATGCTGGCATCTGCGGGTCATTCGCGAGTTATGGTTCATCCGCGCCCTCGGGTTGTTATTATGTCGGTTGGCGATGAACTCCAAGAACCTGGAACCCAGGCTCGCCGGGGGCGTGTTTTTGATGCTAACTCACACGCCCTTGCCTCTGCGGTCAGTGATGCTGATGGCGACGTTTTCCGGGTGGGCTCGGTGTCTGATGATGCTCGGCAGTTGCGTGACATGATTGAAGATCAACTAGTGCGAGCTGACATCATCATCACTACTGGCGGCTTGTCCTATGGCGGTGGTGATACGGTCAAAGATGTGATGCATCAGCTTGGTGATGTGCGTTTTGACAATGTGGCTATGTCGCCTGGGCGTCAACTTGGGGTTGGCAGAATCGGAAACACTGTGGTGTATTGTCTACCCGGTAATCCGGTTTCGGCATTGACGAATTTTGAAGTCTTTATTCGTCCTTCGTTGCGAAAGATGGCAGGCCATTCTCATATTCATCGCCAATCGATTCGAGCCCGAGTTTTGCGTGGTTGGGAGTCGCCACGCGGGCAGCGCGAATTTGTTCGAGCTAAAGTGTTGGGCAATCCACGTGATGGTTACCAGCTTGAACCTACCGGTGATCCGCGTCGTCCACTTATAACTGCATTATCGGCGGCGAATTGTTTGGCGATCGTACCGGAGGATAAAACCGAGGTTGCAGTTGGCGATGAACTCATCTGCGAAGTGTTAGATCGCTAATAGTGGTGATACACGTGAGACTGATGCCCGAATTGTCGAGCAAAATACGCAACACACCATTGAGAGATATCCGCTTTAGCTAAGGTATTTACTACCGTTAAAGCATGGGTTTTGGAGGAGTTGGAGTTGCAGTTGCAGCTATTTTTCTGCTCATCTATCTCGTCCCACAAGCTTTACGTTCATGTGAAGTTTCAGCGGATGCACACATAGATGATCGATTTGCAGAAGATCTGCGACTACTCGATGACTCTACTTTTTCCCCATCTCCAGCCTCACCGGCCCATGGCAGAATTTTTTTAACGGAGCGAATCATGACACCAGCATTAACGAGTGAACAGTTACGGCGCGTCGCTAGAGATCGATCTCGGGCACGCGCTCGAATGGCTACTCGCCACGCTCGCCAAATGCGTGGCATGACCATCGGCATCCTGCTCCTTGCCGTCGCAGTCACCACCTGGCTTGCGGTGTGGCTAACCAGCCTTTCGTCTGTGCTAGCAATAGTTGCAACCAGCGTTGTTGCACTCTACTTCGCTGGGTTTGGCTACGTCATTAACGAGATGCTTAAAGCAGACCAAGAAGACGCAAAGCGAATCGCGCATGCGGCTAAGATTTTACGTGTTCATTCCCGCCCGGGCGTGGCAGTTAAGCAGACCCAACCAAGTGAGCAGCCGATAGTGCAAAGCCCTTCTCCTGCAGAAGTTACGATCGCCTCGGATATCGACGAAAAAGTCGATGAAGTCCAGGTTGCTGCAGAACACAAAGCTGGGCAAGGTGTGCGTAAGATGACGCGCGCAGAAATCGATGCCCGCACAGCTGCGCTCGCTGTTCCGGCGACGCCGTCGTACACGTTGAAATCCGTAGCTGGGAACAGTGCGGAAAATCTTGCCCAAAATGTTTCAGATGCTAATGTGCCATTCCGTCCGCGCCGCTTGCACGAACGCATCGGAGATGGTCTGGTAGGCCAGGCGCACAGTGCAGACCAATCGGCTAATGGCGCAGATTCGCGTGATGATGTTCTAGGTGGCGGGTCAATGCTTGACGCACTGCTATCTCGACGTCGAGCATAACAGTGACGACGATAGTTTTCTTGCACGCCCCGGGAAAATCCTATATGGATTGGAGGGAGGTCGCCGACCATCTTCCGCCTGCGTGGGCTATCGCGGCCCCTGATCTATCCCGCTGTGCAAGTGCAGATGAGATTTTCGATGTTATCGACGCCGATGCGCGTAGTGTTTCATCTGAGCAAATTGTTGTGGTTAGTCAGGGTCTAAGTGTGGTGGGCGCTGGTGGTTTTTACCGGGCACGCCAGCAGCGGGTAGCGGCCATTGTTGCGTTATCTGCCCAGTGGAAACCGTCGCTGGCACAGATGTTCGCGTTGCGTTCAGATACTTATTTCCGTGCGTTGCGAGCTAAAGAATTTCGTGGTGTACCTGCGCTAAGTGCAACGATAACGACGACGATTCCCAATTCTCAAGCGCAATATCCAGCTCAAACTGCTGCGGCGCTTTACCGTACTATCTCAGGTTTGGTTGCCTGAGAATCGTGGCATGTAGCTAACGGCTATTGCCCGCAGGTGCAATTACAGTTGCCACCGCATCCACCTGCGCTACCTTGCGGTGCATCTTCGTCGAAAATCTCAATAACGTGGCTGGCGTCGAAGTGAATTTCATCGCCGGCAGTTAAGGACTCAATAACTTCAGGGTCGGTATCAAGCGTGCCGATGAAACCAGTTCCAGCAAGCTCATTGACAATCACCCACATGCGTTCTGCGGCGATATCAGTTTCTGGATCGGTCAGACCAAAAACCAGCTTGACGATATCACCGGGTTGAATCTCTTGTAATTGTTCAAGAGATGGAATGGGGAATCCGTCAATTAGAGAAGCTAATTCTTGGGCGTCCCATAGTTCCCATTCGCGAGTGGCTTCGGTGGTGGTCATAATCGCTCCTTTGCTTGATATGACATCATAGTACCTCTGTGAATAAACGTACAGCAATATCTGCACGGTTTCTCGCCAAGACGATTGCTGGTGAATATGCAATGTGGCTGTGTCTAACAGGTTGGGTTAGACACAGCCACATTGGCTACTTAGCGCAAACGGCGTTTAGCTACGTTGCCTATTCTTAATTGCGAAGATGATACCAGCACCTCCAGCGAGCAAAATCGCAGCGATCCAGCCTGCCACGGAAATCGATGCGCCAGTTTGGGCTAATGGCTTATCCGTAGGCATAGGTGTTGGATCGGTTGGTGTTGGATCGGTTGGTGTTGGGTCAGTTGGTGTTGGATCGGTTGGTGTTGGATCAGGTACCTTGCGTTCAATAACTGTCACGTTGATAATCTTAGTGACCATACTTCCATCACCGAAGGTAATCTTCACTGTTTGGGTGGTCTTTCCAGGAACAGAGACATCGGCCGGAGTAATAATTTCAACGCTCGCATCCTTGGGTAGATCAACAATTCCGTCAGTTGCTCCAACTGGATCGCCAACCATCACAGTGATATCGACTGTTTCAACATCAGGCAATGGCGTGGTGGTGAAGGTGATCTTAGTGTCTTGGGATACCGTGCTCATCGACGTGAACTCCGGGCCCGGTGTAGGGTCAAAAATGACGAACTTGCCAGCAAAACCAGCTGGAACATCAGGCTGAGTAAAGAAGGTGGTAGCGTTGAGTGGCTCGGCAATATTCGTACCTGCAATGAGCGTACGAGTATCTGCACTCTGGGCATCGTCTTGGTTGACGTAGTAGTCGACCATAACTGCCGGTGCCCACACGTGCTTCATGGAATCATCAGATTCTTTGGTCACTTTGTAAGTGTAAGGATTGCCTTCGAGGTCAATGCTAACTTCTGTGGTATCGGCATCTGAAATAAATTCACGCAGATCTTGCCCGATCGAATTCTTAGCAACGGTAGTCGGTGGTAGAACAACAGTGCCGCCATCAATGACAGTTGTAATCTTGGCGTTAGGCATATCGCTCGTGCCTGGAATCTGAACCTTTGAATCGCCAGTGATCTTCAGATGAGATCCGGCTGTCTGCTTTGAGTCAACGCCAAGCGAATCGCCAACGACAACACTGGAATCGATGTTGTACGTCGAATCTTGGAACTGGAACGCCTCGTGAGTTGCTCCAGTTGCCTGAATGTCACTCGAAATAGTGCTATTGAGAATATTGACCGTGTTACCTGCCGTATTGATCGCAACAAATGGTTTCTTGAAAATCCAAAAACCTTCAGTAACTGCATCGGCGGTGGTCACTAAGTCTACAGTGGAGTTGTCAAAGGTGGCAGGAGCGCCAGCAACAAAAGACATATTGTAGTTACGCACAGTCTGGGAGCGAACTGCGCTATTGCGGAAGGTGATCTCCCGCTCTGAATACAGTGCAGGACGCCACACCGAGGTTGTACTCGAATGATCTAAGTTAAGCGCGACGTTGTCGAAAACTACCTTGGCATCAACGCTTTCTCCGGTTTGCTTCGCGAAGATCATCGGCCCTTCAACAGTGTCAGGACCTGTCGCAACATTGAGCGCCATATCCTTAACTGTAAAAGGACCGTTGAGCAGTTGGCCATCGATGCCGTAGTTTTTCGTGGGGCCAACATTAATTGCGCTACCATCTCGACCATCTCCCATAAAGACCACACTTTGGCCAGGAGTCTTTTGGTTAATCTTTACGCCATAGCCACCGCTAGAAACTAGATTAACCGTGCCCATATTGTTAAATACGAACTCGGACTTAATATCGAGGGCATGCCCGACGCCGGTGGTGAAATTGACAGCGATACCATCGTTAACAACAAAAGTCATCGGATGATTGATGACGATACCGCCATCAAAGTTGGCATTTTCTGTGAAGATCACCCGTTGGGTAGTCTCATCGGCAAGTGCCACCTTGAGTTCATCAAGTGTGGTGGTTGCTGTGACGGCGAATTCTTCAGCAGCAAGTGCGCTAGGTGCAAACCCGATAACAAGCCCAGCGGCAAGGATCGGGGAGATTATAATCTTTTTTATTCTCATACCGGCGAGTGTACGGGATTATGAGGCGCGCGTGAAGTGTTTTGCTACTTTTGAGTATGGTTACATCGATTTTAGTATCCATTAAATCTTGATTATCCAAATTGATGCCGATATATATCTAATGTCTCCAAAAAAGAGCATTTGGTGTATATAAGTCATTTAAGAGTTTTTCCGAGTCAGAGTTGCGTACAGTGACGAGGAAACTGGGGCAGAATACCTACAGCCACCCTTTTTCACGTGCAACGCGCGCAGCTTGGGCTCGAGTGGCAGTGCCGGTTTTCCCGATTGCGGATGAGAGATGGTTGCGCACAGTTCCTTCCGAGAGGAACACCTGCGCAGCAATCTCAGAAACCGTAGCGCCTTCTTCAGCCACCCGCAACAGTTCTCGCTCCCGTTCGGTGAGCGGGTTAGATCCGAAAAACAGCGACTGCGTTGCTAGGCCCGGATCAACGACTTGGCCACCAGCGTAGACCTGCCGGATAGCTCCGGCGAGTTCTTCGGCGGGAGTATCTTTTACCATAAACCCCGAGGCGCCCGCAGTCAGTGCCCGCTGGAGATACCCGGGCCGCCCGAATGTGGTGACGATAAGGATTTTGGTCGCTAGGCCAGCTGCACGAACGGCTTGAGTTGCAGCGATTCCATCCAGACCTGGCATTTCGATATCGACGACGGCGACGTCGGCGGCAGTGGCTTCTAGAGCGGGAATTAGCTCATCGCCACGCCCAACATCGCCGACGACGTCAATATCATCTTCCAAATTCAACAATGCGCATAACGCACCGCGTACCAGTGTTTGATCATCTGCTATCACAACGCGAATCATCTCTTCTCCTCAGTTACCCTTTGTTAGCCTACGCCTTAGATCATCGTTGCTCGCACAATTGTTCCCGGAGAGTTATCGGAAATCTCTAACCGTCCGCCAGCTGCCGTGATACGTTCGCTTAAACCAGTGAGCCCATTTCCAGGTGCTGTTGCGCCGATCCCGACCCCGTCATCACTCACCGAAATCTGGCTTGAACTCAACGTAATCGTGATCTGTGAGGCGCGACTGTGGCGCAAAATATTCGTACTAGCTTCGCGCACAACCCACGCAAAAACGAATCGGAATCGCGGATCGACGTCGTCGACACTTCCGGTGACTGTGACCTGCAACCCCGCCTTGCGCAAGACCTCGACGGCACTGGTTAATTCTTCGTCCAAAAGCCGCATCCGAATCCCGGAGACCGTTGCACGCACTTCTGCAATTGCCGCGCGAGATAGATCGCGAATGTCCTCAATCTCGGCACGTGCACGGCTTGGATCAACGTCGAATAAGCGCAGCGCAAGCTCAGACTTCATCGACATAACTGTCAGCGAATGGCCTAAGACGTCGTGGATGTCGCGAGCCAGGCGACTGCGTTCGTTCGCAGTCGTCTCATGGACTATGGCTGCTTGTTTTTCTTTGGCTATCTGATCGAAGTATCGCGAGCCAGCCGTCATTGCAAAAATTGCTATTGAGATAAAGAGAAGCTGATGGGCAAGAGCGGACGTGTTGAGCCACCACCCCGCTATTTCCATACTTGCCCCCAGCACTACGACGACGGTGGAAGCAGCGGCCAACGGCAGGTGGATCCCGACCAGTGAAAAGAGATAGGGGAAGAGTGATAGACCGGCTGCGCCAAATAGCCACAGCACGCTCGCAGTGATCGCAGACTGAATGATAACCGAGGAAACGAAGAGCTCAGTGCGCCGATGTGCCAGGCGCGGTAAGAAGGTTAGAACCCAGGTCGTAACGTTAACAATTGCGAAGATTGCGATCAGGAGGTAGCCCAATGAGCGCAAGGCGGGTGAATAGGGACCTATGGCGATCAGACGCAGTGGAATAAAGAGAAAGAATAACCAGATCAGAGACATGGTTAGCGATAACGCATACTCGCGGCGGGTATCCATGATCTTTTCCTTTATCTATATTCGCAGTTATCGTTGGTTGCTTCGCGGCCCAGCAAGGCGGGCCAGGATAACGAAAATGGCCAACCAGGCGCTGATGTTTAGCAGTGCATACCAGATTGGAGTGGTGTAGATTACGCCGCTTGCATCATACATCTGTCCGGAAGTTAGCGGGTAGCGGGCCAGCTCACCGATTCCCCACATTGGAGTAAAGCGTGCAACGGTTAACAAAGTGCCTGAAAGTGGCGCGAAGAGATTGCCGGCAAAGGCGAATAGGACGAGGAAGCCAGCAGAAATGCTCGTGGCTGTTTCAGCTTTGAAGGTATTGACAACCGCCAGGCCGTAGCTGGCAAATAACACAACCGCCAGATAGGAAATGATCCAGACGCTAAGTAGACGCAGTGGTGGGACATTTGCGCTCATGGCGATACCTGCCATCTGCAACGCGCCAAAGGTGATGGTGGAAATGAGGAAGGCTGACATTATTCGGATGAATAACAGCTTATCGGCAGATAGTGGGGTGAGAGCTAATTGGCGCCCCCAACCTTGAATGCGATCAATAGCGATCGTTCCGGTATAACCAACCGCAGCTTGGGCTACCGCGTAAATGCTCATGTTGATCAAAACAACCGCATTCACAGTGACGTGCCCGATGGGGATATCGCCGTATTGGGCACTACCGCCGAAAATAATGTACATCAAGATGGGCAATCCGATAGTAAAGAAGAGCGCTTCGGGGGCGCGCAGAAACCGGATAACGTCGGCGCGAATCAAGGTGATGTTCATGGTCAGACTTCTTTCGCTAAAGTATCGGCGGCGACGAGGGATGTGAAGGCGTCGTCCAGAGAGGGGGAGATGATTTCTAGATCGTGTGCGCCAGCGTTGAGCAGTGCGCGGGCAAGATCGTCAGATTGCGCAGTTGCGCAGGTCAGGCGCTGGTCTGTGATCTGGGCGCCGAAAGTTGTTTCGAAAGCGGTGAGGTCTTGCTGATTGACTGATTCAACTCGTGCCCGAACGTGGCGAATCCCGGCGATGGCACGCACTTGGTCGATGGATCCGTCTGCGATGATCCGTCCGCGGTTGATAAGGATGACGCGATTGGCGAAATTTTCTGCTTCTTCAAGGTAGTGGGTGGCGAAGATGATCGTGCGCCCGGTGCGCACATGACTATGCATGGTTTCCCAAAACGCATGGCGCGCAGTGACGTCCATCCCGGCGGTGGGTTCATCAAGGATCATCAGGTCTGGATCGGGCAGCAGTGCGAGCGCAAATTTCACTCGCTGTTGTTCCCCGCCAGAGAGTTTGCCGATTTTTCGATCTAGCAGCGAGTTAAGTTGTGTTTGGACAACGACCTCACTGATTCGAGCAGACGAGATTTGGTGTGTAGATTGATACGTGGCGCCGATATAGGAAAGTATTTCGCTGACTTTCATGTCTTTGTTCAGGCCGCCGGTTTGCAACAGCGCAGAGATTTTCCCGGCACTAATCGCTTGGCGCGGGGTTGCCCCTGCGATCGTGATTTCTCCCGCTGTGGGTGAGATCAATCCGAGGATCATATCGAGCAACGTTGTTTTACCCGCGCCATTGGGCCCGAGAAGGCAGACGATTTCTCCGGTAGGAATATCGAGGGATAGCTGATCGACGGCGGTTAGCGGGCCGTCAGAAGTGAGGAAAGTTTTCGTCACTTCGTGCACATGTAGCAGTGTTGGATTCATGCTTTAAGTATCACAAACTCGATGTTTGCGAGTAAGTCATGAATGTCAGCTAATGTGCATGACGGATGTCATGGTTTGACGTAGCCGTATCCTTCAGCTTGTAGTTTAGCGATTTCCACGATCCCGGCGGGCACAACGGTACAAAAGTCTGGAACCATATCTGGTTTAATTTGGCGTTGCTCGAGTGCGATATTGCAGATCAGGAAGTGGACGCCTTTATCGGAGAGGTCTTTGATTCGTGACATCCGATGGGGTTCGACGTCGAGCTGGGAGAAGGATCGAACAGAAGCTCCATTGGCAACGACGGTAATGTTGGTGCCGGGGGTTGTGGAGTTTGTCAGGACGTTATCAACTGAACGGATGGCGAATGGCCAGCGGTCGTTTTCGTTGACATGGAAAACAAGTTTGATTTCTGGCATGGCGACTCCTCTGTCTCATACACAACTATAAATGTGCTTGGTATCACCTTACCTCGATATCTAGGAATTGTCTCGACGTTAAGACAAAATCGTTGCGAGAAGTGTGGCGCCCAGTAATGCGAGGCGCGGTCGGGATCTACGAGTAGTCGATGGGAACGATGGTGAGCGGGTAGAATGTGTGCATGATTATTCTTGCTGGAACCCCGTTAGGTAACGACGCCGATGCTTCGCAGCGGTTAAAGGATTCGTTGGAGAGTGCGGATCTGATTGCAGCTGAGGATACCCGCCGGTTATTGAATCTGGTGGGGCGCTTGGGAGTGGAGATTCATGCCCCGGTTATTGCCTATCACGATCATAACGAAGCGGAAAAAGCACCAGATCTTATTGCGGCAGCGAAGGCGGGTAAGGCTGTTGTTGTGGTCTCGGATGCGGGAATGCCCTCGGTCTCTGATCCGGGGTATCGGTTAGCTGCACTCGCGGCTCATGAAGGTGTTGGGCTCACAGTAGTTCCCGGCCCTTCGGCGGTGCTTACTGCGCTGGCAATTTCTGGTTTAGCTTCGGATCGATTCTCCTTCGAGGGGTTTTTGGCGCGGAAGTCGGGGGAGCGCCAGCAGGCATTATCGAAACTCGCGCGCGATGAGCATACTATGATTTTCTTTGAATCTCCCCGGCGCTTGCATGAGACGCTAAAAGATATGAGCGCAATTTTTGGTGCTGATCGCCCAGCGGCAGTGGCTCGAGAGTTGACGAAAGTCTATGAAGAGGTGGCCCGAGGGAGTTTAGCAGAACTGGTGGAGTGGTCTGCTGGTGAGATCAAAGGCGAGATCTCTATTGTGGTTGGCGGATACCGAGATGATTGTGCGGGGCAGAGGGAAATTGCCCCAGAGGTGATTGCTGATGTCAAAGAGCTGGTGGAGTTGGGTGTGCGGATGAAGGATGCTGCTGGTTTTGTTGCTCAGCGCGCTGGGTTGCGCAAGAACGTTCTCTATCAAGCGGTGCTAGGTAGCTGATCTGTTACAGCGGTGACATGAAAGCCAGGCTGTGATGTTTTCTACTGACAACTTGGCGACGTTTTATGTAAAAGTGTCGCACAACTCGAGGTAGAGTGGAGTCAGTAATGGAAGGAAAACAATGAGCAATACGAACACTCCTAGCCACCTACCGCAACCAACTGGCTCATCAAAGCTAGATTCCGCAGTAACATTCTTGCGATCTCGCGCTTGCCTGCCGCTACGAGGTTTACTACTGCTCTTCTGGTTAGCGATCTTTGCCTTTGGTGGAATGGCACAGGGGAAAATTTCGACGCTAACCGAATCCGACCCGTCCTTCTTCCTTCCCGCATCCGCCCAATCAACCCGGGCAGCCCAAGAAGCCAATAACTTCCGCGAAGACGCCACTATCCCAGCCCTCGTCGTCGTCCAAAACAATGACGAAAGCGAACTAAGTGACGATCAGATGGCGCTACTGGGCAAAATCTCGACGTCGTTACCTAAGCTAAAACTTGATGCAGACCTGCAACTAGCAGACGTCAGTGCCGGCCCCATTCCAGTTATTCCCAACCAAGAGCGCACCGCCGTACTCATGCCCATTGCACTGGACAAAGCAATGATGAATGAACGCACCGCAGATAACGATACGCGCATAAGCCTAACTATCAGTCAAATCCGCGCTACCCTCGCCACCCAATTATCTGACGCCGGTCCTACGGGGCAAAACCTCGTTCCTTATGTTTCAGGTCCTGCAGGATTGGCAGCAGATCTCGGCGGCGCATTTGCCGGAATTGACCTCACCCTCCTCCTCGTTGCCGTCATCGTGGTTTTTATTATTCTTATCGTCGTCTACCGCTCTATTTTCATCCCAATCGCCGTGCTCTTCACAGCAATCACCGCCCTATGTGGGGCGGCGCTGGTGGTCTTTGGGCTGGCGCAAGCAAACATTATCAACCTCAACGGCCAGACCCAAGGAATCTTGGCAATTCTCGTTATCGGTGCTACAACGGACTACTGTCTACTGCTCATTGCGCGCTACCGCGAAGAACTGACATTGCACGATCACCCAATGACCGCGCTCGTAGTAGCGCTCAAAGGATCATGGGAGCCGATCTTAGCCTCCGGTGGAACAGTTATTGCCGGGCTACTGATCCTGCTAATCTCTGATCTTTCTTCGACGTCGTCATTGGGGCCAATCTCCTCAATCGGTATCGTTTTTGCTATGCTCGCCGCGCTCACCCTGCTCCCAGGTATTTTGATGATTCCAGGCAAGCATGCCCGCGCGCTGTTTTGGCCCGCAAAGATTGTGCACTACGATTCACGCGCCGAGGCGGAAAGTCATGGTATCTGGCATAAGGTTGCCCGATTCGTCGAACGTCGCTATCGCAGTGTGTGGGTTGGAACGTTAGCAACACTATTGATCTTTGCCAGCTTCGCCTTCACCTTCCAAGCCTCAGGTACCTCAGCAACGGAACAATTTACCCAAACCAGCGAAGCCGTTAGTGGTTTTGAGGTCATCGGCCGTGAGTTCGAATCTGGCTCCATTCAGCCCACGATTGTTGTGATCGACGCCGAAAAGGCCGACCAAGCAATCACCGAACTTACCAAGCTCGACGGCGTGGTTCGAGTAACGCCACAACCCCAAGAAGCCGAGCAACTAACTGGACCGCCGCCGGGGGTAGCGGCCGATCAACAAGCCAAGCCGCCTGCCGGTGTATCGGGATCAGAACGTGACCAGCCAGCTACACCACCCAAACCGCTCATTATTGACGGACGCGTACTTCTCAACCTCACCACCGCCATGCCCGCAGAAGACAAAGCAACACAAGAGGTGGTAGGTGAAGTGCGCAAGGTAGTCCACGGCATTGGTGGCAACCCGCTCGTAGGCGGTCCTGCGGCCGAAAGCCTCGATACGCAACAAACAGCGCAACGCGACTTTACCAAGATTGTTCCAACAGTCCTTTTCGTCATTGCCCTGATGCTCATGGTGCTACTGCGCTCGGTGGTAGCCCCGCTCGTTGTGCTGGTAGCTAACCTCATATCATTTGGAGCAACCTTAGGAATTTGTTCCATCGTCTTCTACCGCATTCTTGATATGCCTGGCGCAGATGCCTCCGTCCCCCTCTACGCCTTCGTTTTCCTTATCGCGCTGGGGATCGACTACACGATTTTCCTCATGTCGCGCGCCCGCGAAGAATCTTTGGAGATCGGCAGCCGTGCCGGTATGACGAGAGCAGTCGGCGTTACCGGTGGGGTGATTACCTCGGCAGGAATCGTCCTAGCAGCAACCTTTGCGGCGTTGGGAATTGTGCCACTGCTGTTCATGGTGCAACTAGCAATTATCGTCGCATTGGGCATTATGATCGATACCTTGATCGTGCGCTCCTTGCTCATCCCCGGATTGGCCTATGAGTTTGGCGATCGCATGTGGTGGCCGTGGACGGCACGCAACCTTGCCCCGCAAGCGCAGACTACTGACCCGTGAAACTCTCGCGAGCCGTAGTCAGCCACAATCACGCGTAAACATAAGGTGGTGCTTGTTTCACCGCAATGAAACAAGCACCACCTCGCTAAGGCGCAGTAGCAAAAGACACAGTGGCAAAGTTGCTCGGTTAGCCCTAAATCCCTTAAAGCTATGCGAACTTAAGCGTGTTTACTGACCGGGCTTGAAATCGATATCCGAAAAATCGAAATCAGCTTCATCAACCTCGTCAGAGAAGTCGAGTTCTTCATCGATATCGATATCGAATTCATCCAGATCCAGATCCTCAATATCGACGTCGGCGGCGAGCTTGGTGCTTAGTTCATCAAATCGACGCGAATCACTGAACTCGCTGCCATCTTCATCTTGGAAATCGTCATACGCCGGAGCTGGGCGAATAACACCACCATCTGACTCATCAGGAAGCTCGAAATCACGGTAATCGGCTGCGCCATACTCATCATCTTCCAGATCGTCAGGGATCCCATCGCCGTCGTTATCATTCCAAGTATCGTCATCCCACAAATCTGAGGAAGCAGAATCCCACTCATTGTCGGTACGCGAATGAGCATCCACCCACTCATCAGCGATACGGGAGATGTCGTCGTCGTCTTCATCATAAAAACCGAAGGCCTGCGCAGAAGTGAGTTGTTCTACGCCTGCTTCATCCATCTCCTGACGCGCCTGGATACCTAACTCTTCGGTCACCGGTACCGTTAAATCAGAAAGAACTCGGGTTGGGAAACCGGCTCGCAGTGAATCTAGCGCAGTTGCCTTAACACAATGCGATTCGGCAATACCGACGACGTCGACTGCGCTGATGTCATGTTTACGCAACAGCATCTCCAGCAACTCCCCATCGGGATTCTTGCCTTCGAACCCGGAATATGCGGCCTGATATTCCCCCTTCTTTACCGATTCATCGAAGGGCAGCGCGGCAATTGCGTCATGGAGCTCTGCTTCGGCAGTTCCGGCAACACCGTGCGGGGGCCAGGTATCAACAAAATCTGGTTCTTCAGCAAAATGGTGACCAGGATTGATATGCCAATCCTGGGTTGTGACGATGTATGAGTAATCGTCAGCGTGTTCGGTAACAAAATCTGCGATCTGTTCTGCTACTGCGTTTCCGCCGTCGACGCCTAGTGCCCCGCCCTCACAAAAAGTCGGCTGGACGTCAACGATAATTAGGGCGCGTTGTGTTTCCATGGCTCCTCCAATAACTCATCGTCATTGACTACACTCCAAGCATACGCGCCGAACGTGAGATAGGCACATGGAGTTTCAACTCATCGCCTTACGCGCGTAATCTATAAGTTATGAAGATTTTGTCTGCAGTAGCTTGGCCTTATGCCAACGGTCCGCGCCATATCGGCCACGTCGCTGGTTTTGGTGTCCCTTCTGATGTTTTCTCCAGGTACATGCGTATGGCTGGTCACGATGTGCTTATGGTCTCGGGAACAGACGAACATGGCACGCCGATTTTGGTTGCTGCCGATAACGAGGGTGTTACTCCGCAACAGTTAGCGGATAAAAACAACCGGATTATTGCTGAGGATTTAGTTAATCTCGGCTTGTCCTATGATCTGTTTACGCGCACAACAACTCAAAACCATCTCGATGTTGTTCAGCGTTTGTTTGAAGGCTGCCGCGATAACGGGTACATGATTGTTCAAGAGCAACTTGTAGCTATTGATCCGAAAACTGGCAATACGTTGCCAGATCGTTTCATCGAAGGTACATGCCCGATTTGTGGTGCCGCAGGGGCACGCGGTGATCAATGCGATACCTGCGGTAATCAGCTCGATCCGCAAGATCTGATCAATCCGGTCTCGAAAGTTTCTGGGCTAGCTCCGAATTTTACTTCTACAGAGCATTACTTCCTTGATTTACCGGCACTTGCGCAAGCTTTAGGGAGCTGGTTAGACGACGTCGAGCGCGATGGTTCGTGGCGACCTAACGTGATTTCGTTTTCTCAGCACTTACTCGACGACGTTCGCCCTCGTGCGATGAGTCGCGATATTTCTTGGGGTATCCCGGTTCCGGGGTGGGAAGATAAACCGAATAAGCGCTTGTATGTGTGGTTTGATGCAGTGGTTGGTTATCTTTCGGCTTCGATCGAATGGGCACGACGGCGTTCGCAGCGCGGGCAGGGTAGTGCCGAAGATTGGCGTGAGTGGTGGACGAATCCACAAGCGCTGTCCTATTACTTTATGGGTAAAGATAACATTGTTTTCCATTCCCAGATCTGGCCGGCAGAGCTTTTGGCTTATAACGGTGCTGGATCTCGTGGCGGGCATGCTGGTGAGTTTGGAACCTTGAATCTACCAACCCAGGTGGTTGCTTCGGAGTTTTTGACGATGGAAGGCAAGAAGTTTTCCTCGTCGAAGAATGTCGTGATTTATGTTCGTGACGTGCTTTCGCGTTATCAACCAGATGCTTTGCGGTATTTCATTTCGATCGCTGGCCCAGAAACCTCTGATTCAGATTTTACGTGGGCTGAGTTTGTGCGCCGCAATAACTCCGAACTCGTTGCCGGGTGGGGGAATTTAGTTAATCGCACTGGGGCAATGATTGCAAAAAATTTCGGTGAGATTCCAACTGCGGGTGAGCGTGAAGAAATTGATAGTGCGCTCTTGGAGTCTATCCGGGCTGGTTTTGATACGGTTGGGCAACTCATTGGCTCCCACCAGCAGCGTGCTGCCTTGAGTGAGATCATGCGTCTTGTTGGTGAAGCTAATACTTATGTCACCCGTACTGAGCCGTTTAAGCTCAAGGAACCAGACCAGCGTGACCGGCTAGCTACTGTGCTTAACACTTTGGTTCAGGCTGTCTTTGACCTCAATACGATGATGAGCGTATTCTTGCCACACTCATCTAACGCGATTGATGTGATTCTTGGTGGTGACGGAGATCTTGCCCCGATGCCTCGTCTTGAAGAGGTCACGGATTTAGATACTGAGTATCCGTATCCGATTATCACTGGTGATTATGCAAATGTGCGGCCGTGGGCGCCGCGCGAGGTTGTGCCCGGCACTCCAATTGCTAAGCCGAAGCCGGTGTTTGCCAAGCTCGATGAATCGGTGATCGCCGAAGAGCTTGAGCGCCTGGGCATCGTAGAGTAATCGGCAGGTTTATGACGAGCTCGAAAGCTAAGAAAGAACGTCGGCGGCTGGTTGTGGATATTCCAGACCGGCTGGCTGTTCCTATCGTTGATAATCACACCCATATTTCTCCTGACCCGGTTGCATCTGGTCAAGGGCAAGTCTTAGTTCAAAATCGAAGCGACGATGGCCACCTGAAAATGCCGGTGTTACTCGAAACATTGTTAGCTGGCATGGAACAAGCCGGGGTGCGCGCTGCTATCTCATCAGGCTGTGAAGTTCCGCTACTGGATTTTACCCATGATCTTGCTCGAGATGTTCCCCAGCTGTGGGCTGCGCTAGCGATTCATCCCAATGAAGCAGCACTGCATGCTGGAGTGCGCGAGGTAGCTCCAGATGGTTTAGAGCCCCGCGTAGAGCCTTGGCATGAGGAGTTTTCTCTTGACGAGGCCGTGGAGCAGGTAGCTCAATTGAGTGCCGATCCGTATGTGGTTGCAATCGGGGAGAGCGGACTGGACTATTTTCGTACTGGCGAGGCCGGTAGACGCGCCCAGATAGATGCGTTTCGGGCACATATCGCTCTAGCTAAAGAGCTCGATAAACCGTTGCAAATCCATGACCGGGACGCCCACGGCGACGTCATTGATATTTTGAAAGCTGACGGTGCACCACAACGAACCGTATTCCACTGTTTTTCTGGTGACCGGCACATGGCTCAGGTGTGTACCGAGAACGGATGGTATGCATCCTTCGCCGGCCCGTTGACCTATGAGCCCAACGCTGAGTTGCGCCATGCCTTCGATGTGCTTGCCGATGAACTGATTTTGGTAGAGACGGACGCACCGTATTTGACTCCGGTACCGTTTCGTGGTCATCCCAATGCGGTTTGGGGTGTTGGATACACGGTGCGTTTCATGGCGCAGCAGCGAGGCATGGATATCGATTCGTGGTGTACGATCGTCGATCAAAACACTCGTAACGTGTACGGAATATAGCCTAAAGTCCGATTTTATTGTTATCCGAGGCACGTTAGCGCGACTAATGATTACAATTTGGTTACAATCGGTGTAGAAACGATAACTATTATGTGTAAGGCGTGGAGAAGATACGTATGGACCAGACCAAGCGCACCGATATGGCTCCGCCAAAACCGGGTTCGCGTCGAGCTCGTCGGGCAGCAGAGCGTGCCGCAGCAGCAGCTGCGCGCCGAGAAGCAACAACAGGAGAGATTCCAACTATCGTTGTTGGCCGGGCCCATGGGAACTTCTCCAATCCAGTAACCATTGTCCCTTCGATCCCATTTGCAGAAAAGATGAACCACGATCTTGTGGTTTCTCGGGTTGAAGAACCAACTTTCGTGCGTAAATCCCGTAAAGCAACTCTTCTGCAAGGCGTAGGTTTTAGTTCGGCAGCCGCGCTCGTTCTAGGTTTAGGGTTTGGTCTGGCGGTCGAAAACGTGCCACCTTCTCTAGCCTTGGCAAACTCCCAGCCAGCAGTAGCTGAAATTGCCAATGCTTCAGTTTCACTAACACAAACTGCTCCAGTTATTGAAGGAGTAACAGCGCCATTTACCGTCACTGTTGACGGAACCACAAAGAAAGTTGTTACCGGCTCTAAAGTTAGTTTGGCAGACGCACTCAGTGCAGCAGATATTAAGCTCAATAGCGAAGATATAGTTTCTGCGCCATTGGATAAGCCAATCGCAGCCAATGCCCGTGTTCGTATTACGCGCGTGACAAAAGAAAACGTTTCTGAAACCTATGCGATAGAACCACAGGCCACTCGTGAAGATGATCCAACATTAGACAAGGGCGAAGAGCGCATCGAAAGTGAAGGCGTGGCAGGCCAAGGCACTCGCACCGTGACTATCACCAAACATGATGGTCAAGAAGTTAGCCGCACGGTCAGCGTCGATATCGTTACCCAACCAGCCCAACCAAAAGTTATTAAAGTTGGCACGAAAACCCAAGCTCATGCAATTGCACCAGCCAATGCTGCTCCAGTTGCCCCTGGAACCGCACGAGCAATAGCAGCAGATATGGTTGCGGCACGAGGCTGGGCACCAGCTGAGTTCGCCTGTCTCGATCAGCTCTGGCAACGTGAGTCGGGCTGGAATCACCTAGCTGCTAATCCTTCGTCTGGAGCTTATGGTATTCCGCAGTCGCTACCTGGATCAAAGATGGCATCCGCCGGAGCCGATTGGCAGACTAACCCGGCAACGCAGATCACCTGGGGATTAGGCTATATTTCAGGACGCTACGGCACGCCATGTAATGCACTGGGACATTCACATTCCGTGGGTTGGTATTAAAACTCCTGGTAGTCAATTACTTGGTAGACTTCAGCAGATAGTTCTAGCCAACATACCGCGAGGAAAATATGAACCACCCCCATCTTCAACTTCTCGGTCCGGTCAAGATCCGTGAACTTGCACATCGGCTAGGTGTTCGCCCAACGAAAATGCTTGGGCAAAATTTCGTCCACGATGCTGGAACAGTACGTCGGATCGTTCGCGATGCCCAAGTTCACCCCGGAGATCACGTTGTTGAAGTAGGACCAGGGCTAGGTTCGTTAACCTTAGCAATTTTAGAAACCGGAGCTTTGGTATCTGCTATCGAAATAGATAGCGCTTTAGCGGATGCGCTTCCGGCTACGATCTCTGAGGTTCAGCCAGAATCGATAGCTAACTTCGCCGTTACTAACCGCGATGCGATGGAGATTTCTTCCGCCGCCGATCTGAGCGTGCCGGAGATAATCGGCAGTGCCGGCCAATTCACTCCGAAACATTTAGTGGCAAACCTGCCCTATAACGTTGCGGTGCCAGTGTTATTGACGCTCTTGCAGTCACTGCCCACGCTCGAAACCGTAACTGTTATGGTGCAACTCGAAGTCGCAGACCGGCTCGCAGCCCAGCCTGGTTCTAAAACCTACGGGGTTCCTTCCGTGAAAGCTAACTGGTATGCCGATGTGTGGCGCGGGGCGAAGATTTCACGAAACGTGTTTTGGCCCGTCCCCAACGTCGATTCGGCTCTTGTTCACATGCAACGCCACCCCCAGCCAACTGGAGTAGAACGCGAAGATGTGTTCACCGTCGTCGATGCTGCCTTTGCTCAACGCCGCAAAACCTTGCGTGCCGCGTTAAGCCAGTGGGCCGGCAGTCCAGCGCGTGCCGAAGAAATACTGCGTGCAGCAGGTGTTGATCCTTCGCTTCGTGGCGAAAAACTCACAATCGACGATTTCATTGCGATCGCACAAAGTTTCACTAAAGTGTCGTAGATTACGGAAGATATTGCAAATGTGGGAGCCGTACCATATATTAGGTAAGTGAAAACCCCTGGGTGTTACTGTTTTGCAGGCATGACCAGATAGGCGCCGATTTGTGGTGCGCTCGATGAGGAGCAATATGGTACAGTCTGCTGCTCGTGTAGTGAGAATTTTCAATAACAATGCGGTACTGGTTAGTATCGACGGTGTTGAGACGGTTCTCGCTGGACGAGGAATTGGTTTTGGGAAACGGCCCGGAGATATGATCCCCGCCGGCGATGCCCAGCGCCAATTTATCGAAGCGAGTCCCGATAAAGTGGACTTTCTGACGTCAGTTAATGCTCTTGATCCTCATCTAGTGTCCATAGTTAGTGAAGCAGTAGAACTTGCAACAAACGTACTGAGCGATCTCGATTCATCAGTGTATGTGTTGTTAGTTGATCATCTCGCATTTGCAGTCCAACGCCACCGCGATGGGCACGTCATCAGGAACAAACTTGTTGACGAGATCCGCATTGCGTTCACCGCTGAATTCACTGCGGCAGAGATGATGATTCACTACGTCAACGAAAAACTCGATGTTGAGTTGCCTGTTGATGAGGCAGCGTTTATTGCGCTCCATCTCAATGCCGCACGTATCGGTACCACCGTTAAGCAACCGCTTTCTGAAGCGAACAAACTTGGATCTATCGTTGAACTGATCACCAGTGAGTTAGACGTCCAAGGAAAAGCCGATTTGAGCGAATTGCTTAAAACAATCAACGGGGTTATCACTCGCATTCAAGCTGGGATATGGCGAAGAAACGACGTCGCGGCAGTGATCGAGACGCTGTTACGAGACGAATTTTTCATAGCCGAGCGAGTAATCACGCAGATTGCACAGCCAGGCGCTGCGCCCGCCGATATCAAGAACGAAGCCGCATTCTTGGCGGTCTTCCTCCACGGTTGGCGACAGGGTCCGAACTATGCACATAGCTAGGCGCTTTCGCGCGCACAACAAGCACACATAAAGGACACATCAACATGAACGGAAAAGTCATGGAGAGCCTACAACGGCTCGGTAAAGCACTGATGGGTGCAGTCGCTGTTATGCCAGTGGCCGCAATCCTGATGGGTATTGGATACTGGATTGATCCAGATGGTTGGGGCGCCAACAGCGTTCTGGCCTCAGTTTTGATTAAGTCAGGCGCTGCTGTGCTTGACAACCTCGGATGGCTCTTCGCAATCGCTATCGCCTTCGGTTTATCCCGCGATAACAACGGTGCTGCAGCCCTTTCCGGCTTCATTGGATTTGCAACCATCAAGATGCTCCTCAACGAGAAGGCTGTTGCAGGATTCCAGGGCGTGGATCTCGAGGCGCTCGAAGGCGACGCTAAGCTCGACTGGGTTTCCCAAGGTTGGGGAGCTATGGGCGATAAGAACGTCTTGGTCGGTATCGTCATTGGTATCTTGGCTGCTTGGGTTTACAACCGTTTCTCACGCACCAAGCTCCCACCATTCTTGGCCTTCTTCTCTGGCCGTCGTTTGGTTCCAATCGTCACCGCGCTCTTGGCAATCGTCCTCGCTGGCGTTTTGTACTTCGTATGGCCATTCATCTACTCCGCACTCTTCCACTTCGGTCAGTCCATCCAAGGTTTGGGCGCAGTAGGTGCAGGTATCTACGGCTTTGCTAACCGCTTGCTCATCCCAACCGGCTTGCATCACGCATTGAACTCGATCTTCTGGTTCGACGTTATCGGCATCAACGACATCGGCAACTTCCTTTCTGGTGGTAAGACGATTGCTGACGCTGCTGCAGCTACCGATGCAGCATCCTGCCCAGGTGTTGGTGTATGGGCTGACGGTACCTGTACCGTTATCGGTGAAGTTGGCCGCTACCAGGCAGGCTTCTTCCCAGTAATGATGTTCGGTCTTCCGGCTGCTGCATTGGCAATGTACCTACGGGCAAACACCAAGTCGCAGAAGGCAGTTGGTTCCTTGATGCTCGCTGGTGCGCTTGCTTCCTTCTTCACCGGTGTTACCGAACCACTCGAATTCGCATTCATGTTCGTTGCTCCAGCTCTGTACTTGGTACACGCTGTGCTAACTGGTTTGTCAGTATTCTTGGCAGCCCTCTTCCACTGGACCGCAGGCTTCGGCTTCTCTGCAGGTTTGGTCGACATGGTCTTGTCTGCACGCAACCCATTGGCTAACCAGTGGTACATGTTGCTTGTTCAGGGCCTTGTCTTTGCAGCGATCTACTTCGTCATCTTCTACTTCCTCATCGGCGCTATGAACCTCAAGACCCCAGGTCGTGGCGACGACGTCGAAATGGCTGCACAGCAAAAGTCTGGCGACGCTGAATTCGCCGGTATGGCCTCAACCGTGATTGCTGGTTTGGGCGGTGTATCTAACATTGAGTCCATCGACTACTGTGCAACTCGCTTGCGCACGGTTGTCAAGGATGAAGTCAAGGTTGATGAAGGCGCGATCAAGTCTGCTGGCGTGGCTGGAATCATTCGTCCATCCCAACGTTCAGTTCAGGTTGTGGTTGGCCCACAGGTACAGTTTGTTTATGACGAGGTCGCAGATCAGTTGCGTGCTTCGGAAGTAACACTGAACGGAGAACAGGAGATTTAATGTTTGGCTTAGGCAAGAAGAAGGTGGAGTTCCATCCAGTTTTCGCAGGCCGGGTTGTTCCGGTAACTGAGGTTCCTGATCCGGTGTTTGCACAAGGCATGCTGGGGGACGGATATGCAGTTATTCCTGATGAGAATGCTGATGAGCTGGTCGTTTGCGCACCAGTTGATGGTGAGGTTGCCAAGCTTTTTAAGACCTTGCATGCGTTTACGATGCATGTTGAGTCAGGTGTTGATCTGCTTGTGCATATCGGCCTAGATACAGTTGACATGCGCGGCGAAGGCTTTACAGCGCTCGTAGAGAAGGGACAGGCAGTTAAGGCAGGTACCCCGATTATGCGTCTGGATGCCAAGGCGTTGCGCGCCAGTGGAAAAAACCTTATCACTCCGGTCGTCTTTACTGAAAAGGTGCAGGTGAAATCGGTGGTTGTCCACGAAGGTGAGGCAGGCTTGGACGCTGTTGCAGCAACTGTGACTCTTGCCTAACCAGAGACATCTCTGAGATAGCTATGTGCTGGGCGATGCGAGGTAACTCGTATCGCCCAGCACTGTTTTATGTCATGAGTGGTCTAGTTATGATCGGAGATGGAGGTTTGGGGGTTGATGCAGTGCCGGGCTAGTTCAGGTTTGAGGGTTGGCGAGCACAGTGGATAATAGAAGATATGAGCATGGATCGAAACGTACGGGCATCGGCTCCCGGAAAAGTTAATATTGCGTTGCGAGTGGGTGCGCCGCGCTCAGATGGTTTTCACCCATTAGACACGGTGTTTGAGGCTTTAGATGTGCGTGACGACGTTGAAGCCCGGCTTGCTGGCGAACTGTCGATGAGTATTTCCGGGCTTGGTGAAGATTTGCCCATCGACGCCACGAATCTGGTGATTCGCGGCGCCCAGTTACTTAAAGATCGTTACGGTTGGCGTAGCGCACTCGATTGTGCCCCCGAAGAACTCGGTGCGCAACTTACAGTGACGAAACGAATCCCGGTAGCTGGCGGAATGGCTGGCGGTTCGGCAGATGCGGCCGCTACGTTGGTGGCGCTCAATGAGCTGTGGCTTTTAGGGTTATCGGATGAGGAGTTACATGAGTGCGCCACCGAGTTAGGCTCCGATGTTCCGTTTGCGCTTTTGGGTGGTGTGGCCCGTGGTACTGGTCGCGGTGAAGAGCTCCAAACGCTGGCTACGAACCAAACCCACGGCTGGGTGATGTTAACTAACTCGCGTGGGTTATCTACTCCGGCGGTGTTTAACGAATTTGACCGCCTCGATCTAGGTGAGGCAACTGTGCCAGATACCGCCTCAGTCATCGATGTGTTATCTGGGACAGCTACCGGCATCGAACACCGAACGTTGCTAGGGACCGTCCTTGCTAACGATCTCGAACAACCTGCTCGTTCGCTACGCCCGGACGTAGCAACCATTATTGATACGATTCGCGCCCACATCGGTGCTGGGGCTCTCGATGCGCACGCCGTGATCCTCTCTGGCTCTGGCCCCACAATTGCTGTTCTTGCCGAACCAACGCATCTCGATGTGCTTGCTGCGCGACTAGGGAAACTATTTCCCGAACTCACCCCAGTGGTTGCCATCGGGCCAGCTCGCGGAACTTATCTAGTAAACTAAGACCCGGTGCGTGCATACAGTTTGCATATATGGAGATTTCGACTCAATTTTTCAAATATAAACTCAAATTCCCTAACTTTGTGCACGCATTGTGATCAGTAAAGAAAGGCTGGGTTGATGGCACATATTTTAGGTGTGGACAATGTTTCGATCGATCTAGGATCGCGTCCGATTCTCGGCAATATCAACGTTTCGATTGAAGACGGCGCTAAGATCGGCATTGTTGGCCCAAATGGTGGCGGGAAATCCACACTGCTTAAACTCCTCACCCGTGTTCTCGAACCAGACACCGGCCAAGTGACGATGACCAGCGGTACCCAGTTCTCAGTGCTCTCCCAAGCTATCTCATTCGAACCAGGCCACAGCGTGATTCAAGCAATCCACGGCACTGCTGCCGAGTACGAATGGGCATCGGATTCGGCAATCCGATACCTCCACGAAGGACTTTTGCCAGATGTCCCGCTCGATAAGAAAGTCACTGAACTCTCCGGCGGGCAACGACGCCGAGTAGCACTCGCGGCAACCCTAGCAGCGGACGCGAACGTGGTCGTCCTTGACGAGCCCACAAACCACCTCGATATCGAAGGCGTTACTTTCCTCGCCAAATATTTGAACGAACGGTTCGGCAGGGCAGAAGGCGCACTTATCGTCGTCACCCACGATCGCTGGTTCCTAGACGCCGTATGCGACCGGTTGTGGGAAGTTGTTCCCGGAAACGACGGCGCTGGCGGGCGAAACCCACAACCCGGCCACGTCGAAACATACGAAGGCGGATATGCGGCCTATATTTTGCAGCGCGCCGAGCGCTCGCGGATTTCTCAGCAAGCGGCCGAAAAGCGCAATAATATTTTGCGCAAAGAGCTGGCGTGGTTGCGGCGCGGTGCACCGGCACGCACCTCGAAACCTAAGTTCCGAATCGATGCCGCGAACGAGCTGATTGCCAACGAGCCACCACCGCGTGATTCGGTTGAGCTGGCGAAGATGGCAACCACCCGGTTAGGTAAAGACGTTATTGATCTCATCGATGTGTCTTTCTCGTATGATCATGCTGGAGATGAGGGTGGCGAAAAACCGGTGCTTGCCGATGTGACGGTGCGGTTAGCGCCGGGCGAGCGGTTGGGGATCGTTGGCGGAAACGGTGCTGGAAAGTCCTCGCTTCTGGGGCTGATTAGCGGGGTGTTGGAACCAACGTCGGGCCGCATTAAGCGCGGAAAAACTGTGAAGTTGGCGGTGTTGACGCAGGAAACAAAAGAGCTCGATGAAATTGCGCATCGGCGAGTGGTTGAAGCCGTTCACGATATTGCTACCCACGTGATGGTGGGGAAGAAGGAGATGACTGCCGCGCAGTTGGTGGAAAAACTCGGGTTCACCCGCGAGCGCGCTTGGACTCCGGTTGGCGATCTGTCTGGTGGGGAACGACGCCGGCTACAGCTTTTACGGTTGCTTGTTGGTGAACCGAATGTGTTGCTGCTCGACGAGCCGACCAACGACCTCGATACCGATACGTTGGCTGCGATTGAGGACATGCTTGATTCCTGGCCGGGAACGCTCGTGGTGGTTTCGCACGATCGGTACTTGTTGGAGCGGATCACCGATCATCAGATTGCAGTTCTTGATGGGCGTGTGCGTGATCTGCCTGGTGGGGTTGATGAGTATATGCAGTTAGTAGCGCAGGCTCGTCAGGAAACTTCTGTGGAGAGCGATGCCGTGCAACCGATCAAGGTCAAGGATGGGGCTAAAGAGCGGTTGGCACGCAAGAATATGGCGCGTCTGGAACGCAAGATGGATAAGGTTCGCCAGCAGATTGACCAGATTGGGTTGAAGCAGGCTGATGCGGCAGCTTCTGGTGATTTCGAGGCTTTGATAGATCTGGGGAAAGAGGCGGCTATGGTTCAAGATGAGTTAGATGCGCTTGAAGAAGAGTGGATGGTTGCCGCTGAAGAGGTAGGAATATAGTACAAGATCGCAAAAGCGTTGTTGCCAGTTTAATTGGGGGGGTATATTTTAGGTAAATCCCAGTTGCGATCTGAGATGATAATTTCTCCATTAGCAAGTCTAGTTAGGAACCATGATGAGTAGGTTAACGAAATATTTGAGTGCTGGCGCGCTTTTAGCCATCGTCAATTCATTGATCGTGATGAGTCCAGATGTGTTTGATGGTGCAGGTTTCGCAGATGCGCTATCGAATAACGCCACAAAAATTATCATCCAAGCGAGCTTGGCGTTGGTGGTAATGGGCAGTGCTGGCCTCATCCGTGACAAAGCTGATTCAGGCGATTTGCCTTTGAAAACTGCTCAAAAATCCCTATCGTTCGCGATTATAGCTGCGCTTATTCTGATAGCGGTTCTTGTGGCGTTGTTGTGGAGATAGAGATACGGCCTTAAGTCCGTAGACTATATTTTGATGTCAAGGTAAAGTGTTGGGTGTGCGTCAAGCAACGGAGCTTAACGCACACTCTTGACCTGCGCGAGACCACAGGAGCTTTCCATGACTGACCCAACACCTCTCGATAACTCAATCCGTGACGAAGTCGATGAGATTATTGCCGGCTGGCAGATCCAACGTCCAGAACTCGATACTCATCCCCTCGAAATTTTTTCGCGAGTTCTGCGGCTAACCCGTCACGTTGAGCGGATGCGCAAAACCGTGTTTGCCCGCAACGAGCTCGAATCGTGGGAGTTCGATATGCTCACCGCCTTGCGCCGCCAGCCTGAGCACACCCTAACCGCCGGGCAACTCATGAAAGAAACACTCGTATCATCTGGAACAGTCACTAACCGGCTAGACCGCATGGCGCACAAAGGGTTACTAGAGCGCGCTACAGATAACCACGACGGTCGAATCGTCCATGTTAAAGCAACTGCGCTCGGCATAGCGCGAGCCGATGCTGCTTTCGCTGATCTCTTGAGCGTCGAAGCAGATATCTTAACCGTATTCGATCCAGAAGAAAATACACAAGCAGCCGCCTACTTGCGGCGGCTGCTGTGTCATTATGAGCAGTGAATTGTAGGCAACTATACGGTGCCTTACTCGGATTCCACTGCCTTACTTTGCCTTCAGTGCCTTACTAATAGACAAACGCTTTCCGGAGTGTAGCACTGAATTGCGATAGATCTTGCCCGCTAGAGCTGCCATTAACGGAATGAAAGCAACGGCGATCACGAGCGCGATGATTTGCTCCGTTAGTGAGGATATGCCATAGGCTTCGCGTACCGGCATGATGAATGCGGAGAAGAAGGGCAGATACGACAAGATCTTCGTCACGAGCGCATCGGGCAGAGAAGTGACAAGGAACATTCCGGCATAGACCGGGATGAAGATCAACATCATCAAGGTGCCGGTAACAGGCGCGAGATCTTCTTGGCGAGAAACCGTAGCAGCTAGTGCGCCGGCAATGATCGAAAAACTAAAGAACCCGATGACGGCCCACACCAACGTCCAACTGATGATGCTCGTGAAGCTAAACGGGGCGACGAATCCCGAAATCTTTAGCGAGACTATCATTGCGACGATATAGAGCGCAAACTGCCCCAAAATGACGGTGCCGATACCGAGAATTTTACCTAGCAGTAGGGTGCGTGGCTTGACCGAGGAAAGAATGATCTCAACAACTTGGGAAGATTTTTCTTCCACAACACCCATAGAAATCGTTGATAACCCAGTCGCCGTAACCATGACAAGGAGAAAAAGCGTGGCAATCGCCGCAAAATAACCAGCCGGGTTCGACGAGAGCAGACTATCTCCGGCCTTCAAATCAAGGATCTGCACATCGGCTGCTTGCGCAGCGGTAATCGCGTTATGAGCAACGTCTGCACTCAGGTTCGAGCCATCACCAGCAATCCACATCGTGACCCCAAACTGGAGCGCTTCACCCAAGGAAGAGTCAACTGCGCCAACGTTAGGGAATATCACCACAGGGTTTTCGGCTGTGCCAGCAACGACGGCG
Organism: Arcanobacterium pinnipediorum; assembly: GCF_023973165.1. Lineage (NCBI taxonomy): Bacteria > Bacillati > Actinomycetota > Actinomycetes > Actinomycetales > Actinomycetaceae > Arcanobacterium > Arcanobacterium pinnipediorum. The sequence continues at coordinate 1,675,800 of NZ_CP099547.1, read as the reverse complement.
TAGTCGACGTCGTCGTCGGAATCAGCGTGGTTTTCCACGGCATCAGTAAGCCAGGCCTGCCCGTGACCATCATCAATAATTTCGGTGGTGAGATAAGGCTGGGAAGCTTCAATAAAACCAGCTGCACTACTGGCGGTTCGTTCGATACCAACCACGTAGGATGTTTCTGGTTTCCCGGAGTCAGATTCCTCATCCGAACCGGTGAAGAAACTAGAGACGATACCCACTGCGAGGATAAAGATGATCGTAAAGGCGAAACCAATTTGGTTCGAACGGGTGGCGAGGAGAGCCTTCATCTCCCGCTTCATAATTAATGCCAGCATGTCACTTCCTCTTTCCAAACAGGGCAGCTAAACCGCGCTTCTTTTGGGGTTCGTCATTTTTTTCTTCGCCAACCGGTACACTGACCACGTCTTTGAAAATATCTTGCAGATGAGGACGTTGGGGGGCAAACTCCACCACTGGACCAGCTTCAAGTGCGATACGCAGTAGTTCCTGGGTGTCCATCTCGGCTCCGACCGTTAAGTTCAACGCTCCGTTCGGATCACGTGTTGTGGCGATTCCGCGAGCGAGGAACGTTTGAGCAAGCATTGCGCTATCGCCGTCGAGCCGGATTCGCAGATGCTGTTGATCGGTGGTGCGCAGTTCGTCGATTGTGCCTTCGGCAACGATCTTGCCTTGAGAACAAATACCGACGCGTTCACACATACGTTCCACTAAGTCGAGTTGGTGTGAAGAGAAAACAACGGTTGCGCCGGCGTCGGCCTTTTCGCGCAAAACGCCACTCATGATGTCAACTGCGACCGGGTCGAGACCAGAGAACGGCTCGTCGAGAACCAGAACTTGGGGATTGTGTATAAGTGCAGCAGCCAGTTGGACGCGTTGCTGGTTACCGAGTGACAGTGTTTGAACTTCGTCGTTCCGGCGATGGGCAAGGTCTAAGCGCTCGGTCCAATACTCCATAGCTTGAGTCGCGTCTTGCTTGGTCAGTCCTTGCAACCGCGCCAGATAAATGAGCTGTTCTGCCACCCGCATTTTCGGGTAGAGACCACGTTCAGCCGGCATATAGCCGAAGGTTTTCCTGGTTGCAAAGTCTAGTTCTTTACCATCGAGGGTCACTGTGCCCGAATCGGCGGATAAGACACCGAGGGTGATACGCATCGTCGTCGTCTTGCCGGCACCGTTCGAGCCGACGAAACCATAGAGCTCACCGGGGCGAACACTAAATTCCATTCCATCAAGAGCTACGACCTTACCGTAGCGCTTGTGGAGATTGCTGATGTGAAGATTCACCAGTGCTCCTTTCGTGTTTATATGAATAAGTATATTTTCTACGCCGGAAAGCGGCTGGGGAAAGCTAGGGTGGTGCGAGCCTAATGTTCGAGGCGGGCGATCATCGTAGTTAGTTTTCCGGAGTAACCAAAGTGGGTTGCGCCTCCAAATGATGCAAGCCGTTCCACATCAAATTCACCAAATGAGCAGCCATCACACGTTTTTCTAACTGTCGATTCACAGCCCATGATTGGCCAACAATCCCCATCAACCCAGAAAGCATCTGAGCATACAGCGACATAGCATCGGGAGGGAACTGTAGTTTTTCGACGTACGCCCCTAAAAGCTGATCCAAATGGTCTCCCATATCGGAAATAATCGTTGAGAAGCGGCCACCGGCTACGACGTCGGGACTTTGATGAACCATCAAGCCGAACCCATCTGGGTTTTCTTCGATGTAATCCAGCAAACCTAACACAACTGCCTCAAGAGATTCGCGCGGACTTTTCCCGGTGCCGAGCGCAGCATGCAAAATCGTATTAACTGCGGTTGTTTCGCGGTCAACGATCACCTGGTACAGACCTTCTTTGCCGCCAAAATGCTCGTAGACTACCGGTTTAGAAACGTTGGCGGCGTGAGCGATTTCCTCAATAGAAACTGCATCATAGCCTCGGGCCGCGAACAGGCGCCGCCCGATCCCTATAAGCTGGTCACGGCGCTCAACACGCGTCATTCGTTGCCGTTTGGGGCTCGGGTTCGTAGCGGAAGAATCGGATTTTGCGCTTGGAGTCATGCCCATATTCTCCCATACTTACGGTATCGAAACCAGAATAGCGACCTGGTAGATTCCTATAACATGAAAAAGGAACTGTCTGCCAGATGAGTGCGCAATACGTGGGGTGGGGAACGCCATAAGTCTCGATATGGTCGCGTGAGTGGAAACTATCGGCACAAACTGGCACAATATATCAAGTAATCCGCCATGGTGTAATGGCAGCACAGCGGTCTTTGGAACCGCTTGTCTAGGTTCGAGTCCTAGTGGCGGAGCGAAAACAACGTCGGTGCAGCGTTGTTGAATATGGTTCGGTTAGCCGAGGAGGCACCTGTGAGTTATCAACTCGCTGCAGCAATCATTCTTGCTGCAGGTAAAGGAACCCGAATTAAATCACAGACCCCAAAAGTATTGCTGCGCATGTGCGGGCGTTCCCTTATCGGCCATGCCCTAGATGCAGTTGATAAAGCAGGAAACGATCACACCGTCGTCGTCGTTCGTCATGAACGTGACCAAGTGGTCCAACATGTAACGCAGATCGCGCCGCACGCAAAAATTGCTGATCAAGACGATATCAAAGGCACCGGCCGTGCCGCGTGGTGTGGAATGCAGGCATTGCCAGATGATCTGCACGGTCCAGTCCTCATTGTTGCTGGGGATTCGCCCATGTTCGCCCCAGAAACTCTAGCTGAACTAGCCCGGGTGCATATCACCTCCGGTGCTGCAGTTACCGTTTTGTCAACGATTTTGGCTGACTCGCACGGCTATGGCCGGATATTGCGTGATGCAGCTCCCGGCTCGGAGGAAGTGGCCTACACCCCGCAAGCAACTGGTCAAGTTGTGGGTATCGTCGAAGAAAAAGATGCAACCGACCTACAGCGCACCATCAAAGAAGTTGGCACCTCCACCTACGTCTTTGATGCCGACTTCTTGCGTCAAGCCCTCGGTGGTTTGGGTACGGACAACGCCCAAGGGGAAATGTATCTTACTGACGTGATCGCTAAAGCCGTCGAAACTGGACACGGGGTAGCGTCGTATGTTCTTGCTGACTCTGTGCAAGCAGAAGGCGTTAATGACCTTGTGCAGTTAGCTCATTTGCGCTCAGAAAAGAACCGCCGCATCCTAGAAAAGTGGATGCGTAGCGGTGTTTCAATTATCGATCCGGCAACCACTCAGATTGACGTGGATGTTACTTTGGCGCCGGACGTCACCATTCAGCCAGGCACCATACTTCGTGGAACGACGAAGGTGTCTGAGTTTTCCGTCATCGGTCCGTTCACCGAACTTACCGATGTTAACGTTGGAAAACATGCTCATGTTCCACATGTTGTTGCCGATTCGGTTGCAATTGCAGATAATGAGCAGATTTCACCATTTACGGTGATGGGTATGAACAACTAACGGGCTGGAGTAATGGCCAGCCGGCCATTACATTTAATTGCTAGATAAAGAATGGTCGGGCATGACAGGCATCCATACAAGCGGTGAAAAGCACCTCGTTGTCGCCAGCGGGCGCGCACATCCAGAATTAGCACAAGAAGTAGCCAAAGAACTCGGTATCGAGCTTTCACCCACTACTTCCTATGAATTCGCAAACTCAGAAATCTACGTCCGATTTGACGAATCAGTTCGCGGTTCGGATGTGTTTATTATTCAGTCCATCGATGTCCCAGTTAACAAGTGGGTTATGGAAGCACTCATTATGGTCGATGCGGCCAAGCGTGCTTCTGCAAAGCGCATTTCTGTTGTTTTGCCGTCCTTCCCTTATGCACGTCAAGATAAAAAACATAAAGGACGCGAGCCAATCTCGGCGCGTTTGATGGCTGATCTGTTCAAGGCAGCTGGAGCGGAGCGGATTATGTCCGTTGATCTTCACGCTGCCCAAACCCAGGGTTTCTTCGACGGTCCAGTAGATCACCTATGGGCTATGCCGACGCTGGTAGATTATGTTCGCACTCGAGTAAATCCGTCAGAATCAGTGATTGTGTCACCTGATGCTGGGCGTATCAAAGTCGCTGAACAGTGGGGTAACCGGCTCGGTGGCGTGCCGTTGGCGTTCGTGCACAAGACTCGCGATATTTCCCGACCAAACCAGGCAACTGCTAACCGTGTTGTTGGTGATGTTGCCGGACGTACCGCAATTATTGTTGACGATCTTATTGACACTGCCGGAACTATCGCGGGCGCAGCTCGTGTTGTGTTGGAAGCTGGCGCAAAAGACGTTATCGTTGCCGCCACCCACGCTCCGATGTCTGGCCCGGCACGAGAACGCCTGATGGAATCGGGTGCGTGCGAAATCATCGTCACCGATACGTTGCCAATTTCTCCAGAGAAGCGTTTCGAGGGCTTAACTGTGTTGTCAATCGCTCCGGTTTTAGCTCGCGCCATCCGCGAAGTTTTCGACGACGGTTCAGTCACCTCAATGTTTGACGGCGCTTTTTAAGTTGCATAGTAGCCGGAGAAGACAACTAATGTGACGTTGACACATAAACTTTTCTTATGGGTTACGTCAATAGTAGACTGATGGGGTTGCCTCGGCGAGGGAACCCCATCAGTCATTCATGGCTTTTGGTGGAAGTTCCGTTATCGACGCGGTGTCTGCGCTCCTCATTGGGGAGGGTAGTCTTCCGATATCGAGGCTATCCGTAACACAACATGAGGAGTTATATTATGGCTGATCTATTAGCAGCTGAAATTCGTAAGGAATTCGGCAAGGGCGCATCGCGTCGCTTGCGTCGTGATGACAAGCTTCCAGGTGTCCTTTACGGACACGGTGAAGATCCACTACATCTTGAACTTGATTACCACGCAACCTATTTGGCAGTGCGTGGCAATGCTAACGCATTGCTTAGCATTGATGTTGCTGGTGAGAAGCATCTTGCTATCGTTAAAGACGTTCAGCGCAATCCGTTGTCTCGTTTGATCGAGCATGTTGATTTCTTGCGCGTGAGCAAGGGCGAGAAGGTTGATGTTGAAGTTCCAATCGTCTTGGAAGGCGAACCTGCAGGTGCTGCTATGGCAAACGCTGAGATTCTTCAGATTCTTGCTAAAGCTTCTGCTACCAACATTCCAGAGTCCATCGTTGTTAACGTTGAAGGCCTAGAAGAAGGTGCTCACGTCACGGTGGCTGATCTTAACATTCCTTCTGATGTTGAGATTGAACTCGACCCAGAGACCGTTGTTGTGGTTATTTCTGTCCCATCAGCTGAAGTCCCAGAAGACGCAGCTGTTGAAGAAGAAGCTCCAGCAGCTGAAGAAGACGGCGAGTGATTTAGCATTCTCGGGTGAGGCTCAGCCCTGCAAAGGGCTGGGCCTTTCCTCTTTGCCCACCATGTGATTGTTCTTGTGGCGATATCTCAGGTACATCAAAGTATGTGGGAGGGCAGATGTAAAACTGTAAGTAGCACACTGTGTTGTGCTACTAGCGCTAAGGAGTATTGACTGTGTACACCGTTGTTGGTTTAGGAAATCCTGGTCCAAAATATGCCAGAACTCGGCACAATATCGGGCAGATGGTTATCGATGTTTTGGCCCAACGGTTCAATACACGTTTGGCTCTTCATAAACACACTCAGACTCAATCAGGTACTGTGCGCCTTGGCGTAGGGCCAGGTCAGCCTGGAGAACAGGTGGTCCTTGGTATTTCTACCGGGTATATGAATACTTCAGGAGGTCCCGTAACCTCTCTGATGGCCTACTATAGTGGCACTGTAGAAAACCTCATTGTTATTCACGATGAGCTAGATTTACCTTTTGGGACGCTCAAACTTAAACGCGGTGGTGGCGAAGGCGGGCATAACGGCTTGAAGTCGATTTCGCAGTCGAGTGGATCGAAGAACTACATTCGCTTGCGCTGTGGTATTGGTCGTCCACCAGGCCGCCAAGATCCAGCAGATTTCGTGCTGTCCGAATTTTCAGCAGGTGAACGTAAAGAACTTGGTGTGATGCTGGAATTAGCGGCGGATGCAGTGATAGACGTTATCGAACTTGGCCTAGATCGTGCAACTATGCGGTTGCACACCGCATAGAGCGGCTTTCTTTATCTCCCAGCAGTTCAAGCAGAGTATAGTTCCCGAAGTTGAGTACAGTTCCCGAAGAAGAAGGCCGGTATGGATCTTTCAGTTTTACAGCATCTGATCTCATCAGCTGAGCAAAGCCAAGAACTCACTGGGCAATTCTGTGACATCACAATTCCGCGCGGTGGCTATGGCCCACTGCTATCGGCGCTCATCGATCGCGATGTACGCCAAACCCACGTGCTTATCACAGCAACTGGGCGCGAAGCTGATGAATTAGCTACTATCTTAGAGACTTTTCTGCCCCACGAATCGGTAGCAACTTTGCCTGCATGGGAAACTCTGCCTCACGAACGCCTTTCACCACGTTCAGATACAGTAGGACGGCGGTTGGCGACGTTCCGGCGCTTGGCACATCCAGAAGAGTTCGCGCCGCTGTTGGCAGTTATTGTGCCGGTACGTGCACTTGTCCAACCAGTAGCACACGGCTTAGGCGATCTGGAACCAGTGCGGATCGCATTGGGCGATACCATCGATATGATCCAACTCCAAGAACAGCTCGTCAATGCCGCCTATTCACGCGTCGATATGATTGAAAACCGCGGCGAATTCGCTATCCGCGGCGGTATCATCGATATTTTTCCGCCAACCGAACCCCATCCGCTACGTGTGGAACTCTTCGGTGATGAAGTAGATGACATTCGTTCCTTCGCAGTTGCCGATCAGCGTTCCTTAGCTAAACGCGCTCAGGTGTATGCACCGCCGTGCCGCGAACTGCTCTTAACTGAAGATGTGCGCTCCCGAGCCAGCGCAGCAATGACCGAGCTTCCTGGCGCACTGGACATGCTTGAAAAAATCGCCAACGGTATAGCGGTTGAAGGAATGGAATCGTTGCTGCCGATTTTGGTTCCAAGCATGACCCCAGTTAGTCAGCTCATGCCACAAAACTCACGATTTGTTGTTGTTGAACCAGAACGTGTAGTTGCGCGGGCGGATTCGTTAGTGGAAACTACTGAGGAATTCCTTGCAGCTGCCTGGGATGCGGCTACTGCTGGTGGGCAGATCCCAGTCAACGTCGATATGGCGTCATTTATCCCGTTGTCCACCGTGCGGGCTTCGGTTATCGAAGCCGGCCAAGCCTGGTGGACGATAGGTGGGTTGCCGCATCCAGAGGCAGTTGATTTTGGGTTGCGCGAACCACAGAGTTTTGGTGGAAACGTTGAGGCAACGATCGAACATGTCGGTGGGTTAGCTCGGCAAGGCTGGCAGATTGTGCTTGCTACCCAAGGCCCGGGCTTAGGGCGGAGATTGGCAGAACAACTCCAAGATGGTGATGTGCCTGCCTCCTACGTCGAGGATCTTCCCCAAGAGCTCTTGCCTGGCGTTGTCTATGTTGTCGCTGTACCTATGCTTTCAGGCTTTGTTGATCAGGAGCGCAAAATCGCGGTCTATGGATCAACAGATCTCCTCCACCGGAAAAAATCCGGGTTTGTTACCCAACAAACAATGCCGAAGCGGCGAAAGAATGCCGTCGATCCACTCCAGCTCAAGCCGGGCGATTATGTTGTCCATCAGCGCCACGGTGTTGCACAGTTCGTTAAGCTCGCTAAACGATCACTGGGCGGATCGTCGGGGAGCCAGCGCGAATATGTGGTCTTAGAATATGCCGCCTCCAAGCGTGGCGGGGTTCGCGATCAGCTTTGGGTTCCAACCGATCAGCTTGATTACGTGACAAAATATTCCGGTGGCGATTCGCCGTCGTTAAACAAGATGGGTGGAGCTGACTGGGATAAAACCAAAGCAAAAGCCCGGGCGGCGGTTAAAAACATCGCCAAAGAACTGGTGCGGCTCTACGCCAAACGTCGCGCAACCAAAGGCCATGCCTTTGGGCCAGATACTCCCTGGCAGCGTGAACTTGAAGATGCCTTCATGTACGTCGAAACCCCAGATCAGCTCACCACGATCGACGAAGTCAAGCATGACATGGAATCACCTGAGCCGATGGATCGCCTTATTTCCGGGGATGTAGGATATGGCAAGACCGAGATCGCGGTACGCGCGGCGTTTAAAGCCGTCCAAGATAATATGCAGGTGGCAATTCTCGTCCCCACAACTTTGCTTGTTGAACAACATGCTGAAACATTCACCGAACGCTATTCGGGTTTCCCGGTTACCGTGGCTAGCTTATCGCGCTTCCAATCAGCTAAAGAAGCAGAAGAAGTCCGCCGTGGCGTACGCGAAGGCAAAATCGACGTCGTTATCGGAACACACCGTTTAATCACTGGTGACGTACGATTTAAGAATCTGGGACTGGTTATTATCGACGAAGAACAACGCTTCGGCGTTGAACACAAAGAAATGCTCAAGCAGCTATATCCGGCAGTTGATGTGCTGTCGATGTCTGCAACCCCGATCCCACGAACGCTGGAGATGGCGGTTACCGGGATCCGGCAAATGTCTACGTTAGCAACCCCACCAGAGGAAAGACATCCGATTTTGACCTACGTGGGAGCGCACGAAAATCGCCAGATTACGGCAGCGATAAAACGTGAGTTGTTGCGTGATGGGCAAGTGTTCTACATCCATAACAGAACTCAGACAATTCACCGGGCAGCTGCAGAACTAGCTGAACTGGTGCCCCAGGCACGCGTGGGGGTGGCGCACGGGAAAATGAGTGAGACCCAGCTTGAAGATGTGATTCAAGCGTTTTGGGACAAAGAGATAGATGTGTTGGTGTGTACGACGATTGTAGAAACCGGGCTCGATATTTCCAATGCCAATACGTTAATCGTTGAAGATGCACATAAGCTTGGCCTGTCCCAGCTACATCAGCTACGAGGGCGAGTTGGGCGTGGTCGAGAACGAGCATACGCTTATTTCCTCTACCCGCGTGATACCTCAATGACTGAGACAGCCATTGAACGGTTACGAACCATTGCTGCTCATTCAGAACTGGGTGCGGGTATCCAGGTGGCGATGAAGGATCTCGAAATTCGCGGGGCTGGCAATATTTTGGGAGGCGAACAGTCTGGGCATATCGCCGGTGTAGGATTCGACTTATATCTCAGGATGGTTGCTGAGGCAGTTGGCCAGATAACCGGTCAAGACAAACGCACCGAGGCAGAGCAACAAGCTGAAATGCGAATCGAGTTACCCGTGGAAGCCTATGTTCCAGAACGCTGGGTTACCTCAGAACGGTTGCGGTTGGAAATCTATACTAAGATTGCTTCGTCGCTCAATGAGAAACAACGCGAGGATATCCGCCAGGAGCTGCATGATCGTTACGGTAAGATTCCGGTGGAAGTTGAGCGATTATTTGCTTTAGCTGCCCTGCGAGAACAAGCGCGCTCCTACGGTGTTGAAGAAATTACGGTGATGGGAAAGAACGTGCGGATTTCCCCAGTAATTCTCTCAGATTCTAAACATGCTCGGTTGCGCCGCCTCTATCCCAAAGCGGTGGCCAAAGCAGCGGTGCGTACACTTTTAATTCCGCTTTCTGACTTAGATAGATCCGGTAACGAACGCAGCGTATTGGCAAACCAGACCACCTTAGAAAACGATGAGATGATAGCGGCGGTACAAAAAATTATGAATCAGTTGCTAGCTTAGCGGTGAACAATGCTAAATCAGCCACCCGCGTAATTAGGTGGCGCCTAGGACTTTTAGCCGGGATTTAGCCAAAAAGAGGTGTCCGTTTCGGCGTTGTGGTGAGTTATTTCTATCAGTATGCTCAACGGGATACCCAAATGAGGCAAAACGTAGGACAATAGAAGAGTACGTGTTGGAAAACATTCCAGCATGAGACTGCAAGACCAAATAACAATTTAAAGGAGTCCTTGTGGCACTTATTGAGGCAATCGCTGCCCGTGAAATTCTTGATTCCCGTGGCAACCCAACTGTTGAGGTTGAAGTCCTTCTCGACAACGGTGTTTTCGCTCGCGCGGAAGTTCCCTCCGGAGCATCAACCGGCGCATTCGAAGCTGTAGAGCGCCGTGATGGTGACAAGTCCCGCTACGGCGGCAAGGGTGTTGCAGACGCTGTTGCGGCAGTATCTGAAGTTATCGAGCCAGAAATCGTGGGCCTGTCAGCTTCTGACCAGCGCTACCTCGATCAAGCCCTTATCGATCTTGATGGCACCCACAACAAGGGCAAGATCGGCGCAAACGCTATTCTTGGTGTTTCGCTAGCAGTTGCTAAGGCTGCTGCAGAGTCTGCCGGTTTGCCACTGTATGCATACCTCGGCGGTCCAAACGCACACGTTCTTCCAGTTCCTATGATGAACATTCTCAACGGTGGATCCCACGCAGATTCCAACGTTGATATCCAAGAATTCATGATCGCTCCAATCGGCGCATCTACCTTCAAAGAAGCTTTGCGTTGGGGTGCTGAGGTCTACCACGCACTCAAGTCCGTTCTCAAGGATCGCGGCTTGAACACCGGTCTTGGCGACGAAGGCGGCTTCGCACCAAACCTCGGTTCGAACGCTGAAGCTCTCGATCTCATCGTTGAAGCAATCAAGAAGGTCGGCTTGGAGCCAGGCAAGGATGTTGCACTCGCACTTGACGTAGCTTCTACCGAATTCTTCGAAGATGGCAAGTACAAGTTCGAAGGCGAAATGCGCGACACCGAGTACATGGTGAAGTACTACGATGAACTCGTTGCTAAGTACCCAATCGTTTCCATCGAAGATCCACTTTCTGAAGATGAGTGGGATGCATGGAAGTCCCTTACCGAGCACGTTGGCGATCGCGTCCAGCTCGTTGGCGACGATCTCTTCGTCACCAACCCAGAGCGCCTCGAAAAGGGCATCAAGCTTGGTGCTGCAAACGCACTCTTGGTTAAGGTCAACCAGATCGGTACCCTCACCGAAACCTTCGAAGCTGTTGAAGCAGCACACCGCGCAGGATACAAGTCAATGACTTCCCATCGTTCTGGTGAAACCGAAGATACAACCATTGCTGATCTCGCAGTTGCAACCAACTCTGGCCAGATCAAGACTGGTGCTCCAGCTCGTGGCGAGCGCGTCAACAAGTACAACCAGTTGCTACGCATCGAAGAAGAACTCGGCGATGCAGCAGTCTACGCTGGCGCTTCGGCATTCCCACGCTTCAAGGCATGAGAATCAACTAGCATAAGCTAGAAATTTCTCAGGGCGGCACTACGTATCGTGGTGCCGCCCTGAAATTTAACAGGGTGGGATATGGCTCACCGTCGCCATCTCCCGTTTTACCGCAGAGGGCTTTAAACTTATAGACATGGTTCGTCGTCCAAAGAAACGCTCAGCAGCTTCCCCGAAGTCGTCCGGGGTGCGTGGTTCGCGCAACCATCGAACAAAACCACTATCGACTCCGCCGCGTCCAGGACGAAAGACCAAATCGACGTCGAGCCCGCGCCGCACAGAAAAACAAACCTGGCGTTCGCGCTTTTCTCAAGAACACCATATCGTCTTTGAAGGGCGAAAAAAGACTCACCGTGTTTCGTTGCGCCTCGCTACAATTTTGATGTTTGTTCTTGTTGGAGTGTTGATTATTGCCAGTCCGTTAACTCAGTATCTGGCGCAGCAAGAAGAAATACGCCAGGCCAAGTCGGAACTAGCTGCAGTTAAAGAACGCGTCGAAACCCTCGAAGCAGAAAAGGCGTTGTGGAGTGATCCGATCTTCATCCAAGCCCAGGCCCGCGAACGCCTCGGGTTTGTGATGCCCGGGCAAACTCTTTATATCACGAAAGATCAACACCACGGCGATGCCACTGCTCGGTTGAATAAGCGAACCGACGAAGTCAATCGCCTGCGTCGTGAAAAAACACCATTCTTTGTTACCGGATGGGATTCGATAGTAGTTGCCGGGCAAGTCGCCGAGCGCGCGAACCCGCAAAACACTCCGGTCCTTAACGACGACGAAGCCCGGGAACCTACCTCGCAAGATTCGCAAACATCTGATCAAGTTACAACAAAGGACGAAACTAAATGACTCCGGTATCTGTCCCACTCGAAGTGCTCCAGCGCGTGGCTGTTAACGCCACCGAAATCCGCCCTGGAGATCGTGAGATCCTTACCGCGCAACTTGGCCGTGATCCACGTGGTCTTGTTGGTATCGGTGCACGATGTGTATGCGGTGCACCGGCGGTGACGATTACCTATCCGCGACTGCCAGATGGTTCTCCATTCCCTACTCTGTTCTACTTGTCATATCCGTGGTTGGTGCGCGAAATTTCGCGTATCGAAAGCGCAGGAGAGATGGCAACCTACAACAAACGGCTAGCCGAGGATCCGCAGTATGCTGCGGCGCATGCACAAGCCCATGAATCCTATGTTGCCCGGCGTGATCTATTGGATGAAGTCCCAGAGATTGCTGGAAAGTCTGCTGGCGGAATGCCTGATCGAGTCAAGTGTTTGCACGCATTGGCCGGCTATGCGCTTGCCGCAGGTCCAGGGGTGTGCCCAGCTGGAGACGACGCACTTGCGCAAGCCGGATGGGATTGGCAGGTATGCCACTGCGCCGCCACTGACGTTGAGGATCAAGAGTAGACGTGAAAGAGGTTAAGTATGCGGGTTGCAGGGATTGATTGCGGGACGAATTCGATTCGACTTTTGATTGCCGATATCGACGACGACGGCAAGCTAACCGATATTGAGCGTCGCCTTGAAATCGTGCGACTAGGCCAAGGCGTAGACCGCAATGGGCGGTTTGATACCGGCGCGCTGGAGCGCACTTTAGCAGTGGTAGACGACTATGGGCAGCAGATCCGCCATTATGACTGTGAGTCAGTTATTTTCGCGGCGACGTCGGCTACTCGTGATGCGTCCAATCGCGATATTTTCATCGACGGCGTCTACGAGCGTCTCGGGGTTGAGGTTAACGTGTTTAGCGGGGAAGAAGAAGCACGTACCTCATTCGCGGGCGCTATTTCGGCGCTCAGTGATCCGCATGAGCCGCTACTGGCTGTAGATCTAGGCGGTGGCTCCACCGAGCTAGTCCTAGGAAAGGCTGACGGGACGGTACTAAGTGCTTTTTCCATGGATATCGGATCGGTGCGGATGCGTGAACGGCGGTTGCTTTCCGATATTCCTACCCCGCAGGAGCTGAATGCGGCGCGCGCCGATATTCGCTTAGCTCTTGACCAAGCCGAGCAACATGTTGCGCTAGAACAGGCTCAGGCAGTAGTTGGCTTGGCTGGAACTATCACGTCTGTGGCTGCTCTTTCTCTGGGGTTAACTGCCTATGATTCGCAGCGTATCCACGGCCTCACAATGAGTATTCCTGAAATCGATCGTGCCACGCAATGGTTTATTGACGCTTCTGGGGAAGAACGGGCAGGGGTTGCGTTCTTACATCCGCAGCGTGCCGATGTTATCGGTGCGGGAGCGTTGGTGTGGCAAGAAGTGGTTCATCGCATCGTTGAACGCAGTGCGCACGCAGGCAATCCGATCTCCGAAGTAACTATTTCAGAGCACGACATCCTCGACGGTTTAGCGCTGCGCGCTGCGGGCTGCGTGAGTTAGTCTTCGCCCAGGGCACATCGCGCTGGCGGCGTGCCCTGGTGGTAAGGATTTACTTCTTGCGCTTTTGGGAACGGGTGCGTCGCTTCGTCTTATCGCGTCCGAAGGACTTAGATTGTAGCGATCCCTTCGAGGCGATACCGCGTTGGTGCTGGTTGGCGCGTAGGTGCAAGAAGAATGCACCGATGAGCAAGGCGAGTAGCGATCCGAGTAGAACAGCAACGCGGGCGTGTGGGCCGTGTGGATTTCCGTCGGTAAAACTCAAGGTAGCGATCAGGAGAGAGACGGTGAAACCAATACCTGCTACCCACGATATGGCAAAGATATCGGGGAGATCAACGCCGTGACTGAGTTTGAGGCGCAACACTTTAATCATGAAGAATACGCCACCAAAGATGCCGAGGAATTTCCCTAACGGCAACCCGAGATAGATGCCTATAGATACTGGGTCTACGAGCATGCTGGTAAAGCCACCAGAATCGACGACGTTCACGCCAGCTGCGAAGAACGCGAAAATCGGCAAAATGAATCCTGCAGAATAGAATTCGAGCTTTTCAGTTAGTGTATGGGTCAGTGATTGGCTTTCTCGGCGAGTTGTTAGAACTGGGATCGTCATTCCGAGCATGACGCCGGCAATTGTTGCGTGAACGCCAGAGACGTGCATGAAATACCACGCTAGGATTCCTAACGGCCACATCAGGTACCAGTGCACGATGCGGCGCTGCACTAAGAAGCCAAAAACTGCGATAACTACCAGGGCGATAAACAAATAAAGGAAGTTTAGGCCGTTGGAGAAGAAAATTGCGATGATGATAATTCCAAGCAGATCATCAACGACTGCGAGAGTCATAAGGAATGTGCGAACTGCTGGCGGGAAACCTCTGCCGAATACGCCTAATACTGCTAGAGCGAAGGCGATATCGGTTGCCACTGGAACTGCCCAACCGTCATAGACTGTTGATCCGGTTAATGCTTGTACGACGACGTAGACGACCACCGGTCCGACCATGCCAAAGACGGCGGCGAGTATCGGTACGAGAGCCTTTTTGACGTCGCGTAGGGATCCGGCAACGAATTCATGCTTGAGTTCCATTCCTACAATGAAGAAGAAGATGGCGAGAAGTCCATCGGCTGCCCATTCAGAGACTGTTAAATCAAGGTGGAGGGAGTGAGGGCCGATAACTGTTTCAGAAAGTTCCATATAGGAATCGCGTATCGGTGAGTTGGCCCAAATGAGTGCAAGGATCGCGCCAAGGATAAGAACTATTCCTGCGGTTGCTTCGTTGTGCATTGCACGCCGGTATCGGGCGATTGGGTTTTGGCGATGTGGCATCTGCCAGCTCCATTCTTCATCTTTGTATCTCTTCCTGCGATAAGTCTACGCTGTTTAGCGAATGGCTTTCCTTGCACTGTGTTGAGATTGGCAAAATTATGCTCGAATATCGTTTCGATTTTGCCTACGAGGTGTTGAGCTATTAGTATTAGCACGGTAGTTGTTTACTACCGTGCCTCCATAGCCCAATCGGCAGAGGCAGCAGACTTAAAATCTGTTCAGTGTGGGTTCGAGTCCCACTGGAGGCACTAAAAGTCCGCGATATCAAAGTGATACCGCGGACTTTTGTTATCTTATTGGATTCGTGTTGTTGGCTTATAGGCCAGAGCGTGTTGTTTGGCTGCGGGAAATTAAACGTCTGATTTCTCGTAGCGCAGATACCCCAGCGTAAGTGCGATGAGGCTGTAGCCAGCGTAGATGAAGAATGCGACAGCTGGTGAATAGTGTAGCGCATCTTCTATCGGTGGGAAATTAGCTCTTGTTTGGAGTGCGGTACTGATGAGCTCGGTTGGTAAATGAGCTGGCACATAGTAGCGGAAAGTATCGAACTTGACGAAGATGAGCGTAATGAGGGGGAGAAGGAAAATGAATGCGATCATTGAGCTGATGCCACCAGCTGTTGAACGCAAAATGTAACCTAAACCGGTAGCCATTATTGCTGTGAGTACGACGATGCCAACCAGCGTTAGCACAATAACAAGATCGTTTCCAGTAAGGTCCGATTCGCCACCTGCGATGGCTAGGATCAGGGCGAAGGTAACGGCGATGATAGCGATTGTGGCTAGTGCGGTGTAGAGTGCGACGGCGAGAACTTTTGCCCCAAGGCTCACTAACCGGCGCGGGGTGGCTAGAACGGTTGTGCGCATTGTGTTTGCCGCATACTCACTGGTCACAGCCAGGGTGCCGATCACTATTGCGAACAAAAGGTAGACTTGCATCCCGCCAATAGCGTCGTCAACTGTGAGCGCGAAACCTTGGCTGTCTGCTCGAGAAAATGATGCACTTGTTACGGGAGCGCCAATGAGCAGGACGGAAAAAATAATGAGGTTTAGTCTAAATGAGCGATGTTTCAGCTTTAGTAGCTCGCTAGTAAAGGTGCGCCCAAAGGTATTTTTGTTGGCACCGGAAGCATAAATCGATGTGTAGTGTGTAGCACTCACTGTGCACCTCCATTATCATTGCCCATACGGTAATCGACTGCTTCATCGGTTAATTCCATAAAGACATCTTCGAGTGATGAGTGAACTTCACAGAGCTCATGTAGTTCAATATTGTGTTGGTACAGCAAGTGACCGATCACTTCTGAGGTCGATCCAGCGATAGTGAAGCGTCCGTGTGGGCGTTCTTGTTCTGGCTGATCGAAAGTAAATTCGATTCCGTTCTCGCGCAATGCCTGAGTGATAGCTTCAGTTTCTGGACCAGCGACTTGTACGGTGGTACGAGCTGAGGAATGGGTAAATTTACCGATTGGGCCGGCATCGATCAACTGCCCGCGCCCGATAATAACGACGTCGTCCGCAGTCAGTGACATTTCGGACATAAGGTGTGAGGATACTAAAACGGTTCGTCCTTCTCCAGCAAGGTGACGCATAAGGTTACGCACCCACTTCACACCATCTGGATCTAAGCCGTTAACAGGTTCGTCAAAGATGAGATATTCGGGATCGCCGATCAGTGCCGTGGCGATACCTAGACGTTGGCTCATGCCCAAGGAGAAGCCACCAACTTTTTTCTTTGCAACAGAAGTAAGGCCAGTAGTTTGAAGAACGTGATCGATCTGTGTTGCCGGAATGGCGTGGGTGGCAGCAACAATTTCTAAATGACGCCGAGCAGTTACCTTAGGATTAAACGCTTTACCATCGAGCAATGCGCCGACCTTAGTAATTGGTGCAACACTTGAGGCATAAGATTTTCCGTCAATCGTAGCAACGCCAGAATTGGGATTATCCAAACCTAATAGGCAACGTAGTGTAGTGGACTTACCGGAGCCGTTTGGGCCTAGGAAACCAGTAACTGCTCCCTCGCGCACGGTAAATGACAGATCGCGAACTGCCTGGACCTTGCCATAGTTCTTTGACAATCGATCGACAGTAATCATTCCATCACATCCTTTCGTGGTTGATGATCATAGCTGAATTCTATCTGACGCTAGTGGTTTTGAGCGAAATTTTCCACAGGCCCAAGAACTTGCTATAGGTGTAACCCAGTACCCGATGTGGGTAATTCAGGCATTTGAGAAAAACTGGTGGCATGCGTTGAAAATTCGCATGGAATTATGTGAGTTTTCGCCTGCGAGAGAAATACGCTCAAGTCCAAAGTATGAGCTCAGGTATAGTGGGATAAGATGTTAGCGTGTAAGTGACACGTGATACTGAGTTTGGAGGTTCTTTTATGAGCAACCCAGTAATCTCTCGTAACCCGTACTTCACGGGTGAAACGCAGCGACCAAATCAATTCGGCCAGCAGCAAACGAATGTGCAGCCAGATATGCCTGCACAACCGAACTACTCTGCTTTCGATCCCCAGCCTGTAGAAGGGCGCATGACCTACACCGATGCCATGAACAAGGTAGCCTTGTTGCTTGGCGTCACTGTGGTTACCGGTATTGTGGCAGCTTTCGTTGTTCCAACCCCGTCCATGCCGGCAGTGGCGATGATCTCCTCATTCGCGGCCCTGGGGCTCGGATTCTTTGCTGCCTTCAAACCAATGGTTTCGCCAGGTTTAGCGATCGCATATGCAGCTATCGAAGGTGTTGCACTAGGAACTATTACTAGTGCATTCAATATGTATTACCCAGGCATCGCATTCCAAGCAATCTTGGCAACTATGGTTATTGTTGGCGTCACCTTGGGTTTGCATTACTCAGGTGCGGTTCGTACGACTAAGCGTGGACGTAAGATCGTCTACGTTGTTGCATTAGGATACTTGGTATTCTCACTAATCAACGTAGTTTTGACCTGGACTGGAATCTTGGGTGGTTTCGGTTTGCGCAACGGACCGTTTGGTCTGCTCATTGGTGCAGCTATGATTTTAGTTGCTGCCTACATGCTCATTGCTGATTTTGAACAGATCAATGAAGCAATCGCCCATCAGGCGCCAACACAATTCGCATGGACGGCTGCGCTGGCAATCGTGATGACGATTTTGTGGATCTACATTGAAGTCCTACGTTTGCTCGCTATTTTAGCTAACAACCGATAGTAGATAGCATGTAGCTAATACATAGCAGTTGCGGGCCGGTATCATATTGATACCGGCCCGCAACTCTTATTGTCTCTTGGATGGGTTTTATGTGTTTCGATCAGCAAACGAATTCAGTCAAGAATACCATCAGCCAAGCAAGACGATCAGCCAAGCAAGACGATCGGCACAAGGCAGCTCCAGCGAGGTTAGCTTAGCCGGGAGCCTAGCGGATCGAATGGGTAGAAAATGCAGTCTGGTTAACGCCCAGGATATCGACGACGAAGACTAAAACGTCATCACCTTTAATGCCTGCACGAGGGTTACCGGACGGGCCATAGCCTTTATCTGGTGGGACGATAATGAGGACTCGAGAGCCAATTTGCTTGCCAACAAGAGCCTGATCCCAGCCCTTGATAACCATGCCAACACCGATTGGGAATCGAGTCGGTTCGCCACGGAAGTAGGATGAATCGAATAGTTCGCCATCCCAAATCTGACCGTGGTAGTTTACCTCTACCTCATCGCCAGCATGGACAACTGCACCGTTACCTTCTTCAAGCATGACTACCTTGAGCCCTTTAGGTGCTTGAGAAGAAGGGTATGTAATTTCAGGGGTATCTCCGAATGCACCAGAGACAGAAGGAAGTTCAACTTCCATTGTTATACCTTTCGCTACCGTTGTAGCCAATATCAGCTACGTTCGACTGCAATTTTAGTCGAGATGAATAAAAGATTGTGGTTCGTTGCCTGCTGGCTTTTCGTCCGAAGCGTTAGCAAGTGGACCGCTGCCCGGCATTGGGCACGGCATACCAGTAGCTGCGTGGCACCGGTAACCGAACGGATTTTTGTCAAGATATTGCTGGTGTTCATCTTCTGCTAGATAGAACGGGCCAGCTTGTTGTGCCGGCAGAATCTCAGTGACAATCTCACCTTGACCGGCTTGGGAAAGTACCTGCGAATAAGCACTAACGGATTCGTCAACAAGTTCTTGTTGAGCTTGAGTGGTAACGAAAATCGCCGAACGATACTGCGTTCCGACGTCGTTACCTTGCCGGTTTAGTGAGGTCGGATCGTGCATTTCCCAAAAAGTTTTAATGATCTGCGGGATAGCCTCATCTGAAGCTACAACACGAACCGTCTCGGTATGACCAGTTAGTCCGCTACATACTTGCCGATACGTCGGGTTAGCGGTTTGGCCACCCATGAACCCCACGGCTGTACTCACAACCCCAGGTAGTTGCCACATGATTTCTTCTACACCCCAGTAGCAACCTCCGGCAAGGTAAATAACCTGCTGGCCTGGTTGTGGCTCAGCCATGAGGTCGCTACCCAGCACAGTATGTGGCTTAGGGTGGGGAAGAACTGGTGTGGGGTTATCTGGTAGTGGAGAACGAGAAAACATTAACTATCCTTGGAAAGGTTCGATGTTGAGGACTTTAACGGTGAAGTTCTTGCCATTTGGAGCAGTGTAGGAGGTTTCGGCGCCGATAGACTTACCCATAATTGACGATCCGAGCGGAGCGGTTTCTGGGTAGACGTCGATATCGACGAAGTCAGCAGCTTCACGTGAACCGAGCAAGAACTTCTTCTTGATGCCGTTGACTTCCGCGGTAATAACCAGACCTGGGGCAACTTTGGAAATCTCTTGCGGCGAATCACCAACTTCGGCATGTTCGAGGAGGTAGGTTAGCTCTTGGATACGGCCTTCCATTTTAGATTGCTCTTCCCGAGCAGCATGGTAGCCACCGTTTTCGCGCAAATCACCCTCGGAGCGGGCTTCTTCAATCTTGGTGGCAATCTCGGTACGTCCAGTAGTTTTTAGATGTTCGAGCTCGGCGTTGAGACGATCAAAAGTTTCTTGTGAGAGCCATGTTGTTTCGACCATGTGCTTTCTCCTTGTGTAGTGCTGGCAACGAATATTGCCACGAAGTGAATAAAAAAGGCATGTCCACAAGGAAGTGGACATGAACCTATATGTGCGAGAGCGTATCACTAAACCTCGCGCAGAACAATCGATATCACCGATATTCGCCTTTAGCGGAGCGTTGAGCGGAGCGTTAGCGGAATATTGCTAGCCAAATCGCCACGACATGACAGACGAAACCACCCAATGTGCCCAGATGGAAAAATTCATGGAAACCCCAAGAGTTCGGCCACGGATTGGGCCATCGAAAAGCGTAGCACAGGGCTCCTACGGTATAGGAGATACCGCCAGCAAGGACGAGCCATACGATGGCTGGACTACCGTAGACCCAGAAACTGGGAAGATACCAGATGGCAGCCCATCCTAGGGCCACGTAGAGCGGAACATTGATCCATCGCGGGGAATTGTGCCAGAAGATATGCATGAAGGAACCCGCAATCGCACCGCCCCAAACAATGAGCAAAAGGGTTAGTTGATCTGTGGCATCAAGTAGTAGCACCGATAGCGGAGTGTATGTGCCAGCGATCATGAGGAAAATATTGGCATGATCGATCCGGCGCAACGTGTTTTCTACCCGTGGACTCCACGTTCCGATATGGTAAAAACCCGAATTCGCAAACAGGAAGAACGACGTCGCTAAAAAGACTAAGGCCGCTATTTTTACGCCACCATTGGGAGCCCACAGCGTTAATAAAATACCGTTCGCCAGTGCTAATGGAGCGGTTACGGCATGGATCCAGCCACGCATGAAAGGTTTAGGCAGTTGGGCTATTTCATATTTTCGTAATTTCAGTCCCATAATGCTCCTGTCCACATACTTTCAGGGTATACCTTCATCTCACTGATTTATACCTGCTTGCACAATATCTGTCATGTTGATACCGATATCATGGCGCAAATGTCCCTTCGGGTAAGCAACGGGTAGGATAGGATCATCTTGGCATGAGATATGTATGTGAGAGTGAATCAAGTAGCTGGGCAGGCCTAGCAATAAGATCTAGTGAGTAAAGGCGGTGAGTTGATGATCGCAATGGATTTCCTGTATCGGATCTATGAACGTAGGCTTTCTCGTGAAATCAAAGGGATTGATGTTCCGCGCCATATCGGCATTATTCTCGATGGCAACCGCCGTTGGGCACGAGCGTTAGGCACTCCGGTAGCACATGGCCACCGCCGCGGTGCAGACCATATTTCGGAAGTGTTGGGTTGGGCAGAAGAAGCCGGTGTATCGATTGTGACACTGTGGATGCTCAGTACCGATAATTTGCAGCGCTCTCCTAAAGAGCTTGATGAGTTACTTAATATTATTGTGGGAGCAGTAGGCCAACTAGCTGTTAATTCCTCGTGGCAGATCCGAGTTTTAGGCGACCTCGATTTGTTGCCTAGTGAATCAGCCAATGCGCTACGAGCTGCTGCAGAGCACACCAAGAACCATAGCGGGATGATCGTTAATGTGGCAATTGGCTATGGTGGCCGGCAAGAAATCACGCAGGCCGTTCAAGATTATCTCCATGAACAGGCCGCCTCGGGTGCAACGTTGAGCGATGTTGCTAATTCAATTAGCGTCGATGCGATTACCGATCATATTTACACTAAGGGCCAACCAGATCCAGATTTGATTATCCGCACCTCTGGCGAACAGCGTATGAGTGGTTTCATGCTGTGGCAGACGGTTCACACCGAACTTTATTTTTGCGAAACCTATTGGCCGGATTTTCGCCGTATTGATTTCTTGCGTGCGTTACGTGACTACTCGTTGCGCGAGCGTCGCAAAGGAAAGTGACGACGCCGGTAAGCCCGGTTGGGCGGCGCAGGCCGGTGGTTACTACAAAAGATCGCTGGAATATAGATCCATCGACGATGATAGTTCTTCACGGGTAGGGCATTGAGCGCCCGGACGTGCCACTGTGATACCAGCTGCCGCAGCGGCGTAAGCGCCCAGTGAGGTAAGTCCTTGCCGGGAAATATCGCGTAAGGCTTCGCCGTCTTCGCCACCTAAAAAACTCATCCGAGATAGCCCGTCGATGAGTGCAGACATCAAAGAATCTCCCGCACCAACTGTATCGACTACCGGTATGTCTACTGCCGGAACATACACTTGTGTTGTGGCGGTAGCTAGAAGGAGTCCGTGTGCTCCCATTGTTATCACAACCAGTTGGGCGCCACGGTCTAGGAAATAGTTAGCGCTCGCGTGCGGATCGGTTGGCCCGCCCAAAGCTGCCATGTCGTCGATGGAAGCCTTAACGACGTCGATTGCCGGCATGAGTTCATCGATTTCGCGGCGTAGCTTTTCTGGAGGTCCCATTAAGCCTAGGCGTACGTTTGGGTCGTAGGAGATTGTTGAAAAGTCGCCAAAGTATGATAGCCAGGAGCGTAGCGTAGTTGCACCTGGTTCGAGATGGGCGCCAAGTGAACCGATATGGACTAGGCGTGGTTTGAGTGCGTGCTGTAATGTTGGCGGGGGCGGAAAATCTGAGCGTACATCAAAGGTGTAGCTGGCGTTACCGTGTGGATCGAGTTGGGCGTGTGCGGTTGAGGTTGGGTGATGATCGATCGATCCAGGGTATAGCCGCACTGCAGAATCGGTGAGAAAACGTATGATTGTTTCGCCGTCGTCGTCCTGGCCGATGCGGGTGATTAAGGTGACGTCACGTTCGAGACGTGCCAGCCCAACGGCAACATTCAGGGGCGCACCGCCTGGATGGATGGTGCGAAGTGTGCCGCGTTGGACTTCGTCGAGGAGGGATTCTCCGATCACTACAAAGGATGACATTTAGTTGTCACCTGGGTCAGTATCGAGCACTGCGCGTGTTTGTTCTTGGGCGTGGGCGAGGCGTTCGCGGGCGCCGGCGAGCCAGGATTCGCATCGTCGGGCGAGTGCTTCGCCTAGTTCCCACAGTTCGAGGGCTTCTTCGAGTGGGATATTGCCTTGTTCTAGTCTGGCGACGGTATCAACGAGCCGGGTGCGTGCTTCTTCGTAGCTGAGTGTGGCGACCTGGGCGTCGAGTTCTTGAGGGTCGCGAGGATTCATGAGGTTGTCCTTTCAGCTGACGTTACTGTGGTTGTGATTGTTCCGTCATGTAGTTGGGCGATGAGCGCTGTGCCAGGTTTTGCCATATTCACACCTGTGACGACGCCGGATTCGGTGCGTAAGACTGCATAGCCGCGTTGGAGCGTCGAAAGTGGGGAAAGGGCTCGCAGGTGGGCTAGTGCGGATTCTATGGCGGACGTGTGGTGGGTTAAGAGTCGGTCAAAATTGTTATCCAACCATTGGCGCAGTTGGTTAAGTTCTAGTTCTCGAGTTTGGAGAAGCGATTGGGGGTGGGCGAGAACTGGGCGGGAGCGTTGCGTGAGAATATCTGCCTGGGCACGCTCAAGCAGTGAGTTCATGGCGGTGCGACCGCGGGCGAGTGCTTGGTGGATCTTGGTGTATTCTTCGCTGACGTCTGGAACGATTGAGCGTGCTGCATCGGTTGGGGTTGAGGCGCGAAAATCTGCAACGAGATCGAGAAGTGGATTATCGGTTTCGTGCCCGATGGCTGAGACGACGGGGGTTGTAGTTTGGGCTACTGCCCGCACGAGCTGCTCGTCTGAAAACGGCAGGAGATCTTCAACCGATCCGCCCCCGCGGGCGATAACGATAACCTCAACTTCGGGCAGGGCATCGAGTTGGGCAAGTGCTGGAAGGATTTCTTGGACGGCAGTTGGGCCTTGGACAACAACTTCGCGTACTTCGAAGCGGGCACTGGCCCATCGCGTCCGGGCATTTACTTGGACGTCGTGGAGTGCTTTGGTGTTACGCCCGACGATCAGGCCAATGGTATGTGGCAAGAACGGCAGTGGTTTTTTGCGTGCTGGGCTGAAGAGCCCTTCGGTGGCGAGCTTGTTCTTTAACGCTTCGATGCGGGCCAGGATATCGCCTAGTCCCACTGTGCGAATTTCATCGACGTGTAAGGAGAGCGTGCCGTTCCCAGTCCAAAAGTCCGGTTTGGCCAACATGACGACGCGAGAACCGGAGTCGATTCCTTCGGGCAGGGCGTGAGTGAAGATTTTACAGGTGATTGCGGCTTTATCTTCGAGGTCTGCCACGGTGAAGAATTGGACTTTAGCACCAGGGCGGCGAGTGAGGGTAATGATTTCTCCTTCAACCCACAGCCGTGACATTTTCGACACATATTCAGCGATTTTCGCGTTAAGCAGACGTAATGGCCACGGGTGTTCGGGGGTTGTTTCCCGGGCCACCTGCGGCAGGCCAACCGGAATGGTAACCGTTGCGCTCATGGGCTTTAACGACCTATTCTCAATGAATGTCGGTACTTTCAGTGCCGAAGATAATTCTTTTCAATTTTAAGGTGCGTGCGCCGCTGAAATTTTGGGCGAAAGTCCCAGCGCGAAAATGGTCGAATGTGCACGAGGTAATAAGCAGGAGGGAGTTGGAGCTGTTAGTCTTGGGTTCGTGAGAATCGAAGAGAACCCTGTAAAAGCTGGGACGGTTTCGTTGGCGGGTGCTTCGGCGTTTCCGGCCGACATCGTTTCCGAGCCCAACGACGAAGGTAAACGCATTTTGATTGCTACCCCGCGCGGTTACTGTGCCGGGGTTGATCGCGCTGTCGATACGGTGGAAAAGGCGCTCGAGCTTTATGGCCCGCCGGTGTATGTGCGCAAGGAGATTGTGCACAACAAGTTCGTGGTGGAGACTTTGACGAAGCGTGGAGCGATTTTTGTTCACGATACTGACGACGTCCCCGAAGGTGCCCGTGTTGTTTTTTCTGCGCACGGAGTTTCGCCGGCAGTTCACGAGGCAGCTCATCGCCGGATGCTTCAAACCATTGACGCAACCTGCCCGCTGGTGACGAAGGTCCACAAGCAGGCGGTGCGCTTCGCTGATCAGGACTACGATATTTTGCTGATCGGTCACAGCGGCCATGAGGAAGTTGAAGGCACCCAAGGCGAGGCTCCCGATCATATCCAAGTTGTTAACGGTCCAGAAGATGTTGCCCACGTTCAGGTGCGTGACCCTGATCGGGTGGTGTGGATTTCGCAGACGACGTTGTCGGTTGACGAAACGATGAAGACGGTTGAGTTGTTGCGCCAGCGCTTCCCGAATCTGATGAATCCGCCCAGTGACGATATTTGCTATGCGACGCAAAACCGCCAGGGTTCGGTGAAGAAGATGGCTCCCGAATGTGATGTTGTGATCGTGGTTGGTTCGGCTAATTCTTCGAACTCGGTCCGCTTGGTTGAGGTTGCTTTGGAAGGCGGTGCCCGCGCATCTTACCGAGTTGACAAGGCCGAAGAGCTAGAGCGTGACTGGCTCGAGGGGGCCGCAACGATTGGCGTGACCTCAGGGGCATCGGTGCCAGAGATCCTGGTGCGCGATGTTGTTGATCAGCTCAAAGAGTGGGGTTTTACCTCAGTGGAGCCGGTATTCACTGTTCAAGAAGATGTGCATTTTTCGTTGCCGAAGAATCTGCGCGGTGAGTTGAAAGCTACCGGGGTGGATGTAGATCGCCCACACAAGGCTCGTGAAAAGACCGCTTCGCGCAGGTCTACCGCACGCAGCACCGGACGCCTAGCCCGGGACGAAGAAGCCACTGAATCCTAAGCTGGCACAGAAAATGCACCGCAACCGAAGCTAAAGTGCTCCCTGTGTGCATGACCTTCTGTGTTCACGACCCCCTATGTTCACGGCCAGGGTGTTCATTGCTCCCTATGCTTCGCTGTGTTCTCGTGACTCTAGCAATTCCGGGGCAGTGAGCGCGCGCGTGCTGGCATGCTCGGGATCTACTACCGATGAACCCGTTTCCAGATCGCTGATCTTATCGTTGAGAGCATCGAACTTGCGATAGGTTACCAGCACTCGCGATTCTAATGACGACATTGCGCTGTTATAGGACTTGACTGCATTGGTTAGATTAACGCCGAGCTTAGATAGGTGTTTGACAAAGACCGAGAGCCGGTCAACGAGTTCGTTGCCTGCCGCAACGATTTCTCGGGCTTGCTCCGAAGCTTGTGCCGAACGCCAAATAGCAGCCACCGAACGTAGCAATGCTAACAGTGAAGCCGGGGAGGCGAGAATGATTCCCTCACTCAACGCATCTTCAAGGAGCTGCGGATCAGATTCTAGGGCTTGGGCAAGTAAGCCTTCGGAGGGTAAAAACATGATTGTTAGCTGTGGCGATTGCGGAAAATCAGCTGGGTAGTTGCGCTTCTTTAAGGCGTTGATGTGTTGGCGCACAGCTTTGGCGTGATCGTGGAGTAACGATTGGCGTTCACTGGCTCGCTCAGCATCGTTGGCAGAAATCTCAAAGGCAGCAATATAGGAACTCATCGGAACTTTGGCATCGATTGCTAGGTGAGCGCCGTTAGGAAGATGAACCGTAACATCTGGCCGGCCCCGGCCCTGGGAGCTTTCGGAGAACTGTGATGTGGAAAGCTGTTCATCGAAATCGACTCGATGAAGCATTCCAGCTACTTCGATAATGCGGCGCAGCTGGACTTCACCCCAGGTGCCGCGCGCTGAAGAATTGCGCAGCATGGCGTCTAAGGATTCTGTAGTGCGCGATAGTTGGGCAGAAATTTTGGCATCGTGTTGTAGCTGAGTGGTGATCGCCGAAAAATGATGGACAGTTTTTGATTCCAAAGCTCGGACATAGGAATCAACTGCAGAGAGCTGTTGGGCAATGGGAGCTAGCGCTTGCGCCGTTTCACCTTGAGAGGTGATGCGACTATGCAGATGTTGATTTTCGAGTTGGAGTGATTCGAGTTGGCCCTGTAAAAACAGTGATTGATCGCGGAACTCGCGCACTTGACTGTGCAACCTATCTTCTTGGCTAGCAGTGCTTCGCCGCCCGATTATCCAACCTAGGGTAGCGCTACAGGCGGCGGTGAGGACAAGGACGATGATAAAAATACTGAGTGGAAGTGTCATAGCTTTAGTGTAAAACGAGCCTCCCACATACTTTGCGTGACGAGTAACGTGACCGCTCACCGTCGTCGTTAAATCAAAGCAATCCCACACTCATCTAACGTGACGTAAACACTACGGTGAACTAAACTAGACCACGTGGCTTTAACTATTGGAATTGCAGGACTGCCCAACGTCGGCAAGTCAACATTGTTCAACGCACTTACCCGTGCAAACGTGCTGGCAGCGAACTACCCGTTCGCCACCATCGAACCAAACGTGGGGATCGTGCCCCTACCTGATCCGCGGCTGAACAGGCTCGCGGAAATTTTCGGGTCGCAAAAGATCCTGCCAGCAACGGTGTCTTTCGTTGATATTGCAGGAATTGTGCGCGGTGCCTCCGAAGGCGAAGGCTTGGGCAACCAGTTCTTAGCTAATATTCGCGAAGCCGACGCAATCTGCCAAGTCACCCGTGCGTTCGCAGATCCAGACGTCACTCACGTCGATGGTCGCGTCGATCCGGCCTCCGATATTGACACCATCACCACCGAGCTCGTGCTGGCTGATATCCAGACCCTGGAAAAGCAACTACCCCGATTGCAGAAGGAACTGACCAATCGCAAGGTTGCTAAGGAAGTGGTTGAGACTGCCCAAGCAGCCCTGAAGATTCTCGAAGAAGGAAAAACGCTTTACGCCGCCGGTGGCGATCTTGACCCAGAGATCCTCAAAACTTTCCATTTGATGACCAACAAGCCATTCATCTACGTCTTTAATACTGACGACGAAGGCTTGGCAGATACCGATATGCAAGCCAAGCTGCGCGAGTTGGTTGCGCCCGCCGAAGCTATCTTCCTCGATGCCAAGTTCGAAGCCGAACTCATTGAGCTCGACGAAGAAGAAGCCCGCGAAATGCTCGAATCCACCGGCCAAGATGAAGCCGGTTTGGACAAGCTGGCGCGTGTTGGCTTTGATACCCTCGGTCTGCAAACCTATTTAACTGCCGGACCTAAAGAAGCACGCGCATGGACGATCCACAAGGGTTGGACTGCTCCGCAAGCAGCCGGCGTGATCCACACCGATTTCGAGCGTGGATTTATCAAGGCGCAAGTGATTTCTTTCGATGACCTCGTTGAGTTCGGCTCGGTGACCGAAGCGAAAGCACATGGCAAGGTTCGTATGGAAGGCAAAGAATATGTGATGAACGACGGTGACGTCGTGGAGTTCATGTTCAACGTGTGAGTGCTGATTTTATTATTTGCTGCGGGAGCCAATGGCTCCCGCAGTTTTTTGTTGAGCGGGGTGGGGTGCTAGGTGGAAGCTGGATTGCCCGGGCAGTGGCGGCTCCCCGGCTCTGGGGAGTACCAGCCGGCGAGTCATGCCGGAAGGCTATTCCCCGTTTCAGTGCACACTCGATCCAGGGGCAGGAGCCTAGTTATCTCATTTGTAGCGCGTTTTGGCGAAATCTTG
This sequence comes from Arcanobacterium pinnipediorum, assembly GCF_023973165.1. Taxonomy (NCBI): domain Bacteria; kingdom Bacillati; phylum Actinomycetota; class Actinomycetes; order Actinomycetales; family Actinomycetaceae; genus Arcanobacterium; species Arcanobacterium pinnipediorum. The sequence continues at coordinate 1,647,428 of NZ_CP099547.1, read as the reverse complement.
CACATACCCGGGTGAGATGTACAATTAGTTGTACAAGGAGAGTTCTTATGAAAACTATGTCATATTCTGAATCGCGTGCACATTATGCAGATGTTCTGAAATCGGTTGTTGAAGATCGTGAAGAGGTCATCATTACCCGCAAAGGTCACGATTCTGCAGTGATTGTTTCGCTCGATGACTATAATTCGCTGCGAGAAACCGCGTATTTGATGCGGTCACCGCGCAATGCGCGCAGGCTATTTGATGCTGTCGAGCGATTAGAAGCGGGAGAAGGTACAACTCAGCCACTCCTTGAAGCGGAGTGAATCGCGTGAAATATGTCTGGGATGAGAACGCCTGGCAAGACTACCTATGGTGGCAAGCTCACGACCGGAAGATGCTGAAGCGAATCAATCTCTTGCTTAAAGATATTTCGCGCAACGGAAACGAAGGTATCGGGAAGCCGGAACCATTGAAATATGAGCTTGCCGGATATTGGTCGCGCAGGATCTCTGATGAACATCGCCTCGTTTTTAAGTACACCGAGACGGCAGTATATATAGCTGCTTGCCGATACCATTATTAGGAGAAAGTTATGGTGTTTCCGACGCATCACGGCCGACACTGCCTTGCGGCTAGGCCGGTATTTCGGGATGGAACCGCATTTTTAGATCAATCTTCAAACCTGTTACGATCTAGAAGTTGATGGTGAATAAAATTGAGGCTGTGCGTGAGAATATCGAACCACTTCAGTTGGTAGCTAGTTAGAAAGGTATCGGCATGCGATTGTTGCCGCTCACGTTGCGCCCGCTCACTGCCGACGACGAAGCCCAGGCTCTGCTCGCCGACGAAGAGTTCGCAGGAACCGGATTCGATTTCTTGATGCGAGGCGAGGATGAGAGCTGGAGGCAATATCTATCTCGTCTCGATAATGAGTCCAAGGGTGTCAATCTTGCTCCCGGGCGCGTACCAGCTACGTTTCTTGGCGCTTTCGTTGCTCAGGAGCTGGTGGGGCGGGTGAGTATTCGACATTCGTTGAACGAGTTTCTGTTTAACGATGGTGGGCATATTGGCTATGCGGTACGCCCACGTTTTCGCCGGCGCGGATACGCAGCCGACATTCTTCGCCAGGCACTTCATTATGCGTATACTTTAGAGATTGAGCGTATTCTTTTAACCTGCGATGAAACGAATCTCGGTTCGCGTAAAGTTATCGAAAGCTGTGGTGGCGTGTATGAAAATACGCTGGTCAGCGGTAGCCGACACACGCGCAGGTATTGTATTTGACCGCCGTCGCAACAACACTGACCATCGAGAGTTGTGAGCGTGTTGCCAAGATCTACAGTAAAAGAGGATAGAGCGTTGGAGATTGACTCGATAGTTTTTTCTGACTCAGATAGGTTCACTCGTGACGAGGTTCGTGCCTTATATGAATCTGTTGGTTGGACATCCTATACTCGTCACCTTGACGTGCTAATGCGTGGTTTGGAGCATTCAACGCGGGTGGTTACGGCTCGCAAGGATGGTGAGCTCATCGGTTTGTGTCGAGTCATTTCGGATTGTGCCACGATAGCTTATATCCAAGATCTCCTTGTTTCCCCGAAGTTCCAACAGATGGGTGTTGGACGGCGATTGCTCTCGTATGCGTTGGCTCCATACGCGAGTGTGCGGCAAAAGGTGTTGCTTACAGACGACGAAGAGCGCCAACGAGCCTTCTATGAAGACTGTGGGTTCACCGAGATTCGAGACTATTTAGGTGCGCAGTTGCGAGCGTTTGTGCAGTTTAACGACGACGTCGAGGGCTGAGATTTTCCGCAGTGCTAAAAGTAGACTCCCTATGGTTTTCGAAACACTACTTCCGAAAACTATAGGGAGTCTATGAGTGCTATGACCTAAATGAGGTCAGAGTCGTCGAAGTCTTTTGGACCAGGTTGTGTCGGTGTTGCAGCAGGTCCGGTAGGTGTTTGTGGTTGTGTCGGTGTTGCAGCAGGTCCGGTAGGTGTTTGTGGTTGCGGTTGTGCAACTGTCGCAGCTGCTGCCGCTGCCTGGCGCTTTTCGCGGTTGGCAGCTAGTTTTGCCTTGAGCTGCTTGCGGAACACGAATGCCAAGATCAGACCAATGAGCATCAGCACACCAAGCGCGATGGCGATATATAGACCTATCTGGGAATGTTGCACAGCTCCGGCAGTAAAATTAATGTCTTCCGCAAACGTATCAAGGAGTGCTTGTCCGCCATTAATCCTCCAATCCGAGGTGCCCGGTGCGCGATCATTTACAAATGTGTCCCCACCAGGCAAGGTGATTATTGCGGAGACCTTCGATGCTTGCACTCCGAGGAAATCTTTTGGTGACATCTGGATTGCAACAAAGTAGTCTGCGTCTTTGCCTGGCTCGGTGGTGGTGGCGTAAGCCGTGCCATTCAAGAACTTCAGCACGTCAGAGTTATCTATAGTGATTCCGGAGAGCTCGATTGTGTAGTGGCGCATATCTCCTTTATCGGTCACTGACAACGTACCAAGCTCTTTAGGGGGAGTGAGTTTATCGGTGATGAGACGATCAAATGGTTTGGCCTGCTCGGCAGGGATATTTAAGCTGATCGTCAGATCTGAAGAGTGATCATCTGTGACTTCCATCGCAACGTCGAACGCATCAATGGTGATTGGTCGAGATACGGTCATGGAAATATCAGGAAGCGGTGCGTTATCTCCGACGGATACGGGAAATCCGTCTGCGCCAACCGGGCTGAGAGATATGTAGGCGAATCGAGTATCGGCAATCTTGGAGGTGTCGATACTTCCGGTGTAATTAGTAGTTATTTCAAGTGAATAGGGTGTGGAGGTATCGAGCTCGGAGTCAAACTTCGTATTGTTGGTGAGGAAGACTTTATCGAAGTGCTTGGCTAGTTCGGCGCTGTCTTTCGAAGAAAATTTGATTGTTCGTTCGTAGAGTGAACTATAGCTGTCGGCTTTGTCGATCTCGACGTCGTCGATATCGATAGACGATAGATATGCGTCTTCCTGTTCAATAACGGGGCCTGCTGGTTTTTCGTCGCGAACGAGGTAGACGATAGTTTCGAATGAACCGTCGGCGAGTTCATCGATATTGATGAACACACTGGCAAAGCGGTTGTCGGCGCTGTCTTTAACGTCAAGGTAACCTGATTCGACGTCGTAGGTTTTCCCCTTCGCAGTAATCTTCCCTGGTTCACTGGTGGCGAAGACGCTGGACTTATTTTCTTGGCTAATAACGCCGTCGGTGACGAGTGATTGTGGTATCCACTCGATCAGGTCGGTGGAACTGAAGTTTTCATAGTAGCTAAAGCCGTTGGCAAGTGGCGAATCCGAGTTGACAATGGAAATATGTGGTTTGAGTTCCACACCGGAGTATTCCAAGAGGTTCGCCACTTTCTCGCGGTAGTCATTGAAACTTGAAAAACTCAAGGTTAGGTTTGCTGTTGCTTGAGCGTCGCTAACCGTCAAACCTGAGTAGGTAAGTTCTGGCGGTAGGTGCTTCTTGATGGAGGTATCGATGGCGTCGAATCCGCCGTTGATGCGGCTTTCCTTGTCTGGATCTCGCTCCATGGTCAACGTGATCGTGCGGGTACCCGAACCGTCGTCAGCGATATCGACCGCAGTGGTCACTTTTGCACCGCACGCCGAAAGAATAAGGACGACGGCGAGTAAGAAAGCTGCTTTAGCTTTATGTGTCAGTGATTGAGGCATGGTGTTCCTAGTAGTGTCGTTGATCGCAGAGCAAGTTTTTCGAATGCTCTATGCAGAGTATCGGTGTGCAAATCTTGCCGCGACGGATGTGAATACAGTCAAATTTTACCGCGATGATGGGGTGATATTGCCCAAATGTGCAACGTGTAATGTGCCGAACATCTCCTCTAAAACATCCTTGATGTGACGTGGAGCATACGGTGTGGTAAAGTTGGTTTATCGGCGCGCGTCGATGATTATGTCAATGCTCGATAACAAAGGGGTTTCACAGCATGAAGAAAACATTTTCTACCATTTTGGCGCTAGGTATGGCTGTATCAATGCTTAGTGCATGCAGTGGCGGCGACGATGCTGCCACACCAGAATCAGGATCATTTGAAGGACGCGGCCCAATCACCTACGTCCAAGGAAAAGACAACTCTGGAAAGCTCGTCAATATTATCGACCAGTGGAATAAAGCCCATCCAGATGAAGAAGTTAGCTTAGTTGAGCTTTCCACTGAAGCAGACCAGCAGCGTCAGTCCATGATCCAAAACGCACAAACCAAATCAGATGCCTACTGTGTTCTATCCGTCGATAACGTATGGGTATCAGAATTTGCGGCAAATCGCTGGATCGATGAGCTTCCAGCTGATCAATTCCCCAAGTCAGAAATTATGGAACCGGTGTGGAAAACAGGAGAATATCGCGGCAAACTTTATGCGATGCCACACGCATCTGACGGTGGCTTCCTCTATTACCGTAAAGATCTCCTCGAACAAGCCGGCATCACCGAAGCTCCAAAGACGTGGGACGATATGGAAAAGCAATGTGAAGCAGTTCGCCAACTCCCCGGACACGAAAACATCGGTTGCTATGGCGGTCAGTTCGCTAAATATGAAGGTCTAACAGTCAACATTGATGAAGCTATCCATTCAGCGGGCGGAGAAATTGTTGACGCCGAAGGTAAAGTCGTCGTCGATTCCCAACAAGCTCGAGACGGTCTGCAAAAAGTGATCGATGGCTTTAAGTCTAACTTCATCCCACAAGAAGCATTGACCTACAAAGAAGAAGAAGGACGAGCCGCATTTGAAGGTGACCGTCTAGTCTTTTACCGCAATTGGCCATACCAATACTCCTTGACGCAAAAGACGATGGACGGCAAGTTCGGCATTGCCCCAATGCCAGGGTTTGAAGCTGGAAAAGTTGGTGCTTCCTCCCTCGGCGGCCACAACGCAGCTATTTCCACCTACTGCAAGAACAAGGCAACCGCACTCGACTTCGTTAAGTTCTATACCTCAAAGGAAATCTCGAACTACCAGCTTGAGGAAATGTCACTAGCTCCAACCTACACAGCTCTTTATGATGATCCGAGCAATATTGAAGCCTACCCCTACCTGCCAGTGCTCAAAGCTTCGATTGAAGCAGCCGCACCACGCCCACAGGTTGCCAACTACGGTGACGTTACCGCAGCAATCCAAGATGCAATCTTCCCGGCGCTCAAGGGCGAAACTTCAGCTGATGAAGCCATCACTCAGCTGTCGAAGAAGCTCAATGAACTTGTGAAGTAACGTGAAGATGGTGGGGTAGCACAAATACTGCCCCACCACTTTCTTCCTGCTTGTGAAGTATTCTTCCCTGAACTAGAGGACAACCATGAGAATGTCACGCACTACTCATACTCGACTAGATTCCATCGTTGCGCGGCCACAACGGCGTGACGCGGCTCGGCGCCAAAGCCGCCTAGCGTGGCTTTTAGTAGCACCCACAATTCTCATCATTACTATCGTCGTCATCTTCCCAACTTTGACCGCCGTCTACCAATCGCTCTTTGGTGTTAAAGGTATCGATCCGGAAACTGGCTTTGTTAATGAAACCGCGCCATTCGTGGGCTTACAAAACTATGCCAATATGTTCATCGGTGAATCTGGGCAGCGGTTTTGGAATGCGGCATCAAATACGACGATCTTTGCGCTATTAACGGTCAGCCTAGAGACGATTTTAGGCATCACGATGGCGCTCATTATGCATCGGGCTATGCGCGGGCGCGGGCTGGTGCGTGCTGCGATTCTCGTTCCGTGGGCGATTCCAACAGCGGTATCGGCTATTTTGTGGAAGTGGATTTTTGATGCCCACGGTGCAGCCAATGCGCTTTTGGGTACTCAGATCTTGTGGGCAACTTCTGACATTCCGGCAAAGATGGCCATTATTGTTGCCGATACGTGGAAAACAGCGCCGTTTATCGGCTTGTTGACGCTTGCCGGTTTGCAAGTTATCCCGGACGAAGTCTATGAAGCGGCAAAGATCGATGGTGCCAATGCGTGGCAGCGCTTACGCCGGATCACCCTCCCGCTAGTCAAACCTGCACTCGTTGTTGCCGTGCTCTTCCGGTTACTTGATGCGTTGCGGATGTTCGACCTACCCTATATTTTGATCGGTGCGCGCAAAGGATCTGTGGAAACACTGTCTATGCTGGTTCAAGATGAAGCCTCGAATTTGCGGTATGGTTCAGCTGCCGCCTATGCCTTGATGCTGTTCGCATACGTTTTCCTTATCGCGTTTGCTTTTATTAAAGTTGCCGGCGCAGAAGTGATCGGAGCAGAGGAAAAATCCAAGATTCCGTTACGTAAGTTGTTTGCGAATTCGCGGTTGGCGCGCAAACGTAGTCGAAATACTCAGGAGGCAGTAGCATGAAAGTGAAGAAGTTACGCCAAGGGTTGTCCAACACCTCCTCTGTCTTGGGGATTATCGGCATCGTTGTGTTCTGTTTAGCACCGTTTTATTGGATGTTCATCTCCTCGATTCGTCCAGCGACGAAAATCTTTGAAACCTCGCTGTGGCCTAGTGAGATCAGTTTTGAAAACTACGGAGCGGTTTTCGATCCTTCTCGCGGTTTTGGTAGAGCCCTAGTGAACTCAGTGATTGTTGCCGGGACGACGACGGTGTTAGCCCTTGTCGTTGCCACGTTTACTGCTTATGCTTTGGCTCGACTGCAGTTCCGCGGGAAAACTTTCATTTTGACGGTGATCGTTGCGACGTCGATGTTCCCGATTGTGGCGATCATCGTTCCGCTGTTGCAGCTGTTTACCGATATTGGCTGGATCAATACCTACCAGGCGATGATTTTGCCCTCGCTGTCTTTCGCATTGCCGTTAGCAGTATGGAACCTACATAGCTTTTTCCGGCAGATGCCGGTTGAACTTGAGCAGGCGGCGTTGATTGACGGGTGCACTCCGGGCCAAGCGTTCCGCAAGATCATTATGCCCTTGGCGGCACCTGGTGTTTTTACGACGGCGATCATTGTTTTTATCACGGCGTGGAATGAGTTTATGATTGCGGTAACGATGATTAACGATCAGGCCATGCAAACCGCGCCGGTAGCGATCTCGAAGTTCGGTGGCGTTTCACAGTTTGAAACTCCTTACGGTTCACAGATGGCGGCGGGAATTGTGGTGACGATTCCGCTCGTTATTCTGGTTCTGATTTTCCAGCGACGCATTGTTGCTGGTCTTGCCGCTGGTGGTGTGAAATAACGTATTACTGCCTAACTTAACGCCGCGCTAACTTAACGCCGCGGTGGAGATGGGAGGCGGTAGATCGCCAGCAAGGGATTTTGGACGCCGCACTGGCAGGGAGACTAATATGCAGAAAAACGAAAGGAAGAATATGGTTGTGCGCTCTGACGCTGATCAGTGGTGGCGAAACGCGGTCATCTATCAGGTCTATCCGCGAAGCTTTAACGATACGAATGGTGATGGTTTAGGAGATATTGCGGGGATCATCGAAAAACTTGATTACTTGAGTGCCTTGGGCGTTGATGCGATCTGGATTTCGCCGTTCTATCCATCTCCGCAAGCTGATGCTGGATACGACGTCGCTGATTATTTCGATATTAACCCCGAGTATGGTTCCTTAGATGAGGTCCAAGAACTTATTTCGCGGGCGCATGCAGTAGGAATAAAGGTGATTATCGACGTCGTTCCTAACCATTCTTCTGATCAACACCGTTGGTTCCAAGAGGCGTTGCGTGCCGGGCATGATTCGCCCGAGCGTGCCCGTTATATTTTCCGTTATTCGCAAGGCCAGCCGCCGAACAATTGGGGGTCGATGTTTGGTGGGCCAGCGTGGTCTCCGGTTGAGCCGTTAACCGGGCGTGAAGAAGATCGTCACTGGTGGTATTTGCATTTATTTGCTCCCCAGCAGCCTGATTTCGATTGGAATAATGACGATGTACACCAGCTTTTTATCGATTATCTGCGGTTCTGGTGTGATCTGGGAGTTGATGGATTCCGGGTTGATGTAGCGCATGGCTTGGTGAAACAAGATGGCCTGCCAGACGATTTGCGTGGAACAGATCGTTGGGCTGATGACAACCGTGATCCAGATGCGCTTGATTCAGGTCCAATGTTCGATCAAGACGGTGTACATGAGATCTATCGGCAATGGCGTAACGTGCTCAATGAATATGGGCGTGATCGAATGCTCGTTGCAGAAGCGTGGGTTGATCCACCCTCGCGTGGTGCGTTATATGTGCGTGAAGAGGAAATGAGCCAAGCGTTTAATTTTGATTATCTCAAGTGCGGTTGGCGTCCGAAGCGGTTGCGGATGATTATTGACCAAACCCTGAGCGAAATGAGCAAAGTGGGCGCTCCAGTTACCTGGGTTTTGTCCAATCACGACGTCGTTCGCCACCCCTCACGCTTTGGCTTTGAGCCGGGCTATGACACTGAAGGTGGTATTGGTCTTGGAGATCGCCAGCCTGATCGCGAGCTGGGGTTGCAGCGAGGTTTAGCAATGACCTTGTTTACTTTTGGTTTGCCAGGCTCAGTGTACCTTTATCAAGGTGAAGAACTTGGGTTGCCAGAAGTAACCGATATGCCTGATGAGGCGCGTCAGGATCCTACGTGGGAGCGTACCGGCTATAAGGTGCGCGGGCGAGATGGTTGCCGGGTGCCGCTGCCATGGAAAGCAGACCCTGAAGATACCGGTTTCGGAGCCGATCCGTGGCTACCGCAGCCACAGTATTGGCATGAATATGCAGCCCAACGTCAACAAGACGATCCAGATTCGGTCTTGAATTTTTATCGAACGATAATTGATCGGCGTCGGCACTACGATATAGGTCACGGTGATATTACCTGGATCGATCATGAAAATGACGAAGTCTTGGTGGTACGCAATGGCAAGCTGACGCTGGTACTTAACATGGCTAGCGAACCGGTGGTTATTCCGGGAGAATATACCATTGACTTATCTTCGGGAAGCTGCCGGGTAGTTCCAGGTGGTATTGATATTGCTGCCAATACCGCAGCCTGGCTATCGTAGAGATTATTCCTCCCACACTGACTGAGAATTGATGAAAGAGTAGGTTGATGGCGACTCGTGCAGATGTGGCGAAACGCGCTGGCGTATCGCCATCAACCGTCTCTTATGTGCTTAACGGGCAACGTCCCACCTCCGCGCAAACTCAAGCCCGTGTTCGAAAGGCGATTGACGAGTTAGGATATGTGCCGCATCGATGGGCCGGGAATTTAGCGGCTCGTTCGCTGCGTACAATCGGGTTGCATTTCGGGGTTGGCGAGCATGGAATCGATCAGATTGCTGGCGAATATATTGCTGGAATGCGTGATCGTGCGGCAGAACATGGCATTATGCTCACTATTCCAGTTGTTGCACACGATGATCCGGAGACGTTTCGAGCCTATTTGCGATCGAAAATGGTTGACGCGCTGATCATGATGGAAGTTGCTGATAACGATTGGCGCGAAGGCGTGGTGGAAGAAGAGCAGATCCCGAGCGTATTTCTAGGTTCACCTGGTACAGATCGGGTTCCGTTTGTGGAATCAGATTTTATGGATATTGGACGGCGTGGGGTCGAATATGCGCACCAACGTGGGCATCAACGCTGTATCGTCGTGGTTCGCTGCGAGCATCGCTCAGATTTTGCGCGCATCACTGATGTCATTATTCGTGGAATCGGTGAAGCTCAAGTGCGCACGGGAGTAGATGTTTCACTATTGCGTTTGCCGTCATCTCCAGTGAGCGCTTTCCCAATTCTCGACCAGTTGTCGCATTACGATCGCCATACTGTGGTGATGGGCGATAACGCAGAGGCTTTAACGACGTTGGTATCCATTTCGCCGCGATCTGGATTGCATGTGGGGCGAGACTATTCGCTGATAACGTTCGGTGCGCGATATCCTATTGATTCTGCAGACTTTTCCTTCACGACCGAGTGTGGTACGGATCGCTATCAGATGGGCCGAACCTGCGTGGATAAGGTTCTTGCGCTGTTTAATGGCGAAGGCGATATTTCTTCAGTGTATTTTCCAGCCCAGATTATCGACGGCGGAACCGTGATTTAAGTTAAAGTGGAGCATGACTAAACGACTATCGGTACGCAAACTCCCCAAACACATCCTAGCAGTGTTTCTGCTATCGACCTTGACCTATTCGATCGCGCTCGCTGGCCTGCAACTTCTACTCTCAGTAGATCTCAACTACATCGCCTTCCCGCAGCTCGGTCCAGCTCTAGGCTTGGCAACCGCTTGGTATTTTTATCGCGAGTCCCTCACGAACTATCTTCTGCTTGCTCCAGCCTCAAAAGGATTTTTTCGACGCCGGTTTTTACTAGTAGCCGCCCTATGTCTCGCATACTTAGGCTTTGCCTGCATACTGGCAGTACGCCACGAAGTTGTTAATTTCGCTGCCGTTTTTACTGACTGGGCATTGGTCGGTTTCCTCACCGTCCAATTTCTTGGTGCGTTCTTAGAAGAGATCGGCTGGCGCGGATTTCTCCAACCACTCTTCGTCCAGCGTTTCGGCACGATCGCAGGGGCCGTGTATGTTGGTATTATTTGGGCATCATGGCATGGTCACATGCTCCTAAATCCGCTGGTCTTTGTGTTATTCGCTGCCACATGTATTGCGATCTCGCTGGGCTTAGAAATGGTGACTGGTGGATCGTGGTGGCAACGGGCGATTCTAGCGGCAATGATCCACTGGATTGTAAACGTCACCCCGCTACTCGTGATCGATATCGGCGATCGAGTCCTGGCAGACATGGGTGTTGCCATCGCTGTGCTATTGCCACAATTCACGCTGGCGGTGATCGCAATCGTCGTGCTCTTAGTTAAACGCTCACCCAAACATCTCGATAAACTAGCGCTAAGGTAACGCCAGGAAAGCTCGGAGACATATTTGCGCTAGTAATGTGCCCTTGGTTACATGCCGGCCTTATTAATTTGACGTTATAAAAATAGTAATGATAACGTCAATGACGTGTTAGGTACCGGTTTAGAGATTATTAGCGGGTGTGCAGGCTAGAGTAGCCGCCATCCGCAGTACTGCACACCCACCCCGAGACACAAACCACGTCCGGGGTTTTTTCATATCGACATCCGATAAAACCCATCAATACTGAAGGTGTACCCTTATGTCTAGTACAACAAAGACGAGAGAAGTCTGGTCGTCTCGCACAGTATTTCTTGCTGCTGCAATTGGCTCTGCCATCGGCCTGGGAAACATTTGGCGTTTTCCGTATATCGCATACGAAAACGGAGGGGGAGCATTCCTCATTCCATACGTCATCGCATTGGTCACCGGTGGTATTTCGATGCTCTTCTTCGACTACGCAATCGGTCACCGGTTCCGTGGCGCTCCACCCTTAGCTTTTCGTCGCATCTCCAAACACACCGAAGTCCTAGGTTGGGTCCAAACACTCGTGACCTTCTTCATCTCGGTGTACTACATGGCTATTTTGGCTTGGGCTGGTTACTACACCTACTATTCGATCACCTTAGCGTGGGGCGATGATCCCGAGGCTTTCTTCCTCAACGAATTCCTCCAACTCGACGGCTCCTCAGTTTTTACTGGCGGCTATCTTCCGGGTTTAACGCTGGTTTTGGGAGGTATTTGGCTGGTTTTGTTGTTCGTGATGTCAAAAGGCGTCGAGCATGGGGTTGGCAAGGTTTCTAAAATAGCTGTTCCGCTACTGATTGTTTTATTCTTAGCAATTACAGTGCGCGCGGTATTCTTACCGGGAGCAGCTCAAGGTCTTAATACATTCTTTGCCCCAGATTGGTCTGCGTTGTTAAAGCCATCGGTATGGATGGCAGGATATGGTCAGATTTTCTATTCGCTAGCAGTCGGTTTTGGCATTATGCTCACTCAGGCATCGTATTTGAAGCGCCGTACTGACGTGACGACAACCGCTTGGACTGTTGGTTTCGCAAATTCTTCGTTCGAAGTGTTGGCCGGCATCGGTGTTTTTTCAGTATTGGGATACATGGCGATGAGCTCTGGTCAAGAAGTTGGTGAAGTGGTATCTTCGGGTATCGGTTTGGCTTTCATTGCCTTCCCGAAGATCATCTCCTTGATGCCAGGTGGAGCACTGTTTGGTGTGTTGTTCTTTGGTTCGCTTTTCTTAGCGGGCTTTACCTCAATGTTTTCTGTGATTGAAGTTCCGATTTCGGCTGCGATGGATAAGTTCGGCTGGGCTCGTCGCAAGGCAGTAATTCTGGTTGGTGGTTTTGCAGCGCTTGTATCAGTAGCTTTATTCCCAACGACGACGGGTCTGGGCACCCTCGACATCATGGATAAGTTCATCAACGTTTTCGGCATTGTGGCAATCGCTCTAGTTACGCTCGTCATTGTTGGTTGGGGGCTGCGGATGTTCCCAGTTCTCTCGCGTCATCTCGATGCTATCTCCACGATTCGCACTCGCGGTTGGTGGGTTGGCGCTGTTGGCGTAGTAACTCCAATTGTGTTGGCCGTGACGTTGGTGGGTGATACTCGCGAATTGCTAATTAACCCTTACGGAGGCTATACCGCCACGCAGCTACTAGTTTATGGCTGGGGTCTAGCTGTAGTGATCTGGGTGGGCTCATTTATTTTGAGTCGGTTGCCTTGGGCGCAAGGTACTCAGTTTGAAGCACCTGCTGAGTTTGCCTTCGATCTAAAGAAAACTGCACAGATGGATGCAGGCAGAACACATGATTTTGACGCTGAGGTAGCTCAGCATGGTAAGGAAGGGGAATGATCATGACGACATCGGCAGTTATTATGATGGTGGTCTATTTGGCTATCGTTGGGGGAGGCTTGGCCGTGGGAATTAGGCTTATGTCTACTCACGATGATGAAACTTCAGGAGATCTTGGCACATCTTCGCAGTAATCTCGCAGCGAGGTTAATGTTTTATTGCTTCTTGTTGGCGCGTCACCTTCTTGTTGGTGGCGCGCCAACGTGGTTTGGTAATGGAAGTATGTGAGGAGTGGGGATGCTAGCTAGGTTCATTGATGTAGACATGGCGTGGCACTCGTCTCGATGAGCGTATTTTCGCAAAGTTCGGCTTTTCAAAATACGCAATTTCTAATACTGTACATATGTAGAACTTAGGTGAGCCTTACCTAATAAGTTTTAGGTAGTGACTCTGTTTTCACTGACGCGGATGAAGCTGTGGGAGCCTAGCTTGCACCTAGACTCCCACGGTGACCAGCGACGGTGAGGCAGAACTGCATCTAACGTTCTTAGCTGAAGAAAAGAACAGACCGCGTGGTCTTTTATTAGTGTACAGGGAGAAAAATGAGTAATCATCTACGACGACGTCGTATGGTTAGTTTCGTATCTGCATTGAGCGTGATATCTCTGGGGATTGGTGCTCCGCCAGCATTTGCGAATGAAAACCCGCAAGCAACATTGGCTGGATGTATTGCCGATCAAGCGCGCGAGGATGGAGTTGCCGAGCAGGATATCACCCAGCTACAGTGCCGTTTTGACGGCGGAAAATTTGATGATCTGACATTTTTAGGTAACTATCCGAAGCTAGCGTCTGTTGATTTGCAGAAAGTGGAGATCAAATCTCTTGCAGGTTTGGAAGCGCTACCGCAATTAGCTTCGCTGAGTCTGTTCCAGGCGCAGCTGAGCGATGTTTCGGACTTAGGTAAACTAACGAAGCTCACCACGCTTTCGCTTAATGATAACAAGATCGAAGACGTCAGCGCGCTTGCGGCGTTGACGAATCTGAAGAAACTGGACCTGCGGAAGAACTACGTGTATGACCTTTCTGCGCTGAAAGATCTAACTGCAAAGATTGACGCGAAACTGCAAAAACCTGACCTCATTCGTTACGTTGGAGACCCAGTCCCAGTAATTAAGGCTCAAGATGGCAGTGTAGTTACCCCGAGCAAACAATCCCATCCTTATGAACCAGGAGCAACTTTCGAAACCGAAGGCACGTACACGGCGTCGTTTAGGGCCACGTTGCTCTTTAATGGAAACCTAAACGTTACGGTCAAGCCCAAGGCAGAAAAACCACAGGATGTGACACCTGACGAGCCGGAAAATGAACAACCGGATCAGCCTTCACCGCTACCTTTCCCGCCAGCACAGCCCGATGGAGACCATAGCGCATCGCCAGTTAAGGATCGCATACTGCGCTCATGTATTCGACTGGTGCCAGAGCATCGGATCGGGGAAAACGGCGTCGTGACCGCTGAACATGTCGCACAGCTAACTGAGCTACACTGTGTTGGACGTGATATCGATAGCCTAGAAGGCTTGGAATTGGCACAGAATCTGAAAGTTCTCGATTTGAGCCAAACACACGTATCTGATTTGAGTCCATTGAACAATCTTCCCAAGTTGGAAGTATTGCGAGTGGATAAAACCCAGGTTCGAGATTTATCTAAACTCACCGCGCTACCAGCCCTTAAAGAACTCTATCTGGCTAACAATGAGATCACCTCTGTTGAGGGCATGGGGCAATTCCCGAACTTAACGCATCTGTCACTGCTGAAGAATAACCTCACCGATATCTCTGCACTCGCGGGCTATTCGTCATTGACTTTTCTTAACGTGGCACAAAACGAGATCACGTCGCTAACGCCGCTTGAACAATTAGTGAAGTTGGGTGATTTGCGTGCTCACCACAACAAAATTACGTCTCTAGCAGGCATCGAAAACCTCACCGCGTTAGATAATCTCGAGCTCGGCACCAACGAAATCTCGTCAATTGCTGAGCTGACAGCGCTCAGCCAACTTCGCACTGTATCGGTACGCGAAAACCAGATCACTGATGTTTCACCACTGAAGAATCTCACGAAGCCGTATCGGGTAGATATTTCCCAAAACCCGATCACTAACGCACACGAACTCGAATCGCTGCAATTCCAGCCACCAGCACCCGGAGCTGACCCGAATGAGCCACATGGACTGATTAACGTCCAGGAAAACGTGGCGCCTGCGAAGCCAGAACAACCCGAAGCGCCAGCAGATATTCCGGCTCCGGCAATTCCGCAGGGAGGTCTTGCACAGTGGTATGGTGCACCGGGCGCTGCAACCGGTTCGGCCATTGCTCAGCATTCTTGTGATGTTACCGGAGATGGCAAAGAAGATATTATTGTGGGAGCGTGGGCGCATGAAGAAAAAGCAACCGGTATGGTTGGCGTAGCCTACGTTCTTCCCAATGGTTCACCGGCAGGCGATCTTGACGATCCAGCAACTGGGGCGTTGAAAATCTATGGCCCAACTCCAGGTTCTTTAACCGGATTCAATGTAGCGTGTGTGGGCGATGTTAATGGTGACGGAAAGGCAGATATCGGTATTTCTAGCCATAAAGCTGACCGCGGCTACGTCGTCTTTGGAACTGAGTCAACCGAACCGATCCATCTCGATCAGTTGGCCGATAAGGGATTTGAAATCTCCTCATCGGTAGCGAAAATCGGTGCCGGATGGATCGTAACTGCCGCAGGTGACGTCAATGGTGATAGTCTTGGCGACCTCGCCGTCGTCTCCCAAGCAGGTGGAAAAGACAAGCGCGGCGAAGTAACAATCATTGCCGGATCGACGTCGAACGCGCCGGTGACCTTACAAGACTCGGATCGGGTGCTCACCCGAATCGTGGGGAATACGGATATGCCGGTGTTCAACGTGACCCAAGCAGGCGATGTTGACGGCGATGGCGTCGATGATTTCCTTGTAGGTGGCTATTATGCCACTGCTACGAATGCCCAGGCGCCAAAGACGGGTATGGCGTGGGTTGTTTCCGGAAAAGCGCGCGGTACAGTCAACGTCTTTGACGATTTTGACGGTTTTGCTATCCAAGGCCCACTTCGCGGCGGAGACCGCTTGGGTATTGCAGTTGCACCACTTGGCGACATTAACGACGACGGTTTTGCCGATGTCATGATTGCTGCCAATCCAACGCATGGAAACGGTGCAGTAGCTGTTGTGTTGGGAGCTAAGGAGCATAATACGGTCACGATTGATCCGGCAGCTCGCCTCCCGATCACAGATAGCAATGGTAGCCGTGGCTGGTGGATCACCGATTCACGACCATCTGGTTATTTGGGTTACGGCATGTCTGGCGTGCCAGCGCGAGAGGGGAAGAGCGGAACAATTATTTTGGGTTCTTCTGAAGCTGCGCGCGTGGTTGCTTTTGACACCTCAGTATTGACAGGTAGCGTTGATAACCCGTTAATCCAGCCGGCTACTGAAACAGGCAATGCGCTGGGAGGTAGCGTCGATCTAGCACAGATTGACCCTGCGTACAAGGTAGAAATCAACGGCAATGCAGACCGCTTGGGGCGTGCAGTCGGTGTGGTCAATGGGTTTAATGACTATGCTGGAATGCTCATGATTGCGGGTGCAGATCGAGCCGGAAATCCAACTGGCCGCGGTTCTATCGTCTTAGCTGCGCTACCGGCACTACACGTGTTGGGGAAGAAGGTTCCGGGCGAACCGCAGACTCCAGGGGATTCGGATACCGAAACGCCCGGTGATACTCAGCAGCCCGGTGGTACTGAGCAGCCTGGCAATACGAGTGGCGCTAAGCAGTCCGGTGGTGCTAAGCAACCTGGCGGTATGGAACAGCCAAGTCACAAACAACCTGCCGGGACACACCAGCAGGTAACTGAATCGACGTCGAACCTCGCTCGTACTGGAGTGGGTGTTGGTGCACTAGGCTGGGTAGCACTCGCGTTACTACTTGCGGGCGGAGGAGTTATTGGCTATCGCGCATACCGGCGCACGAACTAACCTCAAGACCTAACGAATCCGAAGCCTCAATGCGAAAATATGATGAGGGGCTGGTTGTTGAACGCACTATTGTTCAACAACCAGCCCCTACTCATTGCCATTGGCGGGTTAGCGTCGATAAAACCGCACTACTTGGTTGCGAAACCATCAATGTACTGGGTTTGCCACGTCGCCAATAAATCCTTCGGGAGCAACTCAGAATGGTCTGTCAATGGAGCAACCGGGATTAGCAGGTTATCGGAATGAAGGCGCTTCGTACGTTCAATAACCGAAACTTTCAATGCGCTGTAGTAGGCAATAATAGCGAACAATCCACGCCGAGAACGACGACGGAATGACGCTAAGTCTTGGGTGTTAATAAACAAATAGTTGTCTTTACCGGCAACGCAAAGACTCATCGCTAGCGCACTACCTTCTGGGGCGTATAAACCAGCCCATGCATCGGCGCTGAACTCACAATGTTTGCGGAAGAAAGTGTTGAGAATTGGAGTAGCAATAACCGCCGAACAGCCCATGATCCACGCTGGAGAATTATGTTTATAAACAAAATGTGCAACCTGGTGCGCGATCATAAACCGCAACGCATGCGGGGTGTTATTCTCTCGGCAACCGGATAGGAAATCCATGCCAATAAGAATAATCGGGCGTGTTCCGGGACTTTGAATACATGGATCAATTGCAGGATCGGTGGTGACGAAAATAGGCGGAATCTTCGCTAAACCTGCGTCAGCGCAGACTTGTTTCGTAATTTCGTAGACTTCCGGAAATTGTGTTGGTGAAACCGGTGCTATGCCGATGCGTTGGACGGCGAGCTTATAGCGTTGGAAGATGAGTGAAACGATTGGCAAGAATAACAGACCAAGAGCACTGGTAAGAATAGTTTCATCAGTCTTAGCCAGCACTAATACTAAGATGGCCATTGCAGTGAAAAAGAGTGTCAATAGCAAAGATAGCGCAAGGAAATATCGCCCGGTACGGCGATATCGGGCAATTAGCGGGTTGGCAAAACTAGGGAAAGAACTACTCATTCTTTCATACTGTCATGGATTGCCGGGTAACGATAGGCAAATAGGCAGATTGGGTGGTTGTGAATGAAAAAAGGCATGGGAAGAACGGCATGCGAAGAACGGCTAATGCGGGCTGGAAAATAAGACGTGCACCGGAAAATAAGACGCGCACCGGAAAATAAGACGCGCACCGGAAAACAATATGTAAAAGGTTTTTACATATCCGAAGAACGTGTAAAAAATCGGGCGGAATTTTTACACATGGGTTTGTGTAGGTTAATCTGAAAGTAGGAGTGTTGATCCGATGAAGTCCTTTCAAAACCTGCCACCGCTACCGCCTGAAGGTATCGAAACTGCAGAAGTTGCTCGCGCCTTGGTTAAGGCTGCTCGGTATTTAGCGAGAGCCGATGCGGCAGCAGAACTGATACCTAATCCAGATATTCTCATTCATTCTATTCCGCTGCTAGAAGCGCGCGCATCGAATGAAATTGAAAATATCGTGACGACGAATGAAGAACTATTTCGCGCAGCCCATCGCATCGAGACTCCTTCAGGGGCAACGCGCGAGGCGCTTCGTTATTCCCACGCTCTCTATCGCGGATTCGATGTGATTCGCGAGCGCCCGTTAGCAGTCAATACGGCTAAATTAGTGTGTTCAACAGTTATTGGGTTTGAGATGGATATTCGGTCGAACGCCGGTACATATATTGGTAATCCGACTACGAAAGAACGTATCTATACGCCGCCTGAAGGGAAAGATGTGATTCTTGATCATCTTTCGAAGTGGGAATCGTTTCTTCATGATGATACGTCGTTGGATCCGCTAGTTAAGCTGGCTCTCTTGCATTATCAGTTTGAAGCGATTCACCCATTTTCGGATGGTAATGGGCGAACTGGCAGAATTCTTAACGTGCTTTATTTGGTTCATGAGGGTTTGCTTCGTCAGCCGATTACCTATCTTTCCGGATATATTGTTCAGCATAAGGATGAGTACTATCGTTTGTTGAACAACGTGACGCAGAAAAATGAATGGATTCCGTGGGTGCTGTTTATGCTTGATGCTGTTGCGGTGACCTCACAGTGGACAAGCAATATTATTTATTCTATTCGGAACCAGATTGAAGATACTATTCGCGTGCTACATGACGGAGGTATGCCGGCTCGCGATTTTGCTCATGTGTTGTTTTTAAAGCCGTATTTGCGGTTCTCAGATTTGACGCAGGAGCTGAATATCAGTCGTCCTACCGCGGGCAAGCATGCTGAAAAACTTGTCGAGCTTGGTGTATTAGAGCGGCATAAGGTGGGCCGGAATGTGTTGTTCATCAATAGGCAATACTTGGATCTACTATTTGAGGCGAAACTTCCTGAGTAACGCATACGGTATAGCGAATGTCTCGCGGATATGTAAAACATTTTTACATATCCGCAGAACGTGTAAAAAATCGGGCGGATTTTTTACAAATGGGTTGCAGTGATGTTAGTTGGCCATGCTGCTGGTGGTTAATAGAGGAGTTAGTGCAGATCCACTAACTCCATATGGGAAAATGCTGTTCTCAGTTGCGCCAACTAGTACGCCAATGGCGAGTGGGATTTGTTTACCTAAAACGAGTATCCCTTGTATAGTTCCATATTTAGTGATGAAGCGAGGGCCGGTTCTGAACTCTCCATATCTACGCACTGGAACCGTTAATATTGTCCGTCAGCACGACCGAAGGAATCCAGATGCGCAAACACTAAGCAAGCATGTTCTGAGCAGTTCAACGGTAGAACAAGGTATCGATGTAACTTTTGTGATATAAAACCAGACGCAAACGAGTCTTAGTGGTGGTAAAAAAGCAGGCAATCTTCGAAAATGAAATATAGGAAAGGTGCTTGGAAAGGTAATCTAGAAGACTTCATTACGGGTCTAATCTTTGATTCTTGCTCCATTGCAACAGCTTTTGATGGGTAGAAGAATGAGACCACGAACATACATACAATCTGTTCCGTTCACAGATGAAGCTATTGAGAATATTCATGCACAAATCGATAGTAGTGATTTGAAGGAAAGTCTCGAAAAATATTTATTCGATTATCCTGCAGTTTACGTCATCGAGCATGAAAAGGCAGGAAAATTTAGTGTGTATATCGGGGAGACGAACGATATACAAAGCCGAACAAAACAGCATTTAGATCCTAACCAATATGCATTGGATAACTGGCATTCAGAAGTTAAAAAAGCAGATGCGACATTGCATGTAATTGGAAATACGCTATTCAATAAATCGTTGACACTAGATGTCGAAAATAGATTAATGTCATGGCTTCTTGGCGCTCCGCAGATTCAGCGACTTTACAACGGTCGATCGAATCCACAACGCCAGTACTATACGCAGGAGCAATTTGACGAAATTTTCCATCAGATTTGGAGAGAATTACGTAAACAAAACAGTGCTCTTTTCCCAATTGAGAGAGTAATTAGAGATTCGGCTATGTTCAAGGCTTCGCCGTTTCATAAACTGACAGATGAACAGGTTGATGCTAAACGTAAAATATATGATTCGGCGATCCAAGCTCTCCATAATGATAAGACGGGGCAGTTGATACTTGTTTCTGGAGAAGCTGGTTCGGGTAAAACTGTTTTACTTAGTAACTTATTCTACGAGTTGTCGCAGTTCCGGACAGATAGCCAAGAAACTGTTCTCGGCTCGATCGTAAATCCTTCCGATGCTGAAGTTATTATGCTTGTCAACCATGATGAACAATTGCTGGTATATCAGCAAATCGCTGAAAAACTGGGTTTGAACTCGGGGAGTAATATTACAGTAACCAAACCCACGATCTTTATTAACAAGCGTAGTGTTAGCGACAAAGCAGATGTGATATTGGTTGATGAAGCTCATCTATTGTTGACCCAAGGTAAAATGAGCTATCAAGGTAAAAATCAGCTTGCTGACTTGCTGGAACGTGCACGTGTTGTCATTGCAGTATATGATGAAAAACAGATTTTGGCTTTTAACCAATATGCAGATTCAGTGTACGGAGAATGGCTTAAACGTAATACTTCCACGGTTATTCATTTAAAAAATCAAATGCGCATGGATGCGCCGGTGCAAGTTATTAAGTGGGTCCGATCAATTATCGATAAGGGCATTGTTGAACCATGCCCAGATGATACTGGAGAATATGAGATCAGAATTTTTGATGATCCAAGAGAGCTCCATAGTGCGATCTCGATGAAAGCAAGTAGTGTTGAACATGGTTTATCTAGATTATTGGCCACATATGACTGGGCGTATAGCGCAAGTAGATCTCCAGAAAATGGTAAGACATGGGATGTTACAATCGGCGATTGGTCGCTGCCATGGAATCGTGAAATTAAGCGGACTAGTAAATCTGCAGAGAGTAGGGAACTCCGGAAGCGTAATAAAGGTTTATCTTGGGCAGAACAAGAGCAAACCATTAACGAAGTTGGTTCGATTTTCACCATTCAGGGTTTTGATTTGAATTATGCAGGAGTGATCATTGGGGAATCAGTAAAGTATCGTGATGGGCATATTATTTTTGATGAGACATCAAGTTGCAATACAAATGCTAAGAAGCGCAGGACAATGAGTGATAATTCCAAACGCTCAGTCGCCGAAGAACTTTTAAGAAATGAGCTGAATGTTCTTTTAACCCGAGGAGTGAATGGGCTCTACATTTATGCAGTAGATAAAGAGTTGCGTAGGGCATTACAAAACGCTACATCATCGTCAAACAAGGAATGATTATGGAAGATAAGAACACGTTGGAGACAATTATTTCAGCATTAAATGTTTTCCGTGATGAAAGAAATTGGCGTGAGTTTCATTCTGAGAAGAATTTAGCAGTTTCTATTTCGATAGAATCTGCTGAATTATTGGAGTGTTTTCAATGGTTGCCCTCAGATGTAGCAGCAATTGAGAAGCGGGAAGAGATAGCTGATGAGCTTGCGGATGTTTTAATTTACGCTTTTATGCTTGCTGATGATATGCAGTTCGATATTCCGAGTATTATCCGATCAAAGATGTTGAAGAACTCTGTAAAATATCCTGTCCATAAGGCGCGAGGGACTTCGAAGAAATATGATGAGCTGTAATCTGACTCTGTAACGTTGGAAACTGCAACGACTTTTTCGTATATATTGGCATCGGCGCAGTTGTTGCAGAATTTGCAACAACTGCGTGTTTGAGGGAAACTTTGAACACGCTAAACCTGCTCCTGGACTGGCCTAATTCCTAGCCCAGTCCCACGTGGGCGAATTATAAAGATTTCAGGGAACACTAAGAAACGCAAGCACACATGTTTCAGGAATTAATCGAAGCGTAGCTAAAATTTCTCGGCGAGAGCAAAATACTGTCTTACTTTTTTAATAAAATCTGGTGCATTCGCTGAGTAGTTAGGGTATGCCAGTCGCAATTCCTGCATGCCTTTTGCGTGAACGAGAACAACGTTAGTAGGTGAGTGCCCATTTGATTCGATGTCTTGTTCTAGCTGGGCGTAAGTTTCCAAAGCTTTATCCAATTGCTCGGATGTGTAGGGCTGTACTGAAAGAAATTGATCGTCCTTTGAAAAAGATAAAATGAAGATCGAAGAATCCACTTTATTCTCGTCTGCACTTTCAAGAACGTCACTACACGCATCTTCCATATCGTCAATGGCAGATCGGAATTTAGCCATTGTGGCGAGCTCTTGTAAAAGTTCTTCCTTTGACTTAGGGACTTTGTCACCGGCCGAAAGGTCTTCTTCCAAGGTGAACAACTGCGAAACGATAGCAAGAGATTCCGGAAGGTCTTTAGGAGCTTCTTCGTGACCTGCTTCAGTATTATTTGGACTCTTGATTGACGTTCCATACAGTTCATCAAAAACTTCGATAGCAGTGGCCCAGTAGTGTTGAAGTTTGGTTCTTATCTGGATTTCCACACGATATTTCGTACCGTTGCTTTCACGGCGTGTTAGCAGATGGCAGGAACGGTAGCCGTCTGGTTTAGGCTTTTCAATATAATCTTTAGTCTGCCTTGGATCTGTAATATTAAGCTGTTTTACTAAGAATTTCTTCGCCTTTTCAGCGTCTTCGAGAGAATTAACAATTAAACGGCAGCCGCCCACGTCGTCTAATGTGCTTAATTCAAAATTGCCGTGTGGACGCTGAATCTTATGAACTATAGATTTTACGCGTTTCATCCGAAAAGTTGCGACAGCTCCCTGAAGTTCCTGCGCGCATTCCATGACGATACGAAAGCACTCTTGCGTTACAGGTACACATTGGTTGCGCCAACGTTACACGACTGATATCGCTTCAAAAGCAGGATCACCGGGGGGATACTCTTATCTTTCAGAACTTTGTTCTTCTTCTTAGCGGTAGAACGAGAAACTGAAGTATTGAACATAACATTATCAACTGGGTACATTTGTACTTATAGTAGATGAATACTAATACTGGTTTAAGGAGGCGAATATGGTAAGTATTAACAATGTTGCACGGCACATTCTTTCCAAGAAGAGGTCTCTTTCTACCATGAAGTTGCAAAAGCTTGTATTTTACTCGCAGGCTCATGCGTTATCGACAACAGGTCTCCCGCTTTTTGATTCTGATTTTCAAGCCTGGCGTGCAGGTCCGGTAGCTGTAGATTTATATCGATTGCATCGCGGAAATTTTTTCGTCTCTCAAGAAGATATTCCACCTTGCGGTGATGAACTTAGTGATGAGCAAATTGCGATCATTGACTATGTGTATGCAACCCTAGGGGATCTCTCTGGAAGGGATCTGAGTTACCGCACTCATGAAGAGCAACCGTGGAAGGATGCACGTGGCGAATTAGGTCCGGCTGAATCATGTAACGTGCTTATCACCAAGGAAAATATCGCTAACTATTACCGGCAACATCCAATCACTACATAGGGAAATTCTTACCCTAGTCAAACGCTCCTGTGAATCAATATTCCAGGAGCGTTGTGGCGTCGTGGCGCGGCGAAAACTGATAAACCCACCGCACAATTGGCTCACCGGTGGCGGGATGGACGCTAGAATCAGATTCCGCCGTCGCCTGTTTTATGAATCCAAGTTTGTGATGTAGCCGCACTGCAGCCAAGCGAGAGCTTTCGAATTCATTGACCGCAACACGAGCCGATGTTGCAACCTGTATGTGGTCCAGCAATAGCCGCAACCCCAAAGAAGCAAGACCTTGGTTGCGCATAACTGGAATAACATTGATCCCGATGTGGGCTTCGTCGTCGACAATACGGTAATGCGCGTGTCCAATAAATTGATGTGTTGGCGTATGCGCCAAGTAAAAATAGCCAGCGCGCGTAGCATCTGAGCAGTACACATCGAGAAATTGTTGCCATTCGCTTTGGGGCCAGTCGATGCACCCGGTCGAATTATCGTATCCTGGATGCGATATGTGCCACCCGGCATTGTAGGACATCATCTCAGGATCGCCCATCCACTGCTGGCGGTAGCTTAGCTCAGCATAGCTGGGAATATGTAATTGTAGTTGCTGAGGATTATTGCACATGTACACAGAATATAGATGTGTATTTAGTGTGAATCAAATTCTTCTCCATTGACCAGACCACGAATGAATACCTCAAATTTATCGGCCAATGATGTAATGAGATAATCCGATTCTTGATCGATGTGGACTACTTTTGTTTCCCCATGCGCTCCACACTCGCGGTAATCCAAAAGATCACGTCATGTCTAACGCCTAGATAATCACAAATGACTAGTTCATGTTTTAGAAACCCGTTGAGAAAATCGGCATGTATAGAATAACATTACTGAGGTTAGGCTAACCTAACCGCAGTTACATTGTTGGAAATTATTATTGATTGGAACATGATGAAGTTCAACAAACATGTGCTTGTTGCTTTCGCTACGGCATCTCTTGTGGTTATCCCGGGGATAGCGCCAGCCAGCGCTGTGACATCGCCGGAAGCCGGATTCTCTATCACGTTAGAAGAAGTGCGTGACGGGAATGGCCGACACCTTGAATGGAGTTACGACCAGTGCGTGCCCGTCGCAGGAGAAACCGCGAAAGTTACGTTTTCCTTAGATAAAGCAGGAACTGAAATTCCTATTGAGGGTAGCACTCAGCTAGAGCTCAGTGCACAAGACGCCGGTACTTACACGCTGAATGCGAGCTGTCAATATTCCGCGTGGTTGGCCCCTGAAAAGCGCCGCGTCACCCTCGAAATTGATGCCCTGGCTGACCAACCAGGCACAGGCACCGATCAGCCAAACAACACTGGCGATGACGACGATGGTCCCTTCACTCTCTACTTTGATCAGGTTGGCCTGAGTGACGAGGCGAAACTTACCTGGCGAACAACCGGATGCCGTGCACCTCAAGAACCCGAGATTACCCTAAAACGCGACGGGCAGATCATTGATATTGATGGGCTCGAAGAATTCTCACTCAAGGATCAACCGGCCGGAACCTATACGCTAACTGCCAAATGTTCCCCGGAATGGCTAGCTCCCACCGTTCTCACTAAGTCCGTCACAGTTGCACAAACTCCAGACGAAACCCCTGAAGGGCCAGTAAACCCTGAAGGGCCAGTAAACCCTGAAGGGCCAACTCCTCCCGCCACCAATTCTGACTTGGTAATACAATCCGCAGATTTCCAAGAATCTCCTACGGGTAGAACCCTGTCTTGGAAGGCGACTGGCTGCTCAGTTCAAAACGAACGCTCAGTAAAAGTTGGCGTGCTGTTTAACGGTCATGAAATCTCGTTGCCTAAATCATCACGGACTGAAGCAGTAAACGCCTCGCAATGGCCAGCGGGAAATTACACTGTAGTTGCAACATGCGTGAGCCTCAAAGACGGCTCAGGTTTGCAAACACAGAGCAAAGAGATCACTTTAGGTCGTTCGAACCTGCCCACAACGTTTGCTGGTAGAGCGCTAAACTATCTCATCCCTCGCCCAGGAGATCGAGTTCATATTTCCTCATATCCTTCTCACAATGCACTCATCTTGAAAGATGGCACCAAAGCTGAACCGTTCAAACCGGGTGAAGAAGTCAAAATCTCCTTTGCGTTCAACGATGGGGAACCTTTGATCGAAGGGCCAACTCTGATTGCAGACCAGGCCGGTCACGTCGAAACCGATGTGTGGATTCCGCTTAACACTAGCGCCCAAAGCTTTACAATTTTCGCGGTTGGTCAGCAAAGTCAGTTACAGCTTGACTACCGTTCAGTGATTGCGCCACACTCCGGACACGGAATTTCAGTTGCTGAGGTTGCCGGTAAATCGCGTTCCTTAAAGATCGCCTCCTATCAGCCAGAGGATTTTGGTGCTGATACTACCTTTAGTAAAAACGCAATAATTAGCCTCGAAGTAGTCGATTCCCAAGGTAATACTGTTGCCGCCATTCCGGCGACGACGACGGCCGAAGGGACGCTCGAACTTGAGATCGAATTACCGCAATCGCTAGCAGAAGGACGTTACACGATTTTTGCCCCCACCGTTTTGCAGGCTCGAGGCAGTTATGCCGCCTACTTCTACTTTAAAGACGGTAAGGCATGGGCGCAGTGGGAAGAACCAGCCAATCAGCCAACACCCGAAGTAATCCCGGCATTGGAGTTGGTGCCGGCGAAGAAGGTTATTCCGGCTCTCAAACTCACCCCGGCCAAGACAATCGATTCTGCCGCGGGGCGCGTTGTGGAGCGAAATGAAACAGTAACAGAAAACCTGCCGGCTGTTGTGGAGAATGTGGGTGCTCCAGGTGCTTCGGGCACTGCTGTTTCTTCGAGCGCTTCAACAAATGTGGACGTGCAGGCTGCTTCTGGCGCTGCGGTGGCTTCATCCCAGCTAGCGAAGACTGGGTTGAATCTTCCTTGGGCGTTAGCATTGCTGGTGCTATTGGTAGGTGCGGGTTCAGCATTGACTAAGTTCCGCAGAGCTTAATGTTTGAGCGCTGAGAATGCATAGATTTTAGCGAAGTTGTGGGAGCGGTTGTGTCGCTCCCACAACTTTTATGCAAACTCTTAGTTCTCCAGCGTGTAATAAGTTCATTCGAAAGCGGTGGGTCTTTGAGGTTTGTTCACCAAGGTTATGCCCTTGACGCTCGCACACTAAAGTCACGCCCTGTCTTGCTTTTTGCGATAATTTTGTTGAATAAGACGATGCCAAGCAGGAGGCGAATTTAATGAAATCCCAACGAGATGGGCAAGCTCTAGAGAGATATATGAAAAAATCAGAGCCGCTACTGCTGGTGGCTGCGGTGCTGTTTTGTGTGGTGTATGCGTGGCCGATTATTGATCTTGAGTTGCGTCCTGGGTTACGTGATCTCTGTTTTACTACACAGTGGGTGATTTGGGGTATCTTCTTAGTTGACTATCTGCTACGCCTCTACCTCGCACCAAAGCGCCTAGCCTTCGTCAAAGCAAATCTGTTTGACCTAGCGATTATTTTGTTGCCAATGTTCCGCCCGTTGCGGCTACTGAGAGTGTTGGTGCTAATGAGCTATCTTGGCAAAGAAGCAGAATCAAATTTTCAGGGTCAAGTTGCTTGGTATGCGGCCAGTTCTGCCTTTATGGTCGTGTTCATCGGTGCGCTTGCTGAGCTCAGCGTGGAACAAGAGGTGCCCGGTGCTGTCATTGTGGATTTTCCGACGGCGTTGTGGTGGGCGATTACGACGGTGACCACCGTCGGCTACGGTGATACCTATCCAGTTAGTTTAGCGGGCCGGATTGTTGCCGTTATGTTGATGCTCTACGGGATTGGGTTGCTGGGTGCGGTTACCGGTATGTTGGCTTCATGGCTGGTGGAAAAAGTCGATGCTGCTGACGCGTTGCGTGATTCGTTGCGCGATGAGGAGATCGCCGCAGACTCACGGCAATCTATCGCGCAGTTAGAGGCTGAGATCACGGCGCTTCGCAGCGATATTGCAAAATTAGTTGCCCATTCCGCACAGTACGCGGGCACAAATGGCGATCCGAGTGCTGTTCATGAGGCTAGCTCTAGGCAAGACTCCACCACGAATTAGCCTAGCGGCTTACATAGCAACTCCTCGCAAAACCGTGCATCCACATAATTTTGTGATCGCACGGATTCCCGGCAACAACGAAAACTGACCAATTCGGGTCTTTGGGCCGGGTTAGTTCGCCTCCACACTTACTATAATTTTTGTGCTCGAATGAAAAGTGAGAAATTATCAGTGAGGAGACTTCAGTGCAATACGTTTTGCTCACCCTTATTGGGATTGCAAACCTTATTTTTATTGTGGCTTTCGCAAAAGATCTCTACCGCAAGCGCGCAACCTTCTTGAAGGAACCGGGCAACCCGGTCGCGCAAAGCGTCAGCTCCACGATCATCTACTTTTTCTCAACCTTCGGAATCTCTGATTTCGCAATTTCAACTGTTCTCTACCGCAAAATGAACTGGGTCAGCGACCGCCGACTTCCCGGCACCCTCAATACTCAGTGTGTGATCCCAGTTGCCGTGATGGCATTCGCCTATATTTCCTCAGTCGACGTCGGAATGCGAACCCTTTTCACCCTAGTCATCGCCCAAGCAATCGGAGCCTATATCGGCCCACGCTACGTCGTGAAACTGCCAGTGAACGCAATTCGACTTTTCATCGCCAGCGGCCTGATGGTTGCCTCAGCCGTCATCACTGCAACCCAACTAGATTGGATCCCATCCAACGGCACTGCCACCGAACTCTCGCTACCTAAGCTATTCATTGCAACGATCCTCATGTTCGTCTACGGAGCGCTCAATAACGTCGGAATCGGCTCCTATGCACTAACTATGGTCACTATTTTTGCCCTCGGCATGAATCCAGTTGCCGCGTTCCCCATCATGATGGGCGCGTGCGCCGTATCGGTGCCGATCGGCTCCACCGAGTTCATTCGCCTCGATTCCTACTCTGCGAAACTGACGTTTATTTCAGCAATCTTCGGCGTGGTGGGAGTGCTGTGTGCAGTATTCCTCGTCACCTCGTTGCCGTTGTATTGGATCAAGTGGATCGTTGTGGCAGTGCTGGTCTACTCCGCTATCACGATGTTCATGGCATATCGGGAAAACCGTGCGTCTGAAGATCGTAGCGCCACCTCTGCTCAGGCCGAATCAACAACCAGTGACGTAAAGGAGTCAGTCCTACGATGATTATCCTCTCTGCAGCACAGATCGAAAAAACACTCACTATGGAAGCTGCGGTTGCGGCGTGTAAGGATGCTCTCGGGTTCCATGCCCATGGCGAAGCAACCGTACCGTTGCGCACGAACCTGGCAGTTGATGCCTATCAAGGTCAGGCATTGTTTATGCCAGCGTCTGTACCTGCGGCTGAGAGTTTAGGTATCAAGATCGTCTCGGTCTACCCGAATAACGTGAATCAAGGCCTTCCGGCGGTGCCTGCCCAGGTGATTATGATGGATCCTCGAACTGGCATGGTCAGTGCGATTTTAGAAGGAACCTCCCTGACTCGGATTCGCACCGGCGCGGTGCAAGGAGCCGCCACTGACGTACTGGCTCGACCAGACGCAAAAGTAGGTGCACTCATTGGAACCGGTGGGCAGGCATCTGGCCAGCTTGAAGCAATGCTGACAGTTCGCGACCTTGAACTAGTTAAAGTCATGGACGTCGACTTTACCCGCGCCCAAGCATTTGCGACGGCGCAATCACAGCGGTTGAGCCATTTTGGGACGCGAATCCAGGCGGTAGAAACTTCTGCCGAAGCAGTCAACGACGCAGACATCGTTACCGCTGTGACTATTTCAAAGACCGCAGTTTTCGATGCGGAACTGATTAAGCCCGGCGCCCACATCAATGGCATGGGATCATATACCCCAGACATGGCCGAGATTCCGGAAGCCTTGGTTCGTTCGGCCAGTCTGGTAGCCATCGATACCGCCGATGCGTTAGCGGAATCCGGTGACTTGATCAACCCTATTAACGCCGGCCATTTCAGCGCGGCAGATTGTGTGCCATTGGGAGAGATTATCAATGGTGATCGACCAGGGCGCCAAAGTGCGCAAGATATTACGTTCTTTGAGTGCGTTGGTTCGGCTGTGCTCGACGTCGTATGCGGCCAGCGAGTCTTAGAGCAAGCTGCAGCACAAGGCATAGGGCAAACTATCGAGATCTAACGCTCCATCACTGGTGTGCAATGCCGGGGCACTATAGTGCCCCGGCAAATACGTAGCCTTGCTTGGGTATGTGCCTTGAAGGTTCGGTTCGTAAAAAAGACCGAACACCGCAAAATTCGAACGCTTTCTAGTTAGCTATAGTTTTCTCGCAAATAGCTACGCAAATACGGCAATGCAAACCTGACCCTGCCTCGTCGCGTGGGTTCAATCATTTCTGCGTCAATCAAGCGCCTGCGATAGTTGTTTGCATACTGAGCGGAAATCCCCATCCGAGTAGCGATCTGGGATATTGCGCTATCGTCGTCGTCGATCGCCATGGAGCGCAAGAATTCGCGATCTCGTTCCGATAAATCAGCTAGAGCCGGCTCGTGGACCAACTGACCGAGCTTGGCTACTGCCCGTGAAATACCAGCCGCGACACTGTCTGCGGTAATGAACTCACCCTCGCGAGCAGCAAATGAGTACTGGCCGACCAACTGTATCGTGAACGGATAGCCGTCGCAGGCCCGCGCTGCCTCTTCCAATGCGTCCTTCTCCCAGCGCAACCCAAGATTCTGGACCGGAACCGACAGCCCCTGGCGCACAAAATCGATTCCCACACGTCCCAACGTAACCCGATTTGCTCGCCGCAAAAACGTGATCGGATTGCGTCCGGCGTCGTTACCCAATAACGGCTTGACCGAGCCGGGAATCCCTGCCATAAACAAAGCAATATTCCGAGATTCACGAATCAAGTGCTGTACCGTAGTGGCCAACTCAATGATCTCATCGCGCTGAAGATGATGCAGTTCGTCAAGAGTGATAAACAGCCCCGTCGATTGCCCGAGTTTTTCGTCAGCTTCATCGATCAGATCCAGCACCCGCGTCAGTATTTGACGTAACGACGGCGAAGTCGCGGCCGGTTCCACACTCTTCCAGTCGAGACTGCCGACTCCAGAAAGCGATACGCCGGTCAGTTTCCGTTGCGACTGTGGTGAAAGTTCAGCGATTTTGGCCTGTGCGCTACTGATCAGGCGCTGTACAAAGCCCTTCGTTGCAGTTTCGGAAAAGTAGGTCCAGCCATGTTGTAGTGCTAGATCTTCGATGGCGTTGAGCACCGCGGTTTTGCCGATGCCGCGCGGACCAGTAATAACTGTGACTCGTTCATGTGTTCCAGCTCCGTTATCTAGAGCGAATTCGACGTCATTAAGGATTTCCTCGCGGCCCACCAGCAGTGGTGGCGTCATGCCCATAGTCGGTTTAAACGGATTTTTGATCATAGAGCCAGTATAGTTGTTTGAAGTTATTTATTTTGTTTAATGTTATGTAAAGCTGTTTATTCGAAGTCACTCCCCGAACTTACTCGGTCACTCCCCGAACTTACTCGCTGGTTTTACCAGCCGTAAGGCGTGATAAGTCATCATCAAACCACACAACAATCACTCAGTAATACACTTTCAGTTATATCGAAGCAGATTGCGATATGATGACCCTATGAAAACTTTACGAATTGCGCTCGCAACTTTTGCCTGCGTCGGCTTAGTTGCCTGTTCTCCAGAAACATCTGCCCAAGTCTCGGCGGAATCAACGAGTTCAATTAAAGAAAGCACGTCCACAACTGAAAGTGAATCGGCGATGATTATCGATGTACGCACCCCAGAAGAATTTGCGAGCGGTCACCTGCAAGGTGCAGTCAATTTTGACGTTAACGACGAAGAATTCAAAAACCAGGTTAAAGATCTGGATAAAAACGCATCCTATATTCTCTACTGCCGTTCCGGTAACCGTGCTCACGGTGCGCAAGAATACATGGAGAGCATCGGTTTTACTGACGTGAAGAATCTAGGATCGGTGCAAGAAGCCTCCGAGGCGCTCGGGATCGACGTCGTCGTCGAGAAATAAATGCCTATGCCGGCCGTGCGAAATACGCGACAACTTGGCGAGCTAACCGCCACTCGGCACACCGTTAGCGCGATTATGGCAAACAGCAAAGCGGGCCGGACCAGTCAAGGTCCGACCCGCTTTCGTAACTTTGGTGTTTTACGCCTCGGCTACTGAAGTTTTAAGCCTTGTCTACCGACGAACCGATGAACCAAGCTTGCTGCTCTAGCTGACGAATGTAGTCAAGCAAAATATCGCCCGAGGCTGGATCTTCAGCGTCGATCTTCTCGTGAACTTGGCGCATGGTGCCAACGGTTGCGTTGAGTGCAGCAACTGCCGCCTCGACTGCTTCGGCAGTAGAAACAATGGTTTCCTTCACTGCAGGCAAGCTGTTGAGTTCGCCAACGCTTTGTGGGCGACCATCAGGAATCAGGCCAACTGCGCGCATGCGCTCGGCAACATCGTCAGATGCGGTACGGGCGATTGCTACGACCTCATCTAGGTACAGATGTAGGCCACGGAAACCAACACCGACTACGTTCCAATGTAGCTGCTTGGCAACTAAGGATAGTGCGGTGACGTCAGTTAAAACTTTTTGTAGGCTTTCAGATAGAACTGAGGAGCCAGTGAAACTTGTTGTCATCTTCATTACCTCTCTCTATAGAAATTATCTTTACAACTTTTATTATTCAGGTTTATAGCGCCAGATTCTTGTTACTTCGCTTGTGGTGGAAATGCGTCCACGAACTTTGCAACTACGCTACGTAAGAATTTGGCGGTATCTTCGTTCAGCTCGCCGTCGGCATAGAGGGTGTGAACGAAACTCAAATAAACTTCGGGTTGCCCGATGACCTGAGCGTCTAAGAATGCGAGCACATTGCGCAAGTCGCGGCTGGCTCCAAATCCGCCAAACGCCCCTGGGGTAGCACTAGCCACTAGCGTTGGTTTTCCAGACATCTTCTTTGCGCCGAATGGGCGCGAGAGAATATCGAGGGCATTTTTGAGTACGGCTGGCATGGAGCGGTTATATTCCGGGGTGAGGATAATGAAGCCGTCCGCAGCATCTGCCTTGCTGCGCAATTCGGCGACGGCGGCCGGAATCGTTTCGGGTGTGTCCCATTCTTGATCGTAGAAGGGGAGATCTTGAAGGGAGAGGAATTCGGCGTCGAAACCTTCGGGAAGCATCGAGACGAGGTCTTGGGCGACGCGTCGGTTCCACGATCCTTGACGGGTGCTGCCAACAATAACGGCTATTTTCTTCATTGCATGCCTTTCTTGAGCATTTAAATGCATATTTTTGTGGGTAGTTTAGATTTTACGCGGGGTTTGGTGGCGGACGTGCCGCAAACCGGTCGTTTAATATTAAACTACAGTTTCTCCCTCACGTCCACTAATGACCCAGGCGGCTAGAAATTCCGCCACGTAGCGTTGTCTTTATTCGGAGCGACGCTGAAAAGCCGATATGCCACGACGGCGATCTGCTTGTCTAGTTAAAACAATGTCACCTGGGTTACGTTGTGAGTAATCGTTGTGACGACGCCGAAGATTGATATTGTGGCGGTGCTTACGTCATTTTGGTTTGACGGTTGTGTGGGTGGGTGGGTACAGTTTTTATCTGTCGCCACGGAGCGTGTGAGTGTTCTGGTGGTGGTGTTTTCTTTCCAAGTTGATGTGTGACTGGTCCTGGATTTTGTTTTGGGTGTGGTTGTGTGTTAGTTTGGTGGGGTTATCCTTCTTGATGGTTGCCTGTTGTGGGTGGTTGTTGGGTGTGGGTGTGTTGTTTGATATCTCAATAGTGTGTCAGCTTTTTATAATGATTGTTTTGTAAGGGTTTGCGTGCTGGCCTTTGTGGTTGGTGTGTTTGCTCTTATGTTTTTTCAAGGGCGAGCTTTTGTGGTTTGTTTTTGATTTTTTTGGATGAGCTAGTTTTTGGTTTGTCTGTTTTGTTGAGCCTGTTTGGGCTTTTCGGACGTGTATTGATTGGATGCCTCTTTTGTGGGGTGTTTGGTTTTTGTTTGGAGAGTTTGATCCTGGCTCAGGACGAACGCTGGCGGCGTGCTTAACACATGCAAGTCGAACGATGATGCTCCAGCTTGCTGGGGTGGATTAGTGGCGAACGGGTGAGTAATACGTGAGTAACCTGCCCCCTTCTTCGGGATAAGCCTTGGAAACGGGGTCTAATACTGGATATTCTGCACTGGACGCATGTTTGGTGTTGGAAAGGGTTTCTGGTGGGGGATGGGCTCACGGCCTATCAGCTTGTTGGTGGGGTGATGGCCTACCAAGGCTTCGACGGGTAGCCGGCCTGAGAGGGTGACCGGCCACATTGGGACTGAGATACGGCCCAGACTCCTACGGGAGGCAGCAGTGGGGAATATTGCACAATGGACGCAAGTCTGATGCAGCGACGCCGCGTGGGGGATGAAGGCTTTCGGGTTGTAAACTCCTTTTAACACTGAACAAGGCGAGAGTTGAGGGTAGGTGTTGAATAAGCGCCGGCTAACTACGTGCCAGCAGCCGCGGTAATACGTAGGGCGCGAGCGTTGTCCGGAATTATTGGGCGTAAAGAGCTCGTAGGCGGTTTGTCGCGTCTGCTGTGAAAGACCGGGGCTTAACTCCGGGGCTGCAGTGGGTACGGGCAGACTAGAGTGCGGTAGGGGTAACTGGAATTCCTGGTGTAGCGGTGGAATGCGCAGATATCAGGAGGAACACCGATGGCGAAGGCAGGTTACTGGGCCGTTACTGACGCTGAGGAGCGAAAGCATGGGGAGCGAACAGGATTAGATACCCTGGTAGTCCATGCCGTAAACGTTGGGCACTAGGTGTGGGGCTTCATTTCCATGGGTCCTGTACCGTAGCTAACGCATTAAGTGCCCCGCCTGGGGAGTACGGCCGCAAGGCTAAAACTCAAAGGAATTGACGGGGGCCCGCACAAGCGGCGGAGCATG
Source organism: Arcanobacterium pinnipediorum (assembly GCF_023973165.1). Classification (NCBI taxonomy): domain Bacteria; kingdom Bacillati; phylum Actinomycetota; class Actinomycetes; order Actinomycetales; family Actinomycetaceae; genus Arcanobacterium; species Arcanobacterium pinnipediorum. The sequence goes on along the minus strand of NZ_CP099547.1, from coordinate 1,612,799 downwards.
CGGATTAATTCGATGCAACGCGAAGAACCTTACCAAGGCTTGACATACACTGCGACATGCTAGAGATAGTGTGGCCTTCGGGGTGGTGTACAGGTGGTGCATGGTTGTCGTCAGCTCGTGTCGTGAGATGTTGGGTTAAGTCCCGCAACGAGCGCAACCCTTGTCTTGTGTTGCCAGCACGTTATGGTGGGGACTCACGAGAGACTGCCGGGGTTAACTCGGAGGAAGGTGGGGATGACGTCAAATCATCATGCCCCTTATGTCTTGGGCTTCACGCATGCTACAATGGCTGGTACAGAGGGTTGCGAGCTTGTGAGGGTGAGCGAATCCCTTAAAGCCAGTCTCAGTTCGGATTGGGGTCTGCAACTCGACCCCATGAAGTCGGAGTCGCTAGTAATCGCAGATCAGCAACGCTGCGGTGAATACGTTCCCGGGCCTTGTACACACCGCCCGTCACGTCACGAAAGTTGGTAACACCCGAAGCCCGTGGCCTAACCTTTTTGGGGGGAGCGGTCGAAGGTGGGATTGGCGATTGGGACGAAGTCGTAACAAGGTAGCCGTACCGGAAGGTGCGGCTGGATCACCTCCTTTCTAAGGAGCTGCCTTCACACCTGGTTTTGTTTATTGTGGGTGTGGCTGATGTCCCTGTTTTTTGGGGGTGTTGGTTGTGGTGGTTTTTAGTGGAAATGTTGTTATGGATTGCTGGCATGCTGTTGGGGTGTGGGGTAATACTCCGTGCTGCCTGTGTTTCTGGATGCTCTTTTGTGGGGTGTTTGGGGGTGTGGTGTTGGTGTGGTGGTTGAGAATTGTATAGTGGACGCGAGCATCTTTGGTTTTTTGTAAGTGTTCAAGAGCGTTCGGTGGATGCCTTGGCATACGGAGCCGATGAAGGACGTTGTAGCCTGCGATAAGCCTCGGGGAGTTGGCAAACGAGCTGTGATCCGGGGGTGTCCGAATGGGGGAACCTGGCTAGAGTTATTTCTAGTTACCAGCATCTGAATGTATAGGGTGTTTGGGGGTAACGCGGGGAAGTGAAACATCTTAGTACCCGTAGGAAAAGATATTCTGTGAGTAGTGGCGAGCGAAAGCGGATGAGGCTAAACCATGTGCGTGTGATAGCTGTCGGGCGTTGCGTGTGTGGTGTTGTGGGGCCATGTTTGATCCCGCCGATGAGGGGTCGGATAGTGATAAATGCTGGTGTGTAGGCGAATCAGTTGGGAAGCTGGACCGTAGACGGTGAGAGTCCGGTAGTTGTAACATGTCAGTCTGTCTTATGTGGTGCCCGAGTAGCACGGGGCACGTGAAATCCCGTGTGAATCTGCACAGACCACTGTGTAAGCCTAAATACTTCGTGTGACCGATAGTGGATAGTACCGTGAGGGAATGGTGAAAAGTACCCCGGGAGGGGAGTGAAATAGTACCTGAAACCGGACGCTTACAATCCGTCAGAGCCTCCTTGGTAGGGGTGATGGCGTGCCTTTTGAAGAATGAGCCTGCGAGTTAGTGGCATGTAGCGAGGTTAACCCGTGTGGGGTAGTCGTAGCGAAAGCGAGTTTTAAAAAGCGAATTTTAGTTGCATGTTCTAGACCCGAAGCGGGGTGATCTACCCATGGGCAGGTTGAAGCACGTGTAAGAGCGTGTGGAGGACCGAACCCACTTCAGTTGAAAATGGAGGGGATGACCTGTGGGTAGGGGTGAAAGGCCAATCAAACTCCGTGATAGCTGGTTCTCCCCGAAATGCATTTAGGTGCAGCGTCGTGTGTTTCTTACTGGAGGTAGAGCGACTGGATGGCCGATGGCCCTTATCGGGGTACTGACGTCAGCCAAACTCCGAATGCTGGTAAGTGAGAGCACGGCAGTGAGACTGCGGGGGATAAGCTTCGTAGTCGAGAGGGAAACAGCCCAGACCATCGGTTAAGGCCCCTAAGCGTGTGCTAAGTGGGAAAGGATGTGGAGTTGCTGTGACAACCAGGAGGTTGGCTTAGAAGCAGCCATCCTTGAAAGAGTGCGTAATAGCTCACTGGTCAAGTGATTCTGCGCCGACAATGTAGCGGGGCTAAGCACACCGCCGAAACCGTGGCAATGAGACATTAGTGTTTTGTTGGGTAGGGGAGCGTCGTGCGTGAGGTGAAGCAGCACAGGTAACTGGTTGTGGATTTCGTACGAGTGAGAATGCAGGCATGAGTAGCGAATGACGGGTGAGAATCCCGTCCGCCGTATAACTAAGGGTTCCAGGGCCAGGTTCGTCCGCCCTGGGTTAGTCGGGTCCTAAGGCGAGGCCGACAGGCGTAGTCGATGGGTAACCAGTTGATATTCTGGTACCGGCGAAAGACCGTCAATGCTGAATCGTGTGATACTAACCATCCGATCTGCCATTGTCTTCCTTCGGGTTGATGGTGTGTGGGGAGCGTGGGGCCTGAGCATGTAGTAGGCAAGCGTGTTAACAGGGGTGACGCAGAGTGGTAGCTTCGCGTGGCTAATGGCTTGCCACGTTTAACAGTGCGGCCTGTTTCCTAGGTAAATCCGGGAAGCGTGAAGGGTGAGGCTGGATGATGACCCATTATTGTGGGGAAGTAGAGTGATCCTGTGCTGTCTAGAAAAGCCTCGACGTTAGGTTTTAGCCGCCCGTACCCGAAACCGACACAGGTAGTTGGGTAGAGTATACTAAGGCGAGCGAGTGAATCGTGGTTAAGGAACTCGGCAAAATGCCCCCGTAACTTCGGAAGAAGGGGGGCCTGATCCTTGAAGCCTTTTCTGGCTAGGGGTGATGGCCGCAGAAACCAGGGAGAAGCGACTGTTTATCAAAAACACAGGTCCGTGCGAACATGTAAGTGGATGTATACGGACTGACGCCTGCCCGGTGCTGGAAGGTTAAGAGGAACGGTTAGAACACGTTTGTGTTCGAAGCTGTGAATTTAAGCCCCAGTAAACGGCGGTGGTAACTATAACCATCCTAAGGTAGCGAAATTCCTTGTCGGGTAAGTTCCGACCTGCACGAATGGCGTAACGACTTCTCCGCTGTCTCAACCGCGAACTCGGTGAAATTGCATTACGAGTAAAGATGCTCGTTACGCGCAGCAGGACGGAAAGACCCCGGGACCTTTACTATAGCTTGGTATTGGTGTTCGGTACGGCTTGTGTAGGATAGGTGGGAGACTGTGAAGTTGCCACGCTAGTGGTGATGGAGTCATTGTTGAAATACCACTCTGGTCGTGCTGGATGTCTAACCTTGGACCATGATCTGGTTCAGGGACAGTGCCTGGTGGGTAGTTTAACTGGGGCGGTTGCCTCCTAAATGGTAACGGAGGCGCTCAAAGGTTCCCTCAGCCTGGTTGGCAATCAGGTGTTGAGTGTAAGTGTACAAGGGAGCTTGACTGTGAGACCGACAGGTCGAGCAGGTACGAAAGTAGGAACTAGTGATCCGGCGGTGGCTTGTGGAAGCGCCGTCGCTCAACGGATAAAAGGTACCCCGGGGATAACAGGCTGATCTTGCCCAAGAGTTCATATCGACGGCATGGTTTGGCACCTCGATGTCGGCTCGTCGCATCCTGGGGCTGGAGTAGGTCCCAAGGGTTGGGCTGTTCGCCCATTAAAGCGGCACGCGAGCTGGGTTCAGAACGTCGTGAGACAGTTCGGTCCCTATCCGCTGCGCGCGTAGGAAACTTGAAAAGGGCTGTCCCTAGTACGAGAGGACCGGGACGGACGAACCTCTGGTGTGCCAGTTGTACCGCCAGGTGCATGGCTGGTTAGCTACGTTCGGAAGGGATAACCGCTGAAAGCATCTAAGCGGGAAGCCTGCTTTAAGATAAGGTTTCCATAAACATTTAATGTTTTGAAGGCCCCCTATAGACCATGGGGTTGATAGGCCAGGCGTGGACAACAAGTAATTGTTGGAGCTGACTGGTACTAATGGCCAACCACTTAACAAAAGACACGATATTAACATGTTTCGCGTTCACTATACGATTCCCAACCCCCACACTAAAATACAGTGGTGGTGGTATTAAACTCCAAGATTTTTGACGGTGGTCATAGCGGTAGGGAAACGCCCGGCTCCATTCCGAACCCGGATAGCTAAGCCTACCAGCGCCGATGGTACTGCACTCGAGGGAGTGTGGGAGAGTAGGACACCGCCGTCAACACATTATTGACAAGGTAGGAGACACCACCCAGTAGGTTAAACTATTGTGGTTGTGTCTCCTACCATTTTCGTGTATATAGAATAAACCAGTAAACACCCGCACCCCTCCCAACCACAAACACACAATCACAAACCAAACAGACATACCAACATCAAGCTCACTATGTTGTGTGAACTATAGCGCTAACTTTTCCCTCAGCGAACGTTGATCTTATCTTCTTTCGGCATAGACCTAGATTATGTGTAGGGCAATGCGCTAAACTAGGGAGTGGATAAAGTCCACTAACAGGGTTGTTACTGAAAAGGCAAAACCTGAGAAATGCGTTCGCATATCTCAGGCTTTTTTATTTTTGGCAACAATCAAGAATGTTGAAGTCGTATGCGTAAAGCACCTTCAAAGAGGAAGGAATCACTCATGATCTCTCGAACAGTTACCGTAGCGTCCACCGTCGGACTCCACGCACGTCCGGCAGCTCTGCTTGCTGAAGCTGCCGAAGCCACCGGAGTAGAGTTCACCCTCACCCTCGATGGCGAAGAAGCAGACGCAGCATCGGTACTCGATATTATGTCTCTTGGTGCAGATCACGGTGACGAAGTCACCATCTCCACCGAAGACGACACCGCTACCGAGGCGCTAGACAAGCTTGCAGAACTGATCTCTACCGATCTGGACGCGTGATGTTATGGCGGTAGAGCATCGCGTACTACTTGGAATTGGCGTATCGGCTGGAACAGCCCACGGCGCAATCGCAGTCGTATCTCCGGCCCCAACAATTGACCCAAATGAGCCACGAACCACAGACGTAGACCAGGCGAGTGAAACGGTCGCACAGGCCCTCGAAACGGTTGCGAGCGAACTGCTGGACCGCGCCGAACACGCCTCGGAAAAAGCGCAAGAGATTTTAAGCGCCACCGCCAAAATGGCGCGCGATCGGGGTTTGAAGAAAGCAATCGTCAAAGAGCTCAAAAATGGTTCCGGTCTTACCCGAGCCATCTCTGATGCGATTCAAAAGTATGCCGATATGTTCATCGAACTTGGTGGATATATGGCAGAACGCGCCACCGATCTCTACGATGTACGAGATCGTGCGATTGCCGTCGTGCGTAACCTACCGATGCCCGGTATTCCGGAACTTGCGCAGCCCTCTATTATTGTTGCCCGCGATCTTGCTCCCGCTGAAACCGCGACGCTCGATCCTGAAAAAGCTCTCGGAATCGTTATCGCAGAAGGTGGCCCAACGAGCCACACAGCGATTTTGGCTGCACAGCTCGGTATTCCGGCAGCGGTGCGCGTTGGAAAAGTAGTCGAATATGCCACCCAAGCCCAAGAAGCTGGCGCTACTATGGCACTCGATGGTGGGGTTGGCGAAGTCATTATCGCACCTTCGCAAGACGACGTCGATCTGCTAACCGAACGTTCCGAACAACGTGAAAAGGCGTTAGCGGATTCTCACGGAGTTGGAATGACGTATGACGGTCATCGCGTTGCACTACTTGCCAATATCGGTACAGCTGATGATGCACAACGAGCAGCCCAAAAAGACCTTGAAGGTTCGGGGTTATTCCGTACCGAATTCCTGTTCCTGGGCCGTGAAGCAGCTCCGAGTGTTGAAGAGCAAACCGAAGTATACAAAACAGTATTTGAAGCGTTTGGAAAACGTCGGGTCACAGTACGCACCTTAGATGCCGGCGCTGATAAACCCCTGAAATTTGCAGACCTCGGCGAAGAAGAAAACCCGGCGCTTGGACGCCGCGGTGTTCGGCTGACCCGGATCCGTGAAGATCTTATGGACGCGCAACTCCAAGCACTAGCAGCTGCCTATAAGGCAACGGGTGCTGATGTACGCGTGATGGCTCCGATGATTGCCACAATGGAAGAAGCACAGTGGTTTGCCCAAAAAGCGCGAGCTGTTGGTTTGCCATCAGTGGGTATCATGATCGAAGTCCCTGCAGCTGCCATCAACTCCGCACAGTTACTTTCCGTAGTGGACTTTGCGTCGATTGGCACCAACGATCTCGCTCAATACACCATGGCTGCTGATCGTATGCAAGGCGAGCTTGCCAGCCTCCTTGACGTCTGGCAGCCAGCTGTGCTGCGCATGATTCGACTCGCATGCCAAGGTGGTACCGCCACTGGAAAGTATGTGGGAGTGTGTGGTGAAGCAGGCGGAGATCCACTCTTGGCCCTGGTTCTGACCGGACTAGGCGTCCAGTCGCTATCGATGGCACCGTCAAAGGTTGGGGCAGTACGTGCAGCACTCAAACTCCACGATCTGTCCACCTGCCAGCAAATGGCCGCATACGCGCTAGATGCTCCAACGGCAGCAGACGCACGTGCAGCAGTTGAAAAGCTGATCCATCCAGACGTGAAGTTCCTCCTGTAAGGAAGCAGAGCTTGGCGGAACATCGGCACGATGTCTGCCACGTATAGTGGAGCCAAACAGGGGAGAACTCAACCGAACAACTAATTATACTCAGCCGAAGTCAAATATCGGGCAGGCTGAGAAACAACGTAGAGGATGGGAGACTGAACTTTCAGTCTCCCATCCTCTAGTTCAATCTCGAGCAGATATAACTCGGCAAATATACACTTGTTTAGTCTTGAACGGACGTAACTCGGGAAATATGCATCGCCAAGTAGGCGATTTCGTTGTCGTTGAGCTCGGTGCCTAAACGTAGCGAAATGAGTTGATTAATATTTTCGGCGCACGCATATTCGGCTACCAGTGAGCTTCGGATGGCGGCAGCAATACTAGAAATCTCATCGGTGAGTTGTTTGCCTTGGAAGATACGGACGAATAGGTAGCGCATGTGCGTGATTAGGCGAGCAGTGTTGACACTCGTTTGGTCAAGGCGAACTCCAAATGTTGCCCCGATAACATCGATAACCTGCTGGATAAGACCAGTCATTGTGTACGTGTGTGCCAGATTACCGCCGGCAAACCCGGCATTGACAAGATGTAGTGCCACAGCGATACTCTCATGCGCAGGCAACGGCGGATGATCGTTGGCAGTAAGTAGCGTATTTAATGACTTTAAGAACATGCCAGCTTGAACGTATTCGGCATGGTAGAGATGTTCGACTTCCGCCTGGAGCGGGTATTGTAGCGTTTCACCAGTTTTGATTCGGCGCAACGCCAACTCGATGTGGTCGCATAACGCTATATAGAGTGTGGGGCTCGAGAGCTGTTCGTCAGAAAAGTGTGCATCAACCATCGCTCGGTGTACGAGATCGCGGACGTTGTCGCTCAATTGAGCGATCAGAGCTCCTAGATGGTCTGGATCGCGACCATCTAGTGGGACAAAAACGCGCACGATTAACTCAGGATTGAGAGCTTGCCCTACCCGGGCTTTAAAGCCGACGCCCCGGCCCGTCACGATGACCTCACGGCCAGAGTCTTGACGGGCCAAGACGACGTTGTTATTAAAGATTCGAAGAATCTCCATGGGTGTCCTTAACGTTGGGTGGTTACACCTGGCGTAAGTACGGTTGCATGTTCTGCCAGTACTGGTGTTACTGCCGCAAAGGAACGCGTATTAGTGACCGTGACGATCACGGTGGTGGCATATCCTGCTGCGGCAACTTTCTTAAAGTCTACCGCGACCAGCGGGTGTCCGGCTGTGATCTGCTCGCCCTTAGCAACTTTGACATCGAACCCGTCACCTTTGAGATTGACGGTATCAATGCCGACGTGAACGAGAACTTCCGTGCCGTCAGCCGATTTGATTCCGAAAGCATGTCCAGACTTTGTCACACTGGACACGGTTCCAGTGATAGGGGCGACGACGGTGGCGTTACCAGTTTCATCAACTTCTGGGACGACGGCGAAACCTTCACCCAGAGCGCGTGAGGCGAATACTTGATCACCGGCGTCGTCTAGGGAGATGACTTTTCCTGCGATGGGAACACCTACGGTGTTATCGGGAAGAGTGACGGTGTGCTTGCGAATGTAGGAAGGACGTTCCTCGCGTGGACGGTAATCGAGGACGATAACAGCCAACATCGAGGTTGTGAATGCTACCGCGATTGCGATCAAGTAAACCCAAGCCGGATCGAAGACGGAGATAGTGAGCAATGAGGTAAAGACGAAGGCGTCTGTGGTCACCCCGCCAAATGGCAAGCTCAATACTGCGATAGTAAGGCCGCCAGCTAAACAGCCAGCCAATAGCCGCGAGTAGGCGAGCTTGAAGCGTAAGTGAATACCGTAAAGTGAGGGTTCGGAGATGCCGCCGAAGAGGCCGGCTGCGAGTGCACCAGAAGCGGTTTGGCGCATGACGTTGTCCTTATCGCGGATTGCCAAGTAGAGCACGCCTGCGGTGGTGCCGAAACACGCGAAGTTCCATGCACCCATTGGGCCTTGAATGAAGTCATAGCCTAAGGTTTGGATATTGACGAGCATCATGGCGTTCAGTGGCCAGTGCAAACCGAGTGGCACGAGGAATGGGTAGATGAGTGGGATTGCGATTGCGAAGATGAATGGAGCAGTGGTGTTCATCCATGCCAAGCCGAAACCGAGACCGTTACCGATCCAGATGCCCAATGGGCCGATGAGGAAAGCAGTAAGCGGAATGAGGACGATCATGGAGATGAATGGAATGAAAACCATCTGGACGTTGCTGGGGATGATCTTCTTCAAGTTGCGGTAGACCAATGCGAGTACGGGCACCATCATCAATGGCACGAAAACGTTACCGGAATAATCTGGCAAGGTCAGTGGCAAACCGAAAACGTCAATCGAACAGGTAGTTTGTTTAATTGCCTCGTTTTCCACGCATTGTAGAGTGGTGTAAAGCTCTGAGTTGGACAGTTTGAGGAAGTCGGGGGTCAAGAATGCAGCCATGATGGTTGCCCCGAGCCACGGATCAACTAAGAGTTTCTTAGAGGCGTTAAATGCCACCATGATGGGCAGGAAGTAGAATACTGAATGCCACATGGAATCGACGAACACCCACCCGGGAGCCTTATCGGCAGCGCGGAAGTCGACGACGCCGAGCGCGTCAAGAACAGCAGCGAAGGCGATGATCAGCGATGCTCCCAAGAGCACGCCAAGAATAGGGCGGAAAGAATCAGAAAGGTATTCGAAGAAGGTATCGAGCCATGCTGACTTGCCGCGCGCTTTGGAACGAGCTGCCGCCTTGATATCTTCATCAGATTCGCCTGCTTTGGCGCGATTAGCCATCTGCGGTAGCGCATTGATTGCGCTATACATCGATTCAACTGCGCCGCCCACGATCACCTGATAGCGATCACCTGATTGTGCCATTGTGCCAAGGACTTCAGGAATCTGTTCCAGATCTGCTGCCTTGACCAGATCGGCGTCGTTGAGTTCGAAGCGTAGCCGCGTCGCGCAGTGGGTGAGAGATCGTATATTCTCTGGTCCGCCGACGGCGTCGATAATACCGTTGGCGCTCTTGTTTGTAGACATCCTTGGGGTTATAGGACAAAAGTTATTGATTTTGGGTTAGTAGTCGTTGCGGTAGGGTGTGTGGGTGTGGAGTTCGTTCCAGTCAAGGCCGTTGCCCCAGCGATGGTTGTTGTGGTCGGCTCGGTGTCGGGCTGCGGCTTGCTGGTAAGCGCGCATGATGTCCGTGTTGGTGGGCATGATACGCAGGATTTCGGCTGGGTTGGCAGGGTTCTCGGTGTGTAGGTAGCACCACCATGACACTGCACGGATCCGGTGATCGATACTCATACCCCGATGACGGCGCAGCAGTTCACGTAAAGGCGAGTTGATACCTCCCTCGATCTGGTTATTCATCGCTGGTAGAGAACCGATTATTTCTCCGTCATCGTAAAGATCGGGATTGAGAAACGTGAACAAATGGCCACTATCGACCAGCCTAGACAGACTATTGCCAGCCTTGACGAGCCGCTCGTGTTTATCGACTAGTTTTCCTTTCTCGTTACGGGTTTTCTCGGCCAGGAACCCAGCCCAACGGTGACGCCAAGCATAGAAGCTATCGATCCATGCGTGCGCGTGTGCGGGAGTTTTCACATGCAATAGATCAACACCGATCCGGTAGAGCTGTCTGCCACATTCAGTTCGTGAGCGTGTGGTCGTGTAGCGTTTGACCTGTTGATAGGCGTGGAACGTGCAGCGTTGGACACGCGTGGAGGGCCACAATCGTGCCCGAGCTGTTGTGAAACCTGTGCCCCCGTCAGCCACGACCATACCGGGTGGTGGGATTTTCGCGAGCAGGTCCAGCCAGGCTTGGGTCGATTCACGTCTGGCCACATGCCAGGCAATCACATATTCGGGGCTGCAGGCGATCAGAATGACAGCATCGCGGCCTAAATGGATACCATCAACATGGATCACGCGGTGGTCTTGCCCATCGGGTTCGCATATCGGCCAGATCTCCCACAACACAGCGCTCCTGCGTCGGAAGGTCCGGCCCTGTCCAGGAAGTTCTCGCTGCGTGGTTTTCCCAGTCAGAACGTCTAAGAACGCGCGCAAATCCCGCGAAGTGACGTCGTTATGCCAACGCGAGGTTACCTTGCATGAGCAGCAGATCCAGCGTTGGTGGCCGCATTTGTCTTTACCGTTTTTGACCATGCCTTCACCACAAGTAGGGCAGTGTTTCTTGTTCGATCTCATACCCACTAGTATGCAACCGACTTTCACCACAATTTTTCCCTGCTATCACGCGGATAACTGGCAACAAAATCAATAACTATTGTCCAACCAAAAACTCGAGTCGAAACGAGTTTCTTTCCAGAAAACCCCACCCTAGCAACGAAAAACAGCAAAACCATCAATAACAATTGTCCGCTAGCCCCATCCTTGTCCTTACTGCTTGTGCTGAAAACAAAAAAGACCCAAGAGCGCGCTAGAGCGTCTCTTGAGTCTTGCCTATGAAAGTTGCAACCTCTATAGGTTTCTTATCCTACGAACAATACACGGCATGCGTCAAGTATTTTTCCAAAACTGCTGCCGATAGTCATAGCCGAGGCTGGTTCAAGCCGTACAATAGAGACCAAGTAACAAAACGAAGTCTCAACGAGAAAATACGGCAGAGCAATGCACACAACGAGTCTAACCCAAGAGCTGGTGGAACGATTTTTCCGCTACGTAGCGATCAGCAGTCAATCCGATGCCTCCAATCCGGTTGTTCCCACCAGTCCCGGTCAGCGCGTTCTAGCCGAGTTACTCGCCGATGAATTACGTCAAATCGGTGCGATCGACGTCGTTCTCGATGACTACGCGTGCCTCACAGCGCGGTTTCCCGGAACGCTGCCCGGCCCGGCATTGGGGTTTTGTGCCCATTTAGATACCGTCGACGTCGGTTTGAGTCCAGATATTTACCCACAGCTTGTCCGCTTTTCTGGGCAGCGAATCGAACTAGGTCACGGCCAGGTCCTAGACCCGCGCCAGTATCCTGTTCTTGAAGACTATCTAGGAGAGGACATCATCTGCACCGATGGTTCGTCGGTGCTGGGCAGTGATGACAAGGCAGCATTGGCTTCGATCATGACGGCGCTCTCTCACCTGGGCGAGGTCGAACACCGCGATATTGTCCTCGCTTTTGTCCCGGATGAAGAAATTGGGTTACGCGGAGCTAAGGCACTTGATTTGACGCGTTTCGCGGTAGCTGGCGCCTATACAGTTGATTGCGAGGGGCAATCAACAATAGCCTACGAGACGTTTAATGCCGGTCAAGCAATCGTCGAGATTGCTGGGGTGACTGCTCATCCGATGTCGGCCAAAGGAGTGTTGGTTAATCCTAACCTAGTTGCCCACGATCTGATCTCGTGTTTCGATCGCAACCAGACTCCCGAATGTACTGCAGGACGCGAGGGATATATTTGGGTCCAAGGTATCGACGGTAACCAGGCTCGAACGATCGTTACACTCAATATCCGTGACCACGATAAGGCCAGATATGAAGAACGCAAAACCGAGATTCTGCGGGCGGTAGCGGAGATCGAGAAGCGTCATCCGCGGGCGCAGATTTCGTGTCAGATCGACGATGTGTATGCGAACATAGCTGACGCGCTAAAGCCAGAAAATCAGTGGGTAGTCCAGGATTTGCAGGCTGCTGTGCTCACCACTGGGCGCCCGGCGCGTCCACTGGTTATGCGCGGTGGCACAGATGGGTCATACTTATCAACTCAAGGAATCCCGACCCCGAATATTTTCACCGGGGGTTTCAACTTCCATTCAGTGCATGAATTCTTGCCAGTTTCAGAGTTTTATCGTTCGTATCGCACTATTTGGGCGCTAATGACGCGCCAGTTCTAGCCGCCACCTAGCCCCAGATAGGCAATAGTAGTTTTAGTACGTGGGTTTAGGTGAGCTATCAGCCAAAACCCACGTACTCACTAGCTAAGGATAGGAATCTGGAACGGGTAGGAGTATTGCTCGCCGCGGTTAGTTGCCCCGAATGCTTTGAGGTGCTGCCAAATTGTGAGTACGAAACTGGCAAATACCAGCGGCAGGCCGATAGGCGCCAAAATAATAGTTATAGTTAGCGCCCACCCGACGATATTCATTATCCACATGCCGGCATTGAAATTGAACGATTGCGCAGCAGCTTGACGCACGAACGGGCTCGAGTCCTTCTTCATCGCCCAAATAACAAGCGGGCCGAGGAAAGATAGCGAGGTTGCAGAGACAATCATGGCAATAATCGCAGAAAGATGAGCGATTTTTGCCCAGGTGCGTTCATCTTCGGTAACCGATTCGATAATGCGACCATTACGATAAAAAGATTCAGTCATATCTCCATTATTCCCTTAAAAGCCGGCGAACGTGAGTATTTTTCCTCTCAGCAGAGCCGAGCTTGCGTAGCACAAAGAAGAAAACCTGCAATCAGCGCTGTCTAGCGGTAGCGAACGTCGTCAGCGAGCTCATACATGTGTTCAAAAATGGCGCCACCCATCGCACCCAACCCATTGTGTTCATGGGAATTGGTAACGATCTCACGCACGCCCGGCATAAGATCGGCAGTTGCCATAGACAGTTCAAACGGTACGAAAGCATCACGGAGATAAATCGTTGCAGCTCCACGTACCCCCGAGGATTGTAAAACATCGGGTTTGAACAAGGCCGGCCACTGCCAGTTTGCCAGTTCGTGTGCAACCTCAGCCCACGGCTGCCAAGCCGGAACGGTCGAACACCAATCCTCAAACACGTGTTCACCGGTAAACAAGGTGACATCATCACTAAAATCTGCAGGCATAACACGCTGTGCCGACCATTGCGTAGACACGCCGTTAGCTCCGCATGCCTCGTGGAGCAGGAAGTAGAGCGGGTTACGTGCACTAAAAGGCAACTGGGCTGCCAGATCGTGACTAAAGGTTGCCGAACGCGGATCCCATTCCAGCAGATTATGAATAGCGAGCCAGCCGTTGTCTCGCCCCAAGTCCATGCCGATCGAGCGCAATCGCGAAGGGGAGACGACTTCGCCGTCGGGCAAAACGATCTCTCCGGCTGCCGCCAACTCAACCGCGGAACGCATCCGGTCACGATCGTGGGGAAAACGCGAATAGTAATTTTCCGATAGCCAACGCATCTTATTAAACGTAGCGCGGTAAAACTCATCGACGTGCCCAGTTACTGGCGGCAAACCGCCGGTGAAGAAGACGCGATTAAGGGAGTGCGGATAACGGGAAATATAGCAAACTGCACTAAATCCACCAAAACTTTGCCCCAAGAGATTCCACTGATGGCCACTGGCACCGAGATGTTCGCGGAGAATTTCAGCGTCTTCAACTATTGCGTCAGCGCGAAAATAGCTAAGATATTGTGCAGTCTCGCTGGGTGTGCCAGTTGAAAGGAGAGTGGAATCAACCGGCGTGGAGCGCCCAGTACCACGCTGATCGAGCATCACAACCCGATAGTGTTTCAGTGCGCTACCTAGCCAGCTAGGAGACAGCGGGTTGAGTGCTACACGTGGTGCTTCAAAGCCTGGACCGCCCTGTAAATAAACTAAAAATGGTAAGTCTTCCCCGCCAGCAGGAGTGATAACGCGAGCGAAGATCTCGATTGTGCGAGCGTCGGCGTCGTCGTGATGAACTAGCGGAACCGTCAAAGTGTGATCATCGAGGCGTAAACCTTGCAGCGTAGTTGTTTCCATCATCCCTAACTAACCTTTAGACGAAACGAGCCGAAATCGTACCCATCCGGCCGTAATCACACAAAATGACGTCACCACGCTCTACTGGCATAGAGCGAGTGAAAGAACCGGCCAAAATAATCTCGCCGGCATCCAAGGCTTGGTCGTGACTGACTAAGGTATTGGCAAGCCAGGCAACGCCGTTTGCCGGATGATTCAACACCCCAGCAGCGACGCCGGTTTCCTCGATAACTTCGTTCTTGTACAGCAACGCCGAAACCCAGCGCATATCAACATCTTCAGGGCGTAACGGACGCCCGCCCATAATCATGGCGCCAAAATATGAATTGTCTGCAACAGAATCTATGACGGTGCGACCAGGACCGGCGATGCGCGGAGCTAAAATCTCTACCGCAGGGGTAATGAATTCGGTAGCGCGCAACACGTCATAGGTGGTCACGTTTGGACCTTCGAGACGATCTTTGAGAATGAAGGCCAGTTCGACTTCGACACGCGGCTGATGGAACATGTCAAAGTCGATCAGCGAAGAGTTATCGAAGATTTGGTCGCGGAAGATTGTGCCGTAAGTAGGCTCAGTGATTCCGCGACGATCTTGGGCTGCGCGCGCGGTCAAACCAATTTTGTGACCAGCCATCTTACGTTCGGCGTCAAGCTGCTCTTCGACCCATGCGGCTTGAATTTCGTAGGCATCATCGATACTAGCGTGAGGTAACTGTTCAGAAATACGTGGCAGTATTTCACGAGTGTGTTGCGCGGTGCTTAACTTCCGTGCGATTTCGGTTGCTAATGACCTGTCCATAACGTGTCCTTTCGTGCAGTCCGAAGACGATAACCTCCGCACAATGAATCTGTCTAAGGGTATTGTGTCACTTTTTACGGCTTGGATGCTACCTACGCGAAAGTGTGATTAAGAATTTCAAGACATCTGGCGTCAAAAGCAGGATAATAAGAATATGGCTACACAATTTAAAACCAAAATGTCCGTCATCGGTGCAGGGTCAGTTGGTACTGCGCTTGCGTATGCTGCGATGTTGCGCGGTTCTGCCAACGTCGTTGCATTGTTCGATATTAATAAAACGAAAGTCGACGCTGAAGTCCTCGATCTAGCACACGGCACCCAGTTCATGGCTGGCTCGGAACTGATTGGCGGATCAGATATTACTATTACCGCCAATTCAGATATTGTGCTCATTACTGCTGGGGCGAAACAAAACCCGGGTCAAACCCGGCTTGAGCTTGCGGAAAAGAATGCTCGAATTCTGGAAAGCCTCATGTCAGATCTGGTTCCACTTTCCCCCAACGCTATTTTCGTGTTGGTCACCAATCCGGTTGATGTATTGACTGCGGCAGCAGCGAAATTCTCCGGGCTGCCAGATGGTCGCGTCTTCGGCTCAGGTACTGTGCTTGACTCCTCGCGGCTGCGGTGGCTAGTTGGCCGTAAGATCGGTGTTTCGCCACGCTCGGTTCACTCCCTCATCGTAGGTGAACACGGCGATAGTGAATTCGCGCTGTGGTCTTCGGCAACGATTGGTCAAGTTTCGTTGCGGCAGTGGCGCAATGCCCAGGGAGAAAAAGTATTTACCGACGAAGTTTTGCATGAGCTCGAGCAAGAAGTTATCCATTCGGCATACAAGATTATCGAGGGCAAAGGCGCAACTAACTATGCGATTGGTGTAGCTGGGGCGCGCATTGTTGAAGCCGTGTTGAATAACCAGCGGGCAATCTTACCGGTATCGAGTGTTTTGCACGGCTCGTTCGGGGTTGAAGATGTGGCGCTCGCAGTGCCGTGCATTGTGGGTGCAAACGGCGTTGAACGCCCGATTGAATTCCCGATGGATGAAGCCGAACGCGCCCGGTTTGATGCATCTGTGCAAGCGTTGAGCGCAGCCCAAAAGAGCATCGGTCTATGAGAGCGTGTTACAACGCTGACGAAAAGTTCAAAGAGCATTCATAAGCGCGATCAGTCGCATTGACTTATGTCTTGACGTAGTGGCGGGGAACATCGGTATCGATGTTCCCCGCCACTAGGCTCTCACATGTGATGTTTTATTGCATGCAAGAGCAGAGAGAATGAAACAATTATTCAGCAGTTGGCTGTAGCCCACCGGCGGCAAATTCGTTTGGTGGTAGGCCACCGGTACGCTTGACGCGCGAAGTGTCTTCGTTCCACACATAGGTAGCTACCGCAGTCATTGGCTTGGTGTGCTCAGCATCGACAAACCACGGGCGTTCGATCTGAATTTCCTTGTCAGAGACCCGGGAAACCTTCGGCACGCCGAGGTAAGGGCGGGCTTCAGCAGTTCGAATAAATTCGCCGTTGTGGAACAGCGCAACCGTGTATGGTGAGTCTTGGCCTGAGTTACCGGTTGGAATTGAAATCCACGATAGTGCCTTACATGAATCGAATGTGGAGGTGTCAGCTGCAGAGAAGTCCCAGTTCTCCGATGAATCGGCAGGGAGTCCTTCCCAGGCTGGAGTGATGTTTTCGGCTACGCCGTTAAGGGCTTGCGTGCCACTAATATCGGCACAGTTCGAACAACCTGTGAAAGCTAGGAGTGCTATCGGCAGGCCGATAACAAACCGAGACGCGCGTGATCGAATCATAATTCCTTTCCTCAATGTCAATAATCAAACCACGTAAAACGTTAGCATTTTCAGGCACTATATGCGGCGTGTGCGATATGTGACATTGACTCAACTGTGGGCGATGTAGCATCGGGTGTTAGAGCGACGCCAAAATCGTGTTGAACAGTGTTGAGGGACGCATAACTTCTGCGAGGATCTGTGGATCTGGATGGTAGTAGCCACCAAGGTCTACCGCACGCCCTTGCACATCGATAACGTCGGCTTGAATTTGCGCTGCATGTTCGTGGAGCTGCCTGGCGATCGGTGAAAAAATCTGTGCCAGATCAGTATCAGCATCTTGGGTTGCCAATGCCTGTGCCCAGTATGTAGCTAGCCATAAATGCGACGAACGATTATCAGGCTGGCCAACTGAGCGTTGCGCAGAGCGTTCTTCGCTTAGTACTCGTTCGGTGGCTTCATCGAGAGTGGTAGCGAGCACGCGCGCTGCGCGATTACCAGACGTTCGCTCTGCGTGGCGCAATGATTCAGCGATCGCCAAGAACTCTCCGAGCGAATCCCAACGCAGATGGTTTTCGTCTAGTAGTTGCCGGGCGAGTTTGGGTGCAGACCCGCCAGCGCCGGTTTCAAACAGGCCACCACCAGCCATGAGTGGAACCACGGAGAGCATCTTTGCCGACGTTCCCAGTTCCATAATGGGGAAGAGGTCAGTTAAATAGTCGCGTAGCACGTTTCCGGTCACAGAGATCGTATCTAAGCCTTGCCGAATACGCGCCACCGTTGCCTCGGTAGCTAGGCGCGGGGACATAATCGTTATATCTAGACCGTTCGTATCGTGTTCATCTAGGTAGTGAGTAACCTTTTGTTCCATAACCCGATCGTGGGCACGCTCCGGGTCGAGCCAGAAAATAGCTGGCGTATCAGATATGCGTGCGCGCTCGACTGCTAACTTAACCCAGTTACGGATGGGCGCATCCTTAGTTAGACAGCTACGGAAAATGTCGCCTGCGTGAACTTCGCGGGCAAGAAGCACGGTGGCGTCGTCGGCGATAATCTCGACTCGGCCCGGTGCCCGGGCGATAAATGTTTTATCGTGAGAGCCATATTCTTCGGCCTTTTGTGCCATGAGACCCACATTTGGCACGCTACCCATCGTCACAGGGTCAAAAGCACCGTGTGCTATGCAATCGTCGATAACTGCCTGATAGACCTCAGCATAGGAAGAATCAGGTATGACGGCGATGGTGTCATGGAGTTGCCCATCTGGCCCCCACATTTTTCCGCCATTACGAATCATTGCCGGCATGGAGGCATCGACAATCACATCCGAAGGAACATGTAGATTTGTTATTCCCTTATCGGAGTTGACCATGGCAAGGAGTGGGCCGGCAGTTAAATCTTGCGCAAAAGACTCTAAAATTTCTGGTGCTTGCGCGCGCAGTTGCGCCGATTTTTCAAGTCCGGAAAAGATAGAAGCCAAGCCATTATCAGCATCTAGGCCAGCTGCTTGCAGTTCGCTGCCAAAGCGCTGGAAAGTGCGGGCAAAGAAAGCGCGAACCGTGTGCCCGAAAATGACTGGATCAGATACTTTCATCATCGTGGCTTTGAGATGAACTGAGAACAGTAGATCTTCCTTCTTTGCCGCAGCCAGTGCGCCAGCCAGGAATGAATCCAGAGCCTGGGCGTTCATCACGCTGGCATCAAGAACATCGGCACTTTCAAGATAGATATCGCTGGTGATAGTTTCCGGGCTACCTTCTAGTGGGGTGAAGACGATTTGTGCGCGGCAAGCTTTGTTGACGACGGCGGAGACTTCGTTGTGTTTGAAATCGCCTAAGTCCATAGTGGCAACGCGCGTACCGGAATCTGCAGACCAGGGCGCCATGCGATGCGGATGGGTGCGCGCATAGTTTTTCACCGCCAGCGGCGCACGACGATCTGAGTTCCCTTCGCGTAGCACCGGGTTAACGGCTGATCCTTTGACTGCGTCATAGCGTGAACGAATCTCGTTGTCAGCTTCACTTCTTGGATTGGTGGGATAGTCAGGCACGGGGTAGCCCTGGCTTTGAAGTTCGTCAATTGCGGCGAGTAGCTGGGGTAGGGAGGCGGAGATATTTGGCAGCTTAATAATGTTCGCCTCGGGGTGTTGCGTTAGCTCGCCAAGCTCGCCAAGGGCATCAGGTTGACGCAGGTGTTCGGGCAGATGATCTGAGAATGCGGCAATGATTCGCCCCGCGAGGGAAATATCGGCTGAGCGAATTGAAATGCCGGCTGTAGAAGCGAAAGCTGAGACGATGGGTAGCAAGGATGCGCTTGCGAGCATGGGGGCTTCGTCGGTGTGGGTGTAAATAATCTCAACCATGTCTACTCTCCTATGAATATGACGTGTCTAAAACATAGATGTCTTGATGTAAAGATTATCAGGAAAGGGAGGAAATGTGGCCCAAATCAACATACTGGTGTGACATTGATTGCCAAAGTGGCTCTAAGTGCCCCTAGTACTAGGGGAATCGATGCAAGCATTGGTATTTTTATACTACGCGAGAACACTTGCGAATCAATATCAGGAGGTTGGCGATGGCTACATGGAATGATGGTCCAGGTGTCATTACCCTCCCGTCTGGACGACGGATCAGAGGACGATCATGGAAGGTCGCAGTCGATGACGTTGCTGATCTATCCATCGTGTTAACAACCTCTGTTGGGCATCGATTTGGTGCCCAAACCCTCTCCTCCGAAGCTGGACAAACCATCATGATCGATTGGCCAGATTATCGCTTGCCACGCCGTTCAGCTCAAGCCTTGCAAACGTTGCGAGAAGCTTGGGAAAGCGCAGCGGATCAAAAAGTTGAAATTACGTGCGCCGGTGGTGTGGGGCGCACCGGAACTGCGTTGGCGATTCTAGCGGTTTACGATGGGATGGATCCGCACGCGGCTATCGATCTCGTTCAGCGCACATACAACCCCGAATCTGTAGAATCACCCGCACAACGCGCATTCGTAATGGATCTGGGCGCCGACGTTAACTAAAAACTGCCCCGCCTTTTAGTTCTTCACACCAAAATTAACGGTGCGTTGATTTCGTGGCAATGACCTCATCGAAGACATTTCGTTGCTAAAAACATGAGTTTTGCTCTCCTATGCGTAATACTAGTTCACATGTTCATTGACGAGGCAACACCAGATAGCCCAGAACGCCATGTCCTGCAAAACTTGGCGGTACTTAGTGTTGCCAGCGAAGAAGTCGAACCCTACGGAACAGATCCTTCGCAATTCATCGAATGGTATGGGCCTAGCGATGGGCACGTCGTTGTTTTCGTTCCCGGAGGCGGTTTCCGATCCGATGTCAGTGTTGCCTACGCTCGCCCAGCAGCGTTAGCCCTAGGTGAAGAAGGTTACCGAGTAGCCCTCGTTGAAGTGCGCAAAGAACGAGGAAATCCACGCATTACTCTTGACGATCTCGCGTTCCTAGCCCACCGCCCAGATCTTCGCGATGCCACTTGGATCGGTCACTCCCTAGGCGGAACCCTCATCCTTGACATTGTTCTCGATCCGCAATTGCCCCCGCGCAGAGCAATCGCACTGGCACCATTTTTCTGCCTAACCGAACTCGCAGCTGCCAACGCCGGCGTGACCGGCATTGAACGCTGGATGGGTGGGATGCCAACCGAACTGCCAGAACTATATCGCCACCTCGATCCCAGCGTTCGGATGAACGAGCTAGGCGAAGCAGGCTACGTCGATAGTGGACTGAACATACACATCATCCACGGCGAAGAAGATTTAACCATCCCGGCAATGCTCGTACGCCAAATTCCTGAAACTCCCATCCGAACCGCGATGATTCCAGGAGCTAACCACGTCGATCTGATTCGCCCCGGCCATGATGCCTGGCTCTTCCTACTCGGAGCTTTGCGCGCAGACTGAGCTACAAACGACTAGAATTAAAGTATGACTTACCTTGATTCTTTTACGCCACGTACCTATGCCCAAGCCTTTGGTGAATTCATCAGCCACTCACCAACGTCCTACCACGCTGCGGAAAATATAGCTCAGATTCTCCACGAAGCTGGTTTTACCCGCTGTACCAGTACTGAGCCATGGTCCAATGCAGATCGGGCAGTGATGGTGACCGCAGGCGCGGTTGTTGCCTGGCAGATGCCACGCACCTTCACTCAACACACCGGCGCTCGAATTATCGGCTCCCACACCGATTCGCCGTCCTTTAAACTCAAGCCCGTAGCTACGTCGATAACTGAAGGATATTCCCAGGTTAATGTTGAAGTCTATGGCGGTCCGTTGCTCAACTCGTGGCTGAACCGCGATCTGGGTATTGCCGGTCAGATCATCACCACCGACGGCGAACGGCACTTGGTCAAAACCGAGGCACTGATGACTATCCCTCAGCTAGCTCCGCATTTAGACCGCAGCCAAAATGATGAGTTGAAGCTCTCGCGCCAACAAGATTATCATCCCCTCTGGTCATGTAATGAAGCTGAGGTAATGGACCATATCTGCGCCAGTGCCGGGATTGATCCCCAACAGGTAGCTGGCACTGATTTGTTTGCCTACGATAGTGCGCCCTACCGTATCTATGGAGGCCCAAGCGGGGAAGATTTCTTTAGCGCCGCCCGCCAAGATAACCTCACTTCCGTGTTTGCATCCTTGCAAGCCTTCCTGAGTGTGGCGCAAGAAGAAGTAGGCCACAATGATGTTTTAGTCTTCGTAGCCTTCGATCACGAAGAAGTAGGATCGGCAACCCCAACCGGAGCAAGCGGACCAATCCTGGAAAGCACGTTGCGCCGGATCGTTGACGCTAGCGCTTATGCGGGCGAAGAAGGCTATTGGCGCTTTATCGCCAACTCCTCGTGCATCTCTGCTGATGCTGGTCACGCACTTAATCCAAACAAAATTGCCAAGCATGACCCAGCTCATCATCCTATTCTTGGTGGCGGGCCACTGCTAAAGCTCAACGCACAACAACGCTATGCCACAGATGCTCTCGGTTCGGCAATCTGGTTACGCGCCGCGCACCAGGCAGGGGTAGCTACCCAAGAATTTGTTTCGAATAACGACGTTCCGTGCGGAACAACAATCGGCCCGTTGACTGCTACCCGCTTTGGTATGACTACTGTTGATGTTGGCGTTGCCATGCTCTCTATGCATTCAGTGCGCGAGATAACCAACCCGGCAGATTTGCTTGGGTTAGCAAAGATCGCAGCGGCCTATTGGATGGGGGCATGAATCAGTTCGGTGCGCGATTTAACCCAGCACACGCACTTGATCTAGCGGCGCTATCCCATCCCGATCGAATCTCGATACATTACGGTTCGGGCTTCCTCACCGTCAAACAAGCAGCCCTCCGCACCCAGCAATTGGCTACGTTACTTACCGAACTGGGCGTTGGGGTCAACGATATAGTTGTGTTGGTGGCACGCAACAGCCCCTACCACATGCTCTTACATGTGGCGTGCGCACGTATCGGGGCGATCTTCGCCCCAGTATCCTATCGGTTCCCAACCCCAGAGCTAGCGGCGCTTTTTGATTTCATCGCCCCCGTCGTCGTCGTTGCCGATCCGGAAACGGCCAGAAGTTTTACTGGCAGGTTGCCTGAAAACGCCTTTATTATCGACGACGACGAATTCGCACCCCTGACCACGCAAGATGCCCCGAAGTGGCGGCGGCTCCAGGAAAGTTACGCGGATGCGCCCGCGAGCACTGCGCCCGTCACACCCGCCCAACCTGACGATGGGGGAGCCTTGCTGTTTACGTCAGGTTCGACGGGTCGGCCTAAAGGGGTGCGTTTGACTCACGAACAGTTGTGGTGGGGTTCGCAAAACTTTCGGGAAGGGTTTGAATACTCCAATCACGACGTCGAACTTGTCACAGTCCCATTGAGCCATATCGGTGGGTTTAACGGAACGACGTTAGATCTGTTTAGCCATGGTGGGTGCATAGTTATTATTCGAGAGTTTGATCCGCAACTGGTTCTGCAGGCTCTAGAACGGCACCGCGTGGCCATCATGTTTGCAGTGCCAACTATTTATGCGGCCTTGCTAGCGCATCGAAGCTTTGCGGAGTTTGACTTACGTCATCTGCGCCTGCCCCTTATAGGTGGCGCAGTATGCCCTCCGGCCTTGTTGACTCGCATGGAAGAACAGGGTTTAGCTCCACTTAATGTGTGGGGAATGACCGAAGCTGCAGCTGCAGGGTTTATGCTTTCCCCAGATCTTTTACCACAAGCACGCGGCGCGATCGGTATACCTTTTGCACACGTGCAAGGACGCATCGTAGATAGTGATGGCCAGGACGCAGATTTCGGTGAGCTCCTCATCGCCGGCCCTAATGTGGTTGACCAGTATTGGCATGATGCTGATTACTCTTCCCAAGCGTTTCGAGATGGTTGGCTATATACCGGGGATTTGGCGCGGCGAGATGAGAACGGTTTCGTGTGGATTATGGGCCGGGTGCGCTATCAGATCAACACCGGTGGGGAAAAGGTCATTCCAGAAGAAGTGACGAATGTATTGGTGCAGATGCCGCAGATCGCCGACGCATCTGTTGTAGGAATTCCAGATCCAGTATGGGGTGAAATAGTTGCTGCGGCAGTTATAGCTACTCCTGGTCACGAATCTCCTTCCGTTGAGCAGATTCGTGACTTTGTTGCAGCGCATATTGCGCGCTACAAGGCACCGCGCCGTATCGCCGTCGTCGAAAATTTGCCGACCAACGCTAATGGGAAAGTCGATATCGCCGCAGTCAAAGACTTATTTGCGTAACGTGAGGGCCGAGCTCGCCGCTTTGGTTTAGAGCAACGACGGCGAACCTGCGCGCTTAGCCGGGTAGCTAGAAACCGCGGGCGACTAAACTGGCTGCTTCTTGGCGCGCATGACCGCCACCAACGCCCAAACCGTGTTGGGCACTAGCTCCGATTGCTTTGAGGTTTTCTGGTATCTTCCAGCCCTTATGCGCCATTGCGCGAGCCCACAGGGAACCAGAACGATACGAGGAGCGAACCAACGGCCCAGCCATAATACCTGCAAAGCCCATCTCGTAACCGATTTTGGATAGTTCAACAAATTCTTTTGGCTTTAACCAGCGGTCGATAGGATGATGGAGCGGGGAGGGACGTAGATATTGGGTAATCGTCAACAAGTCGCACTTGGCGTCTTTGAGATCTTGCATCGTTTGAATAACCTCATCCATCGTCTCTCCCATTCCCAAAATGAGATTGGACTTAGTGATCAGGCCAGATTCGGATGCGGCGCTAATGAGTTGCAGGGAACGGTCATAGCGGAACGCAGGACGGATTTTCTTAAAAATTCGCGGAACAGTTTCAAGGTTATGTGCCAAGACTTCAGGGCGCGAATCAAAAACCTGCTGCAAGGAGTTGCTGCCGCCCCGCATATCGTCAATAAGAAGTTCGACGCCGGTGGTTGGAGATTGGCGGTGAATCTCGCGGCACGTTTCGGCATACAGCCACGAGGCGCCGTCGTCGAGATCGTCACGGGTAACGCCAGTAACAGTGACGTAATTAAGTTTCATACTCACAACCGATTCAGCGACGCGACGAGGTTCGTCGCGATCGTAACTGGTGGGGCGACCGGTTTTAATAAAGCAAAAATCGCAGCGTCGGGTACAGATATCGCCACCGATAAGGAAGGACGCCTCGCGATCTTCCCAGCATTCGTAGATATTAGGACAGTTTGCTTCAGCGCACACCGTGTGCAAACTTGCCCCCTCCATCAAGTTGCGCATATCGGTGTATTGTTCACCAACTGTTGCAGTGGTTTTAATCCACCCAGGTTTCTTTTCGATAGGAGTTTCACGATTGCGCTCTTCGACGCGCAATAACTTTCGGTGCTCTGGGTTTACGCGGTCTGCGACGGCCACTATGCCTCCTTGTGTTCTACGGTCGGTTTCCATGCTACGCCGGTTCGCTCAGGTACCGGAGGTAGAAAATGCTCAGCTTCTTCTAAGAGCTGATCTGGTGCCTGATGATAGTGAATTTCAGGTTCTGGGCGCGCCAGGAATTGCTGATAGCTATGTGATAAGTAAGGTATGAGGAGCTCAGCTGTGTGAGCCAATGATTTCTGTAAGCCAAGTTGGGCAAGTGAAGTCACACCTGCGTCAGTAATGCCGCACGGTCTCACGCGCATAAACTGTTCCAGATCGGTCGATACGTTCAAGGCCATGCCGTGCATCGTCGTTTCTTGAGCAAACTTAATCCCGATCGCACAAAGTTTGGATTCTAAACCGGTGGGCATGTACTGAGCGTCAATCCATACCCCAGAGCGTCCGGCAACTGTTTTTGCGTTAATATCCCACGTCTGGACTGCCTCGATGAGGGCCTGCTCGGTGGTGCGCACAAACGCGACGACGTCTTGTGGCGGACGAACTTTAACAATGGGATAAATCACGAGTTGGCCAGGACCATGGTATGTGACTGAACCACCGCGATCCATGGCGATCACTGGAACATTAGTGTCTGGAATGTCTTGTACTTGGGTGCGCCGACCGGCGGTGTAGGTATCTTGTGCTTCCCATATAATCAACGTGTCCGGAGCGTGGAGTGACGCGACTTTTTCGTGTAAATACCGCTGTAAAGCGTCCACTGACATATAGGGCAGTGGGCCGCGATGTAATAGATTTATGATCTGCACACCTCCAGCCTAGACCGGGACGTTAGTCATGTGCTAATTGGAGTGAGAAAGAGCAAACATTAAGGACGAAATCAAGGTTGGTTATGGTGTGGTGATGTAATCACAAAACTTTTTGAATGGAAGATGAACCACAAAGAGCCTGTACAATGTGAGTCGAAGTATTCTTTCGGTATACACTCCACTGTTAAGAGAATAAGAAAATCGGTGTTTTATTCGTCCCTGCGAGGCGGAGAACACCGCCGGACAGAAAGCCTCGCATGTTTAAGTTCATCATACGGCGATTGCTGAATTACCTGCTTTTACTAGCAGTAGCGGTCACTCTTGCCTACTTTATTGCTGGCACGCAGCTCGATCCGCGCTCGATGCTCATCGAAGCTGAGATCACCTCAGGGAAGAACGTTCCTTACGATGAGGTTGTTCGTACAGTTGATGCACGCCTAACTGGGTGGAACATCAATCCCACTGACCCAATTTTGGATAGATTCGTTAACTGGGTCGGCATGATTAGCCACTGGGACTGGGGTTATTCTCCGAAAGGCAGTAGCGTGAACGCGGAAATTGCGAACCGAGTTCCCATCTCGCTTCAGCTTGTTTTCCTCGGCTTCTTCATCGGAATTATCGGTGGTGTTTCCCTTGGTGCGTGGGCAGCTGTCCACCAGTACACCAAGCGTGACCGTGCGATCTCGCTCGGTTCGATGATCATTATCTCCACCCCAGCGATGGTTATCGCGGTGTTCTTGCAGATCTTGGCAACATGGGCCAACCAATCTGCTGGTTATCAGATCTTCAACTTCATTGGGCCAACATCTGCGATCCCGCCATCTGGCTTCTTCCCGCAACTCTTTGATCGCGCCCAGCACTTGTTGCTACCAACGATCAGTATGGCAGCAACCTCAATCGCGACCTACTCGCGTATCCAGCGAAACCTCATGCTCGATACTCTCGGTGCTGACTACGTGCGCACCGCCCGAGCAAAAGGCGTTCGTTTCGGAACAGCAATTCGTAAGCACGCCCTACGAACTGCACTTATCCCGATCGCAACATACTTCGCATTTGGTATCGCCACCCTTATTCTCGGTGCGGCCATTACAGAACAGGTTTATGGTTGGAACGGAATGGGTATCTACTCCGTGGGTACTATTACCGGCGCCGATATTAATGGAACGGCAGCCGTTGTAGCCTTCGCGGGTACTTTCACCTTAACCGGTGCGTTCTTATCCGATGTTGCTATATCAATTGTTGATCCACGA
Source organism: Arcanobacterium pinnipediorum (assembly GCF_023973165.1). Lineage (NCBI taxonomy): Bacteria > Bacillati > Actinomycetota > Actinomycetes > Actinomycetales > Actinomycetaceae > Arcanobacterium > Arcanobacterium pinnipediorum. The sequence continues at coordinate 1,586,082 of NZ_CP099547.1, read as the reverse complement.
GTAAGGGTAGGCTGATGACGAGAATTCAACATTCCCCAATGGTCACACAGGCCGAAATCGACGCTGTCCAAGCTCAGCTGACTAAAGACGCAGATATTCGCATGGAAAATGCCGTGCGTTATTCTCGTGGCCAACTTATTCGCCGTCGTTTCTTGCGCAACAAGACAGCCGTCTTCGGCGTATTTATGTTGATCGGCGTGGTCGCGTTAGCCCTATTTGGCTCCTATATCAGCCAGTGGGATTACCTGACCCGTGACCGTACCGCGCCACTGCAAGGACCAAGTGGCAACCACTGGTTCGGTACAGATAATCGCGGACGCGACATCTTCGCCCTCACTATCGAAGGCCTACGCACCTCACTCATGATCGGTTTTTCGGTTGCGTTCTTGCAAACCAGCTGGGCCGCGCTCTTTGGTTCTTCGATCGCCTACTTTGGTCGCTGGATCGACAAAGTCGGTTCATGGATTATCGATTTGATGCTCGTTATTCCGTCCTTCTTGCTCATCGCTGTTATCAACCAGCGCCTGAGCGGGCAGTCGAGCTCGGTCGTCGTATTGATCATCTTGCTGGCCCTGTTTGGTTGGATGCTCACCGCGCGAGTGGTTCGATCCTTGACGATGTCTGTCAAGAGCTTGGATTACGTCCACGCCGCACAGTACATGTCGGTGCCACCGTTCTTCGTTATTATTCGTCACATTATTCCCAACATTTCTTCGTTGTTGATTATTGACTTTACGCTTGGGATTGCCGGTGCTGTGTTGTCCGAAACCACGCTGTCCTACTTCGGACTGGGTATTAAGGATCCGCAGATCTCTCTCGGTGCCCTTATCGGCCAAGGCCAGGCCTCGGCATTGACGCATTCCTGGCTCTTCGTGCCACCAGCACTCGTGCTTGTTTTCATGCTCGTCTCAGTGAACTTCATTGGTGACGGATTGCGCGATGCTATTGATCCAACGTCTAAGTCTGGAGGAAAAGCATGAGTAAGAAAAACGAAGCAGTATCGTTTGAGACCGAAGATCTTCCTCAAGCTACTAGCGGTGTACCGATTGTTGAAGTCTCTGATCTGCATGTGCGTTTCCCATCCGAAGATGGTTCAGTCCATGCAGTTCGTGGGGTCAACTTCTCAGTTAACTCCGGTGAAGTTCTGGGCATCGTCGGTGAGTCAGGTTCTGGTAAGTCGGTTACGTCGATGGCCATTATGGGCCTACTTGACCAATCTGCCCAAGTAGAAGGTTCAGTAAAGCTCCACGGCACTGAAGTTCTCGGCCGCTCAGATTCCTACATGTCACAGGTGCGTGGCAAGACTGTTGCGATGGTCTTCCAAGATCCGCTTTCAGCTCTGACACCGGTCTACACAATTGGTGATCAGATTGTTGAAGCTCTCAAAGTTCACAATCCGTCACTATCGGATAACGAATGTCGCGAACGCGCTATTGAGCTATTGACGATGGTCGGTATTCCAAATCCGGAAATTCGCGTCAAGTCTTTCCCGCATGAATTCTCCGGTGGTATGCGTCAGCGTGCGATGATTGCCATGGCTATTGCAAACAAGCCAGAGCTCATTATTGCCGACGAACCTACAACCGCACTTGACGTAACTATCCAGGCTCAGATTCTCGACGTGTTGCGCAGAGCACAACATGAACTTGGTGCTGCAGTTATTATGATTACCCACGATCTTGGTGTGGTTGCTGGAATTGCAGATAAAGTTGCTGTGATGTACGCCGGACGTGTGGTCGAATCTGGTTCTGTTGATGAGATTTTCTATCACTCGGCTATGCCTTACACCATCGGTTTGCTTGGTTCGTTACCGCGATTGGATTCGCGTAAAGAGTACCAGCTTGCTGCAGTTGAAGGTAATCCGCCTTCGATGCTCTATGAACCAACGGGTTGCCCATTCGCTGCGCGTTGCCCGGTGGCTCAACCGGCATGTCTTGATGGCGAACCCGTTCTAGCCGATGTGCGCAGTTCTGATAGCACCGCCCATCGTGTGGCCTGTAAGCGTGCCGAAGAAATCCGTGATGATTCGCGCAAGTACACTGATATCTATCCACTTCCGGCAGCGGTACCACCGCCGTTTGAAGGTTCGCGTGAAGATCGCGAAGAGGTTTTGCGAATTGAAGGCATGACGCGCTACTTCCCGTTGATGAAGGGATCAGTGTTCCGCCGCCAAGTTGGTACAGTTCACGCTGTTGATGGTATCGATCTTGATATCCGTGCCGGTGAAACCCTTGGACTTGTCGGTGAATCCGGTTCGGGTAAAACAACTACTTTGATGCAGGTCCTCGATCTCGTCAAGCCACAAAACGGCAAGATCGTCGTGATGGGTGAAGATACCAAAGATCTCAAGCGTAGTGATCGCAAGCGTATCCGCAAAGATCTTCAAGTTGTTTTCCAAGATCCAATGGCTTCCCTTGACCCACGATTCCCGGTATTCGATATCATCGCCGAACCGTTGCGTTATGGTGGCTGGAAGAAAGAAGACATTCCAGCTCGAGTTGAAGAACTGATGACGATGGTTGGTTTGGAACCAGCCCACGTTAATCGCTATCCACGCAACTTCTCCGGCGGTCAGCGCCAGCGCATCGGTATTGCGCGAGCCTTGGCACTGGAACCAAAGTTACTGATTCTTGACGAACCAGTTTCTGCACTGGATGTCTCCATCCAAGCTGGTGTCATTAATCTACTTGACGAATTGCGCTCGAAGATGTCGTTGTCATACTTGTTTGTGGCACACGATCTTTCGGTGATCCGCCATATCGCTGATCGCGTTGCGGTTATGTACTTGGGTAAAATCGTCGAAGTTGGTGATGTGGAAGCAGTTTTTGAACATCCGCAACATCCTTACACTCAAGCTTTGCTCTCGGCGATCCCGATTCCAGATCCGCATAAGGAACGAAACCGCGACCGAATTATCCTTGAAGGCGATTTGCCTTCACCGGCAAATCCACCAAAGGGTTGCCGTTTTGTTACGCGGTGCCCGCTGTATAAGACGCTTTCGGATGGCGAAAAGGCCAAGTGTGAAGCAAAGCATCCTGATCTTCAGATCTTAGACGATGACCACAAAGCAGCGTGCTACTATCCGCGAGCACTCAAGCTTTTCTAGTAGGTTATTAGCTTACTGATAGCATTCACAATCATTTGGGCAGATAGTTTTACTATCTGCCCAAATGTATCTTTCTCCACATTTTCTTAAAAATCGAGTAAATAAATTTACCTTTTTCTGAAAAGTAGCTAGGCTGGGTCTTAACGCTCCGGATGTTATCGTCGGAGTTCCGTCCTAAAAGGAGGACCACTATGGGAATCAAGAAAGCAGGCTTCGCACTCGTCGCAGCCTCCGCGCTCGTTTTGAGCGCATGTTCGGGCCCGGCTTCGTCCGAATCCGGTTCTGATGACGCCGGCAAGGCAACCGCAGCCCTGCCAGCTTCAGACTACAACAAAGTCGATCCAGCAGATCTGAAAGAAGGCGGTACACTCCGTCTTGCAATTGCTGGCTTGCCAACAAACTTTAACTCACTCCACGTCAACGGCAACACCACTGAAACCAGTGACATTTGGGGCTGGGCAAACACCGGCAACTTTATTTACGCCGACGATGCTTCATGGGAAGTTAACAAAGACTTCGTAGAGTCATACGATGTTAGCAACAAGGCTGATGGTGACGCCAAGATGACCGTTACCCTCAAGCTCAACCCAGAAGCCAAGTGGTATGATGGCACGCCAATTAACGTTGCTGATTACCAGGCCAGCTGGAATGCGTGTAAGTCTCAAGATACCGGATACGATTGTGCATCAACCGATGGTTGGGAACACATCATTTCTATTGAGCAGGGCGCAGATGAGTACGAAGTCGTAGCTAAGTTCAAGATTGAGTACCCAGATTGGTCAGCTATATTGGGCTCTCGTTACGCCGCAGCTGGCATGGCTGATCAAGCCATGTTCAACGAAGGCTGGGCTACTACAGACGTTAACGTTCTAAACAAGTTCGTTGCCGGTCCATTCAAGTTCAAGAGCATTGACGAGGGCGCTAAGCGCGTTACCCTCGAGCAAAACGAAAAGTGGTGGGGCGAAAAGCCAAAGCTCGATACCATCACCTTCTCCGTTCTCGATACCAAGGCACAGCCACAGGCATTCGCCAACAACGAACTCGATGTAGTCGATAACGTTCTTGAAGCGGCAGCCTACGAACTTATCAAGGGCCGCCAAGATGCAGATATTAAGCAGTCGGCATCTACCGTTTGGCGTCACATCACCTTGAATTCCAATGCGGAAGCACTCTCTGATGTCAAGGTTCGCCGGGCAATTCAAAAGGGTATCGACTCTGCAGACTTCCTCGCCACCGACATGGCAGGTTTGCCAGTTGAAGGGCTTGACCTCTCCCTCGGAAACCACTTCTTCATGCCAGGTCAAGCAGGATACGAAGACCACGCAGTTAAGTTCGATCCAGAAGGCGCAATGAAGGATCTCGAAGAGCTCGGTTTCAAGATGAATGAAACCACTAAGCTTTTCGAAAAGGATGGAAAGCCACTTTCCTTCAACTTCACCCGCTTCCCAGGCATCCCAGCTTCAGACAATGCTGCAGCACTGCTCAAGGAGCACATGAAGGCTATTGGTATCAACGTCAACTTCGTTGATGTACCACCAGCAGAATTCGCAAACGTTCTTGAAGCTGGCGAATTCGAATCAGTTACCTTCGGCTGGCGTGGAACGCCATACCCGATGGCAAACGTTGGACAGATCTACGGCCCAGGTTCGGCCTCGAACTTCTCAAAGGTTGACGATCCAAAGATCGCTGAATACGTTGAGAAGATTGCTGCTGAAACCGATAACGCCAAGCGCGTTAAGCTCACCAACGAAGTCGATAAGGTTATCTGGGATAACGTTATGACCATCCCGTTGTACTACCGCGCTAAGTTGATGGCAATTCCGTCGAATCTCGCAAACTACGGTGCAACCGCGTTCCAGACATTCTTGCCTGAGCACGTTGGCTACACCAAGTAAGCACTACGTGTAACTAGTCGATAGTCAACTATTGCTCTAGTTCCACACTACGTCCAACGAGACCGGACCGATTCATATCGGCCGGTCTCGTTGCGTCGCAGTCAGTTTTTACCTGATAAACCCATATTTTCACCACCAGCAGTCTCGGCTGTGTCCATAACCAAACCTCAACGTCGCCCATTAGCGGTGCCTGCTATCGAAAGATCACTATGGTTGCTCAGTTTTTTCGTACCATCTATACGATGCGCTCACCGAAGGTAACGAATCTGCAGAAAAAACGTGACTCCTCTGTGATCTCTCGCACCTACGAGGTAGGGCCACAACCTAAGACTTGGCCGCAATTCCTTGAATTTAAGGCAACTCCGAATGCCGATCACAACTCGGTGCTGTGGTCCACCCTCAAAGCCAACCGCGGGCTGTTACTTGGAGCATTCGTTATGTCGGTGCTGATGTTTGTTGGCGGCGCACTCATACCGTGGGCACTAGGTATCTTTTTAGACTCCGGACTCGAAAAAGGCTTAACTGCATCCTTGATCCCTGGCGGACTACTGCTCAGTGGTGTCATTTTGGTGCGGGCTCTAGGTTCCTTCAGTGAGCCGGTGCTTGTCGCGTCATGGATGCGCGGTGACTTCGGCTGGCGTCGCGATATCGTTGGCCACATTTCAACCATACGTGGCGGTGGACGCGAACACATTCCGTCTGGTGAAATAGTTGCTGCGGTGACCTCCGATACCCAAAAAATCGGTAACTTTCTCTACGGTGTGCCTGCTACAGCAGCCGCTGCACTATCGTTCATCGTTATCTCGGTGATGATGCTACGCACTAATATCGGTCTCGGTCTTATTATCGTCATCGGCCTTCCGATAGCGATCTTTCTTATGTCGCTACTCATTAAACCTCTCCACAAGCGCTTGAGCGCCAATCGTGAAGAGCGCGGAAAACTCACCACCCTTGCCTCCGATGCCGTAGTGGGATTACGTGTGCTACGCGGAGTAGGGGGAGAAGATACCTACAATGAGCGCTACCGCGACCAATCAGAACACGTGATGAACACTGGAATCCGTGCCGCCTTCGTCCAAGCGATCTTGGGCGCATTGACCACCGCAGTACCTGCGATCTTCACCGTCGTCGTCATTTCTATAGGACTGTGGGATGTCTACGATGGGGAATTAACTTACGGAGAACTCGTCGCATTCTTCGGATACACCGTCTACCTATCGGTCCCGGTCTCGGCGGCAACTCAGTTTTTACAAGTGTTTGCCGATGCGCGCGTCGGGGCGCGACGAGTTAGCCGAATAATGAACGCCACCGCGCTCACCAGCGATGCTGGTCTCGATCCGAACGTGGCACAACCGCGTTGGGAAGGTGTCACGCTCACCGATCAAACGTCTGGTATTTCTATATCGCCGGGAAAGGTGAGCGTTATCGTCAGTGCCCAGCCAGAAAAGTCAGCCCAACTCGCGCAACGGTTAGCGCGCACCGACGACGCGCACCCTATTAGCGCCCACTGGAATGATTCCGCCGGCAGCCACACTATCGATTTAACAGACATAGCCGTGGATAAAGTGCGCCAAGCCATCGTCTTTTCCGGTGCCACTGCACAACTTTTCCAAGGTCGGTTACGCTCTAATCTTGCCGGTGCCTACGCCGAACGGCCGCTGCCGCGCCTGGTTGGCGCACAAATGCGTGCAACCGGAGACGGTTCGGGCAGCGCCCAGCGCGAGCACAATCCTCACCCACATACCCCGAGCGAACACACCTTAGACGCTGCACTGAGTGTAGCCGACGCCCACGATATCGTCCTGGGTCTCAAGGACGGCCTCGATGATTATATTGCTGAACGCGGCCGATCGTTGTCTGGAGGCCAGCGCCAACGAATTGCCTTAGCGCGCGCTCTGGTCACCCAAGCTCCGATTCTTATCGCCGTCGAACCAACATCAGCTGTCGATTCGCACACCGAGATGCGTATCGCTCGAGCCCTTCACGAACGACGCAGCGGGAAAACCACCGTAATAGTGTCAGTTTCGCCGATTATGTTGCACCAGTCAGATGAGGTGATCGTACTTAACCCTGACGGTTCGCTGCGATTGCGCGGAACCTACGCAGAGGTGATCGCTGATGACTACGTCCACGCTATTGTTCATCGTGGGCAAGAAGATCTTGAGGACAACCACGCATGAAGCTACCAATAGCAAATAACTCAACAATTGTTCGTCATCTTACCCAGCTTGCCCGGCTTTTTGGACGCGATATCACCGTTGTGCTCCTCATCCAGCTGTGCGTTGCGGTAGCGAGCATTGTGACCCCATGGATAATCGGGCGCTCCTTCGACGCGCTCAATGAACCCGACCCAGCCCGTGCTATCCGATTCAACATCGTCGTCTTAATAGTTGCGGTGAGCGTGCAATCCGTATTGGCCGGTTTTGGGGAGTACCTTTCGCGCGCTCTCGGCCAGCGTTTCTTCCACAAGTTGCGTATCGATTTGGTCAACACCGTCACCCACTTACCGATTTCGACGGTGGAGTCAGCCGGTACCGGCGATTTACTAGGGCGAACGACGGCGGACGTAGACCGCATCGAATATATTGTTCGCGTTGGCATATCGCGTATCATGATGTTAGTCATGCAGATCCTTGTCACGGTGATTGCAGCATTTCTTATCGAATGGCGCGTCGGATTTGTGGTGGCGCTGTCCTTCATCCCGGTTTTCTATATCACTCGGAAGTATCTGCGCCGCACTATTGCTGCGTATCTGGCTTCTTCGGCACTGAATGCAGAAATGTCTGGCGATATCACTGAAACCGTCGAACATTCGGCAACTGTAGATGCCTTACGAATGGGGGCCTACCGCACAGCTCGAACTATGGTGTTACTCGACGAAAAATGGGAAAACGAACGCTACTCGGCGTTGATGCGCGCATTTTTCTCCTTCGGGATGGTTATCGCACTGTTTTCGCCCGTGATCTTGGCAGTAGTCTGGGGCGCCTGGCTCGTCGGGCACTCAATCGTGAGTGTGGGAGCGGTTATCGCTGTGGCTCTCTACGCCCAGCAGCTGCGCGGCCCGGTAGATGAACTGTCGTGGTGGATTGACGAAATGCAGTTTGCCTCAGTGTCACTGGCACGTATTTTCGGTGTGGCCGAAATCCACTCGGACCGAGTAACAGAAGCAGATCTGCCCATCGGCGAAGCAATCGAAATTCGAGATGTTTCGTTTTCCTACCGGGATGGGGTAGAAGTGCTCCACGATGTCGATCTAGATGTTAAACCTGGCGAACGCCTCGCGATTGTGGGTCCTTCCGGGGCCGGAAAATCTACCCTCGGACGCCTCATCGCTGGCATTAATCCGCCCTCGGCTGGTCATATTTCCATCGGCGGGGTAGAAGTGAGCAAGATCGACGAAAAGCGCGTCCACTCCTACGTTGCACTGGTCACTCAGGAAAACCATGTTTTTGTGGGAACAATTGCGCAAAACCTCCGTTTAGCAGCCCCAGAAGCCCGTGTGGAACGGTTGTGGGATGCGCTCGACGTCGTCGATGCACAATGGGCAAGAGATCTTCCTGACGGCTTAGAAACAACTGTTGGCTCCGGTGCCCTAGAGCTTCCCCCAGATCACATCCAACAATTAGCGCTGGCACGAATCGTTTTGCTCGATCCCGATATTGTTATTCTCGACGAAGCTACCTCACTGTTGGATCCAACCGCGGCGCGTTCGGCAGAGCGGGCACTTGCTCGAGTTTTGGAGGGTCGTACCGTGATCTCCATTGCCCACCGCCTCTACACCGCATACGACGCCGATCGGGTGTGCGTCATGATTGATGGAAAGATTGCTGAACTAGGCAGTCACGATGAGTTAGTTGCCTTAGGTGGGGAGTATGCGTCGCTGTGGGAAACCTGGCAACAAGACTAAAACGCGATGATTGGCCACAGGCGCTAGTTCGCGGCCTAGCGCCAGGTAAACATAGCAATTGTTGCTATAAGCAACGCTAGCGAGCCGATGATAGGCACTGGTAGCAATCGGCTCGTCGTGCCAGGTTTCCATCCATTTAGATGCGGGGCGAGGCGACGGCGCAGGGAGGCATCAGAGCGAATAGCGTGATTGCGGATATTTAACGAATCTGCGACGAAAGTTACAGGTAGCACATAAGAGCGTGATTCTGCGGCTTTCCAGTCGATTGCCTCAGGGGTGGCTTTTTTGCGGTCCCGCCATGAGTTATGTAGTAATCCGACTCGGCTAGGCAAAGCCCACACCGGAATTTTCTTCTCCGAGCGGGTGAAAATGTAGAGACCCCAACGGTTTTGTGCTTCAGCGAAATCGGCCCAGGAGATGAGGTGTTCGCGGAAGATATTGGTCACATATAGGCCGTCTGCGGTGACCTCTAGGCGCGGATTCCACCAGCCGACCCAGCCTATGAAGCTGAGGAATAAGCACAGTGGTAGGGCAAAGAAAAACTCTGCTAGTCCGCCGTTAATCGTTGATGCAGTTAGGATAAGTGCGGAGAAAGCCCACAGAAGGTAGGCCCAAAAATGCCCGCCTTCGCCACGGATAATCACGTTCATAATGCTATTGTCTCAGGTTGTTCGATCGCTCGCATTTCTTGGATTTTAGACGAAGTATGGTCTGAATTCAGCGTAAACTTGGACTATCTAACTAATTTTTTGATAAGGGACCTTTATGACTCAAGTACGCGCTGATCTGCGAAATGTTGCTATTGTTGCACACGTCGATCACGGCAAGACCACTCTCGTGGACGGCATGTTATGGCAAGGCGGCGCATTTGACGCGCGCGCAACTGTTGAAAAAACTGGCGAGCGTGTTATGGACTCAGGCGATTTGGAGCGTGAAAAGGGAATCACCATTCTCGCTAAAAATACTGCCATCACCTACCACGGCCCATCGGCAGCTGAGTTCGGTGCACCAGAAGGGGTCATTATTAACGTCATCGACACCCCCGGCCACGCCGATTTTTCTGGCGAAGTCGAACGCGGGCTGTCAATGGTTGACGGCGTGGTTCTCCTCGTCGATGCTTCCGAAGGTCCGTTGCCGCAAACGCGTTTTGTGCTGCGCAAAGCCCTAGAGGCTAATTTGCCAGTGATCACTGTGATCAACAAAGTCGATCGACCCGATGCGCGCATTTCCGAAGTTGTTGAAGAAGCTCAAGATTTGCTCTTGAACCTAGCAGCCGATATCGACGAGGTCGATCTTGACCTAGAGCGCTTAATGGATATTCCAGTTATATATGCCGCAGCGAAAGCAGGACGAGCAGACACAGTTCAGCCAGCTGATGGTCAAGTTCCAGCCAACGAGAATTTAGAGCCACTGTTCCGGGCAATCTTGGAACACATCCCAGCCCCCACCTATGAAGCAGATGCTCCTTTGGTTGCACAAGTTACCAACCTTGACGCCTCGCCTTTCCTGGGACGCTTAGCGCTCGTGCGCGTCTATTCAGGTGAGTTGAAGAAAGGCGCCTGGGTGGGCTTAGCTAACGGCCCAGATTCAGATATCGAACGCGTTCATATCACTGAGCTGTTGCGTACTCAAGGTTTAGATAGGGTACCGGCAACCGTGGCTGGTCCAGGCGATATCGTCGCAGTTGCAGGTATGCCAAATATTATGATTGGTCAAACCCTCGTCGATCTTGACGATCCGCGTCCAAAGCCACGTATCCACATTGACGATCCGGCAATTTCTATGACCATTGGTATCAATACCTCGCCGTTAGCGGGCAAGATCAAGGGTCATAAACTCACCGCCCGTCAAGTTCGCGATCGCCTAGCTCAAGAACTCGTTGGTAACGTCTCTATTCGAGTGCTTCCTACCGATCGCCCAGATGCTTGGGAAGTTCAAGATCGTGGCGAACTTGCCCTCGCAATCCTCGTTGAGACTATGCGCCGCGAAGGATTTGAACTTACGGTTGGAAAGCCACAAGTCGTCAAGCGTATTATCGACGGCGTTGTCCACGAACCTTGGGAGCGCGCAACTATCGACGTCCCCGAAGAGCATCTTGGTGCCGTTACCCAGCTCATGGCAGCCCGCAAAGGCCAGATGGAAACGATGTCCAATCATGGAAGTGGCTGGGTCCGAATGGAGTTCGTTCTGCCTTCTCGGGGCATGATCGGTTTCCGTACCCAATTCTTGACCCAGACTCGTGGCACCGGTATCGCAGCGTCAATCTCGGAAGGTTATGCGCCCTGGGCTGGCGAAATCGAGTCGCGCAACACTGGCTCTCTTGTTTCGGATCGATCCGGCCAGGTAACTGCGTTCTCATTGCAACGCCTCGAAGATCGTGGCACATTCTTTGTAGATCCAGGTGAGGAAACCTACGAAGGACAAATCGTTGGTGAGAATTCCCGCAACGAAGATATGGAAGTCAACGTCGTTAAAGCTAAAGAAATGACGAACATGCGTTCTGCGAACGCCGACGTATTCGAATCCTTGCAAGCACGCCGTAAGCTCACTCTCGAAGAATGTATCGAGTTCGCTGCTGAAGATGAGTGCATCGAGGTTACACCTGAAGTGGTACGGGTACGCAAAGTCATTTTGAGTACAACAGAACGTCTACGCCAAGCAGCTCGACGCAAGCGCTCTAACGGAAACTAATATCGACGATGATGGGCATATTTGCTGGCATTGTTCTTGGCCTGATTTCCGGGACTCTTTCGCTGGTGGCCTATTCCGGGCCGCTCGATCAACCGTGGATAGGACTGGTGATCGCAAGTGCTCTGGTTGCGTGTGGTTCCTGGCTGGTGAGCAGACTAGCTGGTGTGCTTGGTTGGGTTTTTTACGCGCTGAGCACGTTGGGAGTTACTATTTGGCTACTCTTCTTCGGCTCTGCAGATACTGCCCTATATACCGATCACCAGTGGGCAACCCATGTGTGGTTGGTACTGCTTCCACTCGCGTTGATCACCGCGCCTCTTATTGAAAAAATCTCTTCGCGCTCAGCTATGCCGGCGAGCCAGGTTGGCACCGTAGGCGAACCACGAAACGAGGAATGAGTAGCACTGATGCAACGAAAACTAGCTTTGACGTCGCCCCGAGTATTTCTTCCGGGTTTAGGTGTGCTGTTCATTGTGCTCTATCTTGGTATAGCCTACTCGTTATCCGGCTATATCCCGAACAACACAAAGATCTCTGGTGTTGATGTCTCTGGACTGACCCAAGACCAAGCCCGGGATAAGCTCAGCTCCCAGCTCGAACCGTTGCTGGCCCAGCCGCGTAGCGTCGCGATACGAGAAATTGACTCCGAAGCGATGTCAATTGATCCCGCGCCGCTATCTTTAAGCATCGACTATGAGGCAACATTGGGAAAATACACTGGTTTTTCACTAAACCCGGTGCGACTATGGCGCGATATCGTCGGCGGTAACAATGATAAAGCAATTGTGCAGGTCTCCCAGCCAGCACTTGACCAAGCTCTAACTGCCTTGGCCGAACAAACCGCCCAAGCAGCTACGGACGCTACTATTTCCCTGACCGGAACACAAGTAGACATCGTAGAATCACGTACTGGCCTGCAACTAGACACCGAATCAGCTGGTGACATACTCCTTGACCAGTGGCTATCGGGCACGGATGTTATCGTGTTGCCATCGGTGAAACAAGCCCCGCAGTTAACTACTGAGGATGCGCAGAATTTCGCCCGCGATCTCCTAACTCCTTTGGTAGACCAACCTATTTCGCTCGACGTCAAAGAACACCATATCGAGGTCTCCGGACCAGAACTTGCCGATCTTCTCACTGTTGAAAATCGAAGCGATGCATTTGCCATCGTAGTCAATAACGACAAGCTCAATGCCCTGATCGAGGCGAACTTGCCTGGCGTCTTGCCACAGGCACGAGATGCGAGTGTCACTATTGAAAACTCTGCCGTCCATATCCAGCCCTCCCAAGATGGCGAAGGGGTGGATCTTGGCGAGTTTACCAAGCGACTCACCGCCGTCGTTGAAACGAAGAATCGAACTGTTGTTGTGCCAATCCAAGCAGTTAAAGCGCAACTTTCGACTACCGACGTCGAAAGCTTAGGTATTAAGGAAGTAGTTTCAGAGATATCAACGCCGTTAACTGCCGATCAAGTTCGTACCACGAACCTGATCGTCGGCTCACGATACGTAACAAATACGTTGGTTCGTCCGGGAGAAACATTCGATTTGCAAACTGCACTCGGCCCGTTGGAAGAATCGCGCGGATTTGTCTCCTCAGGGGTGCTTGTTGATGGTTTTCCTTCCACGGCACTAGGCGGCGGATTGTCTCAGCTGGCAACGAATGTGTTCAATGTGGGGTATCGAGCTGGGCTAGAAGATGTGGCGCATCAACCGCACTCGGTCTACTATGATCGCTATCCGCGCGGGCTCGAATCAACGATTTGGTATGATCAGATCTTCGTGAAATGGAAGAACACCATCCCCTATGGTGTGGTGGTTGAATCCTTTGTTTCTGGGTCCCAGCTCACCACACGACTGTGGTCCACAAAGCACTTCGATGTGCAGATCCACCAGGGCCAACCTTATGGTTTTGTTAAAGCAGGAACCGAGATTAATCCGGCACCAGATTGTGAGCCCTCGTCGTATTCGAAGGATGGATTCTCCGTCGACGTCGGTCGTACCGTATCGCTTCACGGCGAGGTAGTTGAAGACTCTCGGCATACTGTGAACTATGAAACGCTTCCGCAAGTCCAGTGCCAGTAATTGGCGACTTCGCTGGCTTTCCCATCGCGAGCGGGACTATTGCCCATTGGCAAAATGCACTCCCAAGGCAGATAATTGAACCAGCCTACGAATAGAAAGAGGAACTCATGACGTACGTAATCGCATTGCCATGTGTAGATGTTAAAGATCGGGCATGCGTTGATGAATGTCCGGTTGATTGCATCTATGAAGGTGAGCGCACGTTATATATCCATCCAGACGAATGCGTTGATTGTGGTGCATGTGAACCAGTGTGTCCGACTGAGGCGATCTATTACGAAGATGATTTGCCAGCAGAGTGGAGTGAATACTATCGGGCGAATGTGGAGTTCTTCGATGACTTGGGCTCCCCAGGTGGTGCCACTAAGTTAGGGCCGATTGCAAAAGATCATCCGATCATTGCCGATTTACCTGAAGGCGTCAACGATTAATCAGTGAAGATCCCTAGGTTCTTGCGCAGATGAGCGCACTGGCCTAGGGATCTTTTTACCCCGAAGTTATCTCAATATCAAAACATCTCGCTCAATATGTTGTAATGTGGTCTATATCCTACCGTTTCAATGATGAATGGTAAGAAGATAGCGAAGGAGACGCATTATGCCTAACAACGCCCGCTTGAGTGTGGATGGTCACGATCTTGAACTCGAACGTGTCCGTGCAGTGTCTGGAAATGATGGCTTTAAAATCAATTCCCTCCTGTCAACCACCGGAACAGTAACGTTAGATCCGGGGTTTACTAATACCGCGTCGTGCGCATCGGAGATCACCTATATCGATGGTGAAGCCGGTATTTTGCGATATCGCGGTTATCCAATCGAACAACTAGCAGCTAATTGTTCCTTCCTCGAGGTAGCTTATCTGTTGATTTATGGTCAGCTACCTGACGTTAATTCGTTATCGAAATTCACGCGCCGGATTAAACGCCACACGTTGTTGCACGAGGATTTCCGGTCTTTCTTTACTGCCTTTCCTTCATCTGGTCATCCGATGTCTATTCTTCAAGCTGGGGTTGCTGGCTTGGGAACATATTATGAAGATACGCTCGATCCGCAAGATAAAGAACAACGCAATCTCGCATCGGTGTTGCTGTTAGCGAAACTGCCGACGATGATCGCCTATATTTCGAAGCGTGCTACCGGACTACCATTGTTGTACCCAGATTCATCGAAGTCCTACACTGAAGATTTTATTCGGATGACGTTCGCCTTGCCCTATCAAAACCACGACGTGGATCCGACCATCGTCAACGCACTAGATAAGTTGTTTATTTTGCATGCCGATCACGAACAGAATTGTTCGACGTCGACCGTGCGTTTGGTTGGTTCAGCGCACGCCAATATTTATGCTTCGGTTGCGGCCGGAGTTGGGGCGCTATCTGGCCCGTTGCATGGCGGAGCAAATGAGGCGGTGTTGTCTATGCTTGACCATCTGCGCGAAACCGGAACTCCGATTAAGGACTTCGTCAATCAGGTTAAGGACAAGAAGAACAATGTCAAACTGATGGGATTTGGCCATCGCGTGTATAAGAACTATGATCCTCGAGCCAAGATCGTTAAAGAGTTAGCCGATGAGATTCTGGGAGCCTTGTATGGCGATGAGGAATTGTTCGATATGGCACGTGAGCTTGAACAGATAGCGTTGCAAGATGAGTATTTCGTTTCACGTAATCTGTATCCAAATGTTGATTTCTATACCGGGCTGATTTACAAGGCGATGGGCTTTCCAACGAAGATGTTTACGCCGCTGTTTGCTTTGGGGCGGTTGCCGGGATGGATTGCGCAATACCATGAGCTTGTTGATGATCCAACGCAACGCATCGGCCGACCACGCCAAGTCTATATTGGTGCTGGCGAGCGTGATTGGGTGGCACTCAATGAGCGTTCCAAAACCTATTCCGGGTTCCGGGAGCCAATCGATTACCAAGTCTAGCCTGGGCTTAGGATCCTAACCCTAGTCGTAGTGCAAAATCTAGGGCCCAGACAATTGTTGTCTGGGCCCTACATTTTGGTAGATAGCCGGAGAATTATCGGGCAGATTTTTCAGGCAGGTGCCAGAATTCGGTGATGGAATATCCTAGTTCTGTTAGCAAGGAACGTAAAAGTGGTAGCGAAATACCAACGATGCCGTGGTAGTCACCTTCGATACGCTCAATGAATGGCCCGCCAAAACCATCAACTGTGAATGAGCCAGCCACATGGAGGGGTTCACCGGTGGCAATGTATGCCTCAATATCAGCATCAGATAGATGCGCGATATGTACTGTTGCCGTAGATACACCCGTCACGCTTGTGCCGGTGTGTGTATCTATCACGCAGTGGCCGGTGTGGAGGTAACCAACGTTGCCGCTCATAGCTCGCAGCCGCTGGCGGGCAATAGAAGGCGTATGCGGTTTGCCAACGATTGTGCCATCGATTTCAAGCATTGAATCACAGCCCACGATCACATCACTAGCTTGATCTAGTTCGCTGGCAGTTGTGAAGATCTGGTGTGCTTTAGCCTTGGCAAGCAGTTGGACTTGTGCGATGGCTAGCTCGCGCGTTGAAAGTTCGCGGTGAGCGCTACGATACTCCTCAATTAATGCTTCTTCATCTAGATCTGCAACCATGACGTGCGGAATAATCCCGGCATTTATCAGAGTTTGCTTGCGAGCAGGTGAAGCTGAACCCAGGAGAAGAGTTCTCATGCTAGCGCCTCGCGCAAAACATCGAGACCCACCGATCCTAAGGACAGTGCCTGAGTATGCCAATCTTTGAGGCTAAATGCTGAGCCGTGACGTTGTTCCGCCTCGCGGCGCAGTTCTTTCCACATCCGGTGTCCGATCTTGTAGGACGGGGCCTGGCCAGCCCATCCTAGATAACGGTTGAGTTCGAAGGTCAAGAAAGATCGATCCATAGCAACGTTATCTTGGAGGAATTGCCACGCTACATCGCGGTTCCACACCGGGCTAATGTGGTGGTATTGGGCGGGTGCGGGCTTTTGGAGATGAACCCCAATATCGAGGACGACGCGTGAGGCGCGTAGCCGTTCGGCGTCAAGAACCCCCATATAGTCTCCGGGTTCATCCATGTATCCGAGTTCACGCATGAGACCTTCGGCGTACAAGGCCCAGCCTTCTCCGTGCCCAGAAACCCAGCAGAAGTTCCGACGCCACATATTGAGTTGTTCGCGCAAGTAGGTGGTGTATCCAACTTGCAAGTGGTGGCCGGGAACTCCTTCATGGTAGACGGTTGTTTTTTCCTGCCAGGTGGTAAATGTTTCAGTACCTGCTGGCACCGACCACCACATGCGTCCAGGCCGGGAGAAATCGTCAGAAGGTCCAGTGTAGTAGATTGCTCCAGTGCCAGAAGGTGCGATCATGCACTCGATCGTCTTCATCGGCGTTGGAATATCAAAGTGGGTATCGCTGAGATCTGCTACGGCTTGGTCAGAGGTGGTTTGCATCCACTCTTGGAGAGCGTCTGTGCCGTGGAGTTGACGTGCCGGATCGTTATTGAGCCGTTCCATAGCTTCGGTCACGCTCACACCGGGGCCGTAGAGCTGAGCGGCGATAGCGGTTTGTTCTGCGACGATGCGCGCTAATTCTGCCACACCCCACTCATAGGTTTCATCAAGATCAAGTTGTGCGCCTACGAACTGGCGGATACGCCGTTCGTAGCGCTCGCGACCAAAAGCATCCTCGGCTACACCATGAGGGGCGATGTGGGTTGCTAAGAATTGTGAAAGTTCACTGTAGGCCTGACGTGCGGCTGTAGAAGCTGCGGTGAGTTGTTCGGCCAAGTGCGGAACGGCCTGGGCGCCGCGCTCTCCAAGACGGGCGAGGGCAGAAGATTGCCCTGCCACAGCTTCAGCTTCTGCGATGGCTAACTCGATTTGCCGGCGTGCATGTGCGGGACCGGTTTGGGTGCGCAATGCCAGGGTTTCTTGCCAACCCTTTAGAGCCTGGGGAACGTTACGAAGTCGGGCAGTAATAAGTTCCCAATCGGCTTCGGTAGCGCTGGGCATCAGATCGTAAATTTCTGCGATACCTTGTAGCGGGGTGGCGATATTGTTGATGTCGCCAAATTCGTGCGCCTCATGTAATTCTAAATCCAGGCCGATGCGCTCGCGCATGGCAGCGATGGTTACGCGATCGACGTCGTCGACGGGGTCGAGCTGGCTAAGTTCGTTCAGCGTGGAGCGTTGCAGATCAGCTATCTGTTCCAATCCTTGTGGGGAGTAGTCGGAGTAGGTTGATTCATCAGCGCCAGGTAAGCCTAAAGATGTTACCGATTCTGGGGAGTGGTCAAGTATTTTTTGGCTGTAAGTGTTGGCTAGATGGTCAATATGTGAAAGTTCTCGTGTCATGGTCTCTAGTCTACCGTCACCCGCGCCTAAGAAAATAGTAGTAACCTAATGTGGTTGTACTATTTTTGGAAAAACTCTTCTAAAAGTCAGAATTAATTGCTAGAGTAGTGGATGTGATGCAAAACACACCAGATTCTCAAGGGGAAAATGAACTTACCACCGTCGAGAAACATGCCCGACGGTTACTTGGTGGTGCACCGAAATACGCAGTGCGCCAAGCAGCGGAGTTAGCTGGGATGGATGTCGATTCCGTGCGCCGATTTTGGCGCGCAATGGGATTTCCGTACATCAATAACGCCGATTCACTGCTGTTTACCGAATATGATATTGACGTCATGCGAGCCCACCAAGACTTTATCGAGCGTGGGAAGATGGATGAAGATACCCAAAACTCACTCATCCGAGCCCAGTCTCACCTCGCTGATCGAATAGTGCTATGGCAGTATGAGGCACTCGTTGAGGAAGCAGAAAACCGATTCGGGCTAGACGAAGTCTCGGCGCGCTATTGGGTCCTTGACCACATTCAAGATTACGAGCAATTCTTGGTCTATCAAACCAAGTATGCGTGGCGGCGGCATTTGGCGGCATTCTTGCGCAGAACCGAAGTCGAACTCGAAGGCATGTCTTATAACGGAGCAGACGCTATGCCTCTCATGCGTGCCGTGGGATTTGTTGACCTAGTCTCATTTACACAACGTTCCGGTGAACTTTCACCCCATCAGTTGGTCGATTTTATTCAGACGTTCGAGTTCACTTCTCGCGATGTGATTTCTTCATACGGAGCGCGGGTAGTTAAAACCGTCGGAGATGCAGTGTTGTATATCGCCGATGATTTGCGTATTGGCGCTACTGTTGTTGCCGAAATTGTCCAAGCTCTCCATAAGACTCCTGGAATGCCGCAGGTGCGCGCATCGTTGGTATGGGGAGGTTTAGTCTCTCGCTTCGGGGATGTATTTGGCCCCAAAGTAAATCTTGCCTCACGATTATGCTCAGTGGCTCCAGTTGGCGGGATCCTCGTTGATCGCTCCACCGCTGAGGCATTGAAGAAAGTTGATGAGCAAGCCTATCGGATAGAGCCGTTCGGTTCTCCCGATTTGCAAGGAATTGGTAGTATAGACGCCGCGCAATTATTTGTTGAGGGGTATTTTGACTCTCAATCACCACAAAGCTGAATATTCCTTTACTATGGAAAGTAGTAGTTCGCCAAATTTAGCTAAAAACTTATGAAACGAGAAATGAAAATGACTAGAGTACTTATTGTTGAAGATGATGCGGCGATCTCAGCCCCATTGGTTCGAGCTTTTATGCGCGAAGGATATGACGTCACTGCCGTGGATAACGGGCAAGCAGCTATCGATCAAATCTCATCTGCTATTGACCTCATGGTTTTGGACCTAGGACTGCCAGATATGGATGGCCTCGATGTGGCTCGCGCTGCACGCACGAGCGGAGAAATTTTCCCGATTTTGATCCTGACCGCGCGCGCCGAAGAAGTAGATATGGTTGTTGGTTTAGATGCCGGCGCAGATGATTACGTAACGAAACCATTCCGCCTTGCTGAACTTTTAGCCCGCGTTCGCGCCTTGTTGCGACGCACTTCGCCTCAAGAAGAACCCGCGGGGATGTTGAAAGCCCAAGATGTCTCGATAGATTTAGGCGCCCACCGAGCCTATCTAGGAGATGAGGAGCTGCAGCTAACCGGTAAAGAATTCGAACTTCTCACCATTCTCTTGCGCTCTGCCGGATCGGTAGTATCACGCGAAAAACTCATGTCAACCATGTGGGGTAAGGACGTCGAAACCTCAACGAAGAAACTCGATATGCATATATCGTGGTTGCGCCGCAAACTTGGTGAAGACGTTGCTGAGCCGCACTATATTTCCACCGTACGCGGCATGGGATTCCGTTTCGAAGTCGAGTAAAAAGTAAACTACCAGCTACTTAACGCCTGAGATCTAGCCCGCCATGAGCGCTAACCGGAACTGAAGAAGGTATTAGATGCGACAACGCGCACTTGCATTGATGAGAGTAGTTGTAGCTGTTGCGGTACTTTTTCTCGCTATCCCAGGAGTGCTCCTAGGTAGTTTCCTCATTTGGCGCGACGCCCAAAACAGTATTGAACTCCGGTCGCAAACAGTTGTTGAGATCATCGGGCGCTTAGAACAAAACAACGCGAAGGTCTGGCCCAATCTACTCGATTCGTTAGCCGAATCCTCACGCCTATCCGAAGTTCATATATCGGTAGCCTATACAAACGGGCAAACCTTCGAATCAACCAACTCGCTAGCTCCGCTACGGTTCGAGATCCGCCGCTTTTCCCCGAAAGGCACCCTGGTAACAATATCTGCACCAAAGTATGCCGCCTTAGGAAATATCTTCAAACTTGGTGGCGCAGCGGTCGTCTTAGTTGTTTTAGCATACGGCGTGGGTGGTCTGGTTGCGCAACGTCGCGCACGAACCTTGTCCGAACCACTCGTCCTCCTAGCTGCCACGGCCGAGCAAATAGGTGCCGGGCGCGTGCGGCCGCACATGGATCCATCCGGAATTGAAGAAATCGATCTCGTCTATCAAGAATTAGAGCGAACTGCGAACCGAATGGCCGGGCGAATCGCTGCCGAACGTCAGTTCGCTGCCGATGCCGCACACCAATTACGCACCCCTCTTACCGCATTATCCATGCGGATAGAAGAAATCCAGTTTTTAGCCGACGATGACCAAGTGCGTGACGAAGCTACGTTAGCGCTCGAACAAATAGACCGGCTCAGTGGAGTTGTCCAGGAACTCATGCGCACCTCGGTATCTGACGAAGCACCAGGAGTCGAAGCTGTCTGGCTTAAAGAAATTTGCGAGCAACAATACAACGAGTGGAGTAGCGTCTTCCACAACGCGAATCGCGAACTCGTCCTAGCACCCGGCGATTACGATTTTGTTCGCGCAACCCCCGGAGCGCTATCTCAAATCATTGCCACATTGCTGGAAAACTCGCTCAAGCACGGAGCTGGGACGACGACGATCACCCCCACGAAATCAGGCCGGATGATGAATATTCGCATCCGCGACGAAGGCGCTGGAGTGCCCGATGAACTTGGCGATACTATCTTCCAAAAAGGGGTTTCTGGAGTAGGATCAACCGGTATTGGGTTAGCAGTAGCACGCCAGTTAGCTTCGAGTAATGGGGGACGACTGGAATTAACGATGCGCCAACCAGCCGAATTTACTCTCACCTTGCCCGCAGTTCCCGATCAGCTCAATCCAGCACATGTGGTACCCAAAGGTGCAGTAATTTCGTTAGCCTCGCGGCGCCGGCGCAGATAGTGCTACGGGCAAAAGCATCGCCTAGATGCGCACTGCCTAGAAACGATATTTAGAAGGATGCGAACGAATCCTTCGTCACGCTCCCGTCACGAACCTGAGCCCAGAAGCTATCGATGGCATCTTCGTCGAACAAGACGTAGGAGGCGCCATCGTAGCCGATATAGTTCAATGAACTAATCGGTGGGGCTCCCATAACTCCTTCTGTTCCTAGCGCGTCACGCAGCGCCAAGCCGGCCCATGCCACATCGAACAGGGAATCGGAGTCATCGGTAGTCAGCACGCTGCTGGCAGCTTCGACGAGGTGATGTTGCTGACCAGGATTAATAAACGTCGACGTCGAGGCGGCTTTACTAATAATCTTGGAGACAACTTGGCG
This sequence comes from Arcanobacterium pinnipediorum, assembly GCF_023973165.1. Lineage (NCBI taxonomy): Bacteria > Bacillati > Actinomycetota > Actinomycetes > Actinomycetales > Actinomycetaceae > Arcanobacterium > Arcanobacterium pinnipediorum. The sequence continues at coordinate 1,564,361 of NZ_CP099547.1, read as the reverse complement.
TTGGCGAGTAGCGCGCCCAATATCGCCGAGCGGATCTTGGTAGCGCATTCGAGAAAACGCTAGCGCCGTGGTGCCATCGACGTCGTGACAGCCAGCTTGCCATTGTAGCGTTGAGTATGGGTCATTGACGTCGTAATCGAGGCAAAGATTAACCCCGCCAACCGCATCGGTAAGTTGCTTAACCCCGTCCATCCCGATCTGTACATAGTGATCAATCGTTAGATCGCTGAGGTTTTCTACTGTGGCAACCAGCGATTGCGGCCCGCCGAGGCTAAAGGCGGCGTTGATTTTCCCTGAAGAGCCATCTGGATAATCAACTAAAGCGTCTCGCGGTATTGAGATCAGCGATGTTTTTCCAGAATCTGGTACATGCAAAACCATGATGGTATCGGCGCGCTGGCCCTCAGTGGGATCAGAAACAACGCCGCCGCGTTCATCGGAGCCGACGATGAGATAGGTTGTGCCGGCAGTGCTAGGCCGATCAGTTAAGGCTTGCACGCGCGCGATATTCGAATTACCAAGGGCGTAGAGATAGTAGACCCAGCCGATGCTCACAACCAATATCACTAGAAGAGTTACGGCGCTACCGGCTGCATAGAATCGCCAACCGCGGCGCCGACGCGGATGCCCAGATCCGTTTCCTGGAGTGTGGCTGGCTTGGCCAGGGTGGATCTGTTGTGGGGGGCGAGAAGTATGGGCATGTGGGCCAGAGCTAGCCTCTCGGGCTGGCGCATAGGATTGCGGCGAGCTCGCCGGAGGGCGTTGAGCGCGGCGTCGCGGGGGAATCGACGGTGCAATAGGCTCTGGTGAGGCAGGTGTGGAATGGGATTGTTGTGGAGATTGTGGCTGTTGTGTGCGCGATTGGTCTGGAGAAAAAGCCGAACGTCGAATTGGGCCGCGTGGGGCGCGCCCCGCAGGTGCTGCCGACCTAGAGCGTGCAGGTGGCTGATCGTGAGGTGAGCGCGCACCTGGGCGCGACTCGCCAGAAGCTGAAGCCGAAGGTTGGTCCTTAGATCGCCCAACTCTACGCGCACCTTGAGCCGATGGCCGAGGTGGGCGGTTACGCGGTTGGAAAGATGGAGGTTGAGTCACCAGAAATCCTAACGGTTATTGTGTCAGTCCAGCACCGAGATTGTCTTTAAATTCTTGGAGTTGTTCTGGCGTTACACTGTGAACAACATCTGGGCCGGCGTCAGCTGCTGGAGTTTGTGCCGGGATGGGGGCATCGTTAATGAGTGCTTCCCACACAGCTGTAGCACTTGCGGCAGGGCGTACGCGAGGCCCCTCATATTCGAAAGGCATGGTAACGAAATTGATTTCGTCAGGGTTAATATTGCGCATCGAATAGGACAGTCCGCCTAGCCATTGGATATCACCAAGCCCATCAGATAAATCCATGTGGCTGGTTACATTCTTCAAAATACCGTAGAGCGTGGGGATATCGGTAAAGACGTTGAGGGAGAACGTCTTTTTAGCTATCGCGGTAACGACTTGGTGTTGGCGTGAAATACGGCCGATATCGGAGCCATCACCAATGGAATAGCGGGCCCGTGCAATACCAAGTGCCTGAGTGCCATCGAGGTGATGGCAACCGGCAGTGAGACTGATGCCGGAATATGGATCGTCAATATCTTCGTTGAAACACATGTCGATGCCGCCGATCGTATTGACGACGTCGCGGAATGAGTCAAAGTCTAAGACGGCAAACCCGTCGATGTAGATACCGGTGAGTTCTTCAACTGTTTTCATCGTACATGCGGCAGATTGTGCCACATTGCCATCGAAATTACCGCCGGTGGCAAAGGCGGCATTAAAAATGGTGTCGTATTGCCAAAATGATGATTCCCCGTTGCCCATGACGCACGGGGGAATATCGACGAGAGTATCGCGCGGGATCGAGACCACATCGATGCGTTCTCTATTTGCTGAAATGTGGACGATCATCGTCGTATCGGAACGTTGGAGGCCGCCATCGGCAAGATCTGCTCCCAAGAGCAAAATGTTGAGGGACTTTCCAGCTTTTTGATCCAGCGGAGCTTGGTTTTCTACTGGGCGATCTTTTTGCGATATCAGCGCAGAGACATCATGTTGCTTGATAGAGCTTTGGAGCTGGTGAAGCATCGTAGCTACCGCGGTTCCACCACACAGTGTCAGTGCCAGTACAGCGGTGAAGAAAATGCGTAGGCGATTGCGCCACGGGCCTATCTTTCGCTGATGGGTAGCTGATCTTTTGGGGAGGGTGGAAGTCTCGCTCGAAGGTTTCACGCTCTTGTCCTACTTCGTTTTATTCACGTTCGATGCTGTTGAATGTTCGATAAACAATTAAGTGTTCATATTGTATCCCACATGGATGCATTTTCGGCTGCAAGAATGGTCTCAATGTCTTGTTCTAGGGTTATTATCACCAGATTGCGATTCGTTACTGCAGCCCCGATGAACTCCGAACATAGCGTGTGAATATCGCGTGGTAGAACTGCCAGGGCGCGCGTGGCGTGCTCAGGTGGGACGACGGCGGGCAGTGGAGTGGAGCTGAGAATACTGGTATCGATTGTGTCGGCAAAGCGCATTGGAGCTGCGGTAGCGTCGTCGTACCCGGCGGGCAACGAACCGTTCCACGACAGTGCCAACGAGTCCAGATTCAACGCCAGATGTACTCCTTGACCCGGTGAATCTGTAGGAGCGTTCGTTACAACAATATCTTCCCAAGATAAATCGGTGCCCGCGGAGCTGACTTGGCAGCCACTGGCATAACCAGCTAGCTGCCAGAGAAGTGTTTTCCAGTGGATCGGCAAATCGATGACGAGGCGAGTATCTTCGCTCACTGCCAAGTCATTTAAAAGATAGCCAACGAGTTTAGATATATGCATAGCTACGACTTTGCCAGAGAGTTCAATTCGCTCTGATTTTCCATACCAGACCAGTGCGGGCATGGTTGCTCGAGTCAGGAGTGCTGAGATGAGATCTGCTGGAGTATGAGACATCTTTGCTCGCTTCATGTGATTATTTCCGATGCTAGAGGGCAGTTTGCCCTATCGCCTTGACTTTTGGGGTATGACACGCGTGTAATTTACATAGCACGTTATTTTTGAAGGGATAGTTGTATGCGGGATCTAGAGGCACAAGCAACCGGTAATCAGTCCGATGCGGCTCATGCTCAGACCCTCATGCAGGGTATCTTTAACCTAGGATACGGCACTTTAGTTGCTGAAGACCTCAGCTGGATGGAAGAAGCACTATGTGCTCAAACCGATCCAGATATCTTTTATCCCGAAAAAGGCGGATCTACCGCGCCCGCGACCTCAGTATGCGCCGGTTGTTCGGTGCGTGCTCAATGTTTAGAGTATGCCGTCTCCCACGATATCCGGCACGGTATTTGGGGTGGAACCTCAGATAATGATCGCAAGCGTATGGCTCGCGAACGGAAGGTTGCCCGGAATTTGCACGGGTAGCGCGATAGCGACGAGATATGCCTATGCAGGAGATACGCCGCGATCAAGTTACTGCGCTTATTATTTCGCAAGACTACGACTTTAGCAGTGCACGCGAGACCCTCCGGGCGGTGGCAGACCAATCCTATCTGCCCGCCCAAGTAATTGTCGGCGTCGAACGCGAAGCCCACGTTGGCCAGGTACACCAAGATTATCCGCACGCCCACGTCGTCGTTATTGGTAGTCAACCTACGTATGGCGCTGCGGTAGCGGCAACGCTTGCCCAAAGTGAGATCAACGATCCGTGGGTATGGTTTTTACACGCCGATAGTGCCCCTGAACGTTTAGCGCTCGATCTGTTGACTCACACCGGCGAAGCCTCCCGGCAAATCGGTATCGTGGGTGCGAAACAAGTCGGCTGGGATACCCATCAGCGCACGTTACTTGAAGTTGGTATCCGCGCTACTCGTTCCGCGCGCCGTGTTCCAGATGTCGAACCTGGTGAAATTGATCAAGGTCAGTTAGATTCTCGCCACGATGTGTTGGCGGTGGGGTCTGCTGGAATGCTCGTGCGCACATCGGTAGGGCAAGCCTGTGGCTGGTTGGATCCAGCACTGGGTCCGTTTGGTGACGGTTTGGAGTTTTCTCGTCGCGTGCGCAGCGCCGGATACCGGGTTGTTGTCCAGCCTCAAGCTCGTGTTCGCCATAAGCGGTTATCGCTGGGGAGCTCACTGGTATCGTCGTTTGCTGCGCGGCGAGTAGCACAGCTACACAACGCCTTGATCGCTGCTCCGGCGCTTGTTATGCCAGTGTTGTGGCTAGGTTATGTTCTTGGCGCTATTGGGCGCGCAGTGCTGCGGTTAGTTGCGAAAGAAGGCGCCTATAGCCGCGCCGAATTGCGTGCCGGTTGGCAGTTAGCACAACGTTTTGGTGCCATTATTCAATCTCGACGACGCTATGCCAACGATCTCGTGACTGCGCGGCGTTCTTTGGCCGCGTTGGAAGAAAAACCGTGGAGTATTCGGCTGGCAAAACGCCAATCGCGCCGGGCGCACGCCGATGCTGTGTTGATGGCCCAGGCTCCCGATCAGCTCACCTTGATCGAGCGCGGGGAGTTGGTTCGTGGGGTGCGTCTTGGACGTTTGGCTACGCTCGGCGTCGCAATCGTGGTAGCAGGCGTGATATTTTTCCCAGTTGCCTCTAGCGGGGTATTGACTGGTGGCGGTCTGGCGCCCAGCTCCCTAACTGGATTCGAACTCACCCGCCAGGCGATGTCAGGCTGGATTTTTTCTGCTGACGGTTATCCAGGTGCACTCGATCCGCTCTGGGTTTTCCTCTCCATGGCGCTGTGGCTCCTCCAGCCACTTCACATCACCCTAGGGCAGCTAGTAGCAATCGTGTTCTATTGCGCTACCGTCGTCGTTGCCTTGCTGGCATACGAAGCCGTGGGACGAATCATGGTAAGGTGGCCGGCCCGGGTGATGCTGGCACTGGTGTGGACGCTCTCCCCGCCATTCTTGCTCTCTTTGGCGCAAGGACGAATAGCTGGAGTTGTGGCATATATTGGTTTGACCGGCATCGCCTATGTTATTGGTCGAGCGTGGCGCAACCGGGTGCGTGAGGCTGGTCTGCTCTCCTTCTTCATGCTCATTACCTCCCTAGCATCACCAATATTTGCAGTTCTAGCCCTACTTGTAGGCGTAATCGGTTTCATCGGGCACCGACTGCGCTGGCGCTGGCTCTTTGTGCCCTTGCCAGCAGTTATTGCCCAACTGCCAGGTTTGCGTTTTGCCGGCATAAAATATTTCCTCACCAGCCCAGGAATCATCCAAGACGAGATCAGTAACGCCCGCGATGTTCTAACCCTTACTCCCTATGTTTCGGGCTGGTCATCGGGTACAACCACACTGGCATATGCGTTGCCGGTGAGTCTAGTTATGTTGGCGTTGGTAGCGTTAGGTCGCATGCGAGGATACGGCCGAGTACGTATTGCCTGGCTTTATGCACTTTTAGGTCTAGCCCTAGCTTTGGGTGCTACTCAGATCACCGATCCTGGCATGAATCTATGGCCGGGCTTGGGACAAGAATTGACGTGGATATCATTGGTGATGGCAGTAGCTGCTGGATTTGCGGGTACAGCTTCGTGGTTGCGCGCATCCTCGTTTGGTGTCAAACATATTGCGATAGGTTTTTTAAGTGTTATCCTCGCGATAGGCACCCTGGGCTCAAGCAGTTATTTCATACTCAATATAGCCGAGCTACGCAGTATTGAACCTGTCTCAGAGAATCTGTTGCCGGCAGTGGGCAGTGAAGACCAACGCAACGGGGAGAAGGTTTTGGCTTTAAGTGCCAACGCCACCGGCATCGACGCTCAACTCTGGCGCGGCTACGGAATCGAATTGACTGAATCGAGCATGAGTGTGCGTGTCAGTTCCTCCGATCCGACTCCGGCTGAGCATCTGGGGCAGACGGTTGCAAATATTACCGGGCGTGCTCAGTCAGTTAGTGGCGATCTGCGTGCCCATGGTATTTCCCTTGTGCTAGTGCGTCCCGGTGAGCCCGGTGCAGATATCTATCGTAACCAACTTGTGGCGGCTCTTAATACAATCTCCGATATAACCTATGTTTCCGGGCATGAATCTGGTGATTTTTGGCGCGTTGATGATAGCGACGATGGTATTATTCGAGCGCATGTTGGGCGCACACGCCAGATCCTTCCAGATGACCACGAGCAAATAGTGGTAATCCCAGAGCGGTTTGCGCCCACATGGGAAGCTGTAGTCGATAATGAGGCCCTTAGCCCACACCAGCTCTCATGGCAGCAAGCATTCACAATGCCAGCCCATGCTCACGGAAATCTTCAGGTATCAACCTCAGATACTGTCCACGGCCTGCTAACAATTAGCCAATACAGCGCAATGCTGATTGCGCTGATCGCAGCATTGCCCAGAGTGCGCCGGAGAGCTCAGCTATGAAACTAAAACCCGTCATATCCGCACTGGCCATTATTGGATTGGTAGGGGCCACCATCGCTCTTGGATGGTCCTTGCCCCAGGCATCACCACAAACTCAAACAGTGGCGCGCTATCTTCCGGTAGGACAAACTCATTCGTTGACGTGTACCGGGGCACTAGCTCGCACAGTCTCCCAAGGTATCAACGTGGAAACACAAGCTGAAACGCTCGATGTTTCTACCGCTATATTTGTCAACGGTGGGCGCTGGGTCGATGGCGAGACAGGTCAAAGTTCGGCGCCGCGCACTATTAACGCCTCGGGGAAAACCTTCAACTCTGCTCAGGGTAGTGGGAGCGTGTTTATCAACCAAACCCAGGCTGCCACGCAACGAGTTATGGGAGGGACCTATGCGCGCATAGGCGGCGGAGATATGCGTGGCTTGGCGATAAATCCGTGCCAGTGGGCTCGCCAATCTATGTGGCTGGTCGGTAGCCAGGCTGGTGTGGGAACATACAACGTGCTCAGCGTTGCAAACCCAGGGGATCAGCCCATTACGGTGAGCGTTGCAGCATTTGGGGAACGTGGCCGGGTTGATTTTGCTGGTTCACCAGAAATATCGGTAGCCCCGCAGGCAAAAGTGGAAGTGAATCTCGACGGTCTGCTTGCAGATACAGCACAGCTTGCCTTGCATCTTACTTCTGACTCAGGCCCATTTTCAGCTACGCTTCAAACTAATGAACTCGATGGGTTTACCCCGCGCGGTATTTCGGTTGTGACTAATTCTGACTTCGCTACCAGTCTCGTCATGCCCGGCTTGGTCGTAACACAACCTGCCAACGTCGCCCCAGGAGCGGACAGTGAGGATCAACGTGCAACGTTGCGTATTGTCAATCCGCATGACGAAGAGCTCACCGCAGATATTACGGTCTTAGGCAACGACGTCGAACCGCTGCCGGGAACTCCTAGCGTTACTCTTCCAGCCCAGTCGGTGCTCGATTTGACGTTAGATGGGTTATCTGCCGGTAGTTACTCGGTGGGTGTTGACAGCGAGAAACCACTGACCGCAAGTATCAAAGTCGCTGTTGCTAGCGGCGAAGCAACTGATAGTGCGTGGATAGCTGGCCAGCTTCCGATCGAAGCTGGCGGTGCGATGGTTAAGGATCAGTCTCAATTAATCGTAGGAAGCCCCCAACCCACCCAGGTTGTACTGGTTGGATATGATGATGCGGGCGATGAGGTTTATACCGCCACTGAAAATATCAGCGGTACGCAAACTATCGTGATCCCCGAGCGGGTTCGATACATCTGGTTTGATAGCACACAACCGGCATACGCCTATGTGCAGATCAAAACTGCCCTCAACGAGGGAACCGGCGTGGCATATCTGCCACTTGTTGCTCACGGAATGGATGATCAAGCTGTTGCGGTGCGAGTTCGGCCTTAAATTTTTCCAATAAAATCAATATCATTGGGATCGATATTGAGCGCAGTGGCGATCTGGCTAACCATAACGTCGTGGATAAAAGCACGCGGATCATCTTCACTAAGTGCGGCCATAGTCATCGGCAATCGATAAAAAACGATGCGACCAAGAATCTTTGACGGACGCTCAAACGGAAGAAAACGTGCAAGAGGAATACCGTCTTCCCACGGGGCAGGATCGGTTGGAGGTACATCGATCACTGCGAAATCATAGCGATTTAATCGACTGCCGAGATAGGTTCTAAATGCGTTGAGTTCCCAGGCTAAAATATCGTCAAATTTTTGCGCACGAGTGCGATACGCAGGTGAATCCAGGTCCAGAATCGGGCCTCGAATCCCGCGTCCATGCCGGTCTCGTCGTCTTCCATGTGCACGTTTTGGCAAAGTCATCACATAACGTAGTTTATGCCACTTCGAATGATTTCGACGAGCAATGTAGACTAGCTCATGTGAGTCCAATTCGTCGCTGTAGCCGAGGCGCCTGCAAAAATCCAGCAGTCGCCACGATGACCTATGACTATAAGCAAGCAACTGCAGTCATCGGAACACTTTCTCCAGTCCCGTTACCTGGGGCGTTCGATCTGTGTGTTGATCATGCCCAGTCAGTAACCGTTCCTATCGGATGGCAAATGATTCGACTCAAAACCGAATTTGAGCCGGTTGCGCCTTCCACCGATGATTTGACTGCGTTAGCTGACGCAATTCGAGAAGCGTCACGAAAAGATGTTCCCCCACCACGGCCAGCTCAACGCGAAATTCGACGAACTGCGATGGATATTTCGGCAACTCCGCGCCCGCGCCCGCGCCCACAGTTATCCGTTGTGGAAGGCTATGATGAAGCAAGCAGTGACGCTGAGCAGGCTCATCACCTCACATCGGTTTCTGACGAAGAACCTTGACGGCAATTTCCGGTAAAGTATCGGGTAGTTATAAAAGAAAGGCAAGCACATGCGTGTTCTCGTAGTTGATGACGATCCGGGTATCTCAGAGATGGTCGCTATCTTGTTAGAATCAGAAGGATATGACGTTTCTGTGTGCGCAAACGGATCGAATGTGTTGCCATTATTTCGCGCCGAGCAACCAGACCTCGTCCTACTCGATGTGATGTTACCTGGTCTTGATGGTGTATCAGTTTGTCGCCAACTGCGTGAAGAATCCGATGTTCCTATCATTATGATGAGCGCGAAAACTGATTCAGTTGATGTTATTGCAGGGCTCGAAGCAGGCGCAGATGATTACGTGACCAAACCCTTTGAGAACTCCGTGCTACTTGCTCGCGTCAAGGTGCGTTTGCGTCGCCAAGAAAACGAAGCTGAAATTTTGCGTGTTGCCGACTTAAGCATTGATCTCAAAGCCCACGAGGTTACTCGCAACGGGAAGCCGGTGCATTTGACCCCACTCGAGTTTGATCTCCTTGCGGTACTAGCGCGCAAACCCTACCAAGTATTTTCTCGCGAAGAGTTACTCGAACAGGTCTGGGGATACCGGCACTCTGCTGATACTCGGTTGGTTAATGTTCATATCCAGCGTTTGCGCGCCAAGGTTGAACATGATCCAGAAAACCCAGATGTTGTATTAACTGTGCGTGGTGTAGGTTACCGGGCTGGAGCCGTTAAGGAGTGAAGCACGTGTTTGCGAAAAAATCGCGCAAACTCAGTATTTTCGATGCACTAGAGCGCCGAATTGCGAAAATTCGGCGCTCTTGGCAGTCCTCCTTATCCATCCGCACTGTGTCATTTATTGTTTTGGTATCGGTGCTAGGTATTGCGATCACCGGAACAGTCATTACTCACCAAGTACGCAATGCCGTGTTCGAGCGTACGGTTTCAGTTGACGTTGAACGTTTTGCCACTCATGCCCAACTGACCCAAGAAAAGTTTTCCGTAGTTGTTTCACCCACCACAGCGCAATCTCAACGTGTTGCCCTCGAAGTTGTAGCATCACTGTATGATCCAGCTCGCGAACTCCTTGGTGGAGTGCTGCTCCGCTCACCGCATCAAGAGTTTTCTGGTACCCCCATCTTGGAACCAGAAACCGTCGCATCGACTCGAGTACGCTCCTTAGTTACCCCCGATTTGCGCGAACTTGTGGGTAATAGCAACGATTTGGCATGGCAGTCTGTTGCAACTGAAAACACCAAAGATCAACGCGTGCCCGGAGTTGTAGTGGGCAAAAAAATCACGATTCCCGGATCGGGAGACTATGAGCTTTACGCAGTTTTTTCGCTAGAAAATCAGCAAGATCTCCTCAACGCAACCATTCGTGCATTGCTGGCGGGCATGGTTGGACTACTCATCCTTTTGATAATTGTTTCCTGGGGTATGACCCGATTCATTCTGCGTCCGATTCGAGCAGCTGCCGCAAACGCACAAAAGCTCACCGAAGGGGATTTCAATTCGCGCATGCACGTCCACGGCTCTGATGAGCTTGCCCAACTAGGCGAATCCTTCAATACGATGGCCTCCTCCCTCGAGGAGCAATTTACCAAGCTCGAACGCATGTCTGCAGTCCAAACGAACTTCGTCTCAGCAGTATCCCATGAATTACGCTCCCCGGTAACAACCATCCGCATGGCTGGGCAACTCATCTACGATAAGCGTGAAGATCTCCCTAACGCACTCAAACGAAGCGCAGAATTACAGCACACCCAGCTGCGCAACCTCGATGCGATGCTCTCTGACCTTCTCGAAATCTCACGATACGACGCCGGTGGGATGTCCCTCGTACCACAAACAACCGATATCGCTGAAATTTCGCAAAACGTTATCGATATGGCCGATCCGTTAGCGATCGACAACGGTGTGGTAGTGCGTATGGATGTTTCTGGCGATACCCATGCCGACGTCGAACCGCGGCGTATCGAGCGAGTGATCCGCAACCTCGTCGTCAATGCACTCGAACACGCAGAAGGTAAACCCGTTCAAGTATCAGTCATTGGCGGGCGAGACGCAGTAGCAGTTCGCGTCCAAGACAACGGGGTTGGCCTTAGCCCAGACCAAGCCGAACATGTTTTCGATAGATTCTGGCGCGCTGATTCGTCGCGGGTACGAAAATCAGGAGGCACCGGTCTAGGACTAACAATTGCAAAAGAAGATGCCCTCATTCACGGCGGCACCCTCGAAGCTATCGGAGAACTGGGAGTGGGATCAACATTTTTACTCACCATTCCCCGAAAACCAGGTGAAGGGTTTACTCGCCCGTTGCCGCTCGAAGTTCCGGAACCCTTCGTGGTTCCAGGTGAGATCCACCAGGAGGAAGAATGAAGCGGATTTTCAGCCTCGTACTCATCTTATTCTTCATCAGCGCCTGTACATCCATCCCCACATCAGGCTCGCCCCAAGCAGTCGAACGCCCAATCCAAACAACCAACGGGATCGTTCTCGATCCGCAAGGACCAGCAGATAACGCCGATCCTCAAGATATCGTGGCCGGTTTCATGCGAGCTTCTTCTGCTGGATTCTCCGATGATTTCTTAGTCGCTCGGCAGTATCTGACGGCAACGGCATCAGCTAACTGGAATCCGACAACCCAGGTACGCATCTATCCCGATTCGCAAAATCAACAAGTTAGCCAGACGCGATCGGGAGCCTATCGCGTAACGGTACAAGCCGGCGGAAACGTCGATTCAACCGGAAGATATACCGCTGCAACAGCAGATGCAACCCTATCTAGTGAATTCTCCCTCGTACGTGACAAAGCCGGGCAGTGGCGCATTGCCGTTCTACCCGACGGGGTAACCATGCCCGAATCACTTTTCCAAACGCTCTTTGCCCGCACCCCACTATATTTTTCCACCCAAGACCAAACTGCTTTTATTGCCGATACCCGATGGTATCCACGTAGCCAAATCGTCTCAGCAGCCGCCCGCGGCTTAGTTGAAGGACCATCGCAATGGCTAGCAGGTTCAGCAACCTCACTGTTGCCACCTGGCACCCAGCTGGCAAACCCGGTGGTGATTTTGAACGGGTCACTGGCGCGCGTTGACCTCACCAGTGATGTTGCCGAACTACCAGAACGCGTCCGCAACATTCTCTACGCCCAGTTCATTAAGACTCTAACCGGGGTATCTGGCGTGACTGCAGTAGAAATTTTAGCCAACGGCGCCCCGCTAGCAAGCCAGAACGAAACCGAGCTTCCTACCTATCCTTATACGACGTCGTCGTTAATGATCCTTAGTGACGGGAAACCAGCGATTGTCAACGATAACGGAATTAGCCTTATCGGCAACGCAAATGAGCTTAAAAATCTCAACATATCTGGATTAGCAACTCCGTATGGTCAGCCGTTGACTCGCTTCGTGGCGATTGGAGACGAGGCTAGCACCCTGTACGAAATTGATAGCACTGGCCGGTACACTGCGCTGGTTTCCGGCACGGATTTCGTAGGGCCGTCTATGGATATTAAAGGTTATGCCTGGGTGAGCCAACGAGTGCCGGATATGACGATGATCGTTGCCAACATCAACTCGGGTGTTTCTTCTGTTGTTGATGTGCCGTGGTTGGCTGGGATGAACGTGCACGAGATTGCAGTCTCACGCGAGGGCTCGCGCATAGCGATGATTGTTGACGACGATGGTATCTTGCAGATCTTGGTGGCGGGAATTGTTCGTGATAGTTCGGGCAGACCGTTGGCGCTGGGAGAGCCTATTCGTATCGGGCAACGCCTCGCAGATATCAGCGATATGGCGTGGATTGCAGATACCCGCTTGGTGGTGATCGGCAAGGGACAAAATATGTCGGCAAACGCATTGTATTCGGTTCCGCTGGGTGAAAATATCTCGATCATGGCCTCTTTGGATAATATTGTCAATGTCACGGCTGGCCGCGGGGAAGAGTCAATTTTACTTAACACCAGCAATGGCGATGTGTATGTCTATGATGCTGGTGGATGGCGCAAAGTCCTAGAAGACGCTACTTTGCCAACATTGCCTGGATGATTGTGATGACCAATACGGCGGGTGTGACTGGGTTCTTCCAGCGGTTGTGGGATGTGATATATCCGCGATGGTGCTTGGGGTGTGGTATTCCAGATCAAAGCTTGTGCCCGCAGTGCCGTAGGCAGTGGAACGGGCCGTGGTGGCATGGGGAAGCAGATGCTCGTTTTCTTGTCGAGTTTTCTGACGACGGTGGCCAGATCGTTGCATTCCCGGTGTGGGGTAAGGCGAATTATGCCGGCGATGTTGCGCGGGCAATAGTGGGGTGGAAGCATATTCGTGATCGGCGTGCAGATCGCGAATTTTGTGCATTGATGGCTGAAAATGCCACGAGTTTGAATGTTTCTGAGGCTTTTCCTGCAGCGTGGCACAATCGTTTGGTGGTTGTTCCGGTAGCATCTGGGCGGCGCCGACGTCGCGACGGGCACCGAACCACAGAAGTTTTGGCGCAAAGTGTGGCTCATTCTTGGGGTTGTGCGATGGTGGATGGATTGCGATCAGTTCCCTGCGATGGGGCGGGGGAGTCGGTGCGCGATCGTTCGGGTAAGATTCGCGGGCAACGCGCGGTTCGTGATTTTTCTGGTTGCGATGTGATCTTGGTCGACGACGTTTTAACCACCGGGGCTACTCTGCGCGGTGCGCAGCATGCGATTGCAGCTGCCGGGGGCCGGGTAGTTGGTGGCTTGGTTTTAGCGATCACGCCACCGAGATAAGTTCGCGAGCAGGTTTTGTGCAGCGGGGGAAATTGTGGCTGGTTTAGCTGCGGGATGGGATCTGGTTTTCCGTGCTGTATGCTGTGCGCTGAAATCAGATTTAAATGCGCAACTAGATTCACTTTTGTGACGTGAGGCACTATAATGGAAACACCAGATAGTTAAGAACATCGAGTCCAGAAGATGTTATCTGGTAGGAAAGAAGGTGATGGTGTTTCTTCCTCGCGCAAGCGAGTCTAGACCCTCAAAGTAGCATCGATGAAGTTGCTACCCTCACGACCCAAGGAGGTCATTGTGGAATTTGTAGTAAAAGGCCGTAACGCCGAAGTCAGTGATAACTTCCGTGAATTCGTTATCGAAAAGCTGGCAAAAATTGAGCAGTTTGCTCCGCGAGCCCAACGTGTGGAAGTTGAAGTAACTCATGAGCCGAATCCGGCTCAAGCAGAAGTATCTGAGCGTATTGAGATTACCGTTCGCGATAAAGGTCCGGTTGTGCGCGCTGAAGCGGCAACCTCTGATCGTTACGGCTCGGTAGATATCGCCGCGCAGAAATTGTTTGAGCGTTTGCGTCGTAAGAGCGAGAAAATGAAGGATCGCAAGCATCAAGCGGCAAAAGATATGCAAGCTGGTGAACTCGATGTTGATCAGTTACTCCAAGAAGTGACTGCCACGAACGTGGACACCCATGATAGTTCCGATCTACCAACCCATCCAACTGTTGTGGGTGAAGCAGTTGAAGTGCAAGTTGGTGATTCTCCAGTGGTTGTCCGGCAAAAACTCTACGAGGCTAAACCGATGTCGGTTGAACAAGCCATTGATGAGATGGAACTAGTTGGTCACCCCTTCTACCTGTTTATTGATGAGGAAACCTCTCAACCATGCGCTGCATATCGCCGGCGCGGATGGACCTATGGTGTGATCCGCCTAGATGCAAAGACCGGCGAATTCGGACCAGGTGAATCTGCCTGACCTTGCTTCAGGTGGCGCGCTCGGTAACGACTTCGCGTCCAAGATATAACTGTGGGGGTGGGTGCGCACTGATGTGCGCACCCACCCCCAGCTATAGGTTTTGAAGAGAACTTAGGACCGATTGGTGCCGGTTGTGCGATTCTTCAGCGCCGGTAATCCTGCGCTCCACAGTGAAAGCCCGATCAAGACGGGCTGGAAGAAGAGCCGAGTGAGACGCTTTGCGTCGGTATCCAATCCAAAAGCGTCGATCGAATTAGCGTATTGGCTGATATTTCCAGGGAAGATTGCGACGTAGAAGAGCGCTAATGCAGTCCCGGTCCAGAATTTTTGTTTCGGAAGAAGAAGCATAGATAGTCCCAAACCGATTTCCACAACTCCAGAAGAAACGACGACGAAGTCGGTATCGAGGGGTACCCAGTGTGGCACTTGAGCCTGGAATTCTTCGCGGGCAGTAGTTAAATGCGAGATCCCGGCAACGCTCATAAACGTTCCCAGGCCAATGCGTGTCACAGTGCGAGAAGCATCAACTAATCGTGTGGCGTTAGATTTAGGCACCGACTGCTGAGGTAGTGCACGCTTTGAGTTTTTCTTTTTCCACAACGACATATCGTGACCTTTCTCGAGACGACTAGGTACCTGCAGTCTACCGCGTCCATTGCACTGAGATGAGCGTGAGCGCCCAAAGTCAGACCTGGGGTTGACCAACTAGTGTGCTGGTAGTAGTTGAGTTGTGCTGGTAGTAGTTGAGTTGTGCCGGTAGTAGTTGGTTAAAGCCGGAAGGTAAGATGTCGACCTGATCACCCAGTATTTAACCAGTGTCACTATTTCGATAGTATTAGCACTGGTTTAACTTCGAACATCATCATAGACCACCTGTGGGTGGTTGAAAGAGGTAATT
The DNA here is from genome assembly GCF_023973165.1 of Arcanobacterium pinnipediorum. Classification (NCBI taxonomy): domain Bacteria; kingdom Bacillati; phylum Actinomycetota; class Actinomycetes; order Actinomycetales; family Actinomycetaceae; genus Arcanobacterium; species Arcanobacterium pinnipediorum. The sequence goes on along the minus strand of NZ_CP099547.1, from coordinate 1,548,983 downwards.
GTGACTCAACGTCCACTCCAGGTTGCAGTAATTGGCGCTGGCCCTGCAGGCATTTATGCTTCTGACATCTTGTCTAAGTCAGATATCGATGTGCAGATCGACTTATATGAAAAGTTACCAGCACCCTACGGGCTGGTCCGTTACGGTGTGGCACCAGACCATCCGCGTATTAAAGCTATTATTACTGCTCTATACAATGTGTTGCAGCGCGGAGATATTCGCCTCGTCGGCAATGTTGAGGTGGGCAAGGATATTACTTTTGATGAGCTCCATGAGCACTACGATGCAGTGCTGTTAGCAACTGGCGCTGATCGTGATCGCCCGTTTGATATTCCGGGTTCTGACTTGCCAGAGGTTTACGGTGCAGCAGATTTTGTTTACTGGTATGACGGTCACCCCGATGTGCCGCGTACCTGGCCATTAGAGGCTAAAGAAGTGGCTGTTTTAGGAGTGGGAAATGTGGCACTCGATGTTGCCCGAATTCTTGCCAAGCACCCTCAGGACCTGATGAGTACGGAGATTCCGGAAAACGTCGAAGCTGGACTGCGTCAATCACCTATCACCGACGTCCATGTTTTTGGCCGACGCGGACCGGCGCAAGTGAAGTTCACTCCGATGGAGTTGCGCGAGCTGGGGCACGTGCCAGATGTTGACATCGTCGTCTATCCTGATGACTTTGACTACGATGCTGGCTCGGAAAAAGCTATGGATGAGTCAAAGATGGCTCGCCAAGTGGTTGACCAACTGACCAACTACGCATTCCAAGATACCGAAGATCTCACTGCCTCGCGGCGAATCCATATCCATATGCTTCAGGCGCCGGTAGAAATCTTGGGCGATGAGCATGTTGAGGGAATTCGGATGGAGCGCATGGAGCTCCAGGGCGATGAGACGGTCAAGGGTACGGGGGAGTTCATTGATTACCCAGTCCAGGCGGTTTATCGTGCGATTGGCTATGCTTCGTCGCCTATTCCTGGCGTTCCGTTCGACGAGCGGAACTACATCGTTCCTAATGAAGGTGGCCGGGTGTTAAACGACGGCGAAATCCTGCCGGGAATGTATGCTACAGGGTGGATTAAACGTGGCCCAGTAGGCTTGATTGGTTCAACGAAGTCCGATGCGCAAGAAACGATCGGAAACCTCATTGAAGATTACAAGGCCGGCAAGTTACATGCGTCAACCGACAATGTTGGCTGGGAGGCTTCCCGTGCGGTCCTTGATCAGCGCGGAGTGCGTTATACGGACTGGGAGGGGTGGCACCATCTCGAGGACTTCGAGAAGGCTTTGGGCGCTGCCGCTGGCCGTGAGCGTATCAAGGTCGTTGAGCGTGAAACGATGACTGCAGTTTCACGCGGTGAAGACCACGATGGCAAGCTGTATTAGCCTGCCTCCAGCTATGCCAGATAGCTCGAACTGACAACAAAATCACATTGTGGGAGGTCGAAATTCTTTATTTCGACCTCCCACAATGTGTTTTTATATATGTTCTCCTTGGCTCTGCTGCAGCTACTTGCTCTCTAGCTGTGCTCACTAGCGGAAGTTGACGAACTGCAAAGCGACCTCGAACGATGCGTTTTTCAGTAAAGCGATGGTGGCTTGGAGATCGTCGCGCGATTTCGATGAAACACGTACCTCAGCGCCCTGAATCTGTGCTTTAACGGACTTCGGGCCTTCATCGCGGATAAGTTTGGTGATCTTCTTAGCATTGGCCTGATCAATACCCTTTTTTAGACTACCGCTGAGGCGATATTCTTTGCCGGAGGCTTTGGGTTCTCCCTCGCCGACGTCAACTTGCTTGAGAGATAATCCGCGTCGAATAAGTTTGGATTGGAGAACATCCCAAATCGCCAGCACTCGCTCCGGTGTGTTGGCGATCATGGTAATGGTTTCTCCGCTCAACTCAATCGATGCCCCAACATTTTTAAAATCGTAGCGCTGCTTAATTTCTTTAGCGGTTTGATTAACGGCGTTATCGACCTCTTGATAGTCGTAATCAGAGACGACATCGAACGATGAATCAGCCATAATTTCCTTCTTTCATGCCTCATTTTTTAAAATGTGACGTGCATAGCACTGTTTTCTTACCCTTATAGTTTGACACGTTAGGGGGTAGAGCTGGTAATCTCGTTATCCGCACGGGTTATTAAAAATTCGTGCACGGCAGGTTTGCAGAGCGGCCAAATGCATCTGACTGTAAATCAGACGGGTAACCTTCGGGGGTTCAAATCCCTCACCTGCCACGGATTAGTTACGTGAGTAACTAAGTGAAGTTTTCTGGTGATATGTTTCACCAGAAGATTTCTTAGCTTGGTTGGTATTTTACCATCTCAGTTGGTAAGCTTTCCAACGTTGCCCCGATAGCTCAGTCGGCAGAGCGTCTCCATGGTAAGGAGAAGGTCAAGGGTTCGATTCCCTTTCGGGGCTCCATTCATTTCACACGAAATGGATTTGAGGCGGGGTAGCTCAGTTGGTCAGAGCGCACGACTCATAATCGTGAGGTCGCGGGTTCAAACCCCGCCCCCGCTACAAACGAAATTGAAGCACCCGCTTCTCAACAAGCCGAACGTGAGGTAACAACAGTGGCTAGCAAGTCTGCAGACGTTCGCCCCAAGATCACCCTCGCTTGCGAGGTTTGCAAGGAGCGCAACTACATTACGAAGAAGAACCGTCGTAACACGCCGGATCGCCTGGAACTGAAGAAGTACTGCCCAAGGTGCAACCAGTCCCAGACTCACCGCGAGACTCGATAAGTTTCTCTTAAAAAGCCCTTCCTTCCGGAAGGGCTTTTTGTTATCTCGGCTTATTGGCCAGATCGGGCTTATTGGCCAGATTGGGCTTATTGGCTTATTGACCAGATCGGGCTTATTGGCTTATTGGTCAGATCGTGGGCTTATAGGCCAGATCGTGTTGTTTTTTGGCTATGTTTCGTTGATATAGCAGGTAATAGTCAGTTTTGAATTGGGTTTGAATCTCAGCGGGTTGGCAACTCTTCGCGTTTGATTACGGGCTAGCGGACAATTGTTATTGATGGTTTTGCTGTTTTTCGTTGCTAGGGTGGGGTTTTCTGGAAAGAAACTGGCTCTTCGCGTTTTAGCGGGGTGTGGAGATGCAGAAGTGGTGAAGGTAGTTCATGCTTAGAGTGTGAATCAAAAACTTGAACGTACCTTCACCGCTTATGATCCTACCGTAATTCTTGCTCGGCTTGTGAGTTTGAAAGATATTCGCGTCTTGGCGTATCACCGTCATGGCTCTCAACAGGAAATCGAAATTGAACAAGTCCTTAAGAGACCAACATGCCCACGTTGTGAAAGTCTTGCACGCGTTAAAGAAAGGCCAAGAGTACGGTATATAGATTTACCTGTCTATGGTCGGTCTATGAGCTTGTTATGGCGTAAGCACCGCTGGTATTGTCCAAACGTTGCATGTGATGTTGGTTCATGGACAAGTCAAGATAAACGTATTGCTGCTCAACGTTGCCAGATGACTACCAGGGCAGCTAAATGGGCGACCCAGCAAGTAGGCATGGGACGAACAATTAGCGAAGTCGCAGCTGAACTTGGTTGTTCTTGGCACACAGTCAATGATGCAGTAACTATGTATGGTCAAGTGTTACTACAAGCAGACCGTAAGCGTTTAAACAAGACTCACGCAATCGGGCTTGATGAAACAAGTTTCGTTCGCATACAAGGACACCGCACAAGTTATGTCACTACGGTATGTGACGTCGAGCATCATCAAATCATTGATATTATCCCAAGCTGTAACTACATAGACGTAGCCCGCTATTTAAAAGACCAGCCCAACGCTTGGAAAGCACGAATCCGCTATGCCACTTTAGACATGAGCCCAACATACCGTGCTGTGTATAACGTGGTATTACCCCAGGCAACTCAAATAGCTGATCATTTCCATGTGATTACGTTAGCCAATCGTGTGTTAGATACTGTACGTAGACGCGTACAAAATCAGACCTTGGGACACCGTGGGCATAAAAAAGATCCTTTATACAAGATTCGGCGTTTACTGACATATGGTAGTGAAAAACTACTGCCAGCAATGGTCCAGCGTCTAGAAAGCATGCTTGTGTTAGGAGATCCTCACGCTGAAGTAGCGATTGCGTATCGGATAAAAGAACGCTTACGAGAGTTTTATCAGCAAACAGATCTTGGTGTTGCGACCACCATGCTTGCAGAATTGATACAAACATGCCTGGATGTGGCTATGCCCCCAGAAATTCAGCAGCTAGGACGCACGCTACAACGATGGCAGCTTCAAATCTTGGCGTATCATCAAACGCATCTTTCTAATTCCATCACCGAGGCGTTAAACAATCTCATCAAACGTATTAAACGTATCGGATTTGGGTTCACGAATTTCAACAACTATCGCATTCGTGCATTACTGTATGCCGGTAAACCTAACTGGAGACTGCTGCATAATATCTTCGTGTAACCTGTTTACCAGTGAGAAGATCACAAGGCATTTTCTATCATCGAGTGTTGCTCGCACTAACACCAACGGGTTAACAAAGACAATGTATGTTGCTTACTTTTATATAGTTATTCCGGGCCACTAAAAATCTCATCACCACCACATTAACGCCAACGAAAACACAGCTGCTAACTTTAAAATCACTACACCAGCACCTGATACTAGGCCAGTAAACCCACCGAGTAACAACGTTTCACCCCGCTAAAACGCGAAGAGCCAAGAAACTCGTTTCGACTCGAGTTTTTGGTTGGACAATAGTTATTGATTTTGTTGCCAGTTATCCGCGTGATAGCAGGGAAAAATTGTGGTGAAAGTCGGTTGCATACTAGTGGGTATGAGATCGAACAAGAAACACTGCCCTACTTGTGGTGAAGGCATGGTCAAAAACGGTAAAGACAAATGCGGCCACCAACGCTGGATCTGCTGCTCATGCAAGGTAACCTCGCGTTGGCATAACGACGTCACTTCGCGGGATTTGCGCGCGTTCTTAGACGTTCTGACTGGGAAAACCACGCAGCGAGAACTTCCTGGACAGGGCCGGACCTTCCGACGCAGGAGCGCTGTGTTGTGGGAGATCTGGCCGATATGCGAACCCGATGGGCAAGACCACCGCGTGATCCATGTTGATGGTATCCATTTAGGCCGCGATGCTGTCATTCTGATCGCCTGCAGCCCCGAATATGTGATTGCCTGGCATGTGGCCAGACGTGAATCGACCCAAGCCTGGCTGGACCTGCTCGCGAAAATCCCACCACCCGGTATGGTCGTGGCTGACGGGGGCACAGGTTTCACAACAGCTCGGGCACGATTGTGGCCCTCCACGCGTGTCCAACGCTGCACGTTCCACGCCTATCAACAGGTCAAACGCTACACGACCACACGCTCACGAACTGAATGTGGCAGACAGCTCTACCGGATCGGTGTTGATCTATTGCATGTGAAAACTCCCGCACACGCGCACGCATGGATCGATAGCTTCTATGCTTGGCGTCACCGTTGGGCTGGGTTCCTGGCCGAGAAAACCCGTAACGAGAAAGGAAAACTAGTCGATAAACACGAGCGGCTCGTCAAGGCTGGCAATAGTCTGTCTAGGCTGGTCGATAGTGGCCATTTGTTCACGTTTCTCAATCCCGATCTTTACGATGACGGAGAAATAATCGGTTCTCTACCAGCGATGAATAACCAGATCGAGGGAGGTATCAACTCGCCTTTACGTGAACTGCTGCGCCGTCATCGGGGTATGAGTATCGATCACCGGATCCGTGCAGTGTCATGGTGGTGCTACCTACACACCGAGAACCCTGCCAACCCAGCCGAAATCCTGCGTATCATGCCCACCAACACGGACATCATGCGCGCTTACCAGCAAGCCGCAGCCCGACACCGAGCCGACCACAACAACCATCGCTGGGGCAACGGCCTTGACTGGAACGAACTCCACACCCACACACCCTACCGCAACGACTACTAACCCAAAATCAATAACTTTTGTCCTATAACCCTTGATTACGCTGTACGTGTTGGCGGTTCTCATGAGAACACCTCATTCGAATGGTGGATCCTTGTGGCTATCAATCAGCAACAACTTCTAGCTGCCATTTTGTTCTGCTTACTGGTTCGCAAAAATCTATAACTGCTGTTTTTCGTGCCGACCAGGCACACGCCGAGTCATAGCTATCGTTTTTCGTGCCGACCACGCCACCAACACCATTCACCCTGCTTGTCTGTCCGCAGCAATCTACGTACACAGCCGCTATAGGCCGACCAAACCTAGTTGTATTCTGAAATATCCGATTTTCAAGGTTGGTGGTGAGGTTTGCCTGTTGCAAAACCGGGGTATTTGGGGCGATGTCCCCGTATATGAGGACATCGCCCCAAATACCCCGGTTTCGGCACAACTTATGGTCTTATCCAGGGCGGAAGATAAGAAAATTCATTTATTCGAGTTCGGGTGGGGTAAACGTGTGGAATTAGTCGAGCCCTCCTCGGCATGCATATAACCAGTTCGGGTGGAGATGGTATGCATGAAGCCTTGACAGGGCAGACGCACAAGCATATACCCAGTTCACGTGGGGATAGTGCCACGTCACATACCCTCCGCTAAGATGCGAAGAGCCACTATAATCAGAAAATACGTTGACGATTCTAGGTTCTTTAAGGCAGAAAATATGAGCTGTTCATTGGGTGAGGGAATGATCGGGCACGGACCAGTTCCTCCTGCACTACCGTCTTCTCGTGCTAAAAAAGACGCCCAAACCCTCGCCGAGTTAACCACGCTCGGAGTTGGCGGAGCAATTACCTCACTCGTCCAAGCCCATAGTGAAGCTGAGATAGTGGCAGCCGTGCGTGAGGCAGATGAACACCACCTTCCAGTCTTGGTCGTTGGCGGCGGATCTAATATTCTTGCCAGCGATGAACCTTTTCCGGGTGTTGTTATCCGCGATATGCGCCACGAGATCGTGACGACGATGGATGACGGTTGCGGTGGCGGGCAAATGTCTGTCACTGCTGGAAGTCCGTGGGACGATGTCGTTGTCTATGCAATCGAACACGAATGGATGGGGCTGGAGGCACTCTCGGGCATTCCGGGAAGTGCAGGGGCTGCTCCGGTACAAAATATCGGGGCTTACGGCCAAGAAGTCGCCGAAACAATTTCCTCGTTACGGGTATATGACCGGCTCGAACAACGTATCACCACCTTGTTCTTGTCTGATCTAGATTTCGGTTACCGGCACTCTGTTCTCAAAGAATCAATGACGAACGGCCCGTGGGGGCCCAGTCCGCGCTGGATCGTCCTCCAGGTCAATTTCCACACCCGGCGCGCGACGTTGAGCGCTCCAGTTAAATATGGCGAACTTGCACGCACGTTAGGGATTGAACTTGGCGGCCGTGCACCGGCAACCGAGGTACGCCAAGCAGTGCTCGAACTGCGCCGATCAAAATCAATGGTGTTAGACGATAATAACCGCAACACCTATTCTGCTGGGTCGTTCTTCACTAACCCAGTCCTCACCCTAGATCAAGCTCACCGCTTGCCTGGGGATGCGCCCCAATTCCCGGTCACCAATCACGCAACGATTAACCAGATTGGAGGCCAGGGCCAGGTAGTTCCAGGATTGGTTAAAACCTCAGCGGCGTGGCTCATAACGCATGCCGGGTTTGACAAAGGATTCCAGATCTCTTCCACAGCCTCGCTATCGACCGATCATTGCTTGGCGGTAACCAACCGCGGTAATGCTAGCGCCCAAGACATCATTGACCTGGCGCGTGTGGTTCGAGACGGGGTTCGAGAGGCGTTTGGGGTAACCTTGGTACCTGAACCAGTATTCGTCGGTCTAAGCCTCGATTAACGGCTTGTGAGCAAGCGACGAAGAGATTCGTGCACGAGGGATTTGGTCTCGGCAGTTCCCAACGGGAAGAAATGCCCAGATGAAGTCAGCCGAATATTGTGGGCGCCAGGTAGATATGAACCGTTAGGTACATGTGGATCGCTGCGCGGAATAAGAGAATAGATCCGAGACAGGTCACAGTTTTGGCGTTGCTGGATGGCAAGGTCCAACCCATCTGGTGCCAGGCGCCGCACTGGTGAGTTTGGCGGGAAAAACTGCGCCAGTGATGAACCCTGCCACGGGGTAGCAATGGCGACCATCCCTGCGAGATTGAGCAGTTTGTCATGCGATTCCAAAACACTTGCCCCAACCAGGCCGCCTTTGGAATGTGCCAACAAGACCACCGGGCCAGGAATTGTAGCTACTCGTTGCGCAACGATGCGGGCTAACTTCGCGGTGGGTTTGGTCAGCATAGCCAGTTCGCCGATAATCTCAACCTGGTAGCCAGCTTCGTGCAGAGAACGAGCTAGCGGCATGAGCTGGGTGCGCCCTTCGTAAATACCTGGGATAACGACGACAGTAGCGCGAGGATGGTTTCGTATCCCCAGTGGTGTGCGATTTAGTGCCGTACACACAAACCACCCGTAGTCCTTAATCCGGTCTTTTATTCCCATATAGCATCGTCTCGAATCAAAGAAAGAATATGGTTACCTACTTCGCGCTCATCATTGTAAAGCGTCGAATGTGCCGCCCCGTCAATCGTGACAACCCGGCTGTGCCCCACCTTGCTAGCTAAGTGTTCAAGCCAGCGTGTCGGAGCTAGGTAGTCATGTTCACCGCGAATAAAAACAAGATGTGCCTGCGGATCAATCTCGGCGATTCGCTGCTCAATCGGATAGGTTAAAACACGCGGCATGATCCGTGCCATCCACACCGTCGTCGCACGTAGATATGACCACAGTGCAAGGTGGATAAGTGATGGCCGTTCCCATACCGAAGACTGGGTGTATCGGGCCAAAACCCAAGCTGGGCTACGTTCTTCATTAAAAACTGGCGGACCAATGAGAGCTGCCCGATGATAGAGATCTTGGTTGCGTGCCATCATCTCAACGACGATTTGTGCTCCCATAGAGTGTCCAACTAAAATCGGATCAGCGATGCCGTTGAGGCGCAAAATTTCAGTTAAAATATCGGCAAAGTCGCCAATTTGTAACGGATGGCGTGGGGCTGGAAGATCTCCAAAACCAGGTAGGTCAACGAGTAAAACTTGGCCATATTCAGCTAGGCGCTCAGCTAGTGGAACCATATAGGTTGCGGATAATCCGATGCCGTGGACGAGTAAAAATGTCAGTGGGCTGCGATCGAGAACAAGGCGATCAAGGCGTCGGCATCCAGGATTAGCGCCAATATGCTCACGTTGGGCTAGGCGGTGAACTCGTATAAAGGTCGAGCCGATTTTAACGAGCGAGCGTTGTGGCTCTACATAAGGGATGTTTGAGATAAGAAAATTAAAACGATCAGGTTTAAGCCGCATGGTCATCCGTATCTGGTGTAGCTAGCCAGGCATCAATCTCGTCATGCCAGTGTCTCTTTGATTGTTCGCTGGCTAAAGAAGCGCTGATTGAGGAATGGGCAAGCATTGCGATCTCGTAATCATCACAGCCCAGCTCGCGGGCAATGTTATATTGGTCTGTCAAACGCGACAAGAACAACAGCGGATCGTCGGCTCCCAAAGCAACTTGGGCACCGGCGTCGAGCAGTGTGCGTAATGGCACCTCATCTTGGTGGGCATATACGCCCAAGGAAACGTTAGAAGCTGGGCATACTTCAAATGCGATTCCGGCATCGACGATACGTGCCAACAAATCTGAATCTTCAGCCGCGCGCACCCCATGTCCTAAGCGCACTGGCCGTAAATGTGCCACAACTTCACGCAAGTGGTCTGGTCCCAGGAGCTCACCGCCATGTGGCACGGCAGCTATCCCGGCTCGGCGGGCGATGTTGAATGCTGCCGACCATTCGGAGGTGGTGCCACGTCGCTCGTCGTTACTCAACCCGAACCCCACTACGTGCCCGGGGCCATCTCCGGCGTGTTTAGCAGCTAGTCGTGCCAAGGTGCGTGCCTCGAGCGGGTGACGAATACGAGACGCGGCCACAATAACACCGACTTCGATACCGACGTCACGTGAGGCAAGCGCCGCCTCGTCAAGTACGATTTCTAACGCGGGGGTGATCCCGCCGACAAATGGAGCATAAGAGGTTGGATCAATTTGGATCTCTAGGCGACGCGAGCCTTCACGCTTGTCGTCTTCAGCAGCATCTCGAACAATTCGGCGCATAGCTGCTTCGCTCCGCACAACTTTACGCGCTGCATCATAGGCGCGCTGGAACCGAAACCAACCTCGCTGATCGGCAGGCACATGTAGTGAGACGTTGTCGGTGAGATTTTCTGGGAGGCGAAGTCCTTGTTCTTCAGCCATCTCAACTAACGTCGATACCCGCATCGAGCCGGTGAAGTGGAGGTGAAGATGAGCTTTAGGAAGGGCGTTAAGGTCTCGCATAGCCCAAGTCTGCCAGCGCCGCCCCATCCTTTCAACGTTCTAGAGTGTGAGACTGGGCGCTTGGTTATCCAGTTGCCTGTGTGGATAAAGTTCTCTATAAATAAATACGTGCCCAGCGAAGTATCATCCCCAGTGCGCCATCGTGATAAATCTGCGCACGAAGCGCGCGTCCTTTCTGTATTGACCAGTGCCGAAGCATCTCAAATGCTCTCGGTAGCTTTGGCTCATCGTGGGGTGGTGCGTTCGTGGAATGTTCATGCTATCCATCATCGGCCCGGTGCTGGAGTCTCGGTGGGATATAGCGTGGTTCTTGATGAGGATCTCGGCGCCGGGGCATGGAAGCGACGCGATACTTATATTGTGGCAACATCTGGGAAAATTGACGAAGAACGTTTAATTGATGTTGAGGGTCGAACGCTGTCATGGCAAGATGTGCGAGTTCACGTCTGGGAACACCCGTATGATCCGCAGCTTCCCGCTTTAGAGCGCGCGTGCGACCAGCAGCTGGTGCAAGAGTGGATGGGAGAAGAAGTCGATATTGAGCTAGTCTCCTATCGGCCTACCCGGCGAGCTGTTGTCAAAATTCTTCCACATAGGAGCGAACACCCCATCTTTGGCAAGGTGGTAGAACCGCGCCAGGTGTCTGGAGTCGTCTCACGGATGCAGATGTTGGAGCGCGCCGGAGTGCCTGCGCCGCGCTTAGTGCGCTTTGATGAGCAGGGATTGGTTGTTTCAAGTGCACTGCCGGGAATGCCGTTGAATAAAGTCTATGCCAGTGTGGTACCCGAAAATTTAGCTCGGATGCGCACTGTTTTGGATTCGTTGGCTCAAACGTTGGATAGTCTACCGCTGGTGTCCTTGGGGTTGCCTGCCCGCCCGGCGTGGGCAGATCGGTGCGAGCACTATGCACAGGCAGCAGCTATCGCATTGCCAGAGCACGAGCAACGAGCCACGAGGTTAGCTCACCAGATCCGCGAGATTTTATCGAGCGCGGATATGGGTCCCGTGCAACCCACGCACGGCGATTTTTATGAAGCAAATATTTTTATCGATCCGCGTAGCGGCCAGGTCTCTGGAATTCTCGACGTCGATAATTTAGGTCCGGGGTATCGGGTTCACGATTGGGGATGCCTGTTGGGGCATATGTCAGTGCTTGGCGGACTAGCGCCGAAAACGTATCAGCACATTGACCAGTTGTTAGCTGACTGGACTGGACGTATAGCGTGTCGAGTTGAGCCAGAGGTTCTCGGTGCGTGTGCGGCTGGGGTGGTGTTGTCATTGGTTTCTGGAGCGCGGCGCTCGCGAAGGAAAAACTGGCAGGCCCAGGCGCTGTATCGTTTAGGTGTTGCCGAGCAGTGGCTAAAGTGATCGTTAGCGAGATTTCGTATAGGGAGCCATGGGGTAGTCATTGCCAACGGTGAAACTGATAATTAGTCTCGGGTATCATAGGTATACTGACTAAAAGACCGGATTTTGAGCAGATGTGCGTTAAGGATTGAAGCGGAGGAATGGATGGAACACAATGCCATAACAACTTCTGAGATGCCGATGCGCCAGTCACAGCAATTGTATTTTGGCTTTATCTTGGCTTTGCTCAGTGTTCCGCTGTTTTTCACAGTAGTTGTGCCGTTCAGCGCGATTATTGTTTCTCGAAAGGAGCGCCAGGCTAACCCAGAGTCGTTGCCATCTACTGGGGGGCTCTACCTTGGAATGGTTACACTGTTCGCCGGACTGATTTTGGCTGGCGTGGTTCTTTTCCGTCTGTTCAGCTTGGTGGTTTATCCAGGCTAGTAGCTGTCTTACATGCACATTGCCGGGAGAACACGCGTTCTCCCGGCAACTTTTCGCTGTTGAGGTGCTTATCTTGTTAGGCAAATAGCTCTTGCAATCTGCGTGCTCCGGCGACGAGATCGTCGTCGGCAAGCGCATAGGAGAAGCGCAGGTAGCCGGGGGCTCCGAAGGCTTCGCCTGGCACAACTGCTACTTCGGCTTCGTCTAAAATCAGTTCGGCAAGTTCGGCCGACGTTGTGGCGACCCGGCCGCGAATTTCCTTACCGAGTAGCGCTTCAACGTTCGGGAAGACGTAGAACGCTCCGGTTGGCTGTGGCACGACGAATCCGTCGATCTCGCGCAACATTTCTACCAGGGTTTGCCGACGATGATCAAAAGCTTCTTTCATCGGCGCCAAAACGCTTTGATCGCCGGTGAGCGCGGCGATGGCTGCGCGTTGGGAAATATTGGAAACGTTTGATGTGATGTGGGATTGGAAATTAGCTGCCTTCTTGATCACGTCACTTGGCCCATACATCCAGCCCACGCGCCAGCCGGTCATAGCGTAGGATTTTGCGACGCCGTTGACGACGATGGTTTGATCAGCAAGTTCGGGTACAACCTTAAGAATGTAGGCCATCTCGCCTTCGTAGACGAGCTTTTCATAGATTTCATCGGTGATGATCCAGATACCGTTATCGAGTGCCCACTGGCCGATTTCGCGTAGCTCATCAGCGGTGTAGACCGCGCCAGTTGGGTTCGACGGCGAACACATAAGCAAAACTTTAGTGCGTTCGGTTAGTGCCGCATCTAGTTGCGCCGTTGTGACCTTGTAATTGTGGTCTGGGCCAGCGAACACCTCGACGACGGTGCCACCGCATAGCCTGATTGCTTCGGGGTAGGTGGTCCAGTAAGGAGCTGGAAGAATAACTTCATCGCCCTCGGAGACCAGCGCAGCGAACGCTTGGAATACGGCTTGCTTACCACCGTTGGTGACGATGATGTTTGCGGGATCGATACTGATGCCGGCATCTTCGCGGGCACGCAGTGCGATGGCGTCACGTAGTTCAGGCAGGCCTGAGGCTTGGGTGTACTTGTGGTTTTTAGGGTCTTGAGCGGCAGTGATAGCAGCCTCGACGACGTGGGTAGGGGTGGGGAAGTTCGGCTCGCCAGCGCCGAATCCGATGACGGGTTTACCGGCAGCTTTAAGCGCTTTGGCTTTAGCATCTACGGCAAGGGTTGCTGAGGGTTGTAGTGCTCCAAGGCGGTGTGAGACGCGGGAGCGAGGTGTTGTTTTAGTCATAGTTACATAGTGTCATGAATGAACCGTGCTGTCACATAGATCAGACAAGACGATTTCATTAAAGAATCGCTATTGTGGTATGAATTACATCTCCATAATTGTGTATCTGAGAAATGCACAGTAAAGTAGAGGGAGTTGTGGAACGCATCTTCGCGCTAGCCTGCTTATGTGGGCTGATGGAGAGCTTTCCCGTAAAGGGTAGTGGCGCAATTGGTAGCGCACCGGTCTCCAAAACCGGCGGTTGTGGGTTCGAGTCCCTCCTGCCCTGCTAGAAGGCGGCCCACAAGGGCCGTTTTCCACATTATCGAGAGGACAACAAGTGAGCCAGGCTTCCGCGTCTAGTCACGGCAATAAGCCAGCGAAAACCGATTCGCAAGGCTTGTTTGCTCGCATTATTCAGTTCTTCCATGAAGTTTTTGTTGAGCTGAAGAAAGTTCAGCGCCCAACCCGTTCTGAACTATGGAAACTATTTTTAACAGTGGTTTTCTTTGTCACAGTTGTGATGATTTTTGTCGGTGTTGTTGATCTGGTCTTTGCTCAACTCGTTCTCGTCATTTTCAGCTAGTGCTGGTTCTAAGGTCAATTGAAAGCAGGAAATATGTCTGAGGAAAAACTCGACAATACCCAAGCTAACCCAGTATTCTCCGATGCTAGCGCTGAGCAAGTATCGAATATTGCGTTGCCTGCAGAAGATGACGTTTTTGAAGCTGGTGTTGGCGAACACGACGGTATCGACGTCGTTGCAGATAGTCAATCTAGCGCCGATCTTAACCCTGAGGCAGGCGAAGAAACCGCTGCGGTTTCCGCCCAGCCACATCACAGTGAAGAGGCCAGTGGCGCCGAAGATGATTCGTCGGTTGTAACCGAAGAAATGGTGCGTGCCAAACTCAAGGGCCTTCCAGGGCGCTGGTATGTACTCCATACCTATGCTGGCTATGAAAAGCGGGTCAAGCACGATCTGGAAACTCGTATGCGCTCATTGGACATGGAAGATTATATTTTCCAAATTGAAGTTCCGATGGAAGAAGTCTTCGAGGTTAAAAAGGGTCAACGAAAGCTGATTTCTCGAGTACGTATTCCTGGCTATGCGCTTATTCGTATGAAGATGACTGACGATTCTTGGCGTGTAGTTCAAGATACAAACGGTGTTACCGGTTTTGTGGGAAATGGACGCAATCCGGTTGCACTCATGCCTGATGAAGTTGTGCAAATGCTCACCCCAGTTGTGGAGCAAGAAGCAGCTGCAGCGGCTCAAACCGCTGGTACACAAGTAGGTTCTCATGGTTTGACACTCGAGGTTGAATACTCAGTTGGGGAAACAGTGACACTGACCACTGAGCCTTGGATGGGAATGCCAGCTACAATTTCACAGGTTGATGCAGTTAATCAACGATTGACTGTTCTCATGACACTTGTCGGCCAGGAAACCCCGGTCGATTTGTCCTTCGGGCAAGTTAAGAAGATGGACTGATCAGTTATTGATCACCATTGCGTAGGTTTATCTCCACAGCGCAATGTTTATCACTTAACCCATCGAAGGCACCCGTCGTCATTGCCAGGCGGCGGAATCAGATAAGAAAAGAAGGATCAAAATGCCACCGAAGAAGAAGGTTGCCGGTCTGATCAAGCTCCAGATTCAAGCTGGAATGGCTACACCGGCTCCGCCAGTTGGCCCAGCTCTGGGTCAGCACGGCGTCAATATCGTGGAATTCACCAAGGCATACAATGCTGCAACTGAATCCATGCGCGGAAACATTATTCCGGTTGAAATCACGGTTTACGAGGATCGCTCGTTTACCTTTGTTACCAAGACTCCACCAGCTGCTGAGCTTATTAAGAAGGCTGCTGGTATCAAGAAGGGTTCTGCAGTTCCACAGTCGAACAAGGTCGGGCATCTCAGCGCTGATCAGCTTCGCGAAATCGCAAAGACGAAGGAACCAGACCTCAACGCCAACGATATCGACAACGCAGCTCGCATTATTGCTGGCACTGCACGCTCGATGGGCGTTACCACCGACGAGATCTAAGAATCTCAACCGCTCATTAAGAGTAAATGATGCCACCTGGGCATCGTGGTAGAGTCCGAGCGGGCTCGTTCCCCACAACTGCTGACAAGGAGAAAAGCAGAATGGCAAAGCGCTCAAAGAATTACCGTAAGGCTGCTGAGCTCATCCAAGCTGGTGAAATTTACACACCACTTGAGGCTATTGAGCTAGCACAGAAAACATCCGTAACTAAGTTCCCATCAACCGTCGAGGTCATGTACCGTCTCGGTGTTGATCCGCGTAAGGCAGATCAGATGGTTCGTGGTACGGTTAACCTCCCACACGGCACTGGTAAGACGGCACGTGTTATCGTCTTCGCCGTTGGTGATAAAGCCCAAGCAGCTCTTGAAGCTGGCGCTGACGAAGTCGGCGGCGATGAGCTCATCGAAAAGGTCGCAGGTGGCTGGACCGACTTCGATGCAGCTGTTGCAACCCCAGATCTCATGGGTAAAGTTGGCCGGTTAGGTCGCGTCCTTGGTCCTCGTGGTTTGATGCCAAACCCTAAGACCGGCACCGTGACCATGGATACCGCTAAGGCTGTTAATGATATCAAGGGTGGACGTATTGAGTTCCGTGTTGATAAGCACGGCAACCTTGCCTTCATCATTGGTAACACATCTTTCTCAACCGAGCAGCTCCTCGAGAACTTCGAAGCTGCCCATGAAGAGATCATGCGTGCCAAGCCAGCCTCATCAAAGGGCCGTTACTTGCTCAAGGCAACCGTTTCGACCACCATGGGTCCTGGTATTCGCATTGATGCAACAAAGTCTTCTTCTAAGGACGCCTGAAAAGCTATCTCGGCACTGACGAGATAATGCATTCGATATAGTGGACGGGTGGGAACTAGATATCTAGTTCCCACCCGTCCACTATGTGTAGGTGCAAATATGTAGCGTGATGTGTGTGGAAATTTCACGCAGGCTATGGATAATGTCTGCTGTAGTGCCTTGGTGTGCACAGCTCTTTTCCGTATAGCCGAGGCGTTCCCAGACAGTCCCGAGTAGCGTTCGGGCGTGCGCAGCTCTTTTCGCGTTGCCGAAAGGGTAGGAGTGCGCAGATAGGGTATGTGGAGCTAAGGATCCCTGCGGGCAACTATTAGCATCACGCCACAGTGGTATAGTTGAATAAAATCTCTAGGAAGACCAATAAAGGGGCTGACGGTGCGTAAATCATTAGTTATCGGGATCGCGGGTGGTACTGGTAGTGGAAAAACAACCCTTACCCGTGCAATTGAATCCCGGTTTGCACCTCATGCTTCAGTTATCTTCCATGACGCGTACTATAAAGCTCATGACGATTTAAGTTATGAAGAGCGCGCACAGCTCAACTATGACCATCCTGATTCTTTCGATAACGCGTTACTAGTTTCGCACCTCGATAAGTTACTTAGCGGTCATGCGATCGAAGCTCCAGTCTATGATTATGCTGCGCACAACAGGGCCAAGCACACCCAACACATTGAACCCGCACCGGTTCTCATTGTGGAAGGTATTTTATTATTCGCCGAGCCGCAAATCTGCGACCTATGTGATGTGAAGATCTTCGTCGATACCGATGCTGATGTGCGGATTTTACGCCGAATCAAACGTGATGTGATTGAACGTGGACGTTCACTTGAATCGGTGGAATCCCAGTATCTGGCAACCGTTAAACCAATGCATGAACTCTACGTCGAACCCTCAAAGCGACGAGCAGATCTCATCGTTCCTGAAGGTGGGCACAATATGGTTGCCTTGGATATGCTGGTTCATCGTATTGAAGGTGAACTCGGGCGTATGTGAGAATGTTTAACCGCTCACGTCCGGTGAACTTCACTTGCCACCTAGCTCTAAGTCAAGTAGTGTACTAACTGCCCAAGACCGCAGGTCGCCTGAAATTTTCAGGACGAAGTTCGCGTTGCGAAGCCAGCGTAGGTACGAATAGATAGCAGATATTCTGTGTTCTCCTCATGCCTGCGCATGAGGATTTTTTATTTCTCACTTTGCCATACGTAGAACTTCCGACAGCGGCATTCAATCGGAAGGAGGTCCCATGGCACGGACCGACAAGTCTGCAGCGATCGCAGAGCTCAAGGAGCTATTCTCGGGTTCTTCGGCCGTTCTCGTAACTGAGTACCGCGGACTGACTGTTGCACAGATGAAGACTCTTCGTCGCGCAATGGGTCAGGAAGCAACGTACGTGGTTGCGAAGAACACCCTCGCTCGCATCGCGGCTAAAGAAGCTGGCGTCGAAGGACTCGATGAAGCTCTCTCAGGCCCGACTGCACTGGCATTCGTCACCGGTGACATCGCTTCCGCAGCTAAAGCAGTAAAGAACTTTGCCAAAGAAAATCCAGCACTTATTGTTAAGGCTGGCGTTCTTGAAGGTAAACTTCTGGCTGCTGAAGATGTTCAGAAGCTCGCCGATCTCGAATCTCGCGAGGTCCTTTTGGCCAAGGCCGCAGGAGCTCTCAAGGCTTCCATGCAGAAGGCTGCATTTGTTTTCAACGCACCAGCAACCAAGTTGGTACGCACCGTCGACGCACTACGTGCGAAGCAAGAAGAAGCTGCTGCCTGAGTGCAGTAGCATAACTTAATACAATAACCGCCTCACACGTAGGCAAAGGAAGGTAGGCCAATCATGGCTAAGCTCACCGCTGAAGAGCTCATCGAAGCTTTCAAGGAGCTCACCCTAGTTGAGCTCAACGACTTCGTTAAGAAGTTCGAAGAAGAATTTGACGTAGAAGCAGCTGCTCCAGTTGCTGTTGCTGCTGCAGCTCCTGCTGCTGGTGGCGCCGCTGAAGCTGAAGAAGAGAAGGACGAATTTGACGTCATTCTCGAATCAGCTGGCGATAAGAAGATCGGTGTTATCAAGGAGGTGCGCGCCCTTACCTCCCTCGGTCTGAAGGAAGCTAAGGACCTCGTCGATGGTGCACCAAAGGCAGTTCTCGAAGGTGTCAACAAGGAGACCGCAGAGAAGGCTAAGGAGCAACTCGAAGGCGCTGGCGCAACCGTCACCCTTAAGTGATCTATGCGGAGTGATCCGCAATCATCACACAATACTTGTTGGTTAATCACCAGCGGTTGAGACGATCCCCCAAACTTATTGTTTGGGGGATCTCTTGATAAATATCGCGTGTGACTATCTCTACTTGCATCAGGGCGCAAAGTATGGGAGAGTTTTCGCGTTAAGAATTTTTCTTAACCCACATTCCTATCGAGGAACCTGTACGTAGCACGGCAGCCGTACAGAGATTCGAGGATAGTTTGTAGGTCTATAGGAGTCGTGACCCCTACCACAGTGGTTAGGGGTGGACTTTCCTGTGTTCGAACGGTAAATTAGAAACTTGCATGGCTTGTCTTTTGGCTACCATTTTTCCTTGAAAATAGTGCTTTTTACCGGCATATCCGGCAAAATGAATGGTCGTTTCGAGATTGAGTAAGTGCATATCCCTTACCAGAACCCAGGGAAGGATCACCTTTGGCTGCGCATAGCACCCCTACGCCCACCGTCGTGAACGGCAAATTAGTTTCTGATCGTGTGTCGTTTGCAAAGATCAACGAACCACTATCAGTTCCAGACCTCCTCGGCCTTCAGACCTCCAGCTACGGCTGGCTCATCGGTTCCGAAGAATGGCGTGCAAACGCTGCCGAAGGTGAAAAGTCTGGCCTTGAAGAAATTTTTGATGAGGTCTCACCCATCGAGAACACCGCAGGAACGATGGGATTAGTCCTATCCAATCCGCATCTCGAAGAAGAAAAAGCCTCGATCGCAGAATGTAAAGAGAAGGATCTTACCTACTCCGCTGCGTTGTATGTCACCGCAGAATTCCAAAACTATGAAACCGGCGAAATTAAGTCACAGACCACTTTCATCGGTGATTTCCCGTTGATGACTCCGCAAGGAACCTTCATCATTAACGGAACCGAGCGCGTCGTCGTTTCGCAGTTGGTTCGTTCTCCAGGCGTCTACTTTGAACGCATGGCAGATAAGACCTCCGATAAGTATATCTACTCTACCAAAGTCATCCCATCGCGCGGAGCATGGTTGGAGTTCGAAATTGACAAGCGTGACACCGTCGGTGTGCGCGTTGATCGTAAGCGTAAGCAGTCAGCCACCGTTTTCCTCAAGGCTCTGGGCATGTCTGAAGCTGAGATTCGCGAAGAATTCAAGGACTTCCCGATTCTCCTTGACACCTTGGATAAGGATTCGGTTAAAACCCAAGAAGAAGCGTTACAAGATCTCTACCGCAAGCTTCGCCCAGGTGAACCACCAACGGCTGAAGCTGGCCGGGCACTGATCAACAACTTCTACCACAACCCAAAGCGCTACGATATGGCCAAAGTGGGCCGGTATAAGGTCAACAAGAAGCTCGGCACGCACATCGCAACCGATCAGCGCCAGCTTCAACTCCAAGACGTCACCGCCACGTTGCGTTACCTCTTAGCACTTCACGCCAACCAAGCAACTGTTGTGACTGCAGAAGATGGTTTTGAAGTCCCAGTTGAAACTGACGATATTGATCATTTCGGTAACCGTCGCATCCGCGCAGTTGGTGAGCTGATCCAAAACCAGGTTCGCACTGGTTTAGCTCGGTTGGATCGTATGGTCCGCGAACGCATGACCACCCAAGAAGCCGAAGCTATCACGCCGTCGTCGTTGATTAACATTCGGCCAATTGTTGCAGCGATTAAGGAGTTCTTCGGAACCTCCCAGCTCTCCCAGTTCATGGATCAAAACAATCCACTGGCTGGCTTGACTCACAAGCGTCGCCTCTCCGCCCTCGGCCCAGGTGGTCTTTCGCGCGATCGCGCATCGATGGAAGTTCGAGACGTTCACCCATCGCACTACGGACGTATGTGCCCAATTGAAACCCCAGAAGGACCAAACATCGGTCTGATCGGTTCTTTGGCAACCTACGGACGAGTCAATGCGTTCGGGTTTATCGAAACACCATACCGCAAGGTCGTTGACGGTCGAGTGACCGATCAAATTGATTACCTCGATGCAGCCGACGAAGATCGCTTCAACGTAGCACAAGCCTCAGCTCCATTAGACGACGAGGGGCACTTCGTCGAAGATGAAGTTCTGGTACGTTTGCCCGGTGGCGAGCCAGCGCTCGTTCCGGCAGACGAAGTTGGCTACATGGACGTCTCTGCCCGCCAGATGGTTTCTGTAGGTACTGCAGCTATCCCATTCCTTGAGCATGACGATGCTAACCGTGCTCTTATGGGTGCGAACATGCAGCGCCAGGCTGTGCCACTGATTCGACCGGTTGCGCCATACGTTGGTACTGGTATCGAAGTTCGCGCCGCAGTCGATGCGGGCGAAGTAATCGTTGCACAAGCCCCCGGCGTCGTCACTGAAGTCTCAGCAGACGTCGTCCACGTTGAAGAAGATGACGGAACCCACCGCGTCTACAAGCTGTTGAAGTTTGAGCGTTCCAACCCCGGCAACTGTACCAACCAGATTGTGCGAGTTTCTCAAGGCGACCGCGTCGAAAAGGGCTCACTGATCGCTGACGGTCCAGCTACCGACGGTGGCGAACTTGCGTTGGGTCAAAACCTCCTCGTTGCCTTCATGGCATGGAATGGCTACAACTACGAAGATGCTATTATCGTCTCCCAGCGTTGCCAGTCAGAAGATTTGCTGACGTCCATCCACATTGAAGAGCACGAAGTTGACGCCCGCGATACCAAGCTCGGCCCAGAAGAAATCACTCGCGATATTCCAAACGTCGGTGAAGATATGTTGGCTCATCTCGATGAGCGCGGCATTATCCGCATCGGTGCCGAAGTATCTGCTGGAGATATCTTAGTTGGCAAGATTACACCAAAGGGTGAAACCGAGCTGACCTCCGAAGAACGCCTATTGCGCGCAATCTTTGGTGAAAAGGCGAAGGAAGTTCGTGATACCTCCTTGCGCGTGCCACACGGTGAATCTGGAATCGTTATCGGAGTCAAGGAATTCTCTTCGGAAAACCACGACGAGCTCGCTGCTGACGTGCGTCAAACTGTGCGAGTTCACATCGCACAACGCCGCAAGATCACCATTGGTGACAAGATGGCTGGACGCCACGGAAACAAGGGTGTTATCTCCCGTATCCTTCCGTTGGAAGACATGCCATTTATGGCCGATGGAACGCCAGTTGATATCGTGCTCAACCCCTTGGGCGTACCTTCGCGTATGAACTTGGGTCAGGTCTTCGAACTCCATCTCGGTTGGGTAGCTTCCCAAGGATGGGATGCCACAGCAGCACGAGAAGCAGGCGAAGAATGGGCAGTGCGACTCCCAGATAATGCAGTAGTTGGCCAACGCGAAGGTCGAGTAGCTACCCCGGTATTCGACGGCGTTGAATCCGATGAACTGCGCGGTTTGCTTGAAAACACCAACGTCAATCGAGACGGTGATCGACTAATCGGTGCTTCTGGAAAGGCGCAACTGTTTGACGGCCGTACCGGTGACCCGTTCCCAGAACCTGTTTCTGTGGGTTACATGTATATGCTGAAGTTGCACCACTTGGTTGACGATAAGATCCACGCACGCTCTACTGGTCCATATTCTATGGTTACCCAGCAGCCACTCGGTGGTAAAGCACAGTTCGGTGGACAGCGTTTCGGAGAAATGGAAGTGTGGGCCTTGGAGGCCTACGGCGCAGCCCATACCCTCCAAGAAATGTTGACTATCAAGTCCGACGACACTGTTGGCCGTGTCAAGGTTTATGAAGCAATCGTCAAAGGCGATAATGTTCCAGAACCTGGCATCCCCGAATCCTTTAAGGTTCTCGTGCAAGAAATGCGTTCCTTGTGCTTGAACGTGGAAGCTTTGGATGCTGCCGGTAACCCGATCAACCTCCAAGATTCCGACGACGATGCCTTCCGCGCTCCGCAAAGCGCCGGTATCACCACCGGTTTAGAAGATCTCCAAACCGGTTCGGAACTCTAACAAACGTCAGTGAGGTCAGTAGCTTCAACGCCTGCTACTGACCTCACGAAATGCCCAATAATCGGCGTAATTTAGTGAGGAAGTAGGAATCTTGCTCGACGTTAATCTTTTTGATCAGCTACATATTTCGCTAGCCACATCTGATGATGTGCGCAAGTGGAGTCATGGCACTGTTACCAAGCCAGAAACCATTAACTATCGTACGCTCAAGCCGGAAAAGGACGGTCTGTTCGGCGAACAGATCTTTGGTCCAACCCGTGACTGGGAGTGTGCCTGTGGAAAGTACAAGCGCCCGCGATACAAGGGAATTGTGTGCGAACGCTGTGGTGTTGAAGTTACTCGTTCGAAGGTTCGCCGCGAACGTATGGGCCACATTGAGCTCGCAGCACCTGTGACCCACATCTGGTACTTCAAGGGTGTCCCTTCACGCCTTGGCTACCTACTCGATATTGCTCCAAAAGACCTCGAAAAAGTCATTTACTTTGCGGCATATATGGTCACCGACGTCGACGCTGAGCGGCGCCACAACGATATGCCGGCTTTGACCGCAGAATACGAACTAGAACGCGCAAACTTGGAAAAAGAGCGCGATGCAGCAATCGAAAAGCGACTCAAGGCTGAAGAAGACGCGCTAGCGCAAGCAGAGAAAGACGGTCAGGACGCTGCTGCACGCGCTAAGATCAAGCGCAATGCAGAAAACGAAACCCGCCGTGTTCGTCGCGAATATGAAGAAGATCTTGCCCGTTTAGAAGACGTGTGGGATAAGTTCACCAAGCTCAAGGTTGGCGATCTCGAAGGAGACGAAGAAGCATACCGTGAGATGGCGCTTCGCTGGGGTGACTACTTCCAGGCATTCCGTGGAGCTGAAGCTATTCAGCGTCGCTTGAAGTCTTTCGATCTGGAAGCCGAGCATGAGGCTTTAGTTGAACAGATCGAAACTGGTACCGCACAGCGTAAAACTCGCGCCTTGAAGCGCATTAAGGTTGTCAACGCATTTTTGCATACCGGCACCAAGCCAGAGGCAATGGTTCTCGATGCGCTTCCAGTTATCCCGCCGGACTTGCGCCCTATGGTTCAGCTTGATGGTGGCCGCTTTGCGACCTCAGATCTTAACGATCTCTACCGTCGTGTCATTAACCGCAACAACCGTCTCCAGCGCATGATCGATCTGAACGCGCCTGAGATTATGGTGAACAACGAAAAGCGTATGCTTCAAGAAGCTGTTGACGCACTCTTCGACAACGGCCGTCGCGGTCGTCCGGTTCAGGGTGCAGGTAACCGCCCATTGAAGTCGATTTCGGATATGCTCAAGGGCAAGCAGGGACGTTTCCGCCAAAACTTGCTTGGAAAGCGCGTGGATTACTCTGGTCGTTCGGTTATCGTCGTCGGCCCAACCTTGAAGCTCCATCAGTGTGGTCTGCCCAAGACGATGGCACTGGAATTGTTCAAGCCGTTCGTGCAAAAGCGACTTGTCGATCTGGAATTGGCTAAGAACATTAAGGCTGCGAAGCGGTTGATTGAACGCCAACGCGATGAAGTTTTCGACGTGCTCGAAGAGGTTATTCGCGAGCATCCAGTCTTGCTCAACCGTGCTCCAACCTTGCACCGTTTGGGTATTCAGGCGTTCGAGCCACAACTCATTGAAGGTAAGGCAATTCGTCTTCACCCACTCGTTTGTGCGGCGTTCAACGCTGACTTTGACGGTGACCAGATGGCAGTCCATTTGCCGCTGTCAGTTGAAGCTCAAGCAGAAGCTCGTATCCTTATGCTCTCGGCCAACAATATCCTTAAGCCATCCGATGGTCGCCCAGTGACCGTCCCGGCCCAGGACATGATTATTGGTCTTTACCATTTGACTGTTGTCCGTGATGGGGGAGCGGGCGAAGGCCGTTACTTCTCCTCGGCTGCTGAAGCACAGATGGCATTCGATCTTGGTCAACTCGATTTGAACGCGAAGATTCATATCCGCTTCCCAGCTGACGGTGTTGTTCCACCGCGCGATTGGCAGGCGCCGCAAGGCTATGAAGAAGGCGATCCGATCACCCTCGAAACCACGCTGGGCCGCGCCCTGTTCAACGAAGCGCTGCCAACAACCTTCCCATTCATCAACACTGTGGTGGGCAAGAAGGTTTTGGGTTCGATCATTAACGAACTTGCCGAGCGTTACCCGAAGGTCGACGTCGGTGCCTCACTTGACGCTTTGAAGGAAACCGGTTTCTATTGGGGTGGACGTTCTGGTGTGACGATTGCGGTTTCCGACGTTATTCCGCCAGATACCAAGAAGGATATTCTTGCTGCTGCCGAAAAGCGAGCTGCCAAGATCGAAATGGACTTCCAAGAAGGTAACATCCGTGACGAAGATCGTCGTAAGGATCTTGTTGCGTTGTGGACCGAAGTTACCGATCAGGTTGCTGACGAAATGCGCAAGAACTTCGATGACTGGAATAACGTCAATGTGATGGTTACTTCTGGTGCTCGTGGTAACTGGATGCAGATTCGCCAGGTTGCTGGTATGCGTGGACTCGTGGCTGATCCTAAGGGTGAAATTATTCCTCGTCCTATCACCTCTAACTACCGTGAAGGCTTGTCAGCACTCGAATACTTCACCGCTACCCACGGTGCTCGTAAGGGACTTGCCGATACCGCGTTGCGTACCGCTGAGTCTGGCTACTTGACCCGTCGTTTGGTTGACGTGGCACAGGATGTGATTGTTCGCGAACACGATTGTGGTACCTCACGTGGTTTGACAAAGTCTATTGTTGCGGTTGATAAAGACGGTAACGAATTGCGCGAAGTCGTCCTTGACGGCGTGCCAACGTCGGTTACGGCAAGCGACGTTTCGCCGGCGCAGTGGGAGTCGGGCAAGGTTCTGGCGCACGATGAGATCGATACTTCGGTTTACGCGCGTACCTTAGCTAAGGATGTTACCGACGGCGATGGCAACGTTATCGTCGAAGCTGGTACCGATATTGGCGACGTTGCTCTCGAGCAGTTGCTCAATGCTGGTATTAAAGAGATCTCGGTTCGTTCGGTGCTCACATGTGATTCACGTGTTGGTACTTGTGCTTTGTGCTATGGTCGTTCCTTGGCAACCGGTAAACTCGTCGATATCGGCGAAGCTGTGGGTATTGTTTCCGCACAGTCGATTGGCGAACCTGGTACCCAGTTGACCATGCGTACCTTCCACACCGGTGGTGCTGCATCAGCAGAGGATATCACCCAGGGTCTACCTCGTGTTCAAGAACTCTTCGAAGCTCGTACCCCTAAGGGTGAAGCTCCGTTGGCTGAAGCTGCAGGTAAGCTGGAAATCGAAGATATGGAACGTTCGCGTCGCTTGATCATTAAGCGTGACGACGGCGATGAAGACTTGGTATATCTGGTAGGCAAGCGCGCTAAGCTCTTGGTTCCAGAAGGTTCCCACGTCACGGTTGGTCAGCAGCTTGTTGAAGGCTTGATTGATCCTAAGAAGGTCTTGCGTATTTCGGGACGCCGCACTACTCAGTTGCACTTAGTGTCCGAAGTTCAGCATGTTTACCGTTCGCAGGGTGTAGAAATCCACGACAAGCACATTGAAGTTATCGTACGTCAGATGTTGCGTCGCGTCACTGTTCTGGATTCGGGTAGCACTCGTTTGCTACCAGGTGAACTCGTTGACGTGGCAGTATTTGAAAGCGCTAACCGTGCAGTTTTGGCTGAAGGTGGCCGCCCGGCATCGGGTCGTCCAGAACTCATGGGTATCACCAAGGCTTCCTTGGCAACTGATTCTTGGTTGTCAGCCGCCTCCTTCCAGGAAACGACGAAGGTGCTTACTGAAGCTGCACTCAATTCCAAGTCTGATCCGTTGTCTGGTCTGAAGGAAAACGTCATTCTTGGTAAGCTCATTCCGGCTGGTACTGGCCTTGAGACGTTGCGTCAATTGCGTGTTGAGCCAACGAATGAGGCACGTGCTGAGTATGAGCAACTCAATTCCTTCATGGGTGGTGGCATGGAATCATTTGATGATTTCTATGGCTATGGCTCATTCGATGATTACGACGCTGCCGGATACGGTTACGGTTCTAATTTCTAACCGGTATCTGTAGTGGATAGTTAATGTTTGTGGCGGTGGTAGTAATACCACCGCCATAAACTTAGTTAAAAGGATATTTATTATGGTTCAACCAACTGGGTCAGTCCACGAAGTGAGCGTCGACGAACTCTTTTTTTCTACAACAGATGCCAAAGGCATTATCGATTTATCGAATAGTGTTTTCACCCGTATGTCACGCTATTCACGCACTGAGCTCCACGGGGCTCCGCACAACATCATTCGCCACCCTGACATGCCAGCAGCAGCTTTTAAGGTTATGTGGGATACTTTGCAAAGCGGTCAACCCTTCGCGGCCTACGTGCGTAACCTTGCTGCCGACGGCTCCGAATACCGCGTTTTTGCAACCATCACTCCGCTGCGCGACGGCGGATTTTTATCGGTACGTTCGCGTCCGATGGATCAAGAGCGCTACGGCGCGGTCGCGGGTATTTACGACGTAGTACGTCGCGCCGAGCGAGAGTATATGGCTCAAGGGTTAAACCGTAGAGAGGTTGCCGAATCCGGCGTTGGAGTTTTGGTTCAAACCTTGACGTCTGCAGGAATTGAGTCGTATGAGAGTTTCCAAAATGGTTCGTTAGTATCCGAAGTTCATTTGCGCGAGCAGCTCACCTCGGGGTTCCCTTCGCGTGATGGTGACGGAGAACTTCCGCACGTCTTAGATCGTGCTCGTGAAATCTATGAGCTTTTGGATCAATGGATGAGTAAGCAAGATGTGCTGGCGGGCCTCGCGCATAAAATTACCGCGACGCTGTCTCAAGTTAGTGCGGATATGACCTATATGAATTCGGCGGGGGAGAAGTTTACGAACTATGGCGCTCTCCGCCCTGAGCTTTCATCCTTGACGATGCCTTTGACGGTCTGGGCGCAGATGCAACCAATTGTTAATGGTTACACTGATTCGTTAGCCCAGCGCCTAGCGAAGTTGAATCTTAATGTTTCGCGCACCCAGTTCCGGATCGCGTTGAGCCGATTGCATATCTATATGTATGGCCTCTTTGTTGCAGAAATTATCGATGAAGCCGGTGACGATAGTGCACAGCGGTTGCGCGCCCTTGCCATGTTGGGTGAGGCGCTTGTCGACGACGTCGAAACCTTAGAGCAACAAGCGAAGACGACTGCGGCATACATGGCAGAAGTTGGTTCATATGTCACTAGCGTGGTTGAGGCGTTAGCTATTCCGCGTCAATTGCTGGGTATGTGGGAAGCTACCGGCGTTACGGGAATCGACGACGAACAGAGTGCAGAACTGGTTTCGATGGTGGCTTCGGCGAAGAAACGGGGGGATGAGTCATTGCAAACGTTGGTGGATTTAGCTGAGCAGTTGAGTGGTATCACCGAGCTAGCTTCGGATAGCGATAATATTCAATCGAATCTGCGCGATATTTGTGATGTTATTAACTCTATGACAGCGTGATATCGGTGAATTGTCGAGATTCCGCGGGCTGTGTGCCTAGTGCCACTAAGTAATATGCTCCGAATCTTTGACTGACACAGTGCCGATTAGTTAGTCTTATGAACGGTGCCCGTTCCAGGCGTATGTCGTTGCCAAATTGGAAAAACCGAATGCTTTCTCGTGAAAGCCCGTCTCCACACGGCCGGTATTTCGAATATGTATTCGCGTGGACGTTAGGAAAGAACGGTGTCTTTCCGACCGCAGGTTCGAAAAAGGCGAGCAGGCGGGCAGTTCGACTATTGACATATCAACAGGAGAAATAGTGCCAACTATTCAGCAGCTGGTCCGCAAGGGCCGCTCCAGCAAGGCGAGTTCATCAAACACGCCGGCGCTGAAGGCTAGCCCGCAGCGTCGTGGCGTGTGCACCCGTGTGTACACCACAACTCCGAAGAAGCCTAACTCGGCTCTTCGTAAGGTTGCTCGTGTCCGTCTTTCATCGGGCATCGAAGTAACTGCATATATCCCAGGCGAAGGCCACAACCTCCAGGAGCACTCGATTGTGCTCGTTCGCGGCGGTCGTGTGAAGGACCTTCCTGGTGTGCGCTACCACATCGTTCGTGGTGCTCTCGATACGCAGGGCGTAAAGAGCCGCAGCCAGGGTCGTTCCAAGTACGGTGCGAAGAAGGAGAAGAAGTAATGCCACGTAAGGGTCCAGCGCGTAAGCGCCCACTCATTGCCGATCCGGTTCACGGCTCAACAGTCGTTACCCAGCTTATTAATCGCGTCCTTCTTGATGGCAAGAAGTCCACTGCCGAGCGCATTGTTTATGGTGCACTTGCCGCAGTTGGTGAGAAGACTGGCCAAGAGCCATTGTCTGTTCTCAAGCGCGCACTTGATAATATCCGCCCACAGCTCGAAGTTCGTTCGCGCCGTGTTGGTGGTGCAACCTACCAGGTGCCGGTCGAGGTTAAGCCAGGCCGCGCCAATACTCTAGCGCTTCGCTGGCTCGTTGATTTCTCCCGCGCGCGTCGTGAGCACACCATGCTCGAGCGTTTGCAAAATGAAATCATGGACGCCGCTAATGGCCTCGGCGCCGCTGTTAAGCGTCGCGAGGACATGCACAAGATGGCCGAAGCGAACCGTGCGTTTGCACACTACCGCTGGTAAACCGCCGTCGGGCAATAACTGCTCGGCATAATCAGGAAAGAGATCCATGGCACACGAAGTGCTTACCGACCTCACGAAGGTCCGTAACATCGGAATTATGGCGCACATTGACGCGGGTAAAACCACCGTCACTGAGCGTATCCTCTTCTACACCGGTATTAACTACAAGCTCGGTGAAACACACGATGGCGCCTCCACCACAGACTGGATGGAGCAGGAAAAAGAGCGCGGTATTACGATTACCTCCGCTGCTGTTACTTCCTTCTGGAAGGGTCATCAGATCAACATTATTGACACCCCAGGACACGTTGACTTCACCGTTGAGGTAGAGCGCTCATTGCGCGTCCTCGACGGTGCAGTGGCTGTCTTCGACGGTAAAGAAGGTGTGGAGCCTCAGTCTGAGACTGTTTGGCGCCAGGCTGACAAGTACAATGTTCCACGTATCTGCTTCATCAACAAGATGGACAAGATGGGTGCCGATTTCTACTTCTCAGTACAGACCCTCAAAGACCGTTTGCACGCAACTCCAATCGTGATGGAGATTCCAATCGGTTCTGAGTCCGATATTGCTGGCGTTATCGATCTTTTGACGATGAAAGCCTTGCGTTTCCCAGAGAAGGACGAGCAGGGCAATGCAACAATGGGCTCCTTGGTTGTCGAGGAAGAAATTCCTGCTGACCTCCTTGCTAAGGCTGAGGAATACCGTGCAGCTCTCGTTGAGCAGGTTTCAGAAAACGACGAAGACCTCATCGATAAGTATCTTGGTGGTGAAGAGCCAACTATCGAAGAACTCAAAGCAGTTATTCGCCGGATGACCATCGCAGGTGAAGCCTTCCCAGTTTACTGTGGTTCAGCATACAAGAACATCGGTATTCAGCCAGTTCTCGATGCTGTCGTCGACTTCCTTCCTTCCCCAATTGACGTTGGCGAAGTTAAGGGCATCGATCCGCGCAACGAAGAAGTTGAACTTGTTCGCAAGCCAGATGAGAAAGAACCGTTTGCTGCTCTTGCGTTCAAGATTGCAGTCCACCCATTCTTTGGTCGTTTGACTTACGTTCGTGTTTACTCCGGTACGATGGAAGCTGGTTCCCAGGTTCTTAACGCTACTAAGGGTAAGAAAGAGCGTATTGGCAAGATCTTCCAGATGCACTCCAATAAGGAAAATCCTGTTGATGTTGCACACGCTGGTCACATCTATGCCGTTATCGGTTTGAAGGACACCACAACCGGTGATTCGCTAACCGATCTTAACCACCCAATCTCACTGGAATCGATGACGTTCCCAGAACCAGTCATCCACGTTGCAGTTGAGCCAAAGTCAAAGGCTGATCAAGAAAAGCTTGGTATCGCTATTCAGAAACTTGCTGAAGAAGATCCAACCTTCACTGTTCGCCTCGACGAAGAATCTGGTCAGACCGTTATCGGCGGTATGGGCGAACTTCACTTGGATATTATCGTTGACCGCATGCGTCGCGAGTTCAAGGTTGAAGCAAACGTTGGTGCGCCGATGGTTGCCTACCGTGAGACGATTCGTTCAACCGCAAAGTCTATCGACTACACCCACAAGAAGCAGACCGGTGGTTCCGGTCAGTTCGCAAAGGTTATTGTCACCTTCGAACCTCTCGAGGAAAACGAAGAAGGCAAGACCTACGAGTTTGTTGACGCAGTGACTGGTGGCCGTGTGCCACGCGAGTACATTCCGTCCGTCGATGCTGGTATTCAGGCAGCCATGGATAACGGCGTTCTTGCCGGATTCCCTATGGTGAACGTGAAGGCCACCCTCGAAGACGGCGCGTACCACGACGTCGACTCCTCCGAAATGGCGTTCAAGATTGCTGGACAGATGGTATTCCGTGAAGGTGCTAAGCGCGCTAATCCGGTTATCCTCGAACCAGTTATGGACGTGGAGGTCCGTACTCCTGAAGAGTACATGGGAGATGTGATCGGCGATCTTAACTCACGCCGTGGTCTGATCTCCTCGATGGAGGATGCGACCGGCGTCAAGATCGTTCGTGCCCTCGTTCCGCTTTCCGAAATGTTCGGATACATTGGCGACTTGCGTTCAAAGACGCAAGGTCGCGCTGTGTACTCCATGCAGTTCGCGAAGTACCAGGAAGTCCCGAAGGCTGTTGCCGACGAGATTATCCAAAAGACCCGTGGCGAGTGAGCCAACAGGTCTGATTTACAATCAAACCAATCGACCAGTAGGATCTCTTTAGCCACGGTTTGGTGCTAGCGCACAAATCATATAAGCTGAAGACCAAATAACATCGAGTCCCAGGAGGACAAAAGTGGCCAAGGCCAAGTACGACAAGTCAAAGACACACATGAATATCGGTACCATCGGTCACGTCGATCACGGAAAGACGACGACGACCGCTGCTATTACCAAGGTTCTAGCAGACAAGTACCCAGAATTGAACGAGTTCACCCCGTTCGACCAGGTTGATAACGCTCCAGAAGAGCGCCAGCGTGGTATTACCATCAACGTTTCCCACGTTGAATACCAGACCGAAAAGCGTCACTACGCTCACGTTGACGCCCCAGGCCACGCCGATTACATCAAGAACATGATTACCGGTGCTGCTCAGATGGACGGCGCAATCCTCGTTGTTGCTGCCACCGACGGCCCAATGGCACAGACCCGCGAGCACGTTCTTCTTGCTCGCCAGGTTGGCGTTCCACAGATCATCGTTGCTCTTAACAAGGCTGACATGGTTGACGATGAGGAAATCCTCGAACTCGTCGAAATGGAAGTTCGTGAGCTTCTTTCCAGCCAGGAATACCCAGGCGATGACCTTCCAGTTGTGAAGATCTCCGCTCTGAAGGCTCTCGAAGGCGATGCTGAGTGGTCGAAGTCCATCGAAGAACTCATGGATGCAGTCGATACCTACTTCGACGATCCAGTTCGCGATCTCGATAAGCCATTCCTCATGCCAATCGAAGACGTCTTCACCATCACCGGTCGTGGAACCGTTGTTACCGGCCGTGCAGAGCGCGGTATGCTCAACTTGAACGAAGAAGTTGAAATTCTCGGTATCCGTGCACCACAGAAGACCACCGTTACCGGTATCGAAATGTTCCACAAGTCCATGGATCACGCAGACGCAGGCGAGAACTGTGGTCTTCTCCTCCGTGGTACCAAGCGCGAAGATGTTGAGCGTGGACAGGTTGTTGCCAAGCCAGGCACCATCACCCCACACACCAACTTCGAAGCTCAGGTTTACGTGCTCGGTAAGGAAGAAGGTGGCCGTCACAACCCATTCTTCTCCAACTACCGTCCACAGTTCTACTTCCGTACCACTGACGTTACCGGCGTGATCACCCTTCCAGAGGGCACCGAAATGGTTATGCCTGGCGACAACACCGACATGACCGTCGAACTCATCCAGCCAATTGCTATGGAAGAGGGCCTCGGCTTCGCAATCCGCGAAGGTGGTCGTACCGTTGGTTCAGGTCGAGTCACCAAGATCATCAAGTGATGCATCTTTAGGTAACTAATACCTCGTGTGGGCCCTGCTTTTATGCAGGGCCCACACTTTTGTTCTGACGTCATGGCCGCTGGTCAGCGTTTGCCATATAGTTGTTGCAACTACTTGCACGTTTTGCACACCATGAACAGCGAGTCTGAGCGAGGCGGTGTGCAATGGCACACCAAGTTACGCTAAAACTTGATGGTGTGGCTCGTTATTTGCAATACTTATCAAGTTGTCTGGTTTTAGCCAGACGTTAGAACTTGGCCGAAGTGCAAAAGTATTTCGGTACATAAGGCCGGTTCGCCGAAAATCTCATAGGGCTGACGTTGTTGAATGCTTAACCGCGACACGCCCGACTGCGGGTTTCGGTGTTCCGCGGTAAAAGAGAGGGAGACGACGCCATGGCGGGACAAAAAATCCGCATCCGTCTGAAGTCTTATGACCATGAGGTCATCGACAACGCAGCGAAAAAGCTCGTCGACGAAGTTACCCGTACAGGAGCGTCGGTCGTGGGCCCAGTGCCATTGCCGACCGAGAAGAACGTTTTCACGGTCATTCGCTCGCCCCACAAGTACAAGGACAGTCGCGAACACTTCGAAATGCGTACGCATAAGCGACTGATCGACATTGTCGATCCGACTCTGAAGACCATTGACACGCTACGTCGTCTGGATTTACCAGCAGATGTTAGCGTCGAGATTAAGCTCTGAGGTAACGCATAAAATGACCAAGAACATCACTACTGCTAAAGCAGCGCCAGTAAAGGCCCTGCTTGGCATCAAGCTCGGCATGACCCAGGTCTGGGATGAGAACGCTAATCTCGTTCCAGTGACTGTTGTTCGTGTTGGTAAGAACGTTGTAACTCAGGTTCGTACACCTGAGACCGATGGCTATTCCGCTGTCCAGATTGCTTCTGGCGAGTTGAAGGCCAAGAACGTGACCAAGCCACTCAAGGGACACTTTGAGAAGGCAGGCGTTGAGCCACGTCGTCACGTAGCTGAAGTCCGCACATTTGACGCAGCCGAATATACGCTAGGCCAGGAACTCGGTGTTGATACATTCGAAGCCGGCCAAACAATTGACGTTATCGGTAAGTCAAAGGGTAAAGGTTTCGCTGGTGTTATGAAGCGTCATGGCTTCGCCGGTGTTTCTGCTTCCCACGGTGCACACCGTAACCACCGCAAGCCTGGTTCCATCGGCGCATGTGCTACACCATCTCGCGTATTCCGCGGTATGCGTATGGCTGGCCGCATGGGCAATGCTCGCGTAACCGTGCAAAACTTGACCATTCACGCCATTGACGCCGAGAACGATTTGATTCTCGTGTCTGGCGCTATCCCAGGTAACAAGGGTGGCGTCGTCGTGATCCGTACTGCCGTGAAGGGAGCCTGATCTATATGGCAGACCTCAAGGTTGACATCCTCGACACCACAGGCGCAAAAGCCGGTTCGGCGACTCTGCCTGCTGAATCCTTCGATCTCGAGATCAACATCCCGTTGATTCACCAGGTTGTTGTAGCCCAGCTCGCGGCTGCTCGCCAAGGTACCCACAAGACCAAAACCCGTGGTGAAGTCCGCGGCGGTGGCGTTAAGCCATTTAAGCAGAAGGGTACCGGTCGTGCTCGTCAGGGTTCGATCCGCGCTCCTCACTTTACTGGTGGTGGCGTCGTCCATGGCCCGCGCCCACGCGATTACTCGCAGCGCACCCCGAAGAAGATGATTGCTGCAGCATTGCGTCAGGCATTGTCTGACCGTGCTCGTAACGAGCGTGTCCACGTCGTTACCGGCATCGTTGATTCTGCAACTCCATCCACGAAAGCCGCGCTTAACTTGTTGAACAAGGTTGCTAACGAGCGCAGTGTTCTCGTTGTGCTTGAGCGTAACGACGAAGCTGGAGTTCTTTCGCTTCGCAACTTGCCTGAAGCTCACACCATCTACGTTGATCAGCTCAACGCTTATGATGTGCTTGTTTCAGACGATGTCATCTTCACCCAGGCAGCTCTTGACACCTTCAATGGTGCACACAGCAAGGAGGAGACGAAGTGACTTCGTACGCAGCGTTTTACAACAAGGATCCACGCGACGTCATTCTCGCCCCAGTAGCAACTGAAAAGTCTGCTCGTGGCGAAGACGAGGGCAAGTACACCTTCTTGGTGCACCCATCCGCAAATAAAACGGAAATCAAGATCGCTATTGAAAAGATTTTCGGTGTCAAGGTTGATTCCGTCAACACTCAGAATCGTGCAGGCAAGACTCGTCGCACCCGTAATGGGATTGGTCGCCGCAAGGCTACCAAGCGCGCAATTGTCACTCTCCGCGAGGGCACGATCGACATCTACGGCGAGATCGTCGGCTAACGCCGGCAGGATATTGAGGATAATTACTCATGGGAATTCGTAAGTACAAGCCGACGACACCAGGTCGTCGCGGTGCGAGCGTCGCCGACTTCGCTGAGATCACCCGATCTACGCCGGAGAAGTCGCTCCTGCGCCCGCTCTCTAAGACTGGCGGCCGTAACAATAGCGGTCGCATCACCACCCGTCACAAGGGTGGTGGACATAAGCGCCAGTACCGCGTGATTGACTTCCGTCGTCACGATAAGGATGGTATCCCGGCACGCGTTGCTCATATTGAGTACGATCCAAACCGTACCGCACGTATCGCACTGCTCCACTATGTGGACGGCGAAAAGCGCTACATCTTGGCTCCGCTCAACTTGAAGCAAGGCATGATGGTCGAAAACGGTCCGTCCGCCGACATCAAGCCAGGTAATAACCTTCCACTCCGCAACATCCCAGTTGGTACAGTTATCCACGCCGTGGAGCTACGTCCAGGTGGTGGAGCAAAGATCGCCCGTTCTGCTGGCGTCTCTGTTCAACTTGTTGCTAAGGAAGGTAAGTACGCCCAGCTACGCATGCCTTCTGGCGAAATTCGTAATGTCGACGCGCGCTGCCGTGCAACTGTTGGCGAAGTTGGCAATGCTGAGCAGTCCAACATTAACTGGGGTAAAGCAGGCCGTATGCGGTGGAAGGGCGTTCGCCCAACTGTTCGCGGTGTTGTTATGAACCCGGTTGATCACCCACATGGTGGTGGTGAAGGCAAGACCTCAGGTGGTCGTCACCCAGTTTCACCATGGGGTAAGAAGGAAGGCCGCACCCGCCACCCCAACAAGCCCAGCGACAAGCTCATTGTGCGCCGTCGCAAGACTGGCAAGAAGCGCTGATCAGGAGGATTTGAGCAATGCCGCGTAGTTTAAAGAAGGGCCCGTTCGTCGACGATCACCTTATGAAAAAGGTTGATGAACAAAACGAAAAGGGTACCAAGAACGTTATCAAGACCTGGTCGCGTCGGTCGGTTATTAC
Organism: Arcanobacterium pinnipediorum; assembly: GCF_023973165.1. Taxonomy (NCBI): domain Bacteria; kingdom Bacillati; phylum Actinomycetota; class Actinomycetes; order Actinomycetales; family Actinomycetaceae; genus Arcanobacterium; species Arcanobacterium pinnipediorum. The sequence continues at coordinate 1,513,073 of NZ_CP099547.1, read as the reverse complement.
CCCCGACTTCCTAGGTCACACCTTTGCAGTCCACGACGGCCGCAAGCATGTTCCGGTGTTCGTCACCGAATCCATGGTCGGCCACAAGCTCGGCGAATTCGCTCCAACTCGTACTTTCCGTAGTCACGAGAAGGACGATCGCAAGGGCCGCCGCCGCTAAGGCAGCGCAGAGAGTTAGGCAGGATTATGGAAGCTAAGGCACAAGCACGTTACGTACGTGTAACGCCGCAAAAGGCACGTCGCGTGATCAATGAGATCCGTGGTATGCGTGTACCAGCAGCGGTTGACCTATTGACATTCGCTCCACAAGCTATTGCAACTGATATCAAGAAGATTCTTGAATCGGCAATGGCCAATGCTCGCTACGCAGCTGAGCAGGCGAACGAACGATTCGATGAAGCTGACTTTGTTGTTCGCGCAACATACGTCGACGAAGGCCCAACGATGAAGCGTATTCAACCACGCGCTCAGGGCCGTGCGAATCGCATTTTAAAGCGTACAAGCCACATCACCGTTATCGTCGGTGACGAGAAGAAGGGAGCCTGATTGTGGGACAGAAAGTAAACCCGACCGGTTTCCGTCTCGGTATCACCACCGATCATCGGTCCAAGTGGTTCGCAGATTCTTCTAAGGAAGGTCAGCGTTACCGCGATTACATCGAAGAAGACATCAAGATTCGCCGCAAGGTTGAGCGTGATCTCGAACGTGCTGGTATTTCGCGCGTTAATATCGAGCGTCGCACTGAACGCGTCGTCGTCGACATTCACACTGCCCGTCCAGGTATTGTGATTGGTCGTCGCGGAGCCGAAGCAGATCGTCTTCGCCAAGATCTCGAGAAGTTGACCGGCAAGTCCGTACAGCTCAACATTCTCGAGGTTAAGAATCCAGAAGCTGACGCACAGCTTGTTGCACAAGGCATTGCCGAGCAGCTCGCTGCACGTGTTTCCTTCCGCCGCGCAATGCGCAAGGGCATCCAGTCCGCACAGCGCGCTGGTGCTAAGGGTATCCGTGTCCAGTGCTCGGGTCGTCTTGGCGGCGCTGAAATGTCACGCGCTGAGTTCTACCGTGAAGGTCGAGTTCCGCTCCACACATTGCGCGCTAATATCGACTACGGCTTCTACGAAGCACGTACCACCTTCGGCCGTATTGGTGTGAAGGTCTGGATTTACCGCGGTGACGTTACAGACGCCGAATACTACCGTTCTTTGACCGAGGCCCCACGTGGTCGTGGTGGACGCGGTGGTGAACGACGTGGTCGTCGTGGTGATCGTCCAAACCGTGGATCTCGTTCAAACCAGTCGGTAGAGCAGAAGTCTGCTCCAACCGAAGCACCGGCAACTGAGCCGGCACCTACCCAGGAAACGGAGGCCTGAGTTTCATGCTCATTCCCCGCCGCACAAAGTACCGCAAGCAGCATCGTCCGCATCGTTCGGGCATGTCTAAGGGCGGAAACCAGATTGCATTCGGTGAATACGGTATCCAGGCTCTGGAGCCGGCTTATATTACCAACCGTCAGATTGAAGCAGCACGTATTGCTATGACCCGTCACGTCAAGCGTGGTGGTAAGGTGTGGATCAACATCTTCCCAGACCGCCCATTGACAAAGAAGGCTCTTGGTCTTCGTATGGGTTCTGGTAAGGGCCCAGTTGAAACCTGGGTTGCTAACGTTAAGCCTGGCCGTATCATGTTCGAACTCGCTGGTGTGCCAGAGCAGCTAGCGCGTGAGGCTATGTTGCGTGCTATGCACAAGCTCCCAATGAAGACCCGTTTTGTTACCCGTGAGGATGGTGAATGATGGCTAAAGGCATCACCACTGAAGAACTTGACAAGCTCACAGATCTTGAGCTTGCCGAGCGTCTGAAGGAATCGAAGGCAGAACTTTTCAACCTTCGCTTTTCAGCCGTGACCCATCGTCTGGAAGATTCCGGTCGTCTAAAGGAAGTGCGCCGCAATATTGCCCGCATTTACACAATTGCCCGCGAGCGTGAGCTCGGTATTCGAACCGCTCCAACGGCTAAGAAGTGAGGTCACACATGAGCGAGCAGGAAAAGTTGACTGAAACCACAGAGCGAAACAATCGCAAAGTTCGCCGTGGTTATGTAGTATCTGACAAGATGGACAAGACCGTTGTGGTCGAAGTCGAAGACCGCCGTAAGCATCCGCTTTATGGTAAGGTTATGACTCGTACCAAGCGCGTCAAGGCCCATGATGAATCTAACGAGGTCCAGGTTGGCGATCTCGTACGTATCATGGAAACCCGACCGTTATCTGCGACCAAGCATTTCCGCGTGGTCGAGATTATCGAAAAGGCAAAGTGATCTATCCCGGGCGGCAACGCCCGGGAAAGCAAACCATCCGTTCGGCAAGGCTCGTAAAACGAGAACCGGCACGACGACAGGAGAAATGTAAATGATCCAGCAGGAGTCGCGGCTTAAGATCGCCGACAACACCGGTGCAAAGGAAATCTTGTGCATCCGCGTGCTTGGCGGTTCTGGCAAGCGCTACGCCGGAATTGGCGACACGATTGTCGCCACCGTCAAGGATGCTATTCCTGGCGGTAATGTTAAGAAGGGCGACGTCGTTAAGGCGGTTGTCGTCCGTACAAAGAAGAGCACTCGTCGCGCTGACGGCTCATACATTCGTTTCGACGAAAATGCAGCTGTCATCCTGAAGAACGAGAATGAGCCACGTGGTACCCGTATCTTCGGCCCCGTTGCTCGTGAACTTCGTGATAAGAAGTTTATGCGTATCGTTTCATTGGCACCGGAGGTGATCTGAGTAATGGCGAAGATCAAGAAGGGTGACCTAGTTCAGGTAATCGCTGGACGTGACAAGGGCTTGCAGGGAACAGTTTTGACTGTTTTCCCTGCAGAAGACCGCGTCATCGTTGAAGGCGTTGCTCGAGTCAAGAAGCACACCAAGGTTGGACGTTCTGATCGTGGGGTTGCTACTGGCGGTATTGAGACCGTTGAAGCACCAATTCATATTTCAAACGTGGCCCTCGTTGGCCCGGATAAGAAGCCAATTCGCGTTGGTTTCCGTGAAGTTGAAGTTGAGCGCAACGGACGTAAGAAGATCATGCGCGAACGCATCGGTCGTCGTGGTGGAAAGGAAATCGAACTGTGAGCGAGAAAATTACTCCACGTTTGAAGACTAAGTACGCTGATGAAATTCGTTCCAAGATGAACGAAGAATTCACCTATGCCAACGTTAATCAAATCCCTGGTTTGACTAAGATCGTTGTGAATATGGGTGTTGGCGATGCTGCTCGTGATTCGAAGGTTTTGGAAGGCGCTATTGCCGACATCACCGCTATCACCGGCCAGAAACCACAAATTAACCGGGCTCGCAAGTCGATTGCACAGTTTAAGCTACGTGAAGGCCAAGCAATTGGTTGCAACGTAACTTTGCGTGGCGATCGTATGTGGGAGTTCCTGGATCGCCTACTCGCAACCGCTTTGCCGCGTATCCGCGATTTCCGCGGTTTATCGGCTAAGCAGTTCGACGGCCACGGCAACTACACCTTCGGCTTGACCGAACAGTCTGTGTTCCACGAAATTGATCAAGATAAGATTGATCGCGTTCGCGGTATGGACATCACGGTTGTCACCACAGCTAATACCGACGACGAGGGACGTGCACTGTTGCGTTACCTTGGATTCCCGTTCAAGGAGGACTGACTCTCATGGCAAAGACCTCACTCAAGGTAAAGGCTGCACGCAAGCCTAAGTTCGCTGTACGCGCTTACACTCGTTGTCAGCGTTGCGGCCGCCCACACTCGGTTTATCGCAAGTTCGGCCTGTGCCGTATCTGCGTTCGCGAGATGGCCCACCGTGGTGAACTCCCCGGTGTCAAGAAGTCCAGCTGGTAAGAATCTACGTCGCAGGTCTGAATAGGAAACCGCGACGAGAAAGGGCTAAAGCCCGATGTCTATGACAGACCCAATTGCAGATATGCTCACGCGTCTGCGTAACGCCAATTCGGCGTTCCACGAGTCGGTTTCAATGCCGTACTCGAAGATGAAGGCGAACATCGCCAACATCCTTCAGCGTGAGGGTTACATCGCCGACTTCACCGTCGAAGATGCCAAGGTGGGTAAGACGCTCACACTTAACTTGAAGTTCGGTCCTAACCGGGAGCGTTCGCTCGCTGGTTTGCGCCGTATTTCAAAGCCGGGTCTTCGCGTTTACGCGAAGTCGACCAATCTTCCTCAGGTTCTTGGTGGCTTGGGCGTGGCAATTTTGTCAACGTCTTCTGGTCTCCTGACTGACCGTGAGGCTAAGGATAAGGGCGTAGGTGGGGAAGTCCTCGCCTACATCTGGTAAGGAAGGAGTGAAACAATGTCTCGTATTGGTAAGCTCCCTATTACCGTCCCTGCAGGTGTTGAAGTAAAGCTTGACGGCGATCTGATTTCCGTCAAGGGCCCTAAGGGCGAACTCTCACACACTATTCCGGCTCCGATTACTGTGGACCTGGCTGACGGTGTGATCACCGTAAGCCGCCCAGACGATGCTCGCGTATCGCGTTCACTCCACGGTCTAACCCGTACACTGATTGCGAATAACATCATTGGTGTGACTGACGGATTTACTAAGGCACTTGAGATCGTTGGTACTGGTTACCGTGTGGTCGCTAAGGGCTCCGATCTCGAATTCTCCCTTGGTTATTCACACACGATTTTCGTTGAAGCTCCTGAAGGTATCACCTTCACTGTTGAAACCCCAACGAAATTCTCGATTAGTGGCATTAATAAGCAACTGGTCGGTGAAACGGCAGCTCGCATCCGCAAGCTCCGTAAGCCTGAGCCATACAAGGGCAAGGGCATCCGCTACGCTGGCGAGCATGTTCGCCGCAAGGCCGGAAAGGCTGGTAAGTGATGGCTGTTACTCCAAAAGGCAAGGGCAAGTTCGTTTCACGTACTCGCCGTCATATCCGACTCCGCAAGCGTATTTCCGGTACCGCCGAGCGTCCACGCTTGGTCGTTACCCGGTCAAATCGCCACATGGTTGCACAAATTATCGACGACACCGTAGGCAAGACACTCGTGTCTGCTTCTACACTCGAAGCTGATTTGCGCGCCACATCCGATTCCAAGGTCTCTAAAGCTCGTGTCGTTGGCGAACTCGTTGGCAAGCGTGCAATCGAAGCTGGTATCTCTACCGTCGTCTTTGACCGCGGTGGTAATAAGTACCATGGTCGTGTTGCTGCTGTTGCCGATGGCGCACGCGAATCTGGCTTGACCCTGTAAATTGGCGAAACGAGAGGAAATTCTTATGGCTGCACAGCAGCGAGGACGAGCCGCTGGCTCGGAGAACGACGGCGCACGCACCGAGCGTAACAACCGTCGAGACGATCGTCGAAACGATCGTCGCACCGATCGTCGCGCCGATGACCGCAATACATACATTGAGCGCGTCGTGACGATTAACCGTGTTGCTAAAACCGTCAAAGGTGGTCGTCGCATGTCCTTTACCGCACTTGTTGTGGTAGGCGATGGCAACGGCACCGTAGGTGTTGGCTACGGCAAGGCAAAGGAAGTACCAGCAGCAATTGCTAAGGGTACCGAGGAAGCTAAGAAGAACTTCTTCAAGGTTCCTCGTATCGGTACTACCATTCCGCATTTGGTCCAGGGCCGTGACGCAGCTGGTGAAGTTTTGCTTCGCCCAGCTTCAGCAGGTACTGGTGTTATTGCTGGTGGTCCAGTTCGTGCAATTATGGAGTGCGCTGGAATCCACGATGTTTTGTCGAAGTCCTTGGGCTCGTCAAACGCATTGAACATCGTTCGTGGCACGATTGCTGCTCTTAAGCAACTCGAACAGCCAGAAGCCGTAGCGGCTCGCCGTGGTCTTCCACTAGACGATGTTGCTCCTAAGTCCATGCTTCTTAAGCGTACCGAGCATGAAGCTAAGGAACGCGAAGATGCTGAACTCGAAGCACAGCGTGCTGAGAATGAAGCTGCTGCCGCAGGAGTTGGTGCATGATGAAACTCAAGATCACCCAGACGAAAGGTCTCGTGGGAGCTAAGCAGAACCAGAAAGATACGGTTCGTTCCCTTGGCTTGCACAAGATCCACCAGTCAGTCGTTCGCGAAGATACCCCAGTTGTTCGTGGTATGATCCGCACGGTTGCTCATCTAGTTACTGTGGAGGAGGTTGCCTGATGGCTGATGTTTTGAAGATCCATGATCTACGCCCAGCTCCCGGCGCCAAGAAGTCACGCACTCGTGTGGGTCGTGGTGAAGGTTCAAAGGGTAAAACCGCTGGCCGTGGTACCAAGGGTACTAAGGCTCGTTACCAGGTTAAGGCCGGATTCGAAGGCGGGCAGATGCCGATGCATATGCGCTTGCCGAAGTTGCGCGGTTTTAAGAACCCAGCACGCGTCGAATACCAGGTTGTTAACTTGGATAAGCTCGAAGCTCTCTTCCCAGAGGGTGGAACCATTACCGTAGATGATCTCGTAGCAAAGGGCGCAGTTCGCGCCAAGCAGCTCGTGAAGATTCTTGGTACTGGTGAAATCACCACGAAAGTCAACGTTATCGTTGATGCTTGGTCTGCTTCCGCTAAGGAAAAGATCGAGGCTGCTGGTGGCTCACTAGAGCAACGCTGAGCATAACTTATCGACTAATGACGGGTTCAATCCAAAATTTTGGGTTGAACCCGTCATTTACATGTAAAATGTCTCAAACATTACCTATTTTTAGCTATATCATAAGCTAGGAAAACAGGTATAGTTATCTGAGAACGTGTCTCTAGCTCATGTTAGATACACAAACAGACTTTCTGTTACTGAATCATTTGTTGGCAATCGCCGGCATCCCCTTTCCCGGCATTCGTCGGCACCAACACCGGAGGAACTTCCTTGCTACAAGCACTGATATCAGCCTTCCGTACCCCAGATTTGCGAGCTAAGCTCCTTTTCACTGTGTTTATTATGGTGATTTATCGTCTTGGTACGTTCATTCCAGCACCTTTTGTTTCGTATGAGAATGTTACACAGTGTTTGGATGAAGCAGGCAGCGATGGACTTCTTACTCTCATCAACATGTTCTCTGGCGGAGCGATGCTTAAACTCGCTGTTTTCGCTCTCGGAATCATGCCTTACATTACTGCGTCGATTATTGTGCAGTTGATGAAGGTAGTTATTCCGCGCTTCGAAGAGCTTTCCAAGGAAGGGCAGACTGGGCAGGCCAAGCTCACCGAGTACACTCGCTATCTGACGATCTTCTTGGCGATCTTGCAGTCATCGGTCACTGTTTCAGTAGCTAATGGTGCGTTGTTTACCAACTGTACCGTTGATCCGATCCCTGGCCCGTCAGCTGGCAAATACATCATTGCTATTTTGGCAATGACTGCCGGTACTGGCTTGATTATGTGGATGGCAGAACTCATCACCGAGCGCGGCGTTGGTAATGGTATGTCCTTGTTGATCTTCACCGGTATCGCAGCAAACTTCCCAGCTATGCTGGGCAATGTTAGCCAATCAAACTACGGTTGGTTCGGTGTGTTTATCGTTTTGGCAATGTTCTTGGCAATCACGGTCGTGGTGGTATTCGTAGAGCAGTCCCAGCGTCGCATCCCTGTTCAATATGCTAAGCGTGTTGTAGGACGGCGCACCTACGGCGGCACCTCAACCTACATTCCGTTGAAACTCAACATGGCTAACGTTATTCCGGTGATCTTTGCGTCTTCAATTTTGTCGCTTCCAACTATGATCGCGCAGTTCTCCACTTCCCAAGAAGGTTGGGCTGGATGGGTTCGCACCTATTTTGCGCCACATTCGTTCTGGTACTTAGCTGTTTATTTCTTCCTCATTCTCTTCTTTGCCTTCTTCTACACCTCCATTACGTTCAATCCAGAAGAAGTCGCTGACAACATGAAGCGCTATGGCGGCTTCGTACCAGGTATTCGCGCCGGTCAACCAACTGCAGATTACCTGCGCTACGTCATTAACCGCATCACCTGGGTTGGCGCATTGTACTTGGCGATCATTGCACTTATTCCTCAGATCGTCTTTACTCAAATGGGTTTGACAACCTTCAGCTTTGGTGGAACATCAATTATCATTCTTGTTGGTGTGGGACTCCAAACAGTCAAAGATATCGATGCCCAGCTCCAACAACGTCATTATGAAGGATTCTTACGATGAGTTTCCGGTTGATTCTTGCCGGCCCGCCAGGGGCTGGTAAAGGTACCCAAGCAACCACAGTTTCTGAGCGACTCGGCATTCCTGCTATTTCTACCGGAGCGATCTTCCGGGCTGAAATGGCAAGCAAATCAGATGTGGGGTTAGAAGCTCAGCGCTACATTAGTGAAGGAAATCTGGTTCCAGATTCGGTAACGAATGAAATCGTTCGTCGTCGTCTGGCACAACCTGATGCTACGCAGGGCTTCTTGCTCGATGGTTACCCGCGTACGCTAGAGCAAATCAGCGCTCTAGATCAGATGCTTTCCGAAACCGGATTGAGCATTGATGCGATGGTTGACATCGAGATACCAGACGATGAAATCATGTCTCGTCTACTCAAACGTGCCAGCATCGAAGGTCGCGCTGATGATACCCCAGAGGTTATCGCACACCGCATTGAAGTGTATCATCAGGCTACCGAGCCTATTCTTCAAGCCTTCCGAGATCGCAATAAGTTGATTTCGATTGACGGACTAGGCACGATCGACGAGGTTCGCGAACGGATCGTTGCAGCAGTTACGCAGCGACTGGGGTTGAACTAATTTGTGAGAATAGACTGCTAGCTACCGCGGTAGTTAGCAGTCTATTTTTTTAAACAGAGCTAAAACTTTTAAAGGATAACTGTGGGACAATCAATCCAATACAAAACTGACGAGCAGATCATTAAAATGCGTGAAGCTGGTTTAGTCGTGGCACAGATTCATGCAGCGTTGCGCCAGGCAGTCAAGCCCGGGGTAACAACCGATGACATGGATCAGGTTGCCTTGGACGTTCTGCGCAAGAACGGCTCGCGGTCGAACTTCTTAGGCTACTATGGTTTTCCAAGAAACATTTGTACCTCAGTAAACGAGGAAATCGTCCACGGGATACCCGGGCCACGCGTCTTAGAACCTGGTGATCTAGTTTCCTTTGATTGCGGAGCGATTGTTGATGGCTGGCATGCAGATGCGTGCATTAGCGTCGTCGTCCCTGGGGGAGATCCCGCGCTTATGCGCGCCCGCCAAGAACTAAGTGACATTACTCGGCACGCAATGTGGGTGGGTATTGCGGCAATGGCAACGGGCCGACGTGTTGGAGATATTGGCGATGCCATTGATGACTACGTCGAAGAACTCGATGGCGATCTGCGCCCTGACATCGTCTTAGATTTCACCGGGCATGGGATTGGTGATGCTATGCATCAAGAACCAGAAGTACTCAATTATTCTATTGATGCTCGCACTCCTAAACTCAAGCCGGGTATGGTGTTGTGCATTGAGCCGATGCTTACTGCAGGTGCGCAAGATAACCACACTTTGGCCGATGAGTGGACTGTGGTTACTGATGACGGCAAAGATGCCTGCCATTGGGAGCATATGGTGGCCTTGCACAAGAAGGGCATCTGGGTTTTGACTGAACCTGATGGGGGAGCAAGCGAACTGGCCCGATTCGGCGTGAGCGTTGCGCCGTTGAGCTAATGTTGAGCGACGACGTCGATCGCGTTGAGCGTTGGGTGAGGTTGATTGTGTCCACTAAAGCTTCGGGAGATGGAAACTGCCGCAGATGGTAGATTCAAAGTGACCAGCTCAACTTTCCAACGACTATCCATACAGGTTGAAAATCACGTAGTATAGAGCGTTGGTGCTGTATATCTATAACAGTGAATATAGTTACCAAACTATGATCGCAACCGTGGTCATAGAAACCGATCGAAGTTAGCGGGAGTAATGGCGAAAAAAGAAGGCGTCATTGAAATTGAAGGTGTTGTCGTAGAAGCACTGCCAAATGCGATGTTTCGCGTCGAACTAGATAACGGGCACGTAGTGCTCGGGCACATCTCAGGTAAGATGCGTCAGCACTACATCAAGATCCTTCCAGAGGACCGTGTCGTCGTAGAGCTTACGCCTTACGATCTCACACGTGGTCGTATCGTCTACCGCCACAAGTAAACCGTTAACTTCACGTAGCTGAAACGTTGCGTCTACAACCAAGAAAGCTAGAGACTATGAAGGTCAAGCCAAGCGTTAAGCGCATTTGCGATAACTGCAAGGTTATTCGCCGGCACGGTCGCGTCATGGTTATCTGTGACAACCCACGCCACAAGCAGCGTCAGGGCTAAAGCCCACGCACTGAACAGGCATTGTCAGCGTATAACGCATTCTTTCGGTCCGAAGGCCGAAACCCACTATTGGGAAGACAATGCTCCACACCTTCGGAACAATCAAATAGGAGCCTAAATAATGGCACGTCTATCTGGAGTGGATCTCCCTCGTGAAAAGCGAGTAGAGATTGCACTGACATACATTTTCGGCATTGGTCATACCCGCGCCCTGGAATCGCTAGCTGCAACTGGCGTTAATCCAGATACTCGCGTAAAAGATTTGACTGAAGACGATCTCGTCAAGCTGAAGAAGCACATCGACGAAAACTACAAGGTCGAAGGTGATCTCCGTCGTGAGATCCAGGCTGATATTCGCCGTAAGATCGAAATTGGTTGCTACCAGGGTCTACGTCACCGTCGTGGTCTGCCAGTTCACGGACAGCGCACCAAGACCAACGCGCGTACCCGCAAGGGACCAAAGCGTACCGTTGCAGGTAAGAAGAAGTAAGTAGTTCCACCTTCGGGTGTGAATCGATGATAATTTTCAGGAGATTTTAACAATGCCACCTAAGACTCAGCGCCGTCCGCGCCGTACAGTGCGCAAGAACGTAGTAAACGGCCAGGCACATATTAAGTCAACATTTAATAACACCATTGTTTCCATTACGGATACCAATGGTGAAGTTATCGCTCAGACCTCCTCAGGTATGGTCGGTTTCAAGGGTTCTCGTAAGTCCACCCCATACGCAGCTCAGCTCGCAGCCGAGAACGCTGCACGCCGCGCAATGGAAGCCGGCATGAAGAAGGTAGACGTTTTCGTTAAGGGTCCAGGTTCCGGCCGTGAGACCGCGATTCGTTCCTTGACTGCATCCGGGCTTGAAGTAACGTCGATTTCGGACGTTACTCCTCAGGCGCACAATGGTTGCCGTCCACCCAAGCGCCGTCGCGTTTGATCCGCGAAGGGGATACCTCCCCTTTCCTCAGTGACGTGCCCATAGGGGTAAGCCACATTAAAGTGCCGGAGAAATCCGGCTGGAGGGTGTCATATAGTGGGCGCCCTGGTGAAAGGAAACTATAGTGATCATTGAACAGCGTCCTACGCTGACCGAAGAAAAGCTTTCGGATACCCGTTCGCGGTTCACGCTTAACCCACTCGAGCCAGGCTTTGGCTATACGCTCGGAAACTCGCTTCGTCGTACGTTGTTGTCATCCATTCCGGGTGCGGCAGTGACGTCGATTCACATCGATGGTGTTCTCCATGAGTTTTCTACCATTGAAGGTGTTAAGGAAGATGTTGCGCAGATTATTTTGAATCTCAAAGATCTCGTAGTGACATCAGAAAACGATGAGCCAGTCCAGATGTATCTGCGTAAAGCCGGCCCTGGTCAGGTTACCGCAGAAGATATCACCCCACCTGCTGGTGTGGAGATCCACAACCCTGAGCTGCTTATCGCTACCTTGAACGAAAAGGGTAAGCTGGAGATTGATCTTACTGTTGAGCGTGGCCGTGGCTACGTTTCTGCACAGCAAAATAACTCTCCAGATTACGAGATTGGCCGTATTCCGGTCGATTCGATCTATTCACCCGTTGTGAAGGTTTCTTACAAGGTAGAAGCTACCCGTGTTGGACAGCGTACCGACTTCGACAAGCTCATTGTCGACGTCGAAACAAAGCCTTCGATGGCACCACGTGATGCGTTCGCATCTGCTGGAAAGACCCTTGTTGAGCTCTTCGGTTTGACCGCAGAACTCAACGAAGAAGTTGAAGGTCTTGAGCTTAAGGAAGCCCCTGTTGTTGAGCAACAGTCTTCTGACTTGCAGCGTCCAATCACCATTCTTAACCTTCCAGCCCGCTCGCAGAACTGCTTGCAGCGCGAAGGTATCCATACGATCGGTGAGCTTGTGCTTCGTTCTGAAGCTGACTTGCTTGACATCCGTAACTTTGGTGCGAAGTCAATTGAAGATGTCAAGGATGAGCTGGCAAAGCTCGACTTGCGTCTCAAGGATTCCCCAGCCGGTTACATGTCTGGCTTCGGTGAAGAAGCGTATGGAATGCACTTCAGTGACGAAACGCAGGCCTGAGGGTCAGCGGAACAAGAAAATTTTTAGGAGAAATCATGCCACGTCCCGCTAAGGGTCCACGCTTGGGTGGTAGCCCAGCTAACGAGCGTCTTATCATTGCAAATCTGTGTAAGGCACTCATTCACAACGAGTCGATCGTAACGACTGAGGCCAAGGCTAAGCGCCTTCGTCCACATATCGAAAAGCTCATCACCAAAGCTAAGAAGGGCGATACGCACAACCGTCGTCTCGCACTAAAGGTTCTTGGTTCACGCGAAACTGCTTACATTTTGTTTGAGGAGCTCGCACCAAAGTTTGCTAACCGTGAGGGTGGATACACCCGCATTATCAAGCTTCCTAACCGTAAGGGCGACAACGCTCCTATGGCTGAAATCTCGCTCGTTCTTGAGCCAGTTTCGCCAAAGCAAGCAGTTGTGAAGGAAGCAGAGAAGGCAGCTGAAAAGGCTGCTAACGCTGAGGTTGAAGAGACCGAAACAGTTGAAGAAGCTCCAGTAGCTGAAGAAACTGAAGCAGTTGAAGAAGCTGAGGCAGTTGAAGAAGCTGAAGAGACCGAAGCAACTGAAGAGAACTGAGTACAGTTCAATTCGCTGAAGGTTGTTCGTTCTTAGACAACAAAACGTTCGAGGTGGATGTGACATGTCACATCCACCTCGATTTTTATTAATTGTTGGTTGCCACCAACAATATAGCTCCGTGGATATCCATCTGGTTGGGTACGGATCTCAGTATAGTTAAGTGCGGATAGCTATTTAGTCGCACAAGAATCTCCATATAGCTACGCAAGACGTTTTACCGCATCTAGCTTATTGGCCGGACTTCGCGCACAATAGGGCTATCTAGTCCCCATGTAGGTCCAGGCCCGAGCCCCACCGCGCGCTCCAGCTTCATAATCAACAAAAGTGGCAGCGCGCTCCTGCAACATGTTTCGGGCAATAGCGTTGAGTTTTAGGGCGTTTCCGCCACCAATATAGAGTCGATCCCAGCGGTACATTGGCCACAGTGCCGCAACAATTGCGCACACCTGGGCCGACCATTGGTCAGCATCGGCATCCGCAGTGTTAATCGCCCCGGCGATATCATCAAAGGTTCCTCCGAGTGGACTTGGGGCATGTGAAACTTCAATGTGTTCAGTTAACCGGCCATTAACCGCAAAAGCAACGCCCAGTCCGGTACCAAATGTCAAGACGAGTTCACTGCCGGTGCCCGCTATGACTGCTGCTGCGGCAATGAGCGCATCGTTGACCACTAATGCTGGCCGAGTTGTCGTGATTTCGATAGCGTCTTGTAACTGACAGTGATCCCATAATGCTTCGAGTTCGACGTCGACCTGTCCGCCAGGACCGGCAGGGCGAATATAGTGCGGGGTGTGGATCACGACGCCGTCGCGCACAATACCGGGGATACCTACCGTAATGCGCTCAATATCAACAATGTGATTACGTGCGTGGTTGCTGATAGTGGCAAGCATGTCGCTAGGAGCAAACGGGTAGGGGATTTCTTCAACAATAAATGGCGAAAGTGTGGTTCCTTGCGGGCAAAGAACCACTGATTTCACGCGCGAGCCACCAAAATCGAGACTGAGTATATTGCCACTCGAGTTGGGGTTTTGCGCTTGTATGTGGGATCCTGCAGTCATGACTTCGACGGTAGCGCAAAATCAACGTCTACGCCTAGATTTAGGCTACGACGGTAATCACTTTCACGGTTGGGCGGCACAACCCGGCTTACGAACAGTACAAGGTATGGTAGAAAACGTACTTTCTACCATATTCCGCCAAGATGTGGTTTTGAGTGTTGCCGGACGAACAGACGCCGGAGTCCATGCACGTCACCAAGTTGCCCATTGTGATGTGGCGGAAGAATTGTGGCGCAACCTCCCTGGACGCTCCCAGCGCACACCAGCGCAAGCATTGATACGGCGGGCAAATTCGTTGCTGGCGCGTGGGGCCGGTTCAGATATTTTGGGTGCTCCCAAAGGCTATTCCGACGTCGTTATCCACGCCGTTGCCCCAGTGCCAGATTCTTTTGATGCGCGCTTTTCGGCTTTGTGGCGCTCATACACGTATCGGATTGCCGACGCCGTCTCAGCATGGGATCCCCAACGTAAAGACGTGTTGTGGATAGCTGACCAATTGGATATCGAAGCAATGAATCGTGCTGGGCTAAGACTGCTAGGCGAACATGACTTTTTGTCATTTTGTAAACCACGCGAAGGCGCTTCGACTGTGCGTACGCTGTATGAACTAATCTTTACGCGCAGCGCGGGGATTATTTTGGGTAAGGCGCGTGCAGATGCGTTTTGTCATTCGCAAGTGCGTACCCTGATGGGTACCTTGATTGAGGTTGGGCGTGGGGTGCGCGATGAAGATTGGCCCTATCAGCGGCTGATCGAGCGCACGCGAGATGGGAACGTCGTTGTGGCAGCTCCGCATCCACTGACGTTGGAAGAAATCGGGTATCCGCCGCCGGAATTGTATGCCCACCAAGCGAACCAGGCGCGCCGGTTTCGGGGATAGATCAACGCCAAATAACCCGAAATACTACACGGTTTAACATGGCGTTGAACGGAACATTAACATGGCCTTGAACGGAACATTAAGATGGCGTTGAACGGAACATTAAGATGGCGTTGAACGGAATACGATAGCATAAAATCCGATGCGCGAGATGAACCGTACCACAACATATAGTTATCCTTTGACCATTGTCGTTAATCACAGTAGAGTTGTTTAATGCTGTGCAGGTTGTATGAAGATGCAATCCCACTCGTCCCATCACACTGCCAGCAACGTTAACTTGACCATTGGATAGGTCGATTGTTTCCCGGCAGTAAGCCATTGCCATAACAATTGATAACGCTATCCGCGATTAAAGAAACGAAGGCTACGCAAGTGCGCACGTATTCACCGAAGCCCGGAGACGTCGAAAAGAAGTGGTACGTCATTGACGCCACCGACGTCGTCCTTGGCCGTCTGGCATCTCAAGTTGCCATCCTGCTCCGTGGGAAGCACAAGCCCAATTTCGCTCCGCATGCTGATACCGGCGATTTCGTCATTATCATTAACGCTGAAAAGGTCGCATTGACCGGTTCAAAGCGCGAGCAGAAGTTTGCTTACCGTCATTCAGGTCAGCCAGGAGGCTTGACCGCTACGTCCTACACCGAACTCTTAGAAGAGAATCCGGAAAAGGCAGTTATGAAGGCTATTGCCGGCATGCTACCTAAGAACACATTAGGACGTCAGCAGCTTTCCAAGCTGAAGGTCTACCGTGGGGCTGAGCACCCACATGCTGCTCAGCATCCTGAAGCTCTTGAGCTTACCCAGGTTGCACAGTAAACCCCCTGTCCGGAAAAGATTTAAGGAGAACCGTGGCTGAGACCACCGAAACCGTTGAGCTTGAGGAAACCCCAAGCTCATACACCTCTGAGACCGAGGCTCCCAAGACCGGCCAGGGCGCATCCCTGACCGCACCAGGCGCAGGCCTGGGTCGTCGTAAGGAAGCAGTTGCTCGTGTCCGTCTCGTCCCAGGTACCGGCACGTGGAAGATCAACGGCCGTACTCTTGAGGACTACTTCCCAAACAAGTTGCATCAGCAACTCGTTAATTCCCCATTCGTTCTACTCGATATCGAAGGTCGCTTCGATGTTATCGCACGCATTAACGGCGGCGGCACCTCCGGTCAGGCTGGTGCGCTTCGTCTAGGCGTTTCTCGTGCATTGAATGAAATCGATCGTGATGCTAACCGTCCAGCTTTGAAGAAGGCTGGCTTCCTAGCCCGTGACGCTCGCGCTGTTGAGCGTAAGAAGGCTGGTTTGAAGAAGGCACGTAAGGCTTCGCAGTTCTCCAAGCGCTGATTTTCAGCATTTGGAAACATATACGTGTGTGGCTCTACCCTCGGGTGGAGCCACACACGTATTTTAGGTTGCGGATCTTTCACCTTCGCCTCGCGTGCAGGAGTTTTTACAAAAAATAAAAACTCCTGCCGATGTTCTCTGTAAAGCCTCGGGTATGTACTACGCTTTAATAATCATCAGTGCAATACGAGGAGACATCAATGGCACGTCTATTTGGTACCGACGGCGTTCGGGGTTTAGCTAATCGGGAGATCACTGCGCCGTTCGCACTACAGCTTGGTGAGGCAGCGGCTCGAGTTCTGGCGCGCAACGTCAAAGGCCATCGCCCCAAAGCTATCGTTGGGCGCGATACTCGGCAATCGTCAGGTATGTTGAGTCACGCTGTTGCTGCCGGACTATCATCGGCAGGTGTTGATGTCGAACACGTCCGCGAAATTCCCACTCCGGGCATTGCCTACCTCACCTCGGCGCGTGATTATGATTTGGGCGTGATGATCTCTGCTTCGCATAACGCCATGCCCGATAATGGAATTAAGTTTATTTCTGGAGATGGCTTCAAACTTGACGATGCGATCGAAGATGAAATTGAGGCAGTTCTCGGCCAGGAATGGGATCGTCCCATTGGCGCTGGTGTGGGGTATATGCGCGAAAACGCCATCGTGTCTGACCAAGTATATATCGACCACTTGATCCGATGCGGTGCAGATTTATCTGGGTTACGTATCATCCTTGACTGTGCGAACGGCGCAGCATCGAATGTGGCACCGGCGGCACTCCAAGAATTAGGCGCTGACGTTTCAGTTATTAATGCTTCTCCAGATGGAAAAAACATCAACCGCAATGCCGGGTCTACTCATCCCGAACAACTTCAAGCAATGGTTGTTGCATCGCAGGCAGATTTTGGGTTTGCATTCGACGGCGATGCAGATCGTTGTTTGGCTGTTAATGCTGCCGGCAAAATTGTTGACGGCGATCAGATTATGGGGCTATTAGCAGTTTCCCTCAAAGATCAGGGGCTCTTGGCTGGAAATACGCTGGTGGCTACCGTGATGTCTAACCTCGGTTTAACGTTGGCGATGCGCGAAGCGGGAATCGACGTCGTTGCAACAAAAGTGGGCGATCGCTACGTTCTTGAAGAAATGTTGGCTCACGGCTATATGCTCGGTGGTGAGCAGTCTGGCCACGTGATCAACCTCCACCATGCAACAACTGGTGACGGCACGCTCACTGCAATCATGGTGGCTTCTGAGATGGCGCACCGCGGGGGTACCCTTGAAGATGCTGTCTCGTTTATTTCACGCTTACCGCAAACGTTGATTAATGTGCCGAATGTAGATAAGGCGCGCACCGATCTTATTGCTGATGAGGTGGCGGTAGCTGAAGCTGAGTTGGGTGATACTGGCCGGGTATTGTTGCGTGCATCTGGTACTGAACCCTTGGTGCGAGTGATGGTTGAAGCCGCTAGCCAAGAACAAGCCGATGGAATAGCTGGGCGGTTGGCTGATATTGTTGCTCAACGCTTAGCGCTTTAGGCCTACTAGCTTAGCTGGGCCCTCAAGCCGGTCCAGCTCAGTTACGATGGTTTAGAGTTTGCGCACTTTGACTTGTTCGATATTGTGCTCTTCGCCTTTGGTTAGGACGACGGTGGCGCGGTTGCGAGTTGGCGCAATATTGTGCCTGAGGTTGGGCAAGTTGATCGCTCCCCAGATTTGACGTGCTGTTTCGCGTGCTTGATCATCAGTCAAGTTTGCATAGTTACGGAAATAGGAGGCGTCGTTTGTAAAAGCGGTGGAACGTAACTTTAAAAATCGTTCGATGTACCAGCGTTCGAGGGCGTCTTCGGGTGCGTCGACGTAGATGGTGAAGTCGAAGAAGTCTGATACGGCAGAAAATTCGTGGGCGGCGATTCCAGGCGCTGGTTGTAAGACGTTGAGTCCTTCGACGATTAAAATATCTGGACGATCGACGACGATGTATTCGTTGGGGACAATATCGTAGGTTACGTGGTCATAAACTGGGGCGGTGACGTGGCGGCGTCCTGATTTTACTGCGGCTAAGAAAGCTAGAATTGCTCGTCGGTCATAGGATTCGGGGAATCCTTTTCGGGTTAGTAGCCGACGCTGATCGAGGACTTTGTTGGGGAGTAGAAATCCGTCGGTGGTCACCAGATCAACTCGTGGTGTTTGCGGTGATCGGCTCAATAATTCGCGCAGGAGCCGGGCCACGGTTGATTTTCCGGCAGATACAGATCCAGCTATTCCTACGATCCAGGGAACGCGCAGCTCGTTAAATCCCAGAAAGTTCTTCGATTCGGAAAATAATCGTTCGGTATTGCGCGCGTACATGTGCATCAGCGCAGTTAGTGGCCGATAGATCGCATCGACTTCAGCCAGCGTGATGGGGTCTCCTAGGGCTGCTAAATGTTGGATATCTGCTGCCGTGAGGGGCAGTTCTGCGCTTTGGGCAAGATTTGCCCATTCTTCCCGGGAAAATGTGACGAAGGCCGAAAGATCAGAGCTATACATGTTTCGATTGTGGCAATAATTCGGCTCTAATGCCAGTTTCAGCAAAAATCGTTGTGTTTTTGATGTAGCGCGCTACCTGATCGCACGCAGTGCTGTAGTAGCCGGTAGGGTAGTGATAGTGGCGTGTTCGAACGTGTTCGTAGTTGTGATGTTGGTGAGGGGGAGCTGTGGCAGTATCGTCGGTAACAGATGATGATATTCGACGCTGGTGGCCGATACCGGGTGCTGATGACCATAAGTACACGCGCGGGGTATTGGGGGTTGTTACTGGTTCAGCGCAATATCCGGGTGCTGGCGTATTAAGTGTGGGGGCGGCTTTGAGTTGTGGGCCAGGCATGGTGCGCTACTTGGGGACAAGCCCGCTGGTGATTTCTCGGTATCCTGAGGTTGTGCCCATCTTCGGCCAAGTTCAAGCTTGGCTTATCGGATCGGGGATCAGCGCCGAAGAAGATATGACGGTTCCGATTGATACTGTAGTGGATTCGGGGCTACCGGCAGTATTTGATGCTGGTGGCCTTAACATGATCGGCCAGCGCCGCCTTAGTCCACACCACGTCTTAACCCCTCATCCGGGAGAATTGGCTGAATTATTGCGCGCTCGCGGGGAAGACGTTTCGCGGGCGCAGGTTGAAAACGATATGGTTTCCTATACGCGATTGGCTGCGAAGCTAACCGGTGCGGTTGTGGCGACGACGGCGAACAATGACGTTATTGCAGATCCGGTTGGGAAAGTGTTTATCCAGTCGGGTGCTACCTCGTGGCGGGCAACAGCAGGTGCTGGTGATGTTTATGCCGGGATTGTAGGGGCGTTACTGACGTTGTGGCAAGCACAACAACGTAGCGCTGTTGATGCGGCCTGGCTGGCGGCAGCAGGGGCTTATCTGCATGGGCGTGCCGCAAATCTCGCTGCTGGTGCTAACGCTGGAGTTGGATACCCGATTAAGGCGAGTAACATTAGTGATGCACTAGGTCCGATAATCTGCCAGATACTTAATCCATTAAGGTGAGACTATGATGAATCAAGCTCCGGCACGTGCGCTGATTTCGCGGCGTGCGTTTGAGCAAAACATCGACGTCCTACGTCAGCATACCGATGCTAAACTCATGGCCATTGTTAAGGCTAATGGCTATGGCCACGGCGTAGAACTCATTGCCCAATGGGCCTGGGAAGCTGGTATTGACTGGCTGGGGTTGGCTCAGTTAAATGAGGCGTTAGCGTTACGTCAAACTCATACTCATGGCCATATCCTTGCCTGGATTTATGCCCCGGGAGCTAATTTCCAACGAGCCATCGAACAAAACATTGATTTATCGGTGGGCTCACAGTGGGCGATTGATGAAATTTCGGCTGCGGCGCGCGCAAGTGGGCGTGCTGCTCGCATACATATCAAAGTCGATACGGGGATGACGCGTGGCGGTTTTGATCTTGGCGATCTTCCTGATGTGTTTGAACAGGTTAAGGCTTTGGCTCGCGATGGGATAGTCGAGGTTGTTGGGCTATGGTCGCATCTTTCGTGTGCCGATGATCGAAATGGGGACGCGGTAACAGATCAACAAGTGGCTCGTTTTGAGCAGGCTCGAGCTTATGCTCGCCAAGCTGGGGTTGATATTGAGTTGTGCCATTTGGCGGCCTCTGCGGGTATTTTGTGGCATCGAAAAACCCACTATGACATGGTTCGTCCAGGAATTGTGTTGTATGGTCTTAGCCCTAACCCGGCACGCGCTAGTGGGCACGATCTTGGACTTGAGGCGTTAATGACTTTAGAAGCCGATGTTATTCTCACCCGAGATGTCCCGCCAGGAGTGGGGGTGTCTTATGGGCATACGTTTGTCACTGATCATCACACCCGGTTAGCGGTGGTTCCGGTGGGCTACGCTGATGGTATTTTGCGGCACGCTTCGGATAAGTTATCAGTTACTGCTAATGATCAGCAAGCACCTATTCGTGGGGTGGTGTGTATGGATCAGTTTGTTATTGAAGCCCCGCAAGCTCAAGCCGGTGATACGATTGTGCTTTTCGGTCCGGCAAACAATGGTTATTTAACTGCCGATGATTGGGCGCAAAAGACCGATACAATCAATTATGAAATATTTTGTCATCTCGGACCGCGTATTGCGCGCATCCCGGTAGAGTAAAATACGCAACGTTATCGTAATTAGTGTGAAGGAAACGGTTATGATCTTGTCACTTGAAGCTCCCACAGTTGCTGATATTCAAAATATTGGTGCTGTGATTGCTCGCAACGCGCAACCGGGTGACCTTGTGATGCTTACTGGACCGTTAGGTGCGGGAAAGACGACGATGACTCAGGGGATTGCGCGAGGTTTGGGAGTCAAGGGCGCAGTTTCTTCTCCTACATTTGTTATCGCCCAGATTCACCACGGCACCCAGTTAGATTTGGTCCATGTTGATGCATATAGATTGACCTCCATTGAAGAGCTAGATGCGTTAGATCTTGATGCTTCGCTCGAAGAATCATTAACTGTAGTTGAATGGGGGGCAGGAAAAGTTGAGGTTCTTTCTGAAGATCGCTTAGAACTTTTTATCGAACGTCCCCAAGGTGCAGATCTCGGTTTGGAACCAGAAGATTTATTTGTTGATGCTCCGCGAGTGATTAAAGTTCATGCACACGGGCATCGTGGCCAAGAGTTACAACAGATCCTAGCAGCTGAGATTGCGGACGCTTCGTGGGAAAGCACAACGGAGTGATGATGGGCTTTAGTGTTTTGCCCAGGAGATGGCAGGCTCGGGCTGTGTTGGCGATGTTAATGTCATGTATGGTGATGTCATTCCCTGCGGTAGCCTATGGGCACACCTCCGAAGAAAATGACCCCGAAGCTAACCTAGCCTGGTTCGAAACCACAGGTTTGGAGATTGTTTTAGCTCAAGGCGAGGATGTTTTTGGTGAAGAGGTCGATCAAGATCTTAAACTTCTTAGTCTGGGTACCCCGATACGTGCGTTTACCTTTGTCAGTGACGAAAGTGAGTTGCTTAATCCGCAAACAGCTTTCGTAGAGTCTTCAATATGGATTGCGCCGGTGTTAAAAGATGGGCAGGCGATTGGGGTGTTGCACACCGAAGGGCAATTGGCTTCTCGGCGTACCAATACAGAACTTTTTGCCGATGTGCGGTTAGGAACTGAAGTTGGAGGTATTCGTCAGGGGGCAACTACCCTCATCTATGATCGTCAACTCCAGGCGTGGTTTGCCTACAGTGAAGGTTTAATCGAACCAGGTGATGCTAAAGGCGAGGAGTATGTGTTGGGTAATGTTCCCTTCGATATTTTTATGTCTCATCGCGCCGATCTGATTGCTAATGACGCTACCGTTAAACCCCGAACGGTAGATACGCAAAGTACCGCTACGCCAGAAACATATTTAACTGCGACGAGGTTTGCGGTGGTTATCGCCATTCTTGCCACGATAGCTCTGTTTTCTCTCGCATGGCTCAAATGGGCTGATGATAAACGTTTCAATCGCGACGAACAAGAGGAATCGGCGTCGACGGCGATTACTGATCAACATCCTCGTAACCGCTGGGATCCTTTCGCTAAAGCGCGGCTTTTGATTCACCCACATATCTCCCAACCACCACGTTTGGACGAAGAAAAGGACACACTATGACCATCTATCTCACTATCGATACCAGTGCGGCAATTACTGTTGGTCTTGCCCAATGGGACCTCGGCGTAGTACGAGAGTTGGCGGTAGAATCCTCACCCCATAAACGCCATCATGCGGAATTGTTGGCTCCGATGGTGCGCAGTGTTTTAGACATCGCCGGTATCTCAGCTCCTGATGCCGTTATTGTTGGAACTGGTCCGGGTGCTTTTACTGGTTTGCGCGCCGGGCTAGTAACTGCCCGCACGTTGGCGCGGGCCTGGAATGTTGAGCTGTATGGATTATCCTCACTAGATATTATGGCGCTAGGCGCACTTGACCAAGGGGCGCAAATTATCGTGCCGATGATTGATGCTCGGCGTAAGGAAGTCTTTGCTGCTCGGATGCATGCGCTGGGAGCAGACGACGTCGAGATCGTCCAAGGTCCAAGTATTTACAAGCCCGATGAGGTTGCCCAAATGATTGCCGCGCAACCTGGTGTGGTAGCCGTCAGTGAAGCCGATCTTTACCCGAGCGTTGGCGTCCACCGCGTTGAGGTTGGGTTTGCACCAGCGGTCATGGCCCGGTTGGTCCAGTCTCGAATTGCGCGAATTCAGGCCGGGGAAAACCTCACGTTAGATACCGAGCCGCAGTACCTACGTCGTCCTGACGTCCATGAAGCCGGGCATTCTCAACCAGCTGCCGAAGGTAACCCCTACGCAGCTAACTAACCTGATCCCATGAGCTCTTGCTTTATTCCGGATAGTTTCTTCCCCGCCGAGATCGCCGGGTTTGCCGCGCGCCGTGTGCCAGCTTCATGGGCGGGCCGCCTAGCCGACTTCGATCGCCGTGTTTTTGGTCCGGACGCCTGGCCGGAGGCGGTCTGGGCTCAAGAGCTGGCAGCCCAGTCGCGTACCTACATCGTGTTAGAGGCAGAGCCGGAACCGATGCGTTCTTTTGGTGAGATCGTTGGTGTGGGTGGCGTTTCCTATTTCGACGACGCCGAGATCTTAACCTTGGCGGTTGCGCCACAGTTCCAGCGCCAAGGCATAGGGCAACGGTTACTGGCAGCGCTCCTAGATATTGCCGAGACTCGCGGCGTGAACCGGGTTTTTCTTGAGGTGCGCTCCAAAGCAACACACGTGCAGAACATGTACCGAGCTGCGGGTTTTTCTCCAATAGCGGTGCGCAAACGATATTATTCGGACGACGACGCAGTCGTGATGCTTCGCGAAACCTAATTTCGCACCTAAATACTTACATAATTAGTTTCCGGTATCTCACCTAGCTCTACAGGCACGCAAACCATTGATATAGAGCCATAAACTCATATTCGATTCCGGCGATATTTTCTTCGATATTTACTTTTGAAGCGTCCATATTACTAAAGACCCGGATTTTCGCTATCTCATTTGCTATCTTCGACTCGTGGCTAATTCAACATCTGTAGAAATTCGCGGTCGCAAGACCACCGTAGCACTCAAAGTGCTCATGGCTGTGACCGGCTTGTTTATTGTTCTCTTCCTACTCTTCCATGCATTCGGAAACTTTAAGATGTTCCTGGGTGCAGATGAGTACAACCATTATGCAGACTGGCTCAAGCACGGTCTGCTCTACCCGATCCTGCCAAAGCTGTGGGCATTGTGGATCTTCCGTATTGTCTTGCTTTTATGTATCACTGGGCACATGTACGCAGCCATTAAGCTGTGGAAGCGTGGAAACCAAGCACGTGGCCGGGAAAAGTACAAGGTCAACTCCGGTTCTAAAGTTGGCGTGAAGTACTCCTACACTGCTGCAACCATGCGCTATGGTGGCATCATCATTGCACTGTTCGTGGTCTTCCACATCTTGCAGTACACGGTGTTAGCTCTCCAGCTCGGTGGCCCATACGATGTACACGATCCATACCACAATATGATCTACGGCTTCTCGCTGTGGTGGGTATGGCTAATCTACTTCATTTCCCTTGGTTCAATCGCTTTGCACGTCTCACACGGTGTATGGTCTGCGTTGGCAACGCTGGGCTTAAACACTCGCCGTCGGGAACGCGGATTTAAGATTGTCGCCGGGATTATAGGTTTGGCTGTGTTCTTGGGCTTCATGATCCCACCAACAGCTATCCTATTCGGATTGATCGTCGCGTAAGGAGGAGAAGATCATGACTGAAACTTTGATTGATGGCCTGTACCGCACAGGCGAACCAATTGCTGATACTAAAGCTCCTAGCGGCGATATCGCCCAAAAATGGGAACAGCGCAAGTTCAGCGCCCGTCTAGTTAACCCCGCAAACCGCCGTAAGCTCAACGTTATTGTTGTCGGTACCGGTCTTGCTGGTGGCGCCGGTGCGGCTTCACTGGGCGAGATGGGTTACAACGTCAAGGCGTTCTTCTACCAGGATTCGGCTCGTCGAGCACACTCTATTGCTGCTCAGGGCGGTATCAACGCTGCGAAGAATTACAAGAACGATAACGATTCAACCTACCGGTTGTTCTATGACACCATCAAGGGTGGGGACTACCGTTCCCGTGAAACCAATGTTTACCGCCTAGCAGAGGTATCTGCAAACATCATTGACCAGTGTGTGGCGCAAGGTGTTCCATTCGCTCGTGAATACGGTGGTTTGCTTGATAACCGTTCCTTTGGTGGTGTCCAGGTTTCGCGTACGTTCTATGCTCGCGGCCAAACCGGCCAGCAGCTTTTGATCGGCGCTTACCAAGCCTTGATGCGTCAAGTTAAAGCCGGTACCGTAACTGCTTACCCACGTCACGAAATGGTTGAACTCATCGTCGTTGATGGCCGCGCTCGCGGAATCATTGCCCGCGATATGGTCACTGGTGAAGTTGAAACTCACCTGGCTGATGCTGTTGTTTTGGGTACTGGTGGATACGGAAACGTCTTCTTCTTGTCCACTAACGCTATGGGCTGTAACGGCACTGCGATTTGGCGTGCACACCGCAAGGGTGCCTACTTCGGTAACCCGTGCTACACCCAGATCCACCCAACGTGTATTCCTCAACATGGATCTTCGCAATCGAAGCTGACCTTGATGTCAGAATCCTTGCGTAACGATGGTCGCATTTGGGTTCCGAAGAAAGCAGAAGATTGCAAGAAGGATCCACGCGATATCCCAGAACAAGATCGCGACTACTACCTAGAGCGTATCTATCCTGCATTCGGTAACTTGGTGCCACGCGATATTGCTTCACGTCAAGCAAAGAATATGTGTGATGATGGCCGTGGCGTTGGCCCGGAAATCGACGGTGTTGCACGCGGTGTCTACCTCGACTTCTCCGATGCTATTGCGCGTATGGGCAAAGACGTTGTCTCGGCCAAGTACGGCAACTTGTTCGATATGTACAAGCAAATCACCGGCGATGATCCATACGAAGTACCGATGCGTATCTACCCAGCAGTTCACTACACGATGGGTGGCTTGTGGGTTGATTACGATTTGCAGTCTTCAATCCCAGGTTTGTTTGTTACCGGTGAGGCAAACTTCTCCGATCATGGTGCAAACCGGCTTGGTGCTTCGGCACTGATGCAAGGACTTGCAGATGGTTACTTCGTTTTGCCTAACACCATTAACGACTACCTCGCTGATGGGCCATTTGACAAGATCACTGAAGATCATCCTGCTGTTGTTGAAGCTCGCGAAGGGATTGAAAAGCGCATCGAGTTCTTTGTTAACAACAAGGGCAACCGATCCGTTGATTCGTTCCATAAAGAACTTGGAAACATCATGTGGGAGTATTGCGGCATGGAACGTACCGAAGAAGGCTTGAAGAAGGCCATCGGTATGATTCGCGAATTGCGTAAGGACTTCTGGCAAAATGTTCGCGTTCCAGGCGATCCAGATGAGCTCAACCAATCCTTGGAGAAGGCTGGCCGTGTGGCTGACTTCTTAGAGCTTGGTGAGTTGATGTGTATCGATGCCCTCCACCGCCGTGAATCTTGTGGTGGACACTTCCGTGCTGAATCCCAAACTGAAGAAGGTGAAGCACTTCGTGATGACGAAAACTTCGCTTACGTAGCAGCTTGGGAATGGGGCGGCGATAATGACGCACCAATTCTCCACAAGGAAGACCTCAAGTACGAATTCGTCGAGATGAAGCAGCGGAGCTACAAGTGAAAATTAATCTTGAATTTTGGCGGCAAAATGGCCGCGGCGATAAGGGTCATTTCGATACCCACACGATCGCTGACGTTGATGAGACGGCATCCTTCTTGGAGATGCTTGACCAGCTAAACGAAGAACTCTTTGCCAAGGGTGAAGAGCCAGTCGCATTTGATTCTGACTGCCGTGAAGGTATTTGTGGTCAGTGTGGTATCGTCATCAACGGCGATCCGCATGGTCCGTTGGTTACCACCACCTGTCAGCTCCATATGCGTTCGTTTAAAGATGGTGACACCATTACGATTGAGCCATGGCGTTCAACCGCTTTCCCGGTCTTGAAGGACTTGGTTGTGGATCGTTCCGCTTTGGATCGTATCGTCCAAGCAGGTGGATACATTTCGGTAAACACCGGTGCGGCTCCAGACGCACACGCTGTGCCAGTTCCCAAAGATCATGCAGATCGCGCTTTCGAAGCAGCTGCATGTATTGGCTGTGGCGCGTGTGTTGCTGCCTGCCCGAACGGTTCAGCTATGTTGTTCACCTCCGCTAAGGTCATGCACCTAGGTTTGCTTCCGCAAGGTCAGCCAGAGCGTCTAGATCGCGTGGTTAGCATGCTTTCTCAACACGATTCCGAAGGCTTTGGTGGTTGCACCAATGTTGGTGCATGTGCAGCTGCGTGCCCGAAGGAAGTTCCGTTGGAGCTTATCTCAATGCTCAACCGTGACTTGATGAAGTCAATGGCACACGGACGGTAAAACAATTAGCCACATATCGAGGGCCACAACCATTCATGGTTGTGGCCCTCGTGTATCTGGGGGATGAGGTATAGATGCGCGATGTCCGGCATTTAACAACATGTGCGAGATACATAGAGGTAGGAATCTATTAAACTGGGGAGCGTGAATGAACTGATTTTAGGTGTTGAGACATCATGTGATGAGACCGGTATCGCTTTGGTGCGAGACGGAGAGTTGTTAGCCGATGTTACGGCAACCTCGATGGATGAATATGCCCGATATGGGGGCATCATTCCGGAGATTGCTTCACGTGCACATTTAGAACAGTTTCTTCCCACCCTTGATGCGGCTCTAGAAAAAGCTGGCGTTAGCCTTGATGAGGTTGATGCGATTGCAGCAACAGCTGGCCCTGGTCTGGTTGGCCCGCTAACTGTTGGTGTTTCGGCAGCGAAGTCCTTGGCTCTGGCACTCAATAAACCGTTTTATGGCGTAAACCATATCATCGGCCATATTGCAGTTGACCAACTCGTCCACGGAGAATTCCCCGAACACTTCATTGGTCTTGTTGTTTCTGGTGGTCACTCTCACTTACTTCACGTGCGCAACATTGCCACCGACGTCGTCGAACTTGGTGGAACACTTGACGATGCTGCCGGTGAAGCCTTTGATAAAGTGGGCCGGCTCTTAGGTTTGCCCTACCCGGGTGGTCCGCATATCGATCGCCTAGCCCAAGAAGGGGATCGCAACGCTATCCGTTTCCCGCGCGGACTAAGCCGGGTAAAAGATAAAGACGTGCACGCTTATGATTATTCCTTCTCGGGGCTAAAAACCGCGGTTGCTCGTCACATCGAAGGACTGCAGGCACGCGGTGCGGAAATCCCTAAAGCAGATATCGCTGCTGGTTTTTCAGAAGCGGTAACTGACGTTCTTTCTCGTAAAGCCTTTGAAGCATGTAAGCGCAA
The DNA here is from genome assembly GCF_023973165.1 of Arcanobacterium pinnipediorum. NCBI lineage: Bacteria > Bacillati > Actinomycetota > Actinomycetes > Actinomycetales > Actinomycetaceae > Arcanobacterium > Arcanobacterium pinnipediorum. Next base: position 1,484,936 of record NZ_CP099547.1, on the reverse strand, counting down.
TAACTGTGACACTCTCGTTATTGGTGGCGGCTTTTCAGCTAATTCTCGCTTGCGTGAACTTGCCCAGGAGCGCGGCGAAGAATACGGTGTGACGGTACGTATTCCACCGATTCGTTACTGTACCGATAATGGCGCCATGATCGCGGCTTTGGGTTGGGAGATGGTGCGCAACGGGGTAGAACCATCACCATTGAATATTACGGTTGATTCTGGCTTAGCGCGCGAAACAACCATCATCTACTAAGCCCGGCGCGCCCATCGAGGTCTGCTTAGGCGCGTTGGGCTACAACCACACGATGTTGGCCAGCTAGCGGGGTAACAATGAGCGTGGCTTGTGCGCTGTGCTTGGGGTTCAGCTTTAATTTTTTACGCCACGAGACTGGATCTAGCGTCGTTGCGCGTTTTTTAATTTCGACGACGCCGATCTGGTTCGCGACCAGATATGATCGCACCTTCTTCGTATCGAAGGCTAAGACGTCACGGACGGCAAAGCGAGTCAGCAACGGCGTATCGTGAGCCTGAGTGCCGGTGAGATAGGCGATATTGTGTGAGACCGGACTGAGCTGGAAATCCTGACATATCCGCCCAATTCCGCCGGCTCGAATAATGGCCGGATCTGGTTCGTAAAGATAAGCTCCCAGGGGTGCTGGCTCAACAAGTTCTGCATCGACGTTGGGTGCGCCGGTGTGGGCGGTGTAGTTTATGGTGTGCTCGGAGGTAATAACCAGTGCGCTTCGCCCCGGGTTTGGTGCGCAAGCTCCGAGCCAGATAACTGCTTCGAGGAGGTCTCCGGCGACGCTGATCCATTGCACATGGGCATCTTGTGGCAGATAAGCATAGTCAATACCGGGTGCAACTTTTATGCCAGCTGCCGGGAATTTGCGCGCTAAGTCGAGGGCTGTAGATAACGCTGGAGACCAGTTTTCGGGATCCTTAATCCGGTGCCCGTTGTGCCGGCGAGCAGGATCAAGCCACAGTGCATCAGCATCGAATTGGGCAAGATCGATATCGCGCCCATCTGCGTGTATGAGCTCAGCTTCTGGGAACGAGGCGAGATTAGCTTTGGCAGCTAGTGCGGTCTCTTCATCACGTTCTATCGCACTGACGCGCAATCCTAGGCCAGCAAAGGCCATTGAGTCAGCTCCGATTCCGCATCCCAGATCGATAATGTGCTGGGCGGATGCGAGGCGAAAACGTTGGGCGTGATGGACGCCAACCGATAATCGAGTGGCTTGTTCAACGCCGTCGGCGGTAAAGAACATTTCGGAGGCGAAAGGGCCAAACTTTGGTTCGGCTTTGGAGCGCAGGCGAGACTGGGTCAGAGCTGCAGAAATGAGTTCGGGGTCATATCCGGCTTGCCGTAGGCGTGCTGTGAGCGTGAAAACATCGTCAGGATTATAGAGCGGTAGCTGAGAAAGGAGCTGTTTGCCAGCTGGGGTGAGAAGGTCGCGGATTTTGGTCATGTCTCTATCGTCTCATGGTCTCGACATTCGCGCTCAGCGATTTACTGGCACTCCTTTTGACCGAGTGCTAGATTTCGCCTTACTCTTATACATGGACGCGGAAGATTTCCGCGGGGTGCTCGGTTTCGTACACCGCGACGGCGAAACCAGGCAGATAGCTAGTAATTTCGAGCAAAAGAAGGGGGAGTCGGATGTCCGTCTCCATCAAGCCGCTTGACGATCGTATCGTCATTAAGCAGGTTGAAGCTGAAGAAACCACCGCTTCTGGTCTGGTCCTGGTAGATTCTGCCAAGGAAAAGCCACAAGAGGGTGAAGTTGTAGCAGTAGGTCCAGGTCGAGTAGATGACAATGGCAACCGGGTTGCTATGGACGTCAAGGTTGGCGATCTGGTTATTTACTCCAAGTATGGTGGTACTGAGGTGAAGTATGGTGCTGAAGAGTACTTGATTCTTTCTCAGCGTGACGTACTTGCCATCGTTACTCACTAAGTGATGATGTCATAGCTACTGGCCCCGCAAACCTAGGTTTGCGGGGCCAGTACGTTATGTTATGTAGTTTGTGTTGTGTTTCGTATCCGAGAAGGTCGGCTACGTTCTAGGCGGTGCGGTTGTGGCGTTTTGCTGAGATGAGCCGGTTGCGTTCTTCTTCAGATAGGCCACCCCACACTCCGTAGGGCTCATGGTTTACCAGAGCATACTCGCGACATTCTTCGATTACCGGGCAGGTTTGGCAGATACGCTTGGCGCGTTCGATTCGCCGACGACGTGGGCCACCGCGTTCACCTTCGGGATGGAAGAAGAACTCGGGGTCCATTTCGTTACAGCTACCAAGAGCTTGCCAGTCCCAGAAATCTACGAGAGCTCCGGAAACATCCTTAATTCTGGCGACCACTAATGTCACGTCCTGTTCATTGGTGCAATTTCAACTCCGTCTACGTTACCAATGTGGTTAGCAGGAAAACAAGGGGGTTAGTGATATTGAACAGCAGTTTTACTGTGGTGTTGCTTGCATTGACAGATCGTGTTAAGCGTGATTGGGTTCGCAGGTGAAAATAGACAGGTGAAAATAGTGACGCGTTGCAAGCTCTGCGAATCTGTTGCTAATGGGAACAAGCACGTAAACTTAGAGAATGGTTGACAATCCTTTCGCCCTGACCGGGCTAACGTATGATGATGTGCTCTTGCTTCCTGAGGAAACGAATGTTGTCCCCTCTGAGGTGGATACTTCGACGTTCCTCACCCGGAAAATCAAGCTTCAGATGCCGATTATTTCTGCAGCAATGGATACTGTCACCGAGGCTCGGATGGCAATTGCTATGGCTCGGCTAGGCGGTATTGGTATTTTGCATCGCAATTCTTCGATCGAGGATCAAGCCGCGCAGGTTGCCGAGGTTAAGGCTGCACCGGTTGCTGGCGAATCGGATGGCGATTCGGCTAAAGCAACTGTCGATGAGTCTGGTCGGTTGCGTGTTGGTGCTGCGATCGGCTATTGGGGAGATGCTTGGGAGCGGGCTGTAGCCTTGGCTCAAGCTGGGGTAGACGTCCTCGTCGTCGATACTGCTAACGGTGGTGCGCAACTCGCACTTGAGCAGATTCGGCGGATCAAGGCTGATCCTCAGTTCGATCACGTTGAAATCATTGGTGGCAATATTGCCACCACCGAAGGAGCTCAAGCTTTAATTGATGCCGGAGTTGATGCAGTCAAGGTTGGCGTGGGTCCGGGGTCAATTTGTACCACGCGCGTGGTTGCCGGTGTGGGTGTTCCACAGCTTACTGCTATCCATTTGGCGGCTCAGGCGTGTGGTCCAGCAGGTATCCCGCTGATTGCCGATGGTGGTCTGCACTATTCGGGCGATATCGGTAAGGCAATTGTGGCCGGAGCATCCTCGGTTATGTTGGGTTCTTTACTTGCGGGATCAAATGAATCACCGGGCGAAGTTGTTGAGATCAGTGGCCAACGCATGAAGGCCTATCGTGGCATGGGCTCTTTGGGAGCAATGAGTTCTCGTGGTCGCGTATCGTATTCAAAAGATCGCTACTTCCAAGCAGATGTGAACTCTGATGAGAAGATCGTCCCAGAAGGAATTGAAGCTTCAGTTTCGGCTACCGGGCCTGTGGAATCAACTATCTACCAGCTTGTTGGTGGTTTACATCAAACCATGTTCTATATTGGAGCCCATTCAATTCCAGATATGAAACGTGGTCGCTTTATTCAAATCACCTCTGCTGGTTTGCGTGAGTCGCATCCACACGATGTGCAAAACGTGGTCGCGGCACCCAATTATCACACGAACTAAACAGCTAACTTATACTGGGCGAGGCAAACTACATTATTGCCTCGCCCAGTATGGGTTAAGGCTCGTTGAGCGAAGTTACCCAGAGAAAGCCGACGTTACCCAGAGAAAGCCGAAGTTACCCAGAGAAAGTCGAAGTTACTGAAGGGGAACTAGCATTAATAGTGCGGCGATCTAGCTAAGGTTGGCAGCGGGCTAGATGAATGGAATTTAGGCGGTGACTGGCCAGGGCAGTGGCCCGTGAAGCTGGCGTCCATTTCGACCTGCAATAAACTGCTGAAACTCGGTATAGGCTTGTTGTTGAATCTCCATCAAATGCGCTAAAGAATCATGAGCTAATTCAGGGTAGCGGCGTAGCATCGCACCTAAAACACGCAGGGTTGCCAATACATCTGCTTCGGCATTATGGAACGAATCATCATCAGCGACTCCATAATGTTCGGCAAGATTTTCTAACCGGCGCTTACCTTTACGATAACGATCAACGCTGCGATCAAGCATATATGGGTCAATCACTGGCCCAACCTCGTGGCCTAATCGTTCTTTAAGAGTTGGCAAACCATGACGTTCAAGTTCGCATTCGATCAGGGTGAGATCATAGGCGGCGTTGAATGCCACCACCGGATGGCCAGCAGCCATGTGCTGTGATAATAATTCAGCAACTTCGCTGAGTACTTTCCCGATAGGTTCACCTTCCCGGCGAGCTTGTTCGGTAGAAATACCGTGAACATTTTGTGCCTGCAACGGGATATCTACTTCAGGATCGGCTAACCAGTAATGCCGGGTAGCACCCTCATGATCAACAACAATAACTGAGGCAGTCACTAACCGTTCTTGGGTAGGATCAACGCCAGTAGTTTCAGTATCAAACCCTACAACGGGATGATTGGTCCACATATTTCTCTCCGCATCTATGGCTTATTGGTCATACCCATCATCATAGGCATAGCCTCCGACATAATTTTATGACAGTTATGAGCCAGTGACCTACTATAGCTAAAGATACTGGTAGTCTTAGGAATGTGGCAGAGATTGAGATTGGCCGCGGAAAACGCGCCCGTATAGGTTATTCGTTCGACGACATCACCATCGTTCCATCGCGGCGTACTCGTGATGCAACAGATGTGTCAGTATCGTGGCAGTTGGATGCGCATTTGCTCGATATTCCCGTTATGAGTGCGCCAATGGACTCAGTAACCTCCCCGCAAACCGCGATTGCGTTAGGCAAACACGGCGGCGTGGGAGTTCTTGACTTAGAGGGGCTATGGACGCGCTACGAAGATCCGCAGCCACACTTTGACGCTATCGCAAATGCGGAACCAGAATACGTAACACAACTTATGCAACGTATCTACCGCGAACCCATTAAACCTGAATTAATCGCAGCCCGGCTTGACGAAATTCGTAGTGCCGGCGTCGTCGTTGCTGGAGCGCTTTCTCCGCAACGAACCCAAGAACATTGGCGAACCGTCGTCGATGCTGGAGTTGATCTATTTATTATTCGGGGCACCGTCGTTTCGGCCGAACATGTATCGTCAAACCGCGAACCATTAAATCTCAAACGTTTCATCTATGAACTCGATGTTCCAGTTATCGTTGGCGGAGTCGCGTCCTACACGGCGGCGTTGCATTTAATGCGTACCGGCGCGGCTGGAGTTTTGGCTGGTTTTGGCGGCGGGGCAACGAGTGCAAACATACGAACCGCCGGGGCAACAGTTCCAATGGCGACGACGGTGGCCGACGTTGCGGCAGCGCGTCGCGAATATATGGACGAAAGTGGCGGGCGGTATGTACACGTGATCGCTGATGGGCAGATCTCCCACTCTGGTGATTTAGTTAAAGCGATCGCATGTGGTGCCGATGGAGTTATGCTTGGAACCGCATTGGCGCGTGCGCAAGAGGCTCCCGGCCAAGGATTCCATTGGGGCGGAGAGGCCTATCACGCTCGGTTGCCACGCGGAAAGCGAATGCATGTGGGCACCGCAGGACCGCTCGAAAAACTCTTGTTTGGGCCAGCAACAGATGCTCGTGGCACGACGAATATGATCGGTGCATTACGTCATTCGATGGCGATGACCGGATATTCAGATGTGAAAGAATTTCAGCGAGTGGAGATCACTGCCCGCGCCTAAGCGGGTGTGTGCTAAATACCGGCTCAATCATGGACGTATGCCCTACAACGGGGTGAATTTATCGAGATAATATGAAAAGTATCTGCGCCAACACCGGCGCTAATCAAGGAGGAATCATATGACCGAATACCGCATCGAACACGACACTATGGGTGAAGTGCGCGTGCCGGTTGACGCTCTATACCGAGCACAAACCCAGCGTGCAGTTGAGAACTTCCCAATTTCGGGAAAGACTCTCACTCCAGCGCACGTGCATGCGTTAGCCGAAATTAAGCGCGCTGCTGCTTTAGCAAATCTAGAACTTGGCACGCTCGACGAAGAGCGTTCGGCAGCCATTGTTGCTGCAGCCGACGAAGTCATTGCCGGCAAGCACGATGATCAGTATCCAATCGACGTCTTCCAGACCGGTTCGGGCACCTCGTCGAATATGAACACCAATGAAGTTCTTTCCACCATCGCCACCAAGGCATCGGGTATTGAGATTCATCCAAACGATCACGTGAACTGCTCGCAGTCCTCTAATGACGTGTTCCCATCCTCGATTCATATTGCTGCAGTCCAGGCTATCAACACCAATTTGTTGCCTAAGCTCGATATTTTGGCATCATCGCTGGAGGCTAAGGCAGTTGAATTTAAGAATATTGTCAAGTCTGGCCGTACCCATCTTATGGATGCTACCCCGATTACGCTAGGGCAAGAATTTTCTGGCTATGCTGCTCAGGTACGTTTGGGCATTGAGCGCGTGAAGGCTACCTTGCCACACTTGGCAGAACTGCCATTGGGCGGTACTGCAGTAGGTACCGGTATCAACACACCAGCTGGTTTCTCGGCACGCGTGATTGAGCTTATTGCCGAACACACCGGTCAGCCTTTCGTTGAAGCAGCAAACCACTTTGAAGCCCAAGCTGCCCAAGATTCCTTGGTCGAAACATCGGGCGCACTGCGCACCATCGCCGTATCCTTCGTCAAGATCGCCAACGATTTACGCTGGATGAGCTCTGGTCCACGCACTGGTTTAGGCGAAATTCATCTGCCAGATCTTCAGCCAGGTTCTTCGATCATGCCAGGTAAGGTAAACCCGGTTGTTCCAGAAGCTACCGTTCAGGTTGCAGCGCAAGTTATCGGTAACGATGCAGCTATTGCATTTGCTGGTGCGCAGGGCAACTTCGATTTGCTAGTGATGCTTCCAGTTATGGCACAAAACTTGCTTGAGTCTATCGAGATTTTGGGCAATGTTGCGCAAACTCTTGCTACTCGCACTGTCGATGGCATTGTCGCGAACGAAGATCGATGCTTGCAGTTGGCTGAGTCTTCGCCGTCGATCGTCACCCCATTAAACCGTCACATCGGATACGAAAATGCTGCCAAGATTGCTAAGCATTCTGTCAAGCACAATATGACCATCAAGGAAGCCGTTATCGATCTCGGCTTTGTTGAGCGTGGCGAGATTGACGAAGATACCTTAAACAAGGCACTCGATGTCACCACCATGGTCGGCGACTTTTCATAAGAGGTAACTTCCCATAAGAGGTAACTTCTCATAAGTTACGAGCGCTAAATACACCACCAATTGTGGGGTCTGAGGATAATCCTCGGACCCCACGTTTGGTTGCCCAGCCACAACATGCTCAGAACGTGAGTTTGGCGGGAAAATGGCCATTTTTGCTAGGTGATTCAATAGATAGTTCACTATCTTTCAACAGGTTGAAATTTAGTAGTGACGAAAAGCTGACGAATCTTTACCTAAAGTGCCATAATAAAAGACGTGATGTTATCCGTAGTGCCAATGGCGGCATGAAGTATCAGCACAACACGTCTCACTTTTTGAGGCACCCTTTATTTTACGTACAAACTCGACACGCAAGGGAGCGTAAGAGCATGAAACACCGCGCACGATGGGGAACAGCTTGCGCAATGTTCACAGCAACCCTAGTTTCAGTAGCTGGAATAACTCCAGCTTTTGCTGGGGATGTTTACTATGAATATACGCCGATGGATCAGTCGCAAATGCGAGCTGTCAAAGCCGATTCGGTAGCGAATAATGAAGGAAGTAACGGCCCTATCGGCCTAGTCCTTGATAACAATCGCGATACCTACTGGCACACCGCATACAGTGATACTGGAAAGGATCCATTGCCACATTATTTCGTGATCGATTTAGGCAAAAAGGTTGATAACCTGGGTCAAATCACATTAACGCCGCGCCAGTCCTCAAATGGTTCGGGCCGTATTGGGCAATACGTGGTTCAAACATCGGTCGATGATAGGTGTATGGTTTCAGATTCTTTAGATCAAGTTGAATTCACCGAAGCTGCAAGCGGTGAACGAGAATCTGGGGATGCATACGATTCGGCAAACCTCGTTGATTTCGCTATCAATTTCGCACCGCGCGAGGCTCGTTGTGTCAAAGTCATTTACAACTCTGCATGGGGCGGCAATGCAGGCGAGGAAGAAGTCGCAACACTTGCTGAGTTCAATGCGGCTACCGCTGTGGAAACTGATACACCACCAGCTCCCCAGCCACCAACACCAGATGATAAAAATAATGGCACTGGCATAATTACTGTTGAGTCTTATGATGGCAAGACGTGGAAGAACCCATCTGATACTCCAGCGTGGCCGTTCATCGATAAAGATGGACAGTTCCGCTACCTCCACGCGGCAGCGCTTTATGGACCTAACGATCCGCGCCACTGGCAGTTCTTCAAGGGCCCAGATATGGATCGCATGGTACCTGATCAAGAGCTCAATAATTCAGGAACGAACCCTAACACAACAGTTTTTTGTAATAACAGCCCAACCGGCGTGGAATCTTCTTATGCACCGGCGCTGAATTACCATGCACATAAGAACTATTGCGATCTGATTAATATCTGGGTAGATCCAGATACTGGTGACTGGTATGGCTTAGTCCACAACGAATTCACGCCACAGCCATTTGGTGATGGCCTGCACTATGATTCCATCGACTACGCCGTTTCCCATGATCAAGGTAAGAATTGGGAAATTCCTGGCCACGTTATCACCTCCCCATACTCCACACTTCGCGGCGATAACGAAGCTTTCCCTGGACGTACGTATTACTACGGCGACGGCGATCCACGCTTGTATGTTGATTACAGCTCCGGTTACTTCTACGCACTTTACGGTTCGCGTATCGTTAACAAGGGCGGTTCATGGGTTGCCTTCCATGAGCATGCTGCTCGCGCACCAATTTCAGGGAAGATGAAGACTGGAACGTGGCAAAAGTGGTACAACGGTAAGTGGGAAGAGCCTGGCATTGGTGGCAAGGAATCGAATATGGTTCCAGTAACTGAAGAAAATCCAACCGGTTACACGCCAATTGATAAGGAATACAATCCGAAGAATCTTGGAACTGCACAAGAGCAAATCCGAGATGGTTTGATGCCAGATACTTCGCCGTTGTTCGTTATGGACATCACCTACAATGCCTATTTAGGCTTGTACATCGGGCAACCACAGCACAAGGATCAGTCAGGTAACGCATCGCAAGAATACTATGCGACAGATAATCTGGCTACCCAAAAGTGGGTCAAGATTGGTGATACAGGTGATGCCTACCAGAGCGCATCATGGTATCGCTGGTTCCTTGACACCGCAAATAAGACCAACACCGCTATTGTAGGAAAGAACTTCCGGGCATACTGTTCATTTGGGTGCAAGGGCGGAAAGTATTCGGACTTGATTAACCTTTCGGTTACCACTGACGAACCGTACGAACCAATTGATGCTTCCAAGGTTTACACTATCGCTAACGGTAGCGATGCGAAGCTCATGATTGGCCCTGATGGTTCAACAGTTCAGGGCGGTAGCGAGGTAACGAGAGCTAATGGTGCTTGGACTTTCACTTTCCGCGACGATGGTTCCTATCTGATCCTTTCCCAAGATGGTAAGGCATTGGGTGTAGATTCTACGACTCAAGCGGGACGTGCATGGGATGCACCGTTGATGGTTAGCGACCTCGATGAAACAAATATCGGCCAGCAATGGTTCATTGTGCCTACTACTGATCCAGTTACTGGCGAAGTGGCAGATTCATTGCGTTTGATTAACCGTTACAGTGGCTTGACCCTGGCAATCAATGGGGAAGGCGCTGCTACGGCGCCGCAACGTTCCTGGGATGGGGAAGATGTTTCGGTGACGAATTATGCCGCTGTTGCCCACCAGGAGCTTGTGCTCACCGAGTTTGTCGATCCTAAGCCGGATCAGCCGGGAACCGAAATGACCCCAGCTGTGGCCCTATCTAAGGAAATTCTTACTCAAGGTGAAGATCAGATTATTACTGTCACTGGATTGAAGCCAGGAACAGAAGTAAACATCGTCGTCCACTCCGATCCATTGAAGATCGGAACCTTCACTGCAAATGAGAAGGGAATGATTGAGATAACCTGGACGCTTCCGCGCGACTTTGCCCTAGGTGATCACACTGTGGAGATTTCCGGAGCGACATTCACCACGATCAAGGCGAACTTCACAGTTACTGCTGCAACCATTGCCAAGCCAACCCAGCCACAGCCAGTGCCACAAGATTCTGGCCAGAATTCTGGCCATACATCTGGAAAGAACCTGGCAAAGACTGGTATTGCAGTGCCGGGATTGTTCCTGATAAGCACGTTGCTCGTCGGTTGTGGAATTGTGCTACAACGTCGAACCAACTCTCGGGCATAACAAGTAGTAAGCTCACCATGAAATAGTGAGGCCCGCGGATGATCCGCGGGCCTCACGTTTGTTTACTAATACCCTAGTTAGTCACTCGGTACACATTGGTTTCACGCAATTCGAATCCAGCTCGTTGATAGAGTCGATTTGCAGCTTCGCGCGATGGGCGAGAGGTAAGATCAACAGTTTTTGCACCGTGCTTCTTTGCTAATTCGATCGCGGCAGCCACCAAGGATGCCCCAACGCCCTTGCCGCGGGCTGATTCATCGACGACGACGTCTTCGATCCAAGCACGCCAACCAGTGGGGATCTCGAATGTGACAAGAGTCAGCATTCCAACAATCGGCGCTTGCCCAGTTGTGCCGGTAGCTTCCTCATCGCGAAAGACGAGCAGATCGATGCAATCTTGAGCTAAGAAACCTTCGATTTGTTCGGCGTCCATTGGGGTTGCAGAACGAGAAAGCTGGCCGATTAACCGCCCGAATGCTTCATGGAGTTCTGGCGTGACGTCAGTGACGAGATCTACTGCCATGATCAGATCACGTCCATTGCCTGCTGTGCGATGGAAAGTTCTTCGTTCGTTGGAATAACCAAAACCTTCACCGCCGAATCTGGTGTGGAGACCTCGCGTGGTTCCTTCGAACGTTCCATGTTCTTTTCCGCATCGTATTTAACACCGAATGGTGCTAGACGATCCAAGAGCATCTTGCGGGTTTGCCAGGAGTTTTCGCCAACACCAGCGGTGAAGGTCAATACATCTAAGCCCCCCATAACAGCGGTGTAGGAGCCGACGTACTTGAGTAGCCGGTGGGTGTAAATCTCTAGAGCTTCGATTGCTTGTGGATCGCCAGCATCAGCCATTTCCCACACGGTTCGCATATCGTTCGAACCGGTCAAGCCTTTCAGGCCGGACTGCTTGTTGAACAGGGTATCGAGTTCGTCGATGCTCATGTTCGCCTGGCGTGCCAAATGGAAAGCAGCAGCCGGATCGATATCGCCAGTTCGAGTACCCATCACGAGACCTTCGAGTGGAGTCAAACCCATCGAGGTGTCAACTGCTTGGCCGTTAACAACAGCAGAAACTGAAGCCCCGTTACCCAAATGCATCACGATCTGCTTGAGGTCATCGCGGCCGAGCATATCGCTGACCTTGCGGGAGATGAATTGGTGGGAGGTGCCGTGTGCTCCATAGCGGCGTACCTGATACTTTTCGGCTACCTCACGGTCGATGGCATAGGTAGCGGCTTCAGCCGGTAGATGCTGGAAGAAGGCAGTATCGAAAACGGCAACGTTGGGAACATCGAACAGTTCACGTGCTACCTTAATACCCTTCAAGTGGGCTGGGTTGTGGAGAGGACCGAGCGGGATGAGCTCTTCGATCAAACCTTCAACGCGATCGTCAATAACGGCCGCCTTATCGAAATGTTTTCCGCCTTGAACCACGCGGTGGCCAACTGCTTTGATTCCAGCTTCAGAAAGGTTGGGGCCAACTTCGTTAAAAAACCGGATTACTTCACGCAAGCCAACACCGTGGTCTGGAACAGGTTCGTTAATATCGGTAGTAGTGCCGTTATAGTTGTGTTCGATGTGGCCTTCGGCTTCACCGATTTTCTCAACCAAGCCCGAGGCGATGGATTGCCCAGTTTCGGGATTGACGAGCTGGTACTTAATCGACGATGAACCAGAATTGATCACTAGAACTGTCATTGTTCGTTTCACGCTTTCTTAAATCGTTGCGCAAGAACCGCCACCGGCGGAATCTCACTTTAGTTTTGGGCTTGGATTGCGGTAATTGCAACAGTGTTGACGATGTCTTCAACGAGTGCGCCACGCGATAAATCATTCACGGGCTTGTTCAGGCCTTGCAAGACTGGGCCAACAGCGACTGCGCCAGCCGAACGCTGGACCGCCTTGTAGCCGATGTTTCCGGCGTTGAGCGATGGGAAGACGAAGACGTTCGCTTTTCCAGCAACCGGCGAATCAGGGAGCTTGGTTTGAGCCACGTGAGCATCTACTGCGGCGTCGTACTGGATGGGGCCTTCGAGAGCGAGATCGGGAGCCATTTCGCGGGCAATCGCGGTTGCTTCGACGACGGCGTCCACATCTGGTCCTTTGCCGGAAGTCCCGGTGGAGTAAGAGAGCATAGCAACTCGAGGATCTACCCCGAATGCGCGAGCGGTTTCGGCAGAGGAGATAGCAATCCCAGCCAATTCTTGTGGAGTTGGGTTGGTATTAACTGCACAATCGCCGTAAACATAGACGCGGTCTTCCATGAGCATAAGGAAGCAGGAAGAAACAAGGGTAGCGCCGGGCTTGGTTTTAATGATTTGGAAGGAGGGAACGATAGTGTGGGCGGTGGTGTGGATCGCGCCGGAAACCATGCCATCGGCGTCGTCCATATGCACCATCATGGTGCCAAAGTAGGACAAGTCCTTGACCTTTTCGCGGGCCTGTTCGATCGTGACGCCCTTCTTGGCGCGCAGGCGAGCAAACTCTTGAGCATACTTTTCGTTCAGCTCCGGATCATCGACGGAAACGATTCGTGCTTGAGACACATCGACGCCGAGCTCAGCGGCGTGGGCGTGGATCTGATCGGCGTCGCCAATCAAAATAATGTCGGCAACTTCGCGAGCTAAGAGCTCGTCAGCGGCCTGCAAGATGCGCGGATCGGTGGCTTCTGGCAAAACGATCCGCTTGCGGTCCGCACGAGCCCGGGAGATAAGCGAGGATTGGAAAGATAGTGGGGTGACGACGTCGGAGCCGTGCTCCATCGCCGAAACGAGTAGCGAACGACCTGTTTCAGATAGCTCGACGGATTCGCCGTCGGCAAAGATGATGGCGTTGTCGATACCGGCTTCAGCCACGATTGCAGCGTCAGCGTTGGAAACAACTACACCAGAAATCGGGGCATGTTCGTGAGTGAATTCGTTTGCTGATAGGGAGACGAGTGTGGCGAGTTGATCTGCAGAGCGTAGCGCACCCGAAACTGCAAACATGATTGTGGTAGAGAGGTTAGCGGCCGCACGGCCGATACGGGCCAAGACGCCCGGGTTGAGCGGATCGCCGTCGAGCAAACCAAGGATGAGGACGGCATCGAACTGGTGAGCATAATCGGTGTAGCGTTTAACCACATCGGCCATAGCTGCTTCTTCGTCAGCTACGTATGCTTGGCGGGTGGTACCCCAAGCGAGGTCAAGGTCGCTTGGGCGGCCGAGGATATTTAGCGCTTCTTTGAGCTGAAGGTCCTGATCGATGGGGCCATTAGTGAAAGCACGGAATACGCCAACGGATGTGTAGTGTTGGGTTAGCCCTTCGATAAGGGAGCGTACGAGTGCTTGAGTTCCAACATTTCCTTCTGCTGCGGTGAAGTACAGACTGTGAGTCACGTCGGGTCCTTTCAACGTCTGTGGTGTAACGTTTATATTTTGTCACGGTTTTAGGACTTTCGGGTAAGGAGAATAAGTTGCGTACCCCTCGTTCTGTGCGTCGCTCACGTCACCGTACCGAAGTTCGGCCGGCATTACGTGGCGGGATTAACGCTACTCCAGTAACGTTAGAGCCCGGTTCGTGGCGAAATGTCGGGGAATGGATCGGTACGCGTTTCGGTGAGCTGGGGTTAGAGTTGCTGGAGGCCGGTGATGTTTTGGCCGACGGGGGACGTGAGATATCTCGCGCCGAACCATACGTGCCTGGGATGCGGATATGGATTTTCCGTCCGGTACCCGATGAGCCAGATTCACCGATTGAGCTGAGTGTGGTTGCTGACGAAGAACGATTCATTGTGGTAGACAAGCCCCATGGCATGGCGACGATTCCGCGCGGTTCACATGTAGCACACACGGTCACGGTGGCAGCCCGCCGGCAATTTAACGACGACGACCTGGTGTGCGCCCATCGGTTGGATGCGGAAACCGCTGGGCTGGTGTTGCTTACTCGGAAACCGCAGTGGCGCAAACCCTACCAGACCTTGTTCGAACGCCGAGTAGTGGGGAAGAAGTACTGTGCGATCACCCGCGATATTCCGGGGTTTGATACCTGGGAAACCGTGGAACTGCGCCTCGAGCGCGGATATCGGCCGCTGGCTACCGACGTCGTCGATGGTGAACCGAACTCGGTGACGCAGATGCGAATCGTGGCGCGCGCCGACGGGCTAGCGCAATGGGAGCTTATTCCGCACACCGGGAAAACCCATCAGTTGCGGGTGACGCTTGAGCATGTGGGCGCGCCGATCTTGGGCGATCCGCTTTATCCGCGGCTGTTCACAAAAGAAGAGGAAGCCGCGCGGGACTATCCGCTCCAGCTTCACGCTCGGGAACTGAGTTTCGTAGATCCGGTGGATGGGATAGAGCGGGTGTTTACTAGCTCGGCGCGGTTGGCGCAGGCGATTGTAGGATGAGCTTTAAGTTGTTCGGAAATGCCGAACAACTGCCGCCGACGGCAAACAATGTTCTGTACGTTCACTAATCTGTTTTGTGGATCGAGTATTTGACTCCGAGACCAATCGTCAAAAGCAAGATTCCGATAATGGGATTGGTGAATGCTTGAAATTGGGTGCCGAGGAATTGCATTATCACACCGATCAGCATTCCGGATTGATCTGCCTCTAAGCCCCATAAAAAGAGATAAGGGCCCAGTATCGAAAAGAGAAGGTAAGCAATCAGGAAAGCGAAGCCTGCTCGTACAAGGTATTGGCCAAACCGTTGAGCATTAAAAGTGTTATTCATGGTTCCTCCCTTTTCTTATATCTTAATCATGTTTGACGGGGGGGCAAGCAGTTTATCCCAAGGTTCGACCAACACCGCTCCGCCATTGATCTACGGCTGCGAACCGCCAGCCGTATCACCAAGAGAGATATCACAGGCTCGATATGTGGGAGAACATAGCGTGGGTGGGTGTTGATTCGCTAGTCTAGAGGGTATGAATACAACTGATCTTCGCCCAGTGATCGTCGTCGACAACGGCGCCCAATACGCTCAACTGATCGCTCGCCGCGTGCGAGAAGCCGGATACTTCTCCCAGCTCGTCCCGCACTCAATGCCTACCGCCGATCTGTTCGCAAAACAGCCTGCAGCCATCGTGCTGTCTGGTGGACCATCGAGCGTCTACGAGCCAGGTTCGCCGAGTCTTGATCCAGCTATCTTGGAAGCTGGCGTACCAGTGTTCGGCATTTGCTACGGCTTCCAGCAGATGGCACAAGCATTGGGCGGAAAAGTTGATAAAACCGGCTTGCGCGAATACGGTGCAACCCAGGCCGACGTCGTCGAGAACGGCGTTATTCTTGGCGAAAACGCAACCGAAAACGTGTGGATGAGCCACGGAGACTCAGTTACCCAAGCCCCGGAAGGTTTCGTTGTGACCGCGACGACGCCGGGTGCGCCAGTTGCTGCGTTCGAAAACCGCGAGGCGAAGATGTTCGGCGTGCAGTGGCATCCAGAAGTCAAGCACTCCGAGCACGGCCAGGACATGCTCGTGCGCTTCTTGCGCGACGGTGCCGGCTTGGAGCCAAACTGGGATTCGGGATCGATTATTGAAGATCAGATCGAAAAGATCCGTGCCCAGGTTGGCGATAAGCATGCGATTTGTGCGCTGTCTGGTGGCGTGGATTCTTCGGTTGCCGCAGCTCTCGTACACCGCGCAATCGGCGATCAGCTCACCTGTGTGTTCGTCGACCACGGTTTGCTACGCAAGGGTGAAGCCGAGCAGGTTATTGAAGATTACGCTGAAGCTCGCGGCATGAAGATCATGGCTGTGGACGAATCAGAGCGATTCTTGAACGCGCTCGCGGGTGTGCGCGATCCAGAAGAAAAGCGCAAGATTATTGGCCGGGAGTTTATTCGGTCTTTTGAGGCTGCCCAGATCAAGTTGATGGAAGAAGCACCTGAAGGTGTGGAGTTCGCATTCTTGGTTCAGGGAACCTTGTATCCAGACGTCGTGGAGTCTGGTGGGGGAGACGGTACTGCGAATATTAAGTCGCACCACAATGTTGGCGGTCTGCCAGAGGATATCGAGTTTTCGTTGGTAGAGCCATTGCGTGACTTGTTCAAGGACGAAGTTCGGGCAATCGGCTTGGAGCTGGGCTTGTCTGAAAAGCTAGTGTGGCGTCAGCCGTTCCCAGGCCCGGGCCTCGGTATTCGTATCGTTGGCGACGTGACCTTTGATCGCTTGGAGACCTTGCGGGCAGCGGATGCGATTGTGCGTGAAGAGCTCAGCGCGGCCGGTATGGATCGCGAGATCTGGCAATGCCCAGTTGTGTTGCTAGCTGACGTTCGTTCTGTTGGTGTGCAGGGTGACGGCCGTACCTACGGTCACCCGATCGTGTTGCGTCCGGTTTCGTCTGAAGATGCGATGACGGCGGACTGGACCCGCGTGCCATACGACGTGCTGGCCAAGATCTCTAACCGCATCACCAACGAGGTAGCTGATGTCAATCGAGTGATGCTCGATTGCACCTCGAAGCCGCCGGCGACGATTGAGTGGGAGTAAGTAACTTCTAGTTTTAGTTTCGCCCCGCAGAGTTTTTCTGCGGGGCGAAACCGGTTATTGTAAGCCGATTTAGTTCTAGTAGTTTCTAACTTTAGTGGGACAAAGCTGGGAGCCAGTGTTTTGAAAATGCAGTTTTGGCATGACAAAAGGGAATGTGTGGAGGAACTTTTAACGTTTCTAAAATATGGGTAAATAAGACAAAGAAGTGGTTGGTGCGCATCTGGACAATAGACTAAAATCTTGAGAAGGTTTGCCTGTCAATAGTTAAATCAAAGGAGCTTCGTGTGGTTGCCAAAAAGAAAACAAAGTCGCTTGAGCAGACGTTATGGGAGGCGGCTGATACGTTACGTGGCAATCAGGAACCTTCAGAGTATAAGCACGTTGTGCTGGGACTTGTTTTTCTTAAATACGTTTCTGATCGATTCGAAGATCGCCGCAAAGTACTCAAAGAAGAGTTAGCTAGTGATGGCATAAGCGAGGAACAATACAATAGCTTTCTCGAAGACCGTGATGAGTATACTGGCCATAACGTTTTCTGGGTACCAGAAGGAGCTCGTTGGAGTAGCCTCCAGGCGCAAGCAAAGCAACCTCAAATTGGGCAGCTGATCGATCAGGCGATGCAGTTTATTGAACAGGAAAACCCCACGTTACGCGGTGTTTTACCGCGTAACTATGGGCGTGAGGGTTTGGATAAGAAACGTTTAGGTGACCTAGTCGACCTTATCGGAACTATCGGTTTCGGCACCGGTAGTGATCATGGTTCTGATGATGTACTCGGATCAGTGTATGAGTATTTCCTTGGGCAGTTTGCTGGTAAGGAAACTGGTAAAGAGGGTGGAGCATTCTATACTCCGCGTAGTGTTGTGCAAACCCTCGTTGAAATGCTTCAGCCCTTTGAAGGCCGGGTACTGGACCCGTGTTGTGGCAGTGGCGGCATGTTCGTTCAGTCTGCAAAGTTTGTTGAAGCACATGGCGGGAACAGGGATCGGCTATCCATTTATGGTCAAGAGTTCACCAATACTACTTGGAAGCTGGCCAAGATGAACCTTGCGTTGCGCGGGATTGATGCCGATTTGGGAACTAAATCTGCAGATTCGTTCACTGAGGATTTGCATCCGGATTTACGCGCCGATTTCATCATTGCCAACCCGCCATTCAATATTTCTGATTATTGGGATGAGTCGTTAGCAGATGATCCGCGTTGGGAATATGGAACTCCTCGAGATGGCAACGCGAACTATGCTTGGATTCAGCACTTTCTCTATCATTTAGCGCCTTCTGGCACTGCAGGGTTTGTCATGGCAAATGGTGCTCTATCATCTTCTGACGAATCGGATCCTTTAATCCGAAAGAAATTGGTCGATGCCGATCTTGTTGATTGCATTGTTGCCCTTCCCGATAGACTATTTCTTAATACTGGAATTCCAGCAAGCTTGTGGTTTCTTTCGAAAGGCCGGCATGGCAACGGGCATCGGGAGCGCCTCGGTGAAGTGCTCTTCATAGATGCTCGTGAACTTGGCACGATGATTACGCGTGCACGACGTGAGCTTTCTGAAGATGATGTGGGAAGGATTGCCGGAACGTATAACGCATGGCGGTCAAAGTCTGATTATGGTTCTTACTCCGACGAGCTCGGCTTCTGCAAGGCAGCCACAGCCAAAGAAATTGAGGCTAACAATTATATTCTTACGCCAGGACGATACGTTGGTGTCGCTGAAGCAGAGAGCGATGGAGAGCCTATCGATGAGAAGATTGAGAGGCTAAAAATAGAGCTACTGGCAGAATTTGCCCGTGGAAAAGAGATTGAGCGACGAGTTCGAGAAATTTTGGATCAACTGAGATGAGTATTATGTTGCGTAAATTGGGAGATATTGCACCGATGATATACGGTAAGTCTCTTCCAAGCAGAAAGCGGAACACTGGGACGATTCCTGTTGTTAGCTCAGGTGGTCTTACTGGTGTACATGATCAAGCTTTAATCTATGATCCATGTGTCGTTATTGGACGCAAAGGGACGATTGGCTCAGTGTATTATCTCGATAGCCCTTGCTTCCCTATCGATACAGTATTTTATACTCGTGGGAGTGAACACGTTTACCTAAAGTATTTATACTATTTTTTGCTCACTCTGCCTTTGGAGGACATGAATAATGATAGTGCTGTTCCAGGCCTAAATAGAACTGAGCTGGAGAGCCTTGATGTGCGAATCCCTTCAATGGAAGAGCAACATGCAATCGCGGCAACACTCGGCGCTCTTGACGAAAAGATTGAATCAAATCGCAATGCGAGAACGAAATTTTCCGATCTAATTGAAGCTCTTTCCGAGAAATTCGAAGAAAGGTTGCCATTAGTATCTTTAGGAAGCATAGGGACTTTTTCTAAAGCTACTGTTAATCCCAAGAAAATGGGTGACAGTCTAGTAAATCACTTCAGCCTTCCTGCATTTGATGCTGGAGTGGGCCCTGAAGAAGTCCAAGCCTTTGTAATTAAGAGCAACAAGTTGCTTTTACCTGATAAGTCAGTTCTTATTTCACGTCTAAACCCGCGTATTGAGCGCATGTGGTGGGCCATTTCCCAGCAAGGATTACCATCTTTAGCGTCAACAGAATTTCTTGTCTTAACAGCGAAGAATGAACTTGAGCTTGCCGCGCTTTGGCTTGCTGTTCGTTCGCCTTCCTTTCGGCGGGAATTGCCTCAGCGAGTTACGGGGACGTCAGGTAGTCATCAGAGAGTCCGGCCTGCTGATGTGCTCTCGATTGTGGTGCCAGACTTTACCGAGGCCGGTCACGAGTTGAAACAGCAAACGCTGGCATTACTGCATATGGATGCGGCTCTCTGTGTGGAATCTAGAAGGTTAGCTGCCCTCCGAGACGCGTTACTTCCTGAACTGATGTCTGGCCGTATTCGTGTTCCAGAAGCGCGTGAAGCAATTGAGAAGGAGATTGGCTGATGAACCGTTTCAATGAGTCAGTTGTAGAGCAGGCAACACTCGACTGGTTGCGTGAAATCGGATATCGCACTGGGTATGGGCCAATAGACGCGGAAATCGGTACAGTCCGTGAGCAACCTTCAGATGTAGTTTTATGGAGTCGGGTTGAAGATGCACTTCGGCGCCTGAACCCTGAAGCGAGCACTCAGATGGTTCGTGCAGCTCTCGCACGTATACGGCGTGCTGACTCTCAGGACATAGCCTTAGAAAACCAACGAATGCACGATTTGATGGTCAAAGGTGTACCAGTAGAAGCAAAAGCAGCTGATGGAGAAACAACAACGGTGTTGTTACGAATCATCGATTTTGAAAGACCTGAGCAGAACGACTGGTACGCAATCAACCAGTTCACAGTTGTCGAAAACGGACACAATCGGCGCCCTGATATCGTAGTTTTCCTTAACGGAGTACCTGTCGGTTTATTCGAGCTCAAGAACCCTGCAGACGAACACGCAACAATGCGCAATGCGTGGAATCAGATCCAAACATACCGCTCCGAAATTTCAGCCGTTTTCGTGCCGAATGTGGTGACAGTAATCTCCGATGGAACAGCTGCTGCCATGAGCTCCTTTATGGGAGGTTTCGAGCACTACGCACCCTGGAAGACAATTGATGGGCGTGATGTTATAACAAACAAGTCCGCCCTGGAAGTGTTGGTTAAAGGTGTTTTTGCGCCAGAGCGATTCCTTGACATCTTAAAGAACTTCGTTGTTTTTTCTGATGAGGCAATAACAGACCCGACTACCGGTCAGCGCCGGCGAGCTCTTGTTAAGCGAGTTGCGAAATATCACCAGTATTGGGCTGTGAATGCTGCAGTTGAATCAACTGTTCGGGCTTCAAGGCCAAACGGTGACAGGCGAGGTGGCGTGGTCTGGCATACCCAAGGATCAGGGAAAAGCTTCGAGATGGTATTCTACGCCGCGAAACTTATCCGCGATCCTCGGATGAGCAACCCCACGCTTGTCTTTATTACTGATCGTAACGATCTCGACGACCAACTCTACAGAGAAGTGTTCGCACCAGCTCACATTCTTCCTGGAATTCCGGTACAAGCAGAAGGCCGAGATAATCTTCGTTCCCTATTATCGCGGGTGGCTGGCGGTATTATTTTTACAACGCTACATAAGTTTGCTCCCGGTGAAGATGGTGATACTAATCCTGTTCTTACCGACCGGAGAAATGTTGTTGTAGTTGCAGATGAAGCACACCGCTCCCAGTACGGATTTGAAGAAACTCTAGATACGAATGGAAGACTCAAAGCTGGGTTAGCAAAGCACATGCGTGACGCATTGCCAAATGCAACATTTCTCGGATTCACTGGAACACCAATCGAATCGAATGATCGATCAACTAAAGCAGTATTCGGAGATTACATCGATATTTATGACCTCACGAGAGCTGTTGAAGACGGAGCTACAGTCAAGATTTTTTACGAGTCAAGGCTAGCGAAGATTAATTTAGATGACGTTACCATGGAGAAAGTTGATTCCGTCATCGAAGAAGCACTCCAACAGGCTCTCTATGATTCTCCGGAACGTGCCAAAACAAAATGGTCGAGGCTTGAAGCACTCGTGGGTGCCGATTCCAGACTCGATGCTGTTGCGGCTGATATTGTCGAACACTGGGAAACACGTCGTGCAACGATGCATGGCAAGGCAATGATTGTGACGATGAGCCGGCGGATCGCCGTCGACCTCTATAACAAAATAACTGCTCTGAGGCCCGAGTGGCATTCCGACGATATTACAAAAGGAAAAATCAAAGTAGTGATGACCGGGTCAGCTGCAGACCCCGCTGAATTCCAGCCACACATATACTCAAAAGATGAACGCCGAGACCTCAAATTGCGGGCGAAGAACCCGGAAGACGAACTCGAGATCGTCATCGTGCGAGACATGTGGCTAACGGGTTTTGACGCTCCTTCAATGCATACGATGTATGTCGATAAACCAATGCAAGGCGCAGGCCTCATGCAAGCAATAGCGCGTGTCAACCGCAGGTTTAAAGACAAACCCGGTGGTTTGATCGTTGACTATATTGGGTTGTTTACATCGCTACAAGAAGCACTTAGCGTCTATTCGCCATCAGATCGCGAACAAGCTGGTGTGCCGATAGAAAAGCTAATCTACGTCATGCAAGAAAAATATGACATTGTCAAAGGCATCTTGCATAACATCACGTATGACTCATCACCCGACCTGTCGCCCTCCGACCGGCTTTCGCAGTATGCGACAGTTCTTGATTACGTGTTATCCGATCAAGAAATTACCAAGCGGTACACCGATCAAGTGTTAGCCTTGGCGAAAGCGTACGCCCTGGTAGCGTCACGTCCGGAAGCTGTAGCTATCCGAGACGATGTACGCTTATTTACTGATGTTCGCACTGCAGCGTTAAAGATGATCAGCCCGGAATCTGGCGGGGCACAGCAGGGGAGCAGCAATCTTGACTCAGTGCTTGCACAGCTCGTTAATGAATCAGTAACTGCTGACAAAGTCATCGATGTTTACCAATTTGCCGGTATGGAAAATCCAGAACTCTCACTCCTCTCTGAAGAATTTTTGGAATCCATTGCGAAGATAGATAAGCCAAACCTGCAAATGAATTTATTGCGGAGGCTGCTTAACGACGAGATCCGTACACTACGGCGCACAAACCTCGTACAATCGAGGAAGTTCTCGGAGCTTCTTGACGACGCTGTCAAGCGATACACAAACCGCTCCTTGACAACCGCTGAGATCATTGCTGAACTCGTCTCTCTTGCAAAGGATATGCGAGCAAACCAGAAACGAGCGAAAGAGCTCGGGCTGTCTGACGCTGAAGTAGCACTCTATGACGCGGTTATACAAAACGACTCCGCAATCCTAGAAATGGGGGACGAGACCCTCAAAACCATTGCACAGGAATTAGTGCGCACAATTCAAAGCTCAGCAACTATCGACTGGACAGTAAAAGAAACTGTTCGAGCCCGTATGCGATCTCGAATAAAACGGCTCCTTGCCAAATTTAAGTATCCGCCTGACAAGCAAGAAGAAGCAGTCAAGCTAATTATCGAGCAGGCAGAGCACCTGGCTGGTGGGGATAATTTCGATGGGTGACAAAGGCATGCTCTTCAGCGTACTTGAATAGATGCCTTTAGTAGTGAAGTGGTATGAACCCTGTTTGTTAGACAGCGAGTTCGTATTCTTGTCTATATTTTAGTGGACTGGTGTGCAGCCGATTCACGGTTTGTTGGGTGTTCCACCAGTGGATATATTCACTGATGATTCGTTGAAGACTTGCATGTCCGCTACGTGCGCCCTTGGAGAGGTCGAGTTCAGTTTTTAGTCGGGCAAAGAAGGATTCTGCTGGCGAGTTGTCCAGACAGTTTCCTTTCCTCGACATGGATTGTCGTACTCCCAAAGCTCTCAGGAGCTTGCGGTAGTCTTCTGAGAAGTATTGACTTCCCTGATCACTATGAATAATAACGTCTTGCAAGCTGTGCTTTTGACTATAGTCGCGCACCATCCCTGTGACAAGGGTTGAATCTGGGGAGGTTGAAGTGCCCCAGGTTTTGTTCCTAGTCATGTGCCTTGATTTCTATTATTTTCTTGGGCCGGTGTTGCTGGTCCAAAACTCTTGTTCAACCTCGACCGGTGTACGGTAGCCTAGGCTCTGGTCAAGCCGTGACTCGTTCCACCACGATACCCATTCAAACGTCGCAATTTCAACGTCAACCACGTCCGCCCATGACCGCCTAAGAATCAACTCATTCTTGTAAGAACCGTTGACATTTTCAGCCAAAGCATTGTCATAGGAATCACCAACCGTCCCTGTCGAGGCAAGTAATTCCGTGCTCAGCAAGACGCTCATTATAAACAATGGACACATACTGCGAGCCATGGTCTAAATGATGAATCAGCCCAGTTGTTTTCTTCGCGCATACAATCGCCTGATTCAATGCCTGCAACGGCAACGCTTCAGTACGCATCGAATCAGATAACGCCCACCCGACAATCCGTCGGGAGAACACATCGGTCACAAAAGCGGTATAGACCAACCCCTTACGAGTACGGACATAAGTAATGTCAGCTACCCACAATTGATTCGGCCCAGGGGATCGAAATTCACGCTGTACCAGTCCGGATGAGTACATCCCGCAACTGCCAGCTTCAGGGCTTATCAAAACAGTAACGGGGACTGCATTGAGAATATTAGGCACTCCCGCGCGCTCGTGGAACAGTGGCGGGCAGACGGTAGCGTGTCCTACCGGGTACGCGCACTCCCGCACGCTCGTGGAACAGTGCCCAAAGCACTAGAATAACCTTCATACGTATTCTTCGCTGGTCCACCTTAACTCCGCGAAAATGCGCAGAACAATGCAGACACGAAAACACGCTCAATGCTCAAGACAACCAAATCTAAATCTTAAATCGCTCAAGACTGATATTATATTGGCTATCGCAGGAAAGGGTAATCATGGAAATTCAGACAACTTCACAAGAAGAAAATCACACCTTAGAAAGTATCGAAACTCAGAGTGATGAGTCCCTACAGCTCGCGGAGAATTCCTCTATAGAACAAAATCAAAAGGAACGCATTGAAAACGAGTTCGAAGAGAAACGGCGCCTGCTCGATAAAACTAAGATCGTTAGGCAGACATGGTCAATATCCGAAATATATCAGAAGATTAAAGATGGAAGGCTCATCCTTGACCCGGATTACCAAAGGCGTGCCATCTGGAATAACGATAAAAAGACGGCGTTCATCGAATCTTTATATATGGAAATAATGATTCCCCCTATCTACGTAGTAGAGGTTCCAAGCGCAGATCCCCTAGAGGAGACAAAATACGAAGTGGTTGATGGAAAACAGCGACTAACAGCAATCACAGAGTTCATCAGAGAGCAACTCAAACTAACTGAGCGCATTCTGGAATATTATGGAGATATTTTCGGTGGAAAAAAATTTGGCGAAATCTATAAAATTGCGCCAGAACTAACATCTAAAATGTTATCATCTATCCTTGATATATATGTCATTACTGCTAATTCGCCTCAATTTACAAAATACGATATTTTTGCGCGACTAAATCGTGGTGCAGAAAAGCTGAAGGTTAATGAAATACGGAGAGCGATTTACAAATCACAAATTACCGACCAGATCACGGAGTTCGTAGATCGATCCCGATCGGAACGCAAAGTTGAATACGAAACGATATTCTCAGCAAACGACATTAAGCGATTTGACGATTATGGTCGATTCTATCGGTCTATAGCTTTCTACATTCGATCGAACATAGAAGATGGGGCTGTTGTTGGGTACAATTCAAGGCCCCGTGAAATGATTAATAACGTCCTACAAGAACTACAGAGTAATAGTGTAGAGCTTGAAGAACAAACTCTACGCCTTCTACTAGAAAGAACTCTCGAATTCAAAAGAAACTTTCTGTCCTATGCAAATGCAGACTATATAATCGATGCGATTGTTCCGTTTGTATCTGCAGATTTGAACGCTGATCTTGAACTTTCACAAGCGGTTTTCTCTGATGCTCGTATTCAAGCTACTCTCGAGAAATCTCCTGCAACGACAAGTAATGTGAATGCGCGGCTCGAACTTGTGAAGAGAATAGCGCAGGGAAAATGAGATGGGTGGAATATGGGGGAGTAATCCTAAAGCGGAAATATTGCTAAATAGATCACTTTTCGTATACGAGTTTCTGAAAAACTACCACGAGCTCGAGGTAACGATCCGGAAGATTTTTACAGACAACTTACCTGAATTTAAGCAACAATTAAAGGAACAACTATATCTTTATCTAGGTGGGAGATTAAGACCCAATATAGACGTCCAGTCATGTTCGATTAATTTTAGCCCTGTAAAATATGACGAAAATGAGAAGTTTAAATCATTTCCACTTATAACATTAATAAGAATTTTTGAAAAGAATCATGATGTTATTGACACCTTCGACTTCGCGGTGGAATCTGTTCAAAATACGAATGTCGAGTTTCCGTTCTATGACTGCCTAGTTCGGTTAAATAGGATGCGTAACAAGTTGGCTCACAATCTTGCGGACATCAAGTTTCAAAATGGGGATACAATTGAACTACTCGGAACAAAACAGATTCAAGCCGCTTTAGAAGGGCAACTGCCATACAATAATCTCGAAAACATCGATGATGAAACGAAATGCATTGCTAGCAATGTTGTTTTTATTAAAAAGCTATTGCAAAAATTGGAAGATCACGTAAAAGGACTTGAGAAGTCAAGTTCATATTAAGTAGTTTTTCCTCATTTATTACAATTGCAACAACCAGATATAAGCATACTCTTTCTCGGCTGAGAAGGACAGAGGCTATTTTCCCGCTTTTCTATCATTGGAGTTGGAGTGTGGTGTGGCCTAGTTTTTCGGGCCAGTTGACTTAAGAGTTGACCGTGTTTTGCTGTTTCCATTGTTCCGCATATTGTCGTGGGCTGAGGTAACCCAGTGAGGAATGTGGATGGAAGTTATTGTAGCGTTGTGACCAGTGAGCTACCAACGTGTGGGCGTGTTCTAGGTTCTCGATGCTGTTATCTTCAAGAAGCTCGTCTCGCATTCGGTTGTGGAAAGATTCAACAAACCCGTTATGCCAAGGCTGGCCCGGTGGAATAAACGCCTGAATCGTCTCATCCTCACCAGCCCATTCATGTAAGGCTTGAGAGATGAATTCAGGTCCGTTATCCAGCCGGATAACCCGTGGCCTGCCACTATGATCGAGCGAGGTCAGATCGAGTAACTCGATGACTTCAAGCCGCATCAAGTCTGTCATCGATAGCGAAGGCAACATGTTCACGGGTATATTCATCGATGATGTTACAAATCTTGATCATCTTCCCATGCCAAGTCGAATCAAACTGAAAATCTAAAGACCACACGTCTTTAGAGTATTGACCAGGGGCAACCTTACGGTGATCTTTACCAGTTAAACGCTTACGTTTCTTACCTAGCAGCACACGCAGACCTTCCCCACGCCAGATCCTGCGAAATGTTTCCCGACATACCCCATATCCTTGCGCTAGGGCTGTAACCCAGGCGCGCCGGTGTCCCCACCGGCAGTAATCCTTTGCGAACTGGTGCATCCACTGGCGCAAAGACGCATACTTATCCGGCTTGAGATCTCCTGCTCGAGCTCGCTGGTAAGCACTACGAGAGAGCCCCACAAACGAACAAGCAAGCCTTTGCCAATAGCCCAACTCGATCAGATGCCATACTGCATCGTGGCGACGAGCTGGGCTTAAAAGTTTCCCTTACGACAGTTCCTTCCACGCTGCTTTTTCCAACTCGGCCTGGCCTAAAAGGCGCTTCAAGCGTGAGTTCTCTTCACGTAGACGCTGGAGTTCTTTAGCCTCGCTCCTCGTCATTGACCCGTAGGTAGCCTGCCACCGATGTAGCGTCGCTTCGCTGATTCCTAGCTCGCTCAGAATCTGAGCCGTACTCGCCCCATCATCTTTAAGTTCCCGAGCCTTTTCCAGCTTACGAACAATTTGTTTAAGGAGGTGTGTTTACTAAACTTTTTCACCATTGATCCATTCTCCCCACCCATAGGCAGGGTATCAATAGACAACACTCAAGTCACCTGGCCCTAAAAACTTAGGGCACTCCAGAAAGCTCTAGGAGTGAGATTTGATCCTACCGGAGCTTTCTGCTGTAGTATACCCCTTTTCTTTTATGATGTATCGGGGTGTGGTGCTAATTGATTTTCGGAATAAATCTCATCGCAAAGAGATAGCGTTAGCTGCCGTACTTTGAGAATGGACTGTACTCGTGATCCGACATGATGTCTGATAGTTCTTGAACAACACATTCGTCCACTAGAGGTATTTTCGTAAACTTGTCGCTCTCGGAATTTATGTCGTCTGTAGATAAAAATGATGTTCCCCAAAGCGGACCATTAGTCGGGGATTCAACTAAGGCGCACAGTTTGCTATCCCAGCTGGTGTTTAAGTGTAACCCTAGTGCAATACGTTGGAGCCATATCCTAACGTACTCAACATTTGGAATCGTTTGAAAGTAATCTAGAATTTGCTGTACGGTCTCAGATTTCAGTTCTGTAGGCATTTTTTCAAGAAATAAGCTAAAGATAGCAATGCCGTTGACAAGACATCGAGGGTTTGAAGAAACGATATCTAGGATAATCGCGATATGTAGGCGGACATCTTTCACTAGGGTTGGCTTCGATTTTATAGTTTTTTTATATAGTTCTAGAGCTATTTGCAAACTACCTGAATTTGGAAAAGACTTCGCGAATTCACGAATGTAAAATAAAAAGTCCCGGAGGTTGGTTTCGGTAATCGATTTACTGAGTATTTCGCTGATCTGCGGTAAGAAATCGGGGGATTGGGTAATATTTTCAAGTGATTCTTGAAAATAGTATGTTTCTTGTAGAACGCTATTTTCCGTGATGGCTTTATCAATAGCTTCACCGACGGTTCGAGCATTGTCACTGCTCATAGCACGAACTGGTCGACCAATTAAAAATGATCTACGAAAGTCGAGCTTTTCTGGTTTTACTGCGGAGGAGATTACGTCGTCTGAAAGCCAAGTTTTTTGCGAGTTCAGAGACAGGTTGTATACGGCTAGAATATCTACAAGAAGTTGTAGAATTATCTCAGCGTCCGCGCGTGTTTTTGTCATGATGCGGTAGTCATCTCGATATCTAAGTATTTTAAAGTCTTTTATTCCTTTCTCGTTGTTAGCGGCTTGAATCACTTGAGAGTCGATATTGGCGAGAATGATTTCGGCGATAATGTCGGAACAGGCGTTTCCTTGTGGGATGCCAATGGTTTCACCGGCGTTGAGCGCTTGAAATAATGCGTCAATACGATTCCCCAGCAATATGAGACTGTGATTGGCCTTGGCATTATCGCGTCCTTCTATCGCCCAAGCGATTGAATGTGTATAAATGGATGAATAGAAGTTAGCTATATCCGTTCCCGCCAGAAATGGGTAGATGATAGATTGGCGAACGGTTTCTTGTTCAAAATGATCCCACCAATTGCTAATGTTTTCCTTTGTGCTGGTCTTATATAAGAGGTCTTCACTATCGGAATCTTTTGAAAGAGCCACTCGGGGCTTCGAGGCGACTATAACGTGATTTTGAGTCTCAGAATAGAGTGTATTGAAGCGTGTTTTGAGTTTTTCCCAATTGTTATGTTCGGTTAATTCTATAACGAGAGTTGCGTATGCATATGGGTGTACCAGTGTCAGTGGTCTCCAAGCGTATCGCCCATCTTTGTTCATGCGGATGAGGTAATTTAGGTCGGGGCACCTTCCTATTGTTTGGTAGAACTTCTTCTTCTGTTTTGGGGTCAGAGAACTGTAGTATGAAGAGTCAAACACTGGAGTTTCGGTTATCCACTCTTGGCCAGCTTGTAAAAATCCTTTCAGATTGATGTAGGGAGGCATGCTGAAATTACAGTATGAGCTTGGATGTAATAGAAAAGTTCGAGCCTCTTCATTTCCTAAATCTGTGAGTTCTTTTGTTTCCACCATTTTGGCATGCTCCTTCTTTCGTGACGTTATGGGTCACTTCCTAGAAAATGTCTAGCAGGGGTTTCATTTGACACTTTCAAAGCTAGAATCTTGTCGCTTAAATGAATAGTATATTCTTTTATCGCTTTATGTAGCGGTTTTCGTTCTTCACATGGTGTCTATTGTCGAACTGCACCGTACTGGTTTTTGTTCTGTTTGAGTAGATGGTCATGGTCTGGGTAGGCGCAAGGAGTTTGATGAGGATGGCAAGGACTTTGTCGCCCGTTTGGTAGAAGACCGTATTGTGGCGGAGATTGTTTCCACGTAAGAAGCGTGCACGATTGTGGCGCTGAAACTAGGTGTTTCTTGGCGCACTGCTCGGCAATGGATGCAGGTAGCTTGCCGTGGAAGGGGCGCGTTCTTGAACGCTTGCCGCAGGACGTGGAAGTCGAAAATGCGCGGCTACGTTAGTGAAAACCCCGAGCTTCGCGATACTAATGAGTTCAGATAAGCAACGTCGGCTTTTTTCGCGTCGGAACTCGACCCGAAACGTCGGAAATGATTCGGTTCATTGATGAGTATCGAAATCGTTTCTCTACTCAGTTCATCTGCAAGACGTTAAACACTCACCGTGTTGGTGGTTTCATCACTTCTCGTGGCTATCGTCAATCAAAATCTCGTGGTGTGAGTGCTCGTAGCCTGCGTGATGCTGCTCTGATAGAGCATATCGTTGAGGTTCATGAAAGTAACTACAATGTCTACGGGATTCGTAAGATGTGGCACGCGTTGCGCCGTGAGGGGAAAAGATATTGGTCGTGAGCAAACCGCTCGTTTGATGCGCCGGGGCTACCGTACGTGGCTGAGGATGGGGGGAGGGGTTTCGGATCGGCAGCGCGGACCAAGAAATAATAGAAATCAAGGCGCATGCCTGGGAGTGAAACCCGGGGCACGCTAGTCTGTGGTTGGGGTGGGGCATGTCCTAATATCATGTTTTGTGATAGTGGCATTTGAGCTTCTGTTGGGGAGGATTTCTTGAGTTTTGTTGGTAATTTATGTATTTCTGAACATAATTCTGATGGGTAATTTAGTTACTAGTGTTTCAGGTTGTCTGAGGTGCTAGCTCTATTATTGGAAATCGCAAAGTGTATGAGGTAGCTTGGGGCCGCTGAATGGTCTGTTTGGCGCTTTTGTATGTTTGAAAACTTCGTGATGCGTCAATATACTCAGATCGATATTGTGGGACATGTTTATGGAAAATGGATTAAGCAATGGGGAAAACTAATAGTCAGTCGGCAAAACAGACACTTCTTGGTCTAATTCTTTTGCTTGTGCTTATAGCTGGTGTTGGCAAGGTTCTTTTTATGGTACTTGAGAAAGTGCCGGAACTTTTGTCTAAATTTTCTGCTCTGGATACGGCTATTATAGTAGCGCTAATAACGGGAACAATCTCGACTATCACTTATGTGGTGGGCAATATAGTCAATAATGTTATGGAGAAAAATTCGTATCTTCGGGAAAAGCGGAAGGAGCCATATTACCGGTTGATTTCTATGTTTTATGATGTACAAGCTGCGCATAAAGAGGAAAGGGATATGACCCAGAAAGAGCTTGTCGAAATATTAAATACGTTTAGTAAAGAGCTTACACTTTGGGGGTCTTCTAAAGCGATAAACTTATGGGGAAAATGGCGAGTTCAGGTAGGAGAAGGGGAAGCGAGCCCGGAACAGACCCTATTTGGCATGGAAGAAGTAATGATTCAGCTTAGGCGGGACATGGGGATGAGACGAGGGGTGAAGCGCGGTGATTTACTGCGTTTATTCATCAATAATATTGACGAATTTATCTAGTGACGATTAAGCGGAAAACACCTTGTGTTGTTGCAGTAATTAAAGATCGGGCAGAGCGGCGTCTCGATTATTTACAGTGTCACTCACGTTCGATGTAAAGCCGTCCGAATATGGTCTTGCGTGCATTATTTCGCTCAGCTGGCTTCGATGTACATGCCGCGTTCGCGCAATAAATTGAGGGTTATAGGACAAAAGTTATTGATTTTGGGTTAGTAGTCGTTGCGGTAGGGTGTGTGGGTGTGGAGTTCGTTCCAGTCAAGGCCGTTGCCCCAGCGATGGTTGTTGTGGTGGGCTCGGTGTCGGGCTGCGGCTTGCTGGTAAGCGCGCATGATGTCCGTGTTGGTGGGCATGATACGCAGGATTTCGGCTGGGTTGGCAGGGTTCTCGGTGTGTAGGTAGCACCACCATGACACTGCACGGATCCGGTGATCGATACTCATACCCCGATGACGGCGCAGCAGTTCACGTAAAGGCGAGTTGATACCTCCCTCGATCTGGTTATTCATCGCTGGTAGAGAACCGATTATTTCTCCGTCATCGTAAAGATCGGGATTGAGAAACGTGAACAAATGGCCACTATCGACCAGCCTAGACAGACTATTGCCAGCCTTGACGAGCCGCTCGTGTTTATCGACTAGTTTTCCTTTCTCGTTACGGGTTTTCTCGGCCAGGAACCCAGCCCAACGGTGACGCCAAGCATAGAAGCTATCGATCCATGCGTGCGCGTGTGCGGGAGTTTTCACATGCAATAGATCAACACCGATCCGGTAGAGCTGTCTGCCACATTCAGTTCGTGAGCGTGTGGTCGTGTAGCGTTTGACCTGTTGATAGGCGTGGAACGTGCAGCGTTGGACACGCGTGGAGGGCCACAATCGTGCCCGAGCTGTTGTGAAACCTGTGCCCCCGTCAGCCACGACCATACCGGGTGGTGGGATTTTCGCGAGCAGGTCCAGCCAGGCTTGGGTCGATTCACGTCTGGCCACATGCCAGGCAATCACATATTCGGGGCTGCAGGCGATCAGAATGACAGCATCGCGGCCTAAATGGATACCATCAACATGGATCACGCGGTGGTCTTGCCCATCGGGTTCGCATATCGGCCAGATCTCCCACAACACAGCGCTCCTGCGTCGGAAGGTCCGGCCCTGTCCAGGAAGTTCTCGCTGCGTGGTTTTCCCAGTCAGAACGTCTAAGAACGCGCGCAAATCCCGCGAAGTGACGTCGTTATGCCAACGCGAGGTTACCTTGCATGAGCAGCAGATCCAGCGTTGGTGGCCGCATTTGTCTTTACCGTTTTTGACCATGCCTTCACCACAAGTAGGGCAGTGTTTCTTGTTCGATCTCATACCCACTAGTATGCAACCGACTTTCACCACAATTTTTCCCTGCTATCACGCGGATAACTGGCAACAAAATCAATAACTATTGTCCAACCAAAAACTCGAGTCGAAACGAGTTTCTTTCCAGAAAACCCCACCCTAGCAACGAAAAACAGCAAAACCATCAATAACAATTGTCCGCTAGCCCCGGTTTTCAGATGAGGGCGCACGCAGTGGGTACCAGTAGCCAGATAGTCGGTAGTAGTTGACGCGTTCGAGAGTGCGCTGGGCAAGATCGTTATCTTCTATGTACATGCCGCGTTCGCGCAATAAATTGACCTGCGCAGCGTAGCATTTGAATGGTTTCGTATCTGCCATATCTAGGGCTATAGGACAAAATGTGTTGCTGGGGGTTAGTCCCAGGTGTTGTGGTAGGGGGTTGTGTAGTGTAGCTCGCTCCAGACTATAGCGTCTCCCCATTGGGGTATTTGGTTTGTTTGGTGTTCGAGGCGAGCAGCGTGCCAAGCATTGTTGATCTGACGGTCTGTTGGCATGGTCTGGAGGATTTGCGCTGGGGATAAAGGGTGCTCCGTATGCATGTAACACCACCAGAAAATTGCTTTAATTCTCCTCGTTAAACACATTCCTCGATGCTGGTAGAGCATATAGCGCAAGGAAGCGTTAACCCCTCCTTCAATACGATTATTCATTGAGGGGATCGATACTTGCCATACCGGGTCACAAAAGGTGAACAGTAGTCCTTGTTTGATGAGTTTGTTCAGCATTTTACGTGCTTTGACCAGACGTTGATGAGTGTAGCACCAGCCAGTTGGAGTGAGAGTTTTCTCGTTAAGGAAATCTTCCCAGTCACTAGCCCATTGAACATATTTCGTTATCCAGGTAATAGCTTGTTCTTTGTTAACAACACGGATAAGTTCTTTTCCTAAATCGTATAGTTCGATAGAAGCTTGAAGCTTAGGCCGAGTAGTTGTTGCTTGCTTGATTTGGGTAAACACATGGAAAGTACAGCGTTGATGCCGTGTTGTTGGCCAGGTAAGTCGTAACGCTTTAGCAAAACCACTACCCCCATCACTGACCACAACCCGTGCAGGAGCGATACGTTGCAATAAAGCGCTCCAGGCCCGGGTAGTTTCCCGTCGGGCTACATACCATCCCAGGACATAATTTTGACTACAAGCAATTAACACCACCGCTTGACGCCCTAAATAAATCCCGTCAACAAAAACAACATCATGAACCTCGTCAACCACAGGACTAAGCGGCCAGATAGACCATAAATCTTTACAGCGTCGACGAAATGATCTGCCGTGCCCAGGCATGTCTCGTTGCCTTTGACCGCTTAACAGCCATCGAAGGAACTCTTGTAAATGCTTAGCAGTCGAATCAATACTGTTTAAAGATCTCACCCCACACGCTTTACACCGCCAACGCTGCCGTCCCCGGCTCGTACGACCATGACGAATCATTTTACTGCTACATATAGGACATAAAGAAGTGTTCATACAATGAACACAACACCAACAAACTAAAACACGCATTTTCACGCGCTACAACAACGAAAACCCGCCCGTCCAGCAACACATTTTGTCCAACCACTTAGTTGACCCCAACAAACTAAAACACGCACTTTCACGCGCTACAACAACGAAAACCAAACACAACAACAACACTCAATGTCCTATAGCCCCGATTCTGTTAAGTATGCCAGTATAAATGAAGACCGGCCCTGGACCCAAAAGGGCGGAACCGGTCGTGATGCCAGTAAGTTTAACGGCAAAAGAACTTGGTTTCAAGCAAGAATCCAGAAGCCTAGCGAGCGAGTTTCACAAGTCGGATGTAAAGCCCATTCGATAAAATCGTCCTAACACACAGTTTGTAGCAGTAAAGGACGAAACTCGTGGCAAAGCGCAGTGATGTCAAATCGAAACGACCAACCGACACTCCAGCACGGCTGATTACCCGTTATTTCCATGATGTGCAAAAGCAAGCGTGCCTGCCCGAGCAAACGTTTAACTCGCGCACGCCTTTCGTTGAGATTCCTTTGGCGCAGCTGCGAGAGGGTGTTCTTTCGCCAAATATAACTGCAGAAATTTTCAAAAAAGAAAAGAACAACAAAACCAGTAGCGTTAGTGTTATCGTCTCGCTTGTCACCGCGGAGTCGGAAGGTAAAAAGTGGGGGCTGCTACTTGTGCCGTGCAGTGTGGATAGGGCAGGTACGTTATCTGGTAGCCCGAGCGATGGTGAGCCGTGGATTCCAGCGGCATGGCTGGATTACCCAGGAAATACTAATCTCACTATCGGCAAGCTTGTTGATTTGTGGAATTTTCGTACCAATTTCGGGGTATCTCAAGCATCTCGGGTAGATAGTTGGTCAGATTTTCTTTCTTATGCAATTTCGCTGTTCGAAAGCGTCGTTGGGAAGAAACTACATGATTGGACGACGTCGTTCGGCGTCGATTCGGACCAAACAATCAATACTGAGACGTGTTACCTGGTTGCGGGAGAGAATATTATTGCGAATAAGGCAATTGTTGAGTTGTATTCTGTTCTCGAAGAATCATTAGCAACTAACCCGGTTCCGTTGTATGAAAAGTTTGTTTCGGTACAAGATTTTGAGCAGAGGCTTGATGCTGATTTATCCGATCACGATACGCAGGTTGAAAGTATGGTGAAATCGTGCGGACATATGGGCGGTAAGTTCCCGCTCACACCATCCCAACGTACCGCGCTTCATGCGTTTTTATCTGATGACGACGGCGATATTACTGCAGTCAGTGGTCCGCCGGGTACTGGGAAGACGACGATGCTTCAAGCAGTTGTTGCCAATCTTGTTACCCGGCATGCGCTAGAAGGCGTTGATGCGCCACTGATTTTGTGTACCTCAACGAATAATCAAGCAGTGACGAATATTATTGATTCGTTTAGCTCGGTGGGGGCGCAAGCTCAAGGTGGTTTTGATGTGCGCTGGATACCAGCCGCGTCTGGTGCCAAGGCTGATGCTACAACCGAAGAGCCGTTACATAGCTTAGCTACCTACTGCCCGGCCGTTTCTAAGTATGATAGAGCGAAATCTCGTGGCTATCTCGTTGATACTTCAAAGAAGAATGGTGCATACTCCGATTATTCGGATCCGGGCTATATCAAGTCGGCTACTGATTATTTTCAAGCACAAGCAACGACATATCTTCAACCCAGTGCACAAGGAACAGCAGTCAGTATCGCGAGTATTCAACGGGTGCTCAAACAACAACTGGAGGAGGTCGATCGTCGTCGTCGCCAACTCATCATCAGCTTCAGTGACTATAGTGAAAGCCCACGTCCGTCCCAAACGATAGCCCAAGAATACGAACACGAAGCCCATCAGCACACCGAGCATGGCAGGCATGCGGTAACGAATCGTGGCCAGAGCTTGATGAAGAAACTCTTTCGCCGCTCCCGTTCCAAAGCAAGGAACACATCTGACACAGTACAACCGAACATAACGCGCGCAGAGATAGCTGGCCAAGAGCTGGAGAAGATCTTGGCAGAATTGCGCGTCACCGGCATCATTAGCACCGAACAGAGTCAGAAGATCCGCAACTCAAGGTCCCTTGGTGAACTCGATGAGATCCTTGACGTCACATTGCGATATCACGAGTTTTGGCTGGCTGTGCACTATTACGAAGCATCCTGGTTGCTCACGGCAGAAAATAACGAGTTTGTGCCAGAAGAAGACCGATACCAAACTATCGCGAAGGTGATGGAGAAGTATTGGCCGCAGGCATGTGCACTAACTCCGTGCTTCGTGATGACTACCTACCAAGTGCCCAAATATTTTTCGTTGTGGACTGGCAATAGGTTATATCCCCTATATAGCCTCTCCCGTGCAGATCTGCTCATAGTCGATGAAGCCGGACAAATAGATACCTCGATTGGGGCATCTGCTTTCGCGTTCGCCAAGCGCGCGATTGTTGTGGGCGACGAACGCCAGCTCGCACCGATCTGGAACATTGATCCAGTCACTGACGAAGATCTAGCTACCGGTGGCGAATCGTCGTCGAACAACGCAGGGGCATACTGGGACGTTATGAAAAAGCGCGGTTTAACGGCGTCACAGCCGTCGTCGGTGATGAAAGCGGCTAGTCATGCAGGTAACTGGGCGTATTCAGATCCGTCTAAGCAGCCGCGCCCGGGCTTGCTCCTATCCGAACACTTTCGGTGCCATTCGCGGATCATCGGATTTTGCAACGAACTCATATACGACGGGCAACTTCAACCGCGTCGCTCAGAACAAAACTATCGCCTCGCAGATACCGTAACTAACCCGTTCATGTTCTATCGTGTTCCGGGCACGCAGGACCAAACTGTCGGTTCGAGCCGGGTCAATCGAGAAGAAGCCGACGCTATCGCTCACTGGATCGGGGATAACTACGAATTTTTCGAGACGCGGTATTGCGGTGGGGATGACGACGGCGAAGCGCGGTTAGGTAAGAACGGTATCATCGGCGTCGTTACTCCGTTTGCTGCGCAAGCTACCCACATTAAACGTGCGTTGCATAAGCACTGTCCAGATATCGCCCATCACATTACGGTTGGCACTGCACATAGCCTGCAAGGTGCAGAACGGCCAGTTATCATCTTTTCGTCGGTTTATGGGGAAACGAGTGAACGGGCAGCGTTTATCGATAATACGTTAGAGCTGATGAATGTGGCGGTTTCGCGGGCAAAGGATCTGTTTATCGTCGTTGGGTGCCAAGCGCGCTGGAAAGATCAGGGTAGCGTGTTTAGCTTGGTGCGTAAATATGCTCAAACGCCTGTTGATTCGCCGTTTGTCATGGGTGCTGCGCAAGAATCTTTCGACGAGGAAGTGCTTTATGAAAAATCCTATTGGGAAGAACAGGGCTATCTGGTTGCGAGCGATATGTTGCGTGGTTGGGGCAGTGCTGTGAATCCCCAAGAGCTCAACAAAGTATTGATCCGAGATGGTTATCTGGTGCGCGATGACGATTTGCTACGGCCAACGAGCCGGGGAGCTAAAGAAGGTATCGTGGCGTATCGCGGTGAAAAGTCCAATGGCAAATCTTTTGTTAATGTTTGCTATTCGCCGCAGGCTCAAGAGCTGATTCGAGAGTTATACGGCTGAGACGGGGCCAGTTGTTGGGAATTAACCGATAAGTAAAACTCGTAATACGAAGCATGCGAAATCAGTTATGTAGCGTGAAATCTGAAGGTGCTTTACTTCCATTTAATCTAAACGATAGGTGATCGCTCGCGATGCATTATATGATGTTCCCAGTAAATTGAGTTGAAACAGTCATGCATGGTGGATATTGAATGTGAAAGAGTATGAGATGCCTAGTGATGAGCTTTACTTGCAGTGGAAGCGAGAAGAGGATATAGCACATATTGAGGGTTGGGATTTTTCGCATATCGAAGGACGGTATACGGAAGATACTGATTTGCCTTGGGATTTTTCTCAGGTTATCGGAAAGTATCTTGATGATTCCATGATGCTCCTAGACATGGAGACTGGTGGCGGTGAGTTTTTACTTTCGTTACAGCATCCCCATGAGAGGACTGCTGCGATTGAGGGATATGAGCCCAATGTGGAGTATTGTCGCAAAGTTTTATCGCCGTTAGGCATTGATTTTAGGCAAGCAGATGGTAGTGATACTTTACCGTTCGGTAATAACGTGTTCGACGTCGTTACTAATCGACATGGTGACTATAGTGTTTCTGAGATCAAGCGGGTTTTGAAATCTGGGGGCTATTTTATTACCCAGCAAGTTGGCGCGGAAAATGATCGCGAGCTGATTGAATTATTGTTGCCGGAGAACAAGGAGTTGCCGTTCCCGCAGCAGTATCTTGGTATGCGGGAAACTGAGTTGCAGGATAATGGCTTTGAGATTGTCGAGAGCGCACAAGCGTTTAGTCCGATACGGTTTTACGACGTCGGTGCGCTGGTGTGGTTTGCCAAGATTATTGAGTGGGAGTTTGCGGGTTTTTCTGTTGATCGGTGTCTCGATGGCTTGCGGAAAGCTCAGGAAATGATCGCCAGGGATGGGTTTGTTGCGGCACGAACCCATAGGTATTACATGGTTGCGCGCAAGAAGTAGAGTGCCTATTTGAGCGTGTATTGCACGCGGCGTTCATGGTTATCGTTAGTTATCGAATCTTACGTTAGATATCTAAATACTTTGCCGGGTTATTTAAAAGGTCATGGAAAGCTAGGTAGGCTCCACCTGTGACAGCCGCTAGGCGTCCTTCTTTAGATTTTTCTATGACGGGTAATGACCAACGCGCTGAGAGTAATCGATTCTTTATCTCATCCAATGCGTAGTATCGTAAATCATCGATCAACTCCGCCAGTGTTCCTCCCACGATGACGTGATCCACATCAGTGATGTTTATGATGGTTGTCAGGGCTTTGCCAAGGGCACGCCCGGCAGTTTCGATTGCGGCACGGGCTGTAGGATCAGTAGCACTAGCTTCACGTATAGTCTGCATCGTGACTGTTTGAGAAAAACCTGCTAGTCGGGAAAGTGCACCCCGTCCTAAGTATTGTTCGAGGCATCCAGTTGATCCGCATGGGCATTTTGGCCCAGCGGGGTCCACACACACGTGACCGAATTCTCCGGCCCAGCCATGTAATCCAGATACCTGCTTGTGGTCGAGCATTAAAGCGCCACCTACGCCAAATTCGCCGGAGATGTAGAGAAAGTTCTTGTTTTCAGAAGGTTTTCCAGGGCGAGAATAGGTACTGGCTACTGCGGCGGTGTTGGCTTCATTGAGTATCTGGAAATTATCCATTCCTTGGCAGAATTGCATCTGGTTACAAAGTGATATTTCCGCCCAATTAAGGTTAGGTGCGCGCAGAATCAGCTTACGATTCGTATCGACTAAACCAGGAACTGCAATCGTGGCTCCTACCAGTTGAGTGTGTGCGTTGCAGTAGCTATCGGCAAGTTGAATAAGTCGCTGGTCTAGTTTCTTTAGAACCGTTTGAGGATCGATAGCTGCTAGATTCTTTTCTTCGATGATTTCCGTTAACGTTTCACCATTGAGATCTACCATGCGAATGGCTACGTACCTCACGTTGATTTCGATTCCGATCCCTACGAATCGGCGCGCTACCAAACGCAGTGGCACAGCAGGGCGACCTGGAGTTGAGGCTGTCGAGGCCGGCATTTCTTCGATAACACGGCCAGAAATTAATTGATCCACGAGTTTTGAGGCAGTCGAACGTGTACAGCCTACGGACGTGGCGACTTCAGCCCGGGATAGTGGCTTTGGAGATTGCAAAATAGCGAGTAATGCTGAGTGTAGATTGGATTCTCGAGCACTTCGAGGGCCAGCTGCTAGCGGTGGCTGTGAAGAATTGATGTATGGGGACAACTCCAATCTGGTGAACCTCCTGACTCAATTTTGCCATATTAAATGATTTACTATAGCAGACATTTGTTGACAACATAGCACATTAGTGGTTGACAACATAGTGTTGCTGATTTAGTTTATCTTCTAAACTAACAGTTTATTAAGGAGTAAGTCGCCATGAATTTTCCATATGTTGCTGGAGTTGATTCCTCCACGCAGTCATGCAAGGTAATAGTGTGGGATCCGAAAACGCAATCCATTATTCGGCAGGGTTCAGCGCCACATCCCCAAGGGACTGAAGTTGACCCGGAAGCCTGGTGGCAGGCGTTTTTGCAAGCCTCAAAAGAGGCCGGCGGCTTGTCAGATGTTGCCGCGTTGGCAGTTGGTGCTCAGCAGCACGGTATGGTCACTTTAGATGCTTCGGGTGGGGTAATTCGCCCAGCGTTGTTGTGGAACGATACTCGCAGTGCATCTGCAGCTAAACAGTTGATCGATGAGCTTGGTAAAAAGCGTTGGATCGAAACGACAGGGTCAATGCCGGTAGCGTCGTTAACTGTAACAAAATTGCGCTGGCTAGCCGATGAAGAGCCGGAAGCGGTGGAAAAACTGGCTGCAGTTTGCTTACCCCATGATTATCTGAGTTGGCGTATTATGGGCAGTCGCGATATTGCAGATATTTTTACAGACCGCTCAGATGCCTCAGGTACTGGATATTTCGATCTTCATGATGGCGGTTATTGCCGTGACCTGCTAGCTCACGCGCTTAGGGTAGAAAATGACCGCGTGCAAAGCTTAGTTTTGCCCAAAGTGATTGCGCCGTTCGAAGCTGCTGCGACGGTAAGGCGAGATATTCCTGAGATCGGTTTGCTCGCTGGGACTCTTCTTGGCCCAGGTTGTGGCGATAATGCCGGTGCAGCTTTAGGGATTGGTTTAGGGCCTCGAGAAGCAGCGTTGTCCATCGGGACTTCAGGAGTCGTTTCTGTCGTAAGTGATCATCCGGTAGTTGACCTAGAAGGTGGCGTAAACGGTTTTATGGATGCGAGTGGAAATTGGTTATCTCTTGTCTCTACATTAAATGGAGCTCGGATTTTATCATCAACTGCTGAACTACTGGGAGTAGATTTTGCTGATTTTGATGCACTCGCATTATCGGTGACTGATTCACTAGGGTTGACAATGACTCCCTATTTTGAAGGCGAACGCACTCCGAATTTACCAGAGGCTAAAGCGTGTTTGACCTCCATGACTTTGGACAACTGGAAGCCGCAATACTTAGCTCGGGCGGCGGTTGAAAGTTTGTGTCTACTAATGGCTAACGCCTTAGCGACGATAACGCGTTGTGGGATTGGAGTTGACCGTATTTATCTCATCGGTGGCGGAGCTAAGTCGAAAGCGGTTCGAGAAATTATAGGCGAGTACATGGATGTGGAAGTGGCGGTTCCCAAGCCGGCTGAATACGTTGCCCTGGGTGCTGCGCGTCAAGCAAGTGTAATCTTGTAACTTTTAAAATTCGCTTGACAGAGATTTATAAACATATTAGTTTAGAGTCTAAACAAAAGTTTCTCAAAGGGGAGGAATGATTTTTATGCGACAGCCAACTAAAGAAGATAAGTTTTCATTTGGATTATGGACAGTGGGTTGGACAGCAGTCGATCCGTTTGGTTCAGCTACACGACCTGCCCTAGATCCTTGGGAGTACGCAACCAAACTTGCTGAACTCGGGGCGTGGGGGATTACTTTCCATGACAACGACGTATTTGACTTTGAAGCTAGCCAATCAGAGCGTGCCAAACGCATCCAAAATCTTAAAGCAGCCGCAGATCAGGCTGATCTGGTCATTGAAATGGTCACCACGAACACTTTCACACATCCCATTTTTAAAGACGGGGCACTGACGAACAATGATCGTGATATTCGCCGGTTCGGACTGCGCAAGATCCTGCGCAACGTGGATTTAGCAGCTCACATGGGTGCAAGTACATTCGTTATGTGGGGAGGGCGTGAAGGCGCAGAATATGACTCATCTAAGGATTTATATTCAGCACTCGAACGGTACAAAGAGGGTATCGACACTATTGCTGAATACATAAAGCAACAAGGATATGACCTGAAAATCGGCTTGGAACCGAAGCCAAATGAGCCGCGAGGCGACATTTTCCTACCAACAATAGGTCACGCTTTAGCGCTGATTGCTCAGTTAGACAACGGCGAAATAGTGGGTCTGAACCCCGAAACCGGACACGAGCAGATGGCCAACCTGAATTACACGCATGGTTTAGCGCAAGCTTTACATGCCAACAAACTTTTCCATATTGACCTCAATGGGCAGTCGGGAATCAAATATGACCAAGATAAAGCCTTTGGGCACGGAGATTTAGCTTCGGCATTCTTCACAGTAGACCTCCTGGTAAACGGTTTCCCCAATGGTGGTCCGCGTTATGAAGGTGCACGACATTTCGATTATAAACCCTCGCGAACTGAAGGGATGGAAGGAGTATGGGAAAGCGCTCGTGCCAATATGGAAATGTTTTTGATGTTAGAAGAAAAAGCCAAAGCATTTCGTGCCGATCCTAAAGTTCAGGAATTACTCAAAGCTGCCTCGATCGACCAGCTTGGCGAGCCAACTAGAGCGCCAGGAGAGACCATAGCTGATCTATTGGCGGAACCAGATCGGGATCTCAATGAACTAGCTGGCCGTGAATACCATTTTGTTGAACTATATCAGCAGGCTATGCGGCACTTAGTTGGATAACCAGATTTGAGAGAAGGCAAGCCATGAAATTCACTGATGGATATTGGCGTAAACTACCTGGCCTAGAGGTTCACCACCCACGCGAAATTCAAAGCATAGTCGCAATTCCTGATGGATTTAGAGCTTATGCTCCAACGCGTCACCTAAACTTTACCGGGGCAGAACTAGATCTAGTAATGCTTACCGTAAGTGTGCGCGGAGTTAGTGAAGGAATTATCAAAGTTACTCTCGAATACCATCAAGGTGACAAAGAGCAAAATCCAAACTTCGACTATATACCTACCACCGCAAAGACGGACGTAACCATTGGAGAATGTAATGCTGAGCTGAAAATAGGTTCTCTGAGCGCCCGAATCCAGGGTAAAGATAATTATAAATTATCGTTTTTACACGATGGAGAAGAAATAACATCAGCTATTGTAAAATCCACGGGTATCGTATTTGCTCCAGATGGTAAAAGGTACATCCATGAACAGCTAACGCTGCAACCTGGGGAAACAATCTATGGATTAGGTGAACGATTCGGGGCCTTTGTTAAA
Organism: Arcanobacterium pinnipediorum; assembly: GCF_023973165.1. NCBI lineage: Bacteria > Bacillati > Actinomycetota > Actinomycetes > Actinomycetales > Actinomycetaceae > Arcanobacterium > Arcanobacterium pinnipediorum. Next base: position 1,441,575 of record NZ_CP099547.1, on the reverse strand, counting down.
AATGGCCAAAAAGTAGAAATGTGGAATGAAGATGGAGGTACGGCTAGCGAACTTGCATACAAGAATATCCCGTTCTATCTTTCCTCTGCAGGATATGGAGTAATCGTTAATCATCCGGAAAAAGTATCGTATGAGATCGCATCCGAAGTCAATTCACGAGTGCAATTCTCGGTTCCCGGAAATAAATTAGAGTATTTCATTATTGCTGGGCCTACGCCCAAGGAAGCGTTGAGCCGTTATACGCACTTTGTTGGGTTGCCACCGCGAGTTCCGCAGTGGTCATACGGGTTGTGGATGTCGACGTCGTTCAAAACCGATTATTCCGAGACGTCGGTGAATCAACTTCTGGACGAATTCGAAGAAAATGATATTCCAGTTTCAGTTTTACACTTCGATTGCTATTGGATGCGTCCTTCGCATTGGTGTGACTTCATTTGGGATCCGGAAAAATTCCCGGATCCTGCACGAATGCTTGAGAGACTACATCAGCGCGGCATAAAAGTTTGTGTTTGGATAAATCCCTATATCGCGCAACAATCCTATCTATTTGCTGAAGGGAAAGAAAAAGGTTATTTACTAAAGGACCTTCATGGAAATGTGCGGCAATGGGACCATTGGCAATCTGGTATGGCGTGGGTAGATTTCACCAATTCACAAGCGTGCGATTGGTGGAAATCTAAACTTCGAGACTTATTAAAGCAGGGCGTAGATGCTTTCAAAACTGACTTTGGAGAGCGCGTCCCCACCGACGTCGTCTGGCATGATGGATCCGATCCGGAAAAGATGCATAACTACTATGCAAAACTCTACAACCAAAATGTCTATGAGGTAATTGCCGAAGAAAAAGGCGAAGAAGAAGCTCTAGTGTTTGCGCGCTCTGCCACTTTGGGATCGCAGAGCTATCCCGTGCATTGGGGAGGCGATAGCGAGCCAACATTTGTGTCTATGGCTGAAACTCTGCGGGGCGGACTTTCACTTGCTATGAGTGGTTTCGGGTATTGGAGTCACGATATGGGAGGTTTCGAGGGCCGGCCAGATAGCGATGTTTTCACCCGTTGGTATCCCTTTGGAATGTTTTCGAGCCACTCCCGCCTCCACGGCTCTGACTCATATCGCACTCCGTGGCTCTATGGAGAAACCGCTACTAAAGTCGCCCGACGGTTTACGCATCTAAAGAACCGGCTTTTACCCTACATACTCAATACGCAACAACAAGTCGTGGAAAACGGTATACCTTTTATGCGACCTATGATTTTAGAGTACCCCGAAGATATGGGCTCACGATACGTTGATACCCAATACTTCTTTGGCGACAAAATATTGGTAGCTCCGGTATTTTCACGAAAAGGGGAAGTTAATGTTTATTTACCTGTTGGAGGGTGGACAAACATACTCGACGGCCAACGGATTCCACAAGCTGGCTGGGTGAAGCAGATTCACTCCGAGGAGAGCTTACCTCTGTTGGTAAAAGATGGCGGCGTAATCCCTCTCGGGAAAACCTCACGGACTATTAACTACGATCCCGCTGACGATCCTATTTTACTGGTCGTAGGAGCATCGCAGAGCGAGGATCAGAAGTATTCGGTTTCTATCGCTGGTGAAGAAAAAGTTTCATTTGATATTGAACTTGATTCCGGATCAGTGTCCATAAAAAATCGCGGGGAGAAGGTTCCGTTCCGGGTTTTAATTATGGATAAGCAGCCAATTCGACGTATTTCACAAGGAAGTGTCATCGACGAGACCTGGGTCCCTGAGTTAGGAGCCGCTGTTGCAGTATTGCCAGATAAAGACGCACAAAAGATAGAGATTCATTTTGATCGGCTGTCTTCACTTTGATAACAGAACTAACAACATCTTTAGGAGAAAAATTATGAGAGCGAAAAAGTTTCTCAACAGAAGTATAGCTATTGCTACGCTGGGTGCATTACCACTACTAGGATTAAGCTCTTGCTCAGCTGATACCGCTAGCGAAAATAGCAGTGATACGGCAGGTGAGCAGACAATTTTACTGTGGGACTATCTAGGGCAAGATACTCCCAATGACGCTATGACGGCAGCTATCGAAAAATTCGAACAAACTCATGCCGGGGTTAAAGTCGAACGTAAGTCTTTCGCTTATGGAGATCTGTCGAAGTCTATTGTGCAGGCTGGTATTAGTGGGGAAGTCCCTGATATTGCAATTTTTGACAATGTTGATACCCAAAACTTCGCGTCCTTAGGTTTGCTGGAAGATATTACTGAAGAAACAAAGGATATGAAAGCGGACTTTTTTGAAGGGCCGTGGTCTTCTGGACAGCAAGAGGGGAAGACGTATTCCCTGCCACTGAACTCCAATAACCTAGCGCTTTTCTACAATAAAGATCTGCTCGATAAAGCTGGAGTATCAGTTCCAACTACTTGGGAAGAACTCGCGGATAGTGCCCGCGCAACTGCAACTGATGGCAACTTCGGCCTCGCTATTTCCGCAGTGAAAAATGAACAGGGCACTTTCCAAGTCCTACCGTTTGTTTGGCAAACTGGCGGTGACTTGGATAATTATGCGCAATCTGGTGCTGAAGCATTAGGCTATCTCGCTGATTTAATTGATACCGGGGCAATGTCAGCCGCAGTAGCTAATTACTCACAAGAAGATGCACGTACCCAGTTCATTACAGGTAAGACTGCCATGATGTTTAACGGTCCGTGGGAGATTCCCAACGTGAGTAAAGATGCTGATTTTAACTGGGGAATCGCTCCACTACCGGCAGGAAAAGTTGCTGCTACTGGTTTAGGTGGCGAAAATATTGGTGTATTTGCAGGAGCTAAAAATAAGTCTGGCGCAACAGAACTATTGAAGTTCCTCTCCGGTTCGGAAGGCTCAAAGATATATTGCGATATATCCGGGCAGCTCTCTTCTCGGAAAGATTTGGCTGGCAAACTTCAATTGTCTTCTGATGAAAAAATGCAAGTGTTCGAAAAGCAATTAGAAGTGGCGAAAGCTCGAGCTTATGGCGGTAAATACAACGAAATTTCTACTGCTGTTCAGCTCTCGATTCAAGAAGCTCTCACGGGTGCTAAGACACCGGAACAAGCCGCTAAAACAGCTGCCGATACTCTAGCCCCACTCTTGCCAAAGAAGTGATAACCCATGGCAGATACCACGAGTATGGCTGCTAAAAAACTACGCTCCCAGCGCCGAGTGTACTCGCGAGAGCGGGCAACTCGGCGCTTGGGACTAGCAATGGCGGCACCGGCGATAACATACATTCTCGTTTTTTTGGCTTTTCCGCTACTTTATAATGTGTTTTTGAGTCTGGTGGATGCCAATGGAGCGAAGCTAGTATCGGGTGATCTGAGTTTTAATTCCTTTGCAAACTACTCATACACGTTGTCTGATCCAGGTTTTTGGAACAGTCTAATTTTGTCACTGATTTTCACGAGTGTTTGCCTTGTCCTGCAATACATTGCAGGATTTGCGCTCGCGTTATATTTTCAACGACCTTTCCCTGGAAACGGAATTATTCGCGCGATTTTGTTAGTGGGATGGATTCTTCCCCCAGTCGTTACTGGAACAATTTTTAAGTGGTTATTCGATTCTGATTATGGTCTACTCAACTATATTTTGGAGTCCCTACATCTCATTTCAGAACCAGTACAGTGGCTAACTACCGGGCCGACAGCCATGGCTGCAGTCATTATTGCTAACCTCTGGGTCGGGATTCCCTTCAACATGCTTTTGCTTCTCTCGGGACTACATACAATTGACCAAACCCTCTATGAAGCAGCTCAAGTTGATGGTGCTAATTCCTGGCAACAATTTTGGAAAATAACTTTTCCAATAATGAAACCAGTGACTATATCTGTCCTACTCCTTGGAGTTATCAACACCTATAAAGTTTTCGATTTGATCTACACCATGACTAAAGGTGGGCCGGTGGACTCCACTACAACCTTGCCGGTCTACACGTATTTGAAAACATTCCAAGTATTCCAATTTGGTTATGGTGCGGCGGCTTCGGTTTTGACTTTGCTCTTGCCGTTGGGATTGTCATGGTTCTACGTGCGAAGTCTTCGGAAGGAACAATAAAGATGCCTGGTATGACGAAAAGTAAGAATACAAATAGCCTCACTCAACGCCGTCAGCGGCGGCTCTATGTGAAATCGGTGGTTGCTTGGGTAATTGCTATTGTCTATCTATTTCCCGTCTACTGGATGATCAATACTTCCTTAAAGACGTCGAAAGACATGTTTAGTGATCCTCCACAACTTATTCCAAGTAATCTGTATACAGGATCCTATACGGCAATGTTTACTGATAGCTTTGGTATTTTCCAAGCGTTGCTCAATTCGTTATTCATCGCATTGTCGGTGCTAGTGCTGACGTTGTTTATTGCGATTCCTGCTTCGTACGCGGTTGCACGTATGCGCGATAAAGTCACTACCACGATGATGGTTATGCTCACCGTGGTTCAATTACTCCCGGCGATCGCAATATCGGTACCCATGTTCGTGATGTTCCGCCAAGTGTCCTTAACAAATACTTTCATTTCCATCATTTTGGCAGATATCGCAGTCACTTTACCTTTTGCAGTTATTTTATTGCGTCCCTACTTTGCGCAATTTCCTTATGATGTCGAAGAAGCTGCGAAACTTGACGGATTATCAACCCTGCAAACTATTGTGCGGATTGTGATTCCAACAATACGCCCGGGGGTCATTATGATTGGTTCGTTTGCTTTCCTCATGGCATGGGGAGAATTCACGTTTGCCCTGACGTTACTGACAGACCAAAACATCCAACCTCTTACGGTGGCATTGAATAGGTTGATTGGACAGTATGGAACGAATTGGAATGACCTTATGGCGGTGGCGACTTTGATTGCATTGCCAGTTTTGCTGGTATTCATAGCCCTGCAGCGCTACATAGTGGGAGGTCTGGCTGGAGGAGCCACCAAAGGCTGAGTGTTAAGAATTAATATCTGGCTGACTTCTGTTCTGTTTCTGGAGCTATTTGTTCGTAGCGTTTAGGGCCGGCTTGTCACGCTTTACTTCCCAACTGAGAGTAGCGACATCTACTGCGTGTTAATGGTTGTAGTTTTGCCTGGCAGTAAAGACGGCGGTTTCCATGAAATATTGGTGGAAAATGCTTATGTTGGTCAATTGTTTATAGAGTTTCTTCAGTTGCATTGACGTCGGTAGAGCTATCCTCGTGGGATTGCAGCAATTGATTGATTCGCATTTCTTTCTCGACTATAAACCTTTTATTGTAAAAGACGTCTGCGAACTCTAAAACAGTATTCATTTGAGCGGTGTCGTACAAAGAACCAAACACGCTGCCAATGACAGGGATAGATTTTCCGATTGTTTTTTGCGTAAGGCTCCTGCCGATTTGTTCGAATACGCCTTTGAATAAGCTATTTTCTAAACCCTTTTTACCAGCATTTTCTAAGGCTTTTTTAGCTGCCGTATTGGCCAATGCGCGCATTTGCGTGGCTAGTAGACTAGCTCCACCTCGTGCTGCCATTTCTGTCCAGGTCTTTTTCGCTGTTTGTTTCACGGCTGACAATTCTGCGAAAACCATGAACTTGCTAATTGTGCTCGTCAGCCCATCTGTCCCTTGTTGGTTAGGGTTGAGTGCATTCATAAATACTTCACTGGCGATGACGAGTTCTGTTGCGTCATTTTTAACGTCATAGCCGTAATGCATGGCAATCGATTGGACGCCGCGATAATAAATGAAGGTGCTTAGTGCAAGGTTGAATGGTAATCCAACGAAGCCGAAATAGCCTGTTACACCACCTTCGATGAGAGCTAATGCTAAACCGCTGGTTTTATATGAAGAAACTACTTCCGCTATATCGTAAGAGCGTGCTAGACAGATTTCCTTCAGATCTGTTATCTCATTATCTGCTATCTTTTCGTTGACGTTATTGATAATACTAGTTTCACTTATGGAGTATTTTGCAACTGTTTTTGTGACAACATCGAAGCCGTTCGTTATTACTTCGAGAGCAGAAGCGAAAAGATCTTGCTCGGAGATGGTCGCTTTTACGGAGGATCCGAAATCCAATAGTTGCTGCGGTGTGTATTCGTAAATTAGGTCGCCGAGCTGATTTAACGTGGAGGGCGCAACTAGCTTTTCGTAGCGCTCAGATAGTAGTTCTAGTGAACGTGTTTCCTTCGCATCGATTATTAGAGTAGGAACTTTATACGCCATATTCTCTAGTGTGGGTTGTTGTTAGTGTTTCCCTGATGTTTCCATATGTAAACATCAGGACGGGCGGTAGGCGCAAGGGACGGATAGTGTGGCCGTGGTCTTGAGTTAAAATCGATGGATTCGTGGCGAAAAGGCACAAGGCTATTGTTTTGCTATACTTAAATCGTTTACGATATGTAAACGAAAGCAGTATTAGGTGGTGTGTGTGGTAGAGCTTGAAAATCTAGCAATGTCGCAGTGGGGTATGTTCACTACCGCACAAGCTCAACAAATGGGAGTGCGGCGTAATCAAATCTCTCGACTCCGCGATGCAGGTCGTGTAGAAGAGCTGACCTATGGCGTGTACCAGTATGTGTCTGGTAACCAAACCTCGCATGCTGATGTCAAGGCTGCGTGGCTATCGGTCTTTCCAAAAGAAACAGTTTACGATCGGCTCAACAAACCGTACTTTGATGCGGTTATTTCTGGCAGAACTGCGGCCTATATGCATGGTGTTGGGGATTTTCATGCTTCTCCGTATACGTTCACGCTGTCTGTGCGTAAACAAACCACACGTGATGATATCCGTTATTTTCGTCAAGAGATTGACCCAAAAGATATTATTCTGGTCGAGCAGGTGCCAGTGACCACTATGGAACGAACTATTTATGATCTTATCCGGCTCGGTGAAGATCCTGACCTGATCGCAAACATTATCGCTGATGCCGCCCGCAATGAATATAGATTCGATCAAGAACGTCTTGCCTATCTGCTTAAACCGCTGGCAAAGAAGCATGGATATTCAACAGGAGATGGGGAAGCGTTTGCCCGTGACTTGTTCGCGCGTAATGCTGCTTTGCTGCAGTTGAACGCCGGTGTTGCAACTCTAGCGCAGTCTTTTGAAATGATAACAGAAGCCGGAAAGGCTATGCGTGCTCAACATAATATGTTGAAAGACTCTGCAGAGGCAATAGCGAAAACTACCGGGTTGTATTCTGAAAGCTACCGATCACTCATGCGTACTCTTTCGATGGCATCAGAGATCCAGGGATGGTTTAAAAGTCTAGAATTGAGGAAAGAGTCTATGAAAGCTCTAAACGACTCACTGCGTCAAAGTATGCCGGATTTTAGCGAGCTTGATTTGATCTTGGGGAAGGCCGACGACGATGACTGAACGTCGTTATCGCACTGCTCGTGCGCTTGAGCTCGCTGTTAAAGAGAGCGCGAAAAAATCTTCCCAGAATACGAACCACGCCCTAGAAGGATACTATACGGGGAGGTTTCTAGAAAGAATCTTTAGTGAAGACCCGCCAGCGTTTATTCTCAAAGGTGGACGAGGCATGCTCGCTCGAACGATTGATGCGAGATATACGCGCGATACCGACGTCGTCTACAACGGCCACGATCTTGAAGAGGCTGTTGACGAGCTCAAGCGTATCGCAAGAATTGACCTTGGCGATTATCTTGAATATACGGTTGAGCCCGATCCGCAACTGATCGCCAGTAATCAAGAATATCGCGATGGTTATCGAGTAAAGATATCGGTGCTTTTCGGTAAAACGAAGAAACTCAATGCAATAACGCTTGACCTCGTTGTTGATCGTATTGCGATTGAAGAAACAGATGCTATTGAACCGGCAAATCGATTGAGTGTCGAGGGGATTCCGGTATTCACCTATCGTGTTTATCCAGTAGTGAATGCTATAGCGGATAAAGTATGTGCAACTATGCAACGCTATGAAGGAGGCCGAGCCTCCAGTCGGGTTAGAGACCTCGTGGACCTCATTATTTACATGCGAAATGAAGACATTGATGGAGATGCGCTTTCAAAACAACTAGCGTCAGAAGCACGGATTCGACGGCTAGGGACGCTGGATTCATTCCATGTTCCAGAGGATTGGCTGAGCAAGTACTCAGATGGTTTCCGAAGGATAGCTAAAGAAGCAAAACTTCCGGTAGAGCTACAAGATATCATGAGTGCTGAAGAGCTAGTAAAGACTTGTATTGACCCGGCTCTAGCGGGAGAAACCGGCGGGGCTGTATGGGATTCTCGTAATTTGCGTTGGGAGAAGAGACGGCAAGAACAATGAATCTGAAATTAGATATGAGTCTCGTTCAAGGGTATCGGAGTAGCTCCCAACAGATCCGTGTTGCTAGTGAAGCTTGGGTTGCTCAGCATGTTTATTGCCCGTATTGCGGGAACTTGAAGCTGAATCATTTTGAAAATAACCGCCCAGTTGCCGATTTGTTTTGTGGCCAATGTGCGGCGCAATATGAGCTGAAAAGTAAGTCTGGAAAAATAGGCAGCAAGATCACTGATGGTGCGTATTCGACAATGATTGAGCGGATATCAAGCAATCAGAATCCTGATTTATTCGTGATGTCTTACGATAAGGGATCTTATGCCGTCAACAGTTTATTGATGGTTCCGAAGTACTTTTTCGCGCCGAAAGATATTGAAAAGAGAAAACCGCTGGCAGATACGGCAAGACGTGCTGGTTGGGTGGGATGCAATATCTTATTTAGTGAAATTCCGCGGCAAGCGTTGGTCTATTTGATCAAAGATGGGCAGTTCACTGATTTTGAAAAAGTGCGTAAACAAGTATCTGCTAATAGCAGTTTGCGTCTTGAAAACCCTAATTTACGCGGGTGGTTACTAGACACTTTGATCTGTATCGAGCAGCTTGATAGAGCAGAATTTTCACTCCGAGATCTCTACAATTTTGAGCATGTCCTTAGCCAGAAGCATCCCCAAAATAAGAATGTGAAAGCAAAGATACGTCAGCAACTGCAACTCCTACGTGATAGAGGTTTTATCGAGTTCTTAGGTAATGGATACTATAGGAGAGCAATATGATTCAGCACCGTTCTATGTTCCCCGCTATCACCGGTTAACTTTTTTATGTCCACCATGCGGACAGTTTTCCTGTAGTTCTATTCTCTGCGCTCAAACGTCACCGATATCGATGGTCGCCAGTAGCATCGCAGCGTTTAAGTGAAAAGCCCAGCAAGAGTTTGATCCGAGATGGTTATCTGTGCGCGACGACGGTGTGCTACGGCCAACGAGCCGGGGAGCTGAAGTGGGTATCGTGAGGTACCAGGGTGAATCTCGCGATGGTAAAACTTTTGTTAATGTTTGCTATTCGCCGCTGGCCCAAGAGCTGATTCGAGAGTTATTGGCTGAGACGGGGGCAGTTGTTGGAAATTAACCGACAAGCAAAACATATTTACAGGAATTAATTATCGCCAAATACAGGAATATTAATTCGATATTTACAGGAATTTGATATGATTCTTATAGATAGGGGGGGAAGCATGGAATATTTACCAAGAATAGTAGACAAACTTTTAACTGATAGATTACATGCCAAGGGAGCTGTCTTAATAGAAGGACCTAAATGGTGTGGGAAAACTACAACAGCCAAAGAGCTTTCCAACAGTATGATTTCTATGGATCAGCCTAATATGTCAAAACAATATAAAGAAATGGCATCGATCGATCCACAAATCCTATTAGATGGCGAAACGCCAAGATTAATTGATGAATGGCAAATTGCACCGAATTTATGGAATGCAGTTCGATATGAAGTCGACCAGCGTAATGAGATGGGACAATTTATTCTCACTGGTTCAGCTATTCCTGCAGATTTAGATGATTCCTTTCATACGGGTACCGGCAGAATATCGCGTCTAAAAATGAGAACAATGAGTTTGTCTGAATCGCAAGAATCCAATGGGCAAGTCTCTCTTAACGCGTTATTTGCAGGAGTTACCCCAAGTGGTCAAAGTCAAACGGCGATTGACGAATTGGCGTTTTGGATATGCAGAGGAGGGTGGCCAAAATCAATTGCGTTAGCAGAAAAGCCGGCTTTATTTCAAGCGATTGACTATCATGAAGCCCTGATAAATCAAGATATAAGTAGGGTGGATAAGGTTTCTAGAAACAAAGAAAAAGCCAGGAGACTCCTACGGTCTTATGCGAGACATGTTGGTAGTCAAGCATCATATGCGGTAATGAGAAAAGATATGTTGTCCAATGATGTAAAAACCTTTGATGAAAAGACATTATATTCTTATCTGGATGCTCTAACAAAAATTTTTGTCATTGAGGATTCGCCAGCTTGGAATCCGAACCTAAGATCTAAAGCAGCTATACGCACTACAGATACTCGGTATTTTGTAGACCCGTCAATAGCGGCCGCATCCTTAGGAGTTGGGCCTCGAGATCTGATAAATGATTTAAATACTATGGGTTTTTTGTTTGAGAATCTGGCTATGAGAGATTTAAGAATTTATTCTGACAGTTTATATGGAAATGTCTACCATTATCGGGATAGTTCAGGTTTGGAATGTGATGCTGTTGTTCATTTACGAAATGGCAACTACGGACTAATTGAAATTAAATTAGGCGGCGATTCACATATAGAAGCAGGCGCAAGAACGTTATTAGATTTAGCAGCGAAACTTGATTTCGATAGAATGAAGCCACCTTCATTTTTGATGGTCTTATGCGGAGTGGCACCCTTTGCGTATAAACGAAAAGACGGGGTTTTAGTAGTGCCGATTTCGTGTTTAAGGGATTAGGAAGAGTAGGAGGCAAGCGTGACTGACTTCCAAGAAGATGTTAATGAACTCGTCGAAGGGTTATCCCCTTTCCCTGAGGGCGTGTTTGTTCCGGACCAGCCTTGGCTTGCCAACTATTTTCTGCCTTTAATCTCTATCGATTTAGGTCTGCTGCAAGAGGAGTTACGCGGGACTGTTGTGCACATGTTGAATCCGTTTGAACCCTATGACGGTTTGATTGGGGAGGGGACTGAGGAGTTTCATACCGAGTTTTGCGGGGAGAACTGGCTGGCTTTTGAGTTGACCCCAGATAACAAGTACCGATTCTTAGCTAGCGAAGACTATTTTCTCTCCTCACCTACTCATGGGGACGAGGATGAAGACATGGCTGAGGTCATCGAAGAAATGAAGGCGATCTATCAGCGTAGTCGGGACCGTTTCCACACGACGGGGAAACTGTTGCCCTGGCAGGAGAGTAATCCGCAGGCTTTCATGGACGTACTGGGTGGCGAGATTTCGTACGGAAACTGGTCTGAGACATCACCTGTCCCGCCTGCTTTTGAGATGACGATTGATCCAGCGGACGGTCTGCCCAACGATGGGATTTCACTGTCCTATCAGGGCAGAGAGTTCTTATTTGTGGGCGAGGTTGCCGGCTACAACTATTGCGGTAGCGGGGCGGATGCTATCGTGCTGTTCTTCGAGCCTAAGAGTCGCATCGCGTTGTTCACCTACGACTGGTCTTAGTGCTTCAGCTGCTCTGAAACAGGACGAGTATGGCAGAACTATACCAAAAGTGGTATAGTTCTGCCATGGCTGTGTATGGCGAGTTATACGAAATTGCAGTGGATAAGCACTATTTGGTGACCACTGAGGATGCTGCTGATCTAGGCATTCCGGTTGTGGAGTTAGCGAAGCTTGCACATCGCGGAAAGCTAGAGCATATTAGTCGCGGACTCTATCGGTTATCTCAGTACGTGCCCAGTGAAACGGATTCCTATGCGATAGCGGTAGCAAGGTTCGGGCGGGGTGCCTACTTGTACGGTGAGTCCGTCATCGCAATGTTGGGGCTGGCACCCACTAACCCGGACTATATTTGTGTTGCTGTGCCTAAGCGGACGCGGAGATCTTTGCCTGACAGCATCCGTGTGTATAGGGTGCAAGCTGATGATGAGGTGACTGTTTACGAGGGTGTGCCCGCACAAACAGTTGTGGCCGCAATAAAGAGCGCCCGAACCACAATGATGGATGAAAGGCTGCAAGAAGCAGCTGAAACGGCTCACCAACAGGGCTACATTACAACCTCGGCTTTTCAAGTCTTGAAAGGTGAAATGGGATGGTGAGAAAACGACCCGTCACTAAGCGGCACTTAGATATGGCTTTACGGAGTTTTGGCGATGGGGAAGAGGACTTCATCCGTATTAGGACACTTTTAGCGAACTGAAGTGCCCCAGGTTTTGTTCCGTTTAAGTAGATGGGCATAGTTTGGGTAGGCAGATGAAATTTGATCAGGACGGCAAGGATCTTGTCGTCCGCTTGGTAGAAGACCGTATTGTGGCGGAGAATGTTTCCTTGTAAGAAGCGTGCAAGATTGTGGCATCGAAACTAGGTGTTTCTTGGCGCACTGCTCGGCAATGGATGCAGGTAGCTCGCCGTGGAAGGGGCGCGTTCTTGAGCGTATGCCGGTGGACGTGGGAGTCGAAAATGCATACCTTCGCTGTGAAAACCAAGAGTTTCGCGATGCTAATGAGTTCAGATAAGCCGCGTCGGCTTTTTCGCGTCGGAACTCGACCCGAAACATTGGTAAATGATTCGGTTCATTGATGAGTATCGGAATCGTTTTGTCAGTTCATCTGCACGATGTTAAACACTGACCGTGTTGGTGGTTCGTGACTATCGTCAATCACAATCCCGTGGCGTGATTACTCGTAGCCTCCGTAATACTGCTGCCGTGAGCACACCGCTCGTTTGATATGCCTTGCTGGAGTTAGTGGTAAAGGTAAGGGCCGCTTGCCTGTAACAACTCGCAAACCTCAAGGGGTGAGATACTCGCCCGAACTTAGTGCAACGTGAATTTCGAGCCCCTGGACCGAATCGGTTGTGGGTGGGGTGACATTTCCTATGTCCGTACCCGTAAGGAGTATTCTCTGCACCGCTCTTATAACCGATGTGTTCACCCGGACCGATTTATCGGGTGGGCGCTAGTCGGTTCAATGCGAACGTAAAGCGTTGCCGTTGCAGGCGCTCAATCAGGCGATCGTATGCGCGAAGAAAACAACTGGGCTGATTCACCATTGCGACCACGGCTCACAACATGTAGGCATTTTCTATAATGAGCGTCTTGCCGAGCATGGGATTACTTACCTCGACAGGGACGGTTGGCGATTCCTATGACAATGCTTTGGCTGAGAACGTCAACGGTTCATTTCAAGAATGAGCTGATTCATTCATAGGTGGCCGTGGGCGGGGCGTGGTTGGATGTTGAAATCGCGACGTTTGAATGGGTCTCGTGGCCGAACGAGTCACGGCTTGACCAGAGCTTGGGCTACCGTACACCGGCTGAGGTTGAACAGGAGTTTTGGAACGGCAACACCGGCCATGAAACAATAGAAATCAAGGAACATGCCTAGGAACAAAACCCGGGGCACTTCAGTTTTGACCGCTTGTTCGAGTGTGTTTGCTGTTTTATATCTCATCTTGTACTACTTTCGGCTGAGATCCGCGCATCGAACAATAGTTGCTGATATATTTCTTGAGCTCGTTCTTCGCCATAGAAATCTTCTAAGAAGCCCAGTAGTCTTGCGTAGTTGAATTCTGGAAACTTATGCGAAGCATCCCGTAGTACATCTGCGATCAGCGAGAGATCTTCGTCGTCAATTACGAGATCGGAAACGGTGCGCTCAGGTCGCGTTACCAGTAAGCCGTGAATAAAGACGACCTCATCGCGCTGAATGATTCGCAGAGCGAAACTAGCACTCGGGTTTCGTGAATTTATCCTTTTAGGTGCGTAGAGTCGATACGGTGATAGGTGAAAGTCGCTAATCTCGAGCAAAGACGCAGCGGTAGCTCCGCCCGCAGTAACGCCATCCCAGTTACCGGGCTGAATATGTTCGTGAGTAAACTGCTTTGGGGCGGTGAGTTTCCACAATGCGACTAGCTCATCAGTATAGGAAGCGCCAGAGCCAACTAAGCGATACGCACCATGCATGATTCTTTCTACGCGGCCAGACGAAAACGCATCATGTAAAGCATCGCGGGGGATTCCTAAACGCCTAGCTTGGGCGGTAGTAAATACGCCTTCTGATTCTGCCAGATGAGCGATGGATTCAGCATGGCCATTCCTTTTCGTGTTTCAATTGTAGGTTATAAACCTACAATTGACTATCGCTAATTGCCGTATCAGAGTGAACGGGTGAATAAGAGTTCTTTGCGTCAATACAGCTTTTCCGGTGTTTACTTGAATCGAGGTTGGTCAATGATGTTGCCGAGTCGATGGCATAAATGCTCATTGGCTCTATACGAGCACGATAGAGAATTTTGTTCTTAGTACAGAACTAACCAAGAACGGGGCTCCTCAAGGTGAGGAGCCCCGCATGAGATTCACCAGTATAAAACAGCGCTAGATAGAAATACCATTAACGAGCAATCGCACCTAGCGGGCAGTCATACCAGTTTACCGGTTAGCCCGTTCCCGCAGCTTAGCGCCAACCTCTTCATCCACGTTCGTCCAATACCAAATCACACGTTCGAAAACTTCGTCGTTCGTGCCTTCGGTCGCGCTCACCAACGTATCAACGAGATCCTCGCGTTCTTGCTCAGTGTAGACGTTTCGGACCAAGTCATGAGCTTGGCTGAAGTCGTCGTCGTCTTCGCGAAGCTCGTATGCTGCGCGAATCATCTCTCCGTCAGCTTCCCAGCCGTCTTCAACTCGTCCTTCATAATCAGAGAACGGCTTACCCATGGAGTTCGGGGCATAGGTTGGAGCCGAACCCACATGATGGTAAGTCATCGGGCCGTCATGTTTATACGTTGTGACCTCGGGAATTGGCTGGTTAACCGGTAGTTGGTCGTAGTTTGGTCCGATCCGGTAGCGTTGTGCATCAGCGTAGGCGAAAACGCGACCCAGCAACATCTTGTCTGGTGAGAAGCCAGTTCCGGGCACATAGTTCGACGGCGCGAATGCGGCCTGCTCGATCTGAGCGAAGTAGTTCTCCGGATTTTCGTTCAACGTCAACACACCCACCTCATGCAACGGGTAATCTGCGTGCGGCCACACCTTGGTCAAATCGAAGGGGTTGATGCGATAGGTCTTGGCTTCCTCGTAAGGCATGACTTGAACGGAGAGCTTCCAGGATGGGAAATTGCCTTCTGCGATTGCATTCCATAGATCCCGACGATGATATTCGGCGTCCTTGCCAGCCAAAATTTCAGCCTCGGCGTTGGTTAAGTTTTCCACACCTTGTTCGGAAATGAAATGGTACTTGACCCAGAAACGTTCCCCGGAAGCATTGATCCACATGTAGGTGTGTGAGGAGTAGCCGTTCATGGTACGCCACGACTTCGGTAGACCGCGCGGGCCCATAAGATAGGAAACCTGGTGTGCGGTTTCTGGGTTGAGCGTCCAGAAATCCCACTGCATATTGTTGTCGCGCAGCCCGTTAGAGGCGAGGCGCTTTTGGGAATGAATAAAGTGTGGGAACTTCATCGGGTCACGGATAAAGAATACTGGAGTGTTGTTACCTACCAGGTCGAAGTTGCCTTCTTCGGTGTAGAAGCGGGTGGAGAAGCCGCGAACGTCACGCCAGGTATCGGGCGAACCCATTTCACCGGCGACGGTGGAAAAGCGAGTTAGAGTTCGAGTGGTTTTACCAGGTTGAAGAAAATCAGCTTTGGTCCACTTGGACACGTCCTGCGTAACGGTGAACGTGCCGAACGCACCTGCGCCCTTGGCGTGTGGGCGACGCTCAGGTACCGATTCGCGATTGAAATGTGCAAGCGTATCGACGAGGTGAACATCGTGGAGTAAGAGCGGGCCAAGATTTCCTTGCGAGAGCGAGTTGCGATCGGAATCGGCAGGAGCTCCGTTATACATTGTTGAGCCGGTTGGCTCAGCCGAGGATGCCGGTGGAGTAGGACGACGAGTCATAACGATTACCTCCGATAAAAATAGTTGAAACCTGCATTATTTAGTCTAGTAGGCTTTCGGAGATATTGTCTTAGATTTCGCTGACAACGAGTTTATCAGTCGTGAATTCGTCAACGGTGAGTTGATAGCCACTGACTCCATAACCGAATCTCTGCCTTGATACCCTATAGCCATGACGCCCTCACAATCTCTCCAAACCGCCCTCCAGCAAATCGATTCGCGCCCGCTTACCCGCCACCAAAAGTCGCTCATTGCCTTAGTGATCTCCGGCAACATCGCAGAGTTCTTCGACATGTTCCTCATTGGCTTCGTTGTTTCTCTCCTGACCGACCCTTGGCAACTGTCCGGCTTGCAAGCAGGAAGCATCCTCGCCTGCTCGGGGCTCGGCACTGTGTTGGGTGCGATTATCTGGGGCAGGCTGGCAGATAGCATCGGTCGCAAACGCGCCTTCTTCTGGTGCGTCCTCATGTTCTCCGTTTTCACCCTAGCCTCGGTTTTCACTCCCGAGCGTGGCTGGATCATGCTCGCGATGTTGCGAATACTGGTGGGAATTGGTGTGGGCGGGCTCAACATCGTCTCGATTCCGTATGTCCAAGAGTTCGTCCCGGCCAAGCATCGCGGGTTCCTCTCCGGGCTGGCCTCAGTTTTCATCCCGCTCGGCCTATTTTTAGGTGCGCTTGCGCAGTGGGGGTTTGGTGACAACTGGCGTGGGCTGATTGCCTTGGGTGCTCTGCCCATCCTCCTACTTTTCTGGCTAAACACCGTTCCAGAGTCCCCGCGATTCCTCCTGGTTCGCGGCCGGCCCGACCAGGCGCGACAATCCTTAGCCTGGGCGCTCGAACTCTCCGTCGACGACGTAGGTGCGCTTCCGTCGTCGTCGAACGAAACGCCATCCGCCTCGTATCGCACGGTTGTTCGCCACCACTGGCGCTCGCTCCTCATCGTCGCTACCGGCACATTCAGTTTCGTCCTGGGCTCAGCGACGATTCAGTCCTGGGGCCAGACCTTACTTCACGAAGGCTATCTGTTATCGACGACGACGGTCGCCGCGCTGTTCATGTTCGTTTCCCTTGCGGACTTGCTGGGTCGGTTAGGGGTAGCTTGGCTCGCCGATAAAATCGGGCGGCGCCCGACGCTACTGATGTGCGGTGTATTCGGGGCTGGTGGCTCATTCCTAATGGCGTTCTCGGCAGCATTAGGTGCCGGTGGTTCCTGGGTGATGTTCTTCGCCGGGGTGGTAATAGCGATGGCGTTCGGCGACGGTGCGTTCGGCATCCTCAACGCTTTTGGTGCCGAACAGTTCCCGAACCATGTGCGGGCCACCGGCCTGGGCCTGGGGTACGGTATCGGCGCGTCAGCAAAGATTTTCGGCCCGCTAGTGATGGGGCTTTTGATCGGCGGGAGTGTGGTCAAACAAGAGGTGACGTTAAACGCCGTCGTACCGGCATTTATCCTGTTTGCTGCCTTGCTGTTTGCAGCTGGTCTTATCTATATGTTCGCAAAGGAAACGAACGGGACATCGTTGGATGCGCTATAAAAGCTCGTTTGCTTAACCTGCGTGCATACAGTTTGCATTTTTGCTCAAAAACCTGTGTTTCTTCGGCTAAATGCACGAATATGCAAATCGTATGCACAGCCACTGTCTTATTCATACAAAGGGCAAAGCATTTTCCTAAGATTTAGTCAAATATTGCGCTCGCACGAAGTTGTGCCGGGGAGAGCCCATTAGTCCATAAGCTATCAAGAACAGTGCTTATCTTTTGTTCTATTCCTAGGGACTTAAAACCTGTGTGTACGGTATCTGGATGTGTTTGTTCATAAGAAAGTGCTTTATCGCGCCACTCATCTATCCGAGGCGAATCGGCAGGCACATGTGCTAAATCAACAAATTCTCGGGCTAACGAGATTATCTCGTCGTTAATATTGGTCACTTCTTTCCTTCCTAAACGGAGGATTGCCTGCCATTTTTCTGCAGCTAGTGTTAGTTCCAAGAATTGTAAGATTTGACCACTGCGGTAGGCCATTTCTGCTGGGTAGCCACGTTTGATGAGGATATTGAGAAGGTCGCTGATATCGGGTGAATAGAGTGGCAGATCTGCGTCATGGGTACGCATGTTTTTCAGCTGTTGTAAGACGGCCAATTTTTCTTGGGCCTCGGCAATACGCGCCTTGAGGCGTTGTTCGGCGAGGTCCCATGGTTGCGATGTTTGGCTATCGGCTAAGACGGCACCAATGTCATCCAAGGTCAGTCCAGATTCTTGCAGGAATTTGATGGTTGCTACTCGCAGTAGGTGTTCTGCGGTATAGATTCGCCAGCCGTTGGCGTCGCGGCCGATTGCGGTTAGCAGTCCACGATCTTCATA
The DNA here is from genome assembly GCF_023973165.1 of Arcanobacterium pinnipediorum. Lineage (NCBI taxonomy): Bacteria > Bacillati > Actinomycetota > Actinomycetes > Actinomycetales > Actinomycetaceae > Arcanobacterium > Arcanobacterium pinnipediorum. Next base: position 1,423,328 of record NZ_CP099547.1, on the reverse strand, counting down.
GAGTCGCAAGGCTTTGCGGGATGCGCCGGTTAATTCGGTCAGTTGCTGGGAGTAGAGGATCATCTTGAGCTACTTAGGGTGGTCTCGGATGTTGGCTGGGAAGTGTGCGGTGCAGTATTGAGTGCATGGCTTTGTTGAGATAGGAGCGCCCACGCGGTAGCGACGGCGAATCCGCCTGCGAGCACTAGTCTAACTGCGCCTAGCCCACTGTATGTGTATAGCAAGGTGGCAAGTCCGAACCCGAGTGGGTAAACCGCAAGGATAAGAGTGAGGATAATTCCCATGACTGAACCGCGTTTTCCTTCGGGCAGTAACCCCATAATGGCGATTGTGACACTGGCGTTGATGATCGCAAAGGCAATGCCGAGGAAAAATGCGCCATTTATAACTGCTGACAAGTCCCATAAACTCAGCATCATCAGTGCGCCGATGAAACTGAGGAAAGTAGCACTCAGAAATAGCGTGGAGTGGGTGATTTTTTTGGCTAGCAGCCCGTAGACGATTCCGCCGACCATCATGCCTCCTCCCATGGCTGTGAGAATCCAGGCGATGTAGTGTCGCTGATTAAGCAGTGTGAAATGTGTGGGCAGGACGAAGCTTTGGGTGACCGTGTAAAGGACGTTGATTCCAATCGCAAACGTGATGGCGAAACGCAAGAGCGGAGTTTTGCGGATTAAGGTGACGGCAGTTGTTATGTGGCCGATGAAGTTATGTGTTTGTGTTGTGCTTTGGTATTCGCCGATATCGTAGGGGATAAGTGCAGTAGTGAAAGCGGCTAGGAGGGAACAGATTCCGGTGGCTAGGAGTGCCCAGGATGGGTCGGGCATTATGAGGAATACTCCGGCGAGTGCGGGGCCGATGATGAGCGCGCCTCCTTGTAATGTTTGGAAGTATCCGGTGATAGTTTCATATTTTATCGACGACGACGTTGCCACCTGCGGGCCAAGGGCTTGCCGGGCAGTTTGCCCGGGGACATCGGCGAATGCTCCGATAATTCCGAGGGTGATAAACCACAGTGCACTGGTTAGGCCGATCCAGTCGATAATGAAAAGGCTGAAGACAGAGAGTGCGGATAGGAGATCGGCGGCGAGGCAGAGGTTTCTGCGGTTGACTCGGTCGGCTAGTGCTCCGCCTAATAATCCGGCGCATACGTGTGCGCTGGTGGTGGCTACGGCGACGATGCCAGCCCAGGTTGGTGAGCCGAGTCGCACGATGATAAGCACGGGCAAAACTACTGTGATCAGGGAGTTGCCGAGGACAGATAGAGCATTTGAGGCAAGGTAAGCGGTGGCATACCAAGCTTTTGGAGTTCCTTGTGGGGCAGGTTGTTGTGTCATAAAGTCAGTGTAAAAGGTGGCCCTTGGGGGCAAGTCAATGGGAAATGTGCTGATTTTACCCACAAATCTGGGGTAGTTCCGTGTGTACAGCAAAAAGTGTGGGAGGTGTCCTTTAGGCTAGGGGTGTTATGAGTAAAGATGATGCATTTGTTTCCGCAATGGATAGATTAAAGGCTCGAATTGCCCAAGCTCAGGCCACGGCAAGTCGGCCCGAATCGGCGTCGGCGTATGCGCCAGCTAGTGGTTCGTCGGCGCGCGAGATCGCCGATGAGCGGGTAGCGCAGCTCGTTGAGGGGCTGAACCCGCAGCAGCGCCAAGCGGTGATGCATACCGGCGGGCACATGTTAGTTGTTGCCGGGGCAGGTTCTGGAAAAACCCGTGTGCTTACTACTCGTATCGCTTATCTTATTGCGACCGGGCATGTGCGCCCCAGTGAAGTTCTTGCGATTACCTTTACGAATAAGGCTGCCAAAGAAATGCGCGAGCGCCTTGAAACGTTATTGGGATCGACGGCGAACCGCATGTGGATTTCTACTTTCCATTCTGCATGTGTGCGGATTTTGCGTACCGAGCATCAGGCTCTGGGGATGCGGTCGTCGTTTACCATATATGATGCTACAGATTCGGCACGGCTGATGAAGATCGTTGCCCAAGAAGAAAACATTGATATTAAAGCCTTCCCGCCAAAAACGTTGAGCCGAAAAGTATCGGATCTGAAAAACGCGATGGTGACGGTTAGCCAAGCTAAAGCTCAAGCTGCAGATCGTGATGATCAGATGATTGCCGATGCCTATAGTGGATATCAACGCCGGTTGCGGGCGGCCAATGCGGTTGATTTTGACGATTTGATTATGCTCACTGTGGGATTATTGCGAGATAATCCGGCGATCGCCGAACATTATCGACGTCGATTCCGGCACGTCTTGGTAGACGAATACCAAGATACTAATACGGCGCAATACCAGCTCGTGCGGGAACTGATTGGCGACGAAAACGATCCACTCCACGGCGAACTCACCGTTGTGGGTGATGCAGATCAGTCCATCTATGCCTTCCGTGGCGCAACAATTCGAAATATTGAAGATTTTGAACAAGACTTCCCCAACGCAACTACTGTGATGCTGGAACAAAACTATCGTTCCACGCAAAATATTTTGACTGCAGCTAACTCTTTGATCGCCAACAACCAAGGGCGGCGGCCAAAGAAATTGTGGACGGCTAGTGGAGATGGGGCAAAACTCGTCGGGTATGTTGCGGATGCCGAATCAGATGAATCGGCCTTCGTCGTCGAAGAAATTGATAATGTGCGTACCAAGCATGGCTACAAATACGGCGATATTGCGGTGTTCTATCGAGCAAACGCGCAGTCGCGCGCAATCGAAGAAATGTTTGTGCGCTCGGGAATCCCGTATAAAGTCGTGGGCGGCACTCGATTCTATGAACGTAAAGAAATCAAGGACGCGTTAGCCTATCTCCATGCCGTCGCTAACCCGGACGATACGGTTTCCATACGCCGCGTGCTCAACGAACCCAAGCGAGGTCTGGGCGCGAAAGCTGAAGGTGCAGTAGCGTTACATGCCGAAAAATATCAGATCTCATTCGGCCAAGCACTCACCGATGTTGCCTACCCGCAACTAGCTGTTGAACAAGGGCGCAGCGAGGTAGCTGGAATCCAAGGCCGGGCGCGCAACGCCATGGCTGCCTTTGTTCAGATGCTCGAAAAAGCCCGCGAACAAGCCGATAGTGGGGAAAGTCCTGCCGATATTCTCGATTCAGTTATGGAGGCTTCGGGATATTTAGAGGCGCTACAGACCTCGAAAGATCCACAAGATGAGGTGCGGGTAGAAAACCTTGCCGAACTGCACGCGGTCGCCTCGGATTTCCGGGTGCGTAACGAAGAAGGAACACTGGCTGACTTCCTTGATCAGATCTCACTGGTGGCCGATTCAGATCAAATCCCAGACGAAGATGAGAATAATGAGGGCGAAGTCGTCCTCATGACGATCCATACTGCAAAGGGCTTGGAATTCCCAGTCGTTTTTGCTACTGGTTTTGAAGACGGCACCTTCCCGCATATCCGTTCACTCTCTTCACCAACAGAACTCGCAGAAGAACGACGCCTCGCCTACGTTGCACTGACGCGCGCTCGCGAACGGCTTTACATCACTCGCGCCGCCACCCGCTCCCAATGGGGTGCGCCGCAAGAACTCCCGCGCTCGCGCTTCTTAGACGAGATACCGGCAGAAATCATCGAGTGGCGCCGCGAAGAATCAGCGATGGATACGGTACGTCATGCGTCGTGGGGTAGTGCTCGCAACAGTTGGGGCGCCAAGCGCAATAGTTGGAGTAATAGTGACGACGACGATTTCGCGCCGGCTATTGGAAGCGGAAGCGGGAAGTTTAGACCAGGAAAGATTCTTGGCCAAGAGGCCGCACCGGCTACAGAAGAAGAAACTGGCGGCCAGCCTGCTTCAGGTGAACTTGCCACCGGCGGAATCGCAGTCGGTGATCGAGTACGTCATGGAAAATTTGGCACTGGAAAAGTGTTGTCTTTCGAAGGAACTGGGAAATCTACGGTGGCTAAAGTTCGTTTTGATAGCGGCGCTGAAAAACGCCTCATGCTCCGATTCGCACCATTAGAAAAGATCTGAAACGATGAAAGATCCGTCTTATTCACTGCGTTCCCCGCACACTGCACGTGATGGGGGTAGTATAGGTCAGCGCCCGCGCACATCTACCACCGCGCGGCGTCGGCGGGCGTGGCCCCATAGCCAGATGAACGGAGCACGTCCAACCTCATTTTCTGACCAGGGCGGATATATAGCTGGATTAGATGGGCTTCGAGCAATTGCGGTGCTAGCAGTTATTGCATATCACCTCTGGCCGCAGGTATTTCGCGGTGGCTTCCTTGGCGTCGATATTTTCTTCGTTCTCTCCGGATTCCTCATCACCACACTCTTGCTACGTGAAGACCGAGAACATAACTTCATCAACCTTGCACAGTTTTGGGTACGCCGTGCTCGGCGCCTCGTCCCGGCATTACTTGTGCTGATCATTACCGTTGTCCCAGCAGCGTGGGCAATCAATTCAGATCTTATCGTTGGGATCGGCCGTCAGATTCTCGGTGCCCTGACGTTTTCAACAAACTGGCTCGAAATCGCTCACGGAACGAGCTATTTCGATACCACTGCGCCCATGCTCTTCAAAAACTTTTGGTCTCTAGCCATCGAAGAACAATTCTATCTACTCTGGCCACTCATCATGCTCGTCGTTGTAGCACTCCTTGACTCGCTACGCATTCGAATAGCTTTGTCGCTATCGATGATGTTTGCCTCCGCCATTTTGATGCTCGTGCTCTATTCCGGCGATAACACGACGCGGTTGTACTACGGTACAGATACCCACATCTTCGGATTATGTGCCGGGATCACACTCGCATTTTTCTGGGCCAGTGATCGGCCGCGAATTTTTGCCACCCAGCATTGGCGTTCCTTCCACGCACTCTACGGGTGGAGCGCGGCCGTCACGCTCGGGATTTTCATCCTCATCATGCCTGACAATGGCCCGTGGGCATACATGGGTGGCATGCTGGTAGCCTCAATCGCAACGGTGTTTGTTATCGCCGATATGCTTTTCCCGCATTCGGTTATCGCTCAACTCGGCGAACTATCGCTACTTCGGTGGGTTGGTTCGCGCTCCTATGGTCTATATCTGTGGCATTGGCCCGTCTTAGTGCTAGCTGCTGCGCTATATCCAGTGGCCGTAGGAAGCTGGGCACAAAGTCTGCGCTCCCTTATAGCTATAGTATTAACAGCCATTATCGTAGAGTTTTCCTATCGCTTCATCGAAACTCCGGTGCGACGATACGGCTATCGAAACTGTTTGTATGCGATCCGATCCAATATCCCGAAACATGCAGTCATCACAACTTCGGTCGCTTTAGCGAGCGTTTTAAGCATCGCAACGGCGGCGGCCGTGATTTTCGCGCCCGATAAAACCAGCACCCAAGAACTGATTGAAGCTAGCCAAAGCGATTCGGCGAAACTTTCAATCTCTGGAAACGACCAAGGAAAGCAGTCGGAGTCGGGCACGCAAAAGAGCGATGATTCCTCTGATTTACCGCGCAAAAACCGGCCCACAACCTTGTCTGCGAAACTCGACACCACGATTCCCAATACCTATGAAGTAACAGTGATCGGTGATTCGATGGTTTCTGCCTCGCGCACCGGATTGGTGCATGCGATGCCGGGCGTCAACGCTTTCGGAGAGCCTTCCACCCAATGGGTTCACGCCAAGGACATGATCGCGCAAGCCGAAACCGAAGGAAAACTCGGCCGAGTGGTTGTGCTCGATTTCGGTACGAACGGGGGTGTAGATGATGCTGATCTTATCCGTGACGCCATCGAGCAGCTCGGTGTGGAGCGAATGATTTTTATTGCCAACATCTACTCTCCATCGACGTTCGTAGAGCGCAGTAACCAATTAATCACCCAAGTCGTCAACGAATACCCTAACGTAGAACTCATTGACTGGTATGCCCTCGCTGCGCAACAGCCACACTTGTTGCAAGTCGATTCCACTCATACGTCGATCGAAGGCGCCAACGCATACGGCCAACTTGTTAAAGATACCATCACGGCAAGCGCTAAAAAGTTCTCTGCCCAACGCAACCTTGAGCCTGGAACCGGGTGGGAAACTGAGCCACCAGCACAAGACAGCGCGCCAGATAAGGATGGCACTGGCACCGCCGATGAGCAATCACCGTCGGGCACCCAGACGCGCACTGGTGGCGATACTTCGACGAACGATGCGAACGATGCGAACGATACGGACGGCTCAGGAAGTAACTAGTGGATCTGGGCGCTAGTTCATAGAAAAACTTTCGCAACACACCGAAAAACTTTCCAAATAGCTACCACAAAATTCGGAAAACGGGTAGGCTACTATATATGTCTCGATGTTGAGACATTGGCACGAGGATATGACCATAACGGAAGGACAGTCCGTGGATCTCTACGAATACCAAGCCCGAGAGCTCTTCGCTGCGCACGATGTGCCAGTTTTGCCCGGCATAGTGGCGAGCACTCCAGAAGAAGCTGAACAAGCAGCCCAAAAACTCCTTCAAACAAGCGATCTCGTTGTTGTTAAAGCCCAAGTCAAAACCGGTGGGCGTGGCAAAGCCGGTGGCGTGAAACTTGCTCGTACAGTTGATCAAGCACGCGAAAAAGCCGAAGCTATCTTAGGTATGGATATCAAAGGCCACACTGTAAACCATGTGCTTATTGCTGCCGGCTCAGATATAGCTGAAGAATACTACTTTTCCATTCTCCTAGACCGCTCCCGGCGGCAATACCTGGCTATGTGTTCCAAGGAAGGCGGAGTCGATATTGAACAGCTCGCTGCAGAACGCCCCGAAGCACTGGCGAAAGTTTCGATCGATCCCAACGAAGGCATCACCGAAGAGGTCGCGCGTGAGATCCTAACCCAGGCAGGATTCGATCCAGCAGAACACGATGCACTAGTGTCAGTTCTGATTAAACTCTGGAATACCTACACTGAAGAAGATGCCACACTCGTTGAAGTCAATCCGTTAGTCAAAACTCCGCACGGAGAGATCATCGCACTCGATGGCAAAGTCTCCCTAGATGATAACGCTCGCTTCCGCCACCCCCACCACGCTGAACTGGTCGATAAGCGCGCCGAGAACCCACTTGAAGCCCGCGCGAAGTCCCTCGGCTTGAACTACGTCAAACTCGACGGCGGGCAAGTCGGCATCATCGGCAACGGTGCCGGACTCGTCATGTCCACACTCGACGTCGTCGCCTACGCCGGTGAAGAATTCGGCGTCGGCCCAGCAAACTTCCTCGACATTGGCGGTGGCGCAAACGCCGAAGTGATGTCGAACGGTTTGGATGTTATTCTCAACGATCCAGATGTGAAGTCCGTTTTCGTTAATGTTTTCGGCGGAATTACTGCATGCGATGAAGTTGCTAAGGGGATCGTTGCAGCCCTAGATATCCTTGGTGACGCAGCGAATAAACCAATTGTGGTGCGATTGGACGGAAACAAGGTTGCCGAAGGGCGGCAAATCTTAGCCCAAGCCAACCATCGCCTTGTCAGGCTGGAAAAAACAATGGACGGAGCTGCCGCACAAGCTGCCCAGCTCGCTAGAAAGTGAGACCCGATCATGGCAATCTTCCTCAATAAAGACTCCAAAGTTATCGTCCAAGGTATGACCGGATCCGAAGGCCAGAAACACACTCGCCGCATGCTTGGAGCTGGCACCCAGATTGTTGCTGGAACCAACCCGCGCAAAGCCGGTACCAGTATTGACTTCGACGTCGAACCTATTGGTATCGGTGCAGCCCAACGTACCGGTGGAACAGTCTCAGTGCCCGTCTATGGCACAGTGGCGCAAGCAAAAGAAGCAACTGGAGCAAATGTTTCAGTTATTTTCGTCCCGCCTGCTTTTACCAAGGCAGCAGTTGTTGAAGCAGTCGATGCTGGCCTTGACCTCGTCGTTGTTATTACTGAAGGGGTTCCGGTAAAAGACAGCGCTGAATTCGTTAGCTACGCACAGGAAAAAGGCGTGCGCCTAATTGGGCCTAACTGCCCAGGTATTATTACCCCCGGTCAGTCAAACGTTGGTATTACCCCGCCAGATATTACTGGTCCAGGAAAGATCGGGCTAGTATCAAAATCTGGAACATTGACCTATCAAATGATGTTTGAACTGGCCGATATCGGTTTCACCACCTGTATTGGTATCGGCGGCGATCCGGTTATTGGCACCACTCATATTGATGCACTCAAAGCCTTCGAAGCCGATCCCGAAACTGAGCTGATCGTGATGATTGGTGAGATCGGTGGTGATGCTGAAGAGCGCGCCGCAGCCTTCATTAAGGACCACGTTACTAAGCCGGTTGTCGGGTACGTTGCCGGGTTTACTGCGCCGGAAGGAAAGACGATGGGGCATGCGGGGGCAATCGTCTCAGGCTCAGCTGGGACTGCGGCGGCGAAGAAGGATGCGCTCGAAGCGGTTGGCGTACGAGTTGGCAAAACCCCAACCGAGGCAGCCAATATTGCTCGCGAGATTCTTCACGGCAAGCAGTAGCGTCCTTAATTTCTGTTTTATCCTAGACGTCAGCTTTATCCTAGACGTCAGATGCTGTGGATCCGAAGTCATACCACACTTCGGATCCACAGTTGTCTAAGTGTTCGAAAATCAGATAGCGTTGAGGAACTTGCGCAGATCAAATGTGCAAGGCCGTGCAGATCGTATGCGCAAGCTCGGGAAGCTCACACAAAGATCTCGCACGCCGATCGCACACGCAGATCTAGCACCCACACGATTGCCGGAAGGAACACTGTTGGCTCGTCTACGCAAATACTTTGCCGATACTCGCCCGCTGCAAAGTCCACACTTTCGCCGATTGTGGATAGCTAACATCATCACCATTATCGGCGCCCAGCTCACCGTGGTTGCGGTCCCGGCACAGATCTATGATCTGACGAAATCCTCAGCAATGGTTGGCCTGACCGGTATTTTCGGGCTTGTGCCATTGATTATTTTCGGGTTGTGGGGTGGCACTTTAGCTGACCACATGGACCGGCGTAAACTCCTAACCTATACCACAAGCGGCTTGATTTTGACCTCGCTCCTGTTTTGGATTCAGGCAGCTTTAGCGCTGGACAACGTCTGGTTACTGCTCACTATTTTCTCCGTCCAACAAGCTTGTTTCGCACTCAATCAGCCGGCACGAACCGCAATTTTGCCCAAAATCGTTCCAGCAGAACATATTCCAGCTGCCTCCGCACTCAATATGACTGTTTTCGCTGGCGGGGCGATTGCCGGACCGCTTATCGCCGGAGCGCTTATACCGCTACTGGGATACAGCTATTTGTATGCCATCGATGCAGTAACCTTGCTAGCTACCTATTACGCGGTTTACCGGCTTCCGGCGCTTGCAGTCGATAAGCCGCAAGGTTCACCAGGGTTGCGCTCTGTGATCGACGGGCTGCAGTATCTTGCCCGCCACCCCATCATTTTGGGCAGTTTCGTGATCGACCTTATCGCAATGATTTTCGGTATGCCACGCGCGCTCTTTCCTGAGATTGCGCATATCAACTTCGGTGGCCCAGCCCAAGGAGGCTATGAGTTTGCCTTCCTCTTCGCCGCGATGCCGGTAGGGGTACTCCTTGGCGGGCTTTTCTCGGGCTGGATTAGTCGAGTGAAAAAATATGGTCAGGCAGTTATTGGTGCGGTGCTTGTGTGGGGGATTGCCATCACTGGACTCGGGCTGGCTAGCAGCGCGGCGCAGGGGGCCTCGGCTACGATGCTTCTTCTGGCTTGTATCTCCTTGGCGATCGGCGGAATAGCGGACATGGCTTCGTCGGCTTTCCGTCAAGGAATTTTGCTCGTTGGCGCTGATGACCGGGTGCGTGGGCGGCTACAAGGTGTATTCATCGTCGTCGTTGCTGGTGGGCCACGCCTAGCCGACGTCTTCCACGGACTCGTTGCCCAGTCACTGGGGGCGGCGACGACGGTGTGGGCTGGCGGTCTAGCCGTCATCATCGCAGCACTGATCTTTGCCGTCTTTTCACCTACGTTCCGCAACTACAGCATAAATTCGTAAGCAACACACCGAGATATTACCGTGCGTTTGGTCCCAATACGCGCGACGATGAGAAGTAATGAATACGCACATTGATCTTTCGAGATACTGGTACATCTTCCGCGGAGGAATTGCCGCACCATTTTTCGCATGGTTCGGGCTCTTTCTCCTCGTCATGGTGTTTTATACGCTAAACGCCTCGGCACAAATGCTCGGAGATATCGTTTGGCAAGACGCAGCCTTCTTCGCTACCGGCTGGTGGACGAGCGTGTTTGGCGGTTCAGTCACCATCGGCGAAACTCCGGTGACGCTCATGCCAACTTTGCTCACTACTCTCGTCGTCTACGCCTCATATCAAACATGGCGTAGCCGAGAGATCTCGACCTGGCTTGAGGCTCTTGCTGGCGCGCTGAGCTGGCCGGCAGTCGTGATCGTTCTTGGACTAGTTGGCCGCGCGCCCGGAGACTGGTGGTTCGCCATTATCGGTTCGGTTTTGTTGGCGGGCTTGACTGCCGTGTGGAGTGGGCGCGAGAAGTTGCTTTTCACTGTGCCGTTGTGGCGATACCTCGCTGCGGCTGCGCCATATATTCGGTGGTTTGGTATAGGAATGATCGTTCTCGCTGGTACGACGACGATCGCCATGCTCCTTACCCATTTTTCCACAATCGCTGACGTCCACAGCTATTATCGAACCGGAGTGATGGGCAGTATCGGGCTAGTGATACTCCAATTACTCTACCTGCCCTCACTTGCGGTCTGGTTTTATTCCTGGCTCATCGGTTCTGGCTTCGCTATTGGTGCGGGCACGAATTTTTCTACACTCGGGGTTGACGCCGGCCCGTTGCCCGCTATCCCGGTTTTCGGGGCACTACCGCAGCCAGGTACGTCGATGATCTGGCTATTCGTGGCAGTGATAGTAGTTTCGCTTCTCTTTGGCGTTGTGCTGGGACGATATGTTTTCCGTACCGAGATTGCGCTCCGTGACCACATGATTCGTAGCGCGAGTGCGCTGGCCGTATGTGCTCTGGGCGTCTCAATCATCTCCTTTATCGCCTCCGGTGCTCTTGGCCCAGGACGAATGGCAACCACCGGCCCGGTGCCGGCACTGACTGCTGGATTCACCATCGTGGTTATCGGGATCCCAGTGATAACAGGTTTATTCCTGATCCATCCAGTGGTTGTGCGTCGCATGCGCGTTGCGCTGGGCCGTGACCTCGTTCCATCAGCGGAAAACAAAGAGGCTAGCACCCACCCAGCAGATCAACTCAACGATGTTTTGCCATCACATGAAACTAGCCGTGCATCTGCAGATGGCACTCCTGGCGCGCCCGATCCTACTCCTGGCGCGCCCGATCCTACTCCTGGCGCGCCCGATTCTGCTTCTGACATGCCCGATCCTGCTCCCACCCAGTTAAGTACGAAAGAGGCACATAATGACTGAACATCGCGTCCCCTCGATATTCTTCTTCGGCATCCTTCTTGCCTGGATAGGAGTAGTGATCCTGCTTTCGTTCACATGGGGAGTCCAGCCAGCGATGTACACCTTTGCTGGCAGCCTCATCGGTTTAGCTCTTGCCCGGCTGATCCTACCTGCGGGGATGGTTCCCCAAGTGCGTTCGCGCTGGTTTGATGTTCTTACTCTCCTAGGGCTGGCCATGGTCTTAGGCTACTTTGCTAATTGGGGAGATACGCTAGCTGTGGTCTAAATGCTTATCGCTATACACTTGGCCCGGAAGGCGCACATCGCCATCCGGGCCAAGTATTTTATCGGCATGAATCACACCGATCAGATTTTATGAAACGATTGCGAGATCTTCTAGCGGTCCAGAATACGTTGGATCTGAAACAACATAAACCACATGCTTTAGCGGCAACCACCACGGATCAATCTGAGTGCGTGCATCCATATCCATCATGTCATCGATATGAGTAAGTGGCATTGCTTCAAGCACGCCATTGACCATGCCAACATGGAAGGAGCGAGCCGTTTTTGTTTGTGCACGCAGTTCGCCGTCGAGAATGTTGATTGCCGTATTGACGATACGTGCCGCCATCGTACGATCGAACGGAGAAGGATTACCGCCTTGTTGCGCATGTCCGATAACCGAGGTGCGCACATCGAACAGGTTGTGCCCTTCTTCTTCAAAGATACGGCTTAAGAAATCGGTTGTGTAATACGATGAAGCATCCTCGTTGCGAACCACCAGATACAAGTGCCGACCTTGTTTAAAAGCATTGACCATGCGCTGGGTATCTTGAGCAAGCTGTGGCAATGTGATACCAGTTTCGGCTAGATACACTTGCTCGGCGCCAGAAGATAGGGCGGAAAATAGCGCCAGATAGCCAGTCTTTCGACCCATCGTTTCAGCAACGAAACAACGCTGCGAGGCAGAAGCCGAGGTGCGAATCTTATCGAGTATTTCCACATTTGTATTCAACGCAGTATCTGCGCCAATCGAATGTTCTGAGCCAGGCAAATTGTTATCAATCGACGCCGGGACGCACACGATAGGAATATTGAAGCCCGGGTAACGATCCTTAGACTGGATCATATCGAATGCCATCTTATAGCCCTTGAAGCCACCAATGACGATCAGTGCATCCAGCTCCGCATTTTCGATAGCACGAGACAGCGCATAGTATTGGTCGACGGAAGGGATTGTGCGCCGAGTACCAAGTTCGGCACCGCCGTCTTCTGCCCAGCCTTCCACATCGCCCCACTCTAAAACTCGGGTTTTACCTTCAAGTAAGCCCGGGAAGCCACCTTCAATGCCGACCATAGTATAGCCACGATCAATACCGAGCTTTACTGCCGCGCGCGCCGCCGGATTCATCCCGGGAGCCAACCCACCGGCATGAATAATGCCAACTCGTGCAGCCCCAGACTGCTCAGAATGAGTCTTTGCTGCAGGAGAAGAAATGGCTTCGAAAATATTGATCATTTCGCGGAAACCAGCACCGCGTGAATCAATGGCGGCCTCCCAGTTCCCCTCTTTCAAGTAAGCCTTGACTTTTCGAGTATTGGCCACCGCTTCCATCATCGGCATACGTACAATCCGGTTGCGTTGGGTACCAATAATTGTGGGTTGGGTTTCAGGTCCGGCATTGACCATATCCAGTGCTGCGGTGTAGCCCAAGAGCGTTGGCATCCAGCGATCGTATGCGGTTGGTTGGCCGCCGCGTTGGACGTGACCGAGAGAGGTAATGCGTGCATCTTCACCCAAACGTTGGCGAATAACATCCGCTACTTGAGTTGCTGTGATTGGATTTCCTGCTCGATCTAAGGCTCCTTCGGCGAGAATAATCAGCGAATCGCGTCTGCCGCGCTCGCGGCCGGTACGCAGCTTATTCGTCATTTCTTCTTCCCAGCCATCTTCTGGCGGAAGCTCAGGAATAAACACATAGTCACAGCCGCCAGCAATAGCAGACATGAGGGCTAAATAGCCACATGCTCGGCCCATGACTTCAATAATGAATGTGCGTTGATGTGAGGCTGCGGTTGCTGCGATAGCGTCGATAGCTTCGATAATGCGATGGAGGGCTGAATCAGTTCCGATGGTCATATCGGTTCCCACGAGGTCGTTATCGATTGATCCGACGACGCCGGCGATACGCAGATGCTTATGGCGTTCGCCAGCTTCGGGACTAACGCTTCCTTCGGCGACGAGTTCTTCAAGCAACTCTGGCCACATTTCCCGCAGTTCGTCTGCACCGGTCAAGGTTCCATCTCCGCCGACGGCGATGAGACGGTCGATCCCGCGCTCGACGAGGTTGTGCACGACCTTTTTTAGCCCGGAGCGTTCCCGGAACTCTGCCGAGCGCGCGGTTCCGATCGCGGTGCCGCCTTTGGATAAAATATTAGATACCGAGGACCACGACAGTTCTTGGATCAGGTCGCCACCTTCGATTGCTCCCTTCCAGCCTTCGTGGAGGGCAAACGGAATTGCTCCCGCGTGGAGGGCAGTTCGAACGACGGCGCGAACGACGGCGTTCATGCCTTGAGCGTCACCGCCAGAGGTGAGGACGCCAATTTTTGGTCGTTCGGCACGCTCAGTTTCACTCAGTGGCTTAGACATGTCCAACATGTATTTCTCCTTAACGCAGGATACCTTGTAATCTACGTATCTTATCTTGCCATATCTGAGGCGAAAATCTTGAGGAATTCTTCTCGTGTGCGGTTTTTCGTGCCTACCAGCCAGTAGAATAAAAGAACAGAAGGGTGGAGGTTCGTGTGTTTCGACGTCGTCGTCAATTGACGGTTCTAACTAGTCTCAGTGTGGTGATGATTCTAGGTGGCCTAGCCAGTTGTTCCAATGGTCAACCAGCAGGCTACACGCATTTCGACGCCGGCAGTCACACCATCACGATTAACGGTGCACCTTACCCACTCCAACTGCCGGGGCGCGCTGACTTAAAAGTGGACGGTAGCGCTATTGTGCCAGCTGATCTCGGGGTAGATGCAGCTATTCGCGGCTCGGATGCTTCCCGGGAAGGGATTTACCGCTCTGCAGATGGCAACGAACAATTCTATTATGTTTTAACTGACCGATTCGCCAACGGCAGCAAAAAGAACGATAACGGCGGATACGGGGCAGATCCGCGCGTTTCAGGTTTTGATCCGAGCAAAGAGAATTTCTATCTTGGCGGCGATATTGCTGGGCTGATCGAGCACCTTGACTATATCCAAGGATTGGGAACTACGGCGTTGTGGATCAGTGCGCCGTTAAAGAATAAGCCAGTCCAGGGCCAATCCGATGCACAGTCAGCGGCATATCTTGGCCGGTGGATTTTAGATTTTACCGAAATTGATCCGCATCTAGGTACGATGGATGATTTTCGTGAGCTCGTATCCCAGGTCCACAAGCGAGGCATGAAAATCTATATTGACGTGGTAACCAACAACACTGCTGATGAAATCACCTACGCAGCAGAAGATACTTCCTTTGTTCCGCTGGCCGATAAGCCCTACCGCGATGTTGACGGTAAACTAATCGATGTTGTACAACTAGCTGGAACACACGACTTTCCTGAGATTGATCCAGCCTCTTTTCCGTATGCGCCAATATCTGGCACGGCCAAAAAAGTACCGCAGTGGCTCAATGACACCTCCTTGTACCACAATCGCGGCGAGTCGGCGTCGGCTGGGCCAGCATTGACGTTTGGCGACGTCGATGGTCTCGACGATCTGATGACGGAAAACCCGCAAGTAGTTCGCGGCATGGAAGATATCTACCAAAAATGGCTCGAGACTGGAATTGATGGTTTCGGTATTTCTGGTTTGACTCAGGTCAATCAAGAGTTTTGGACGCACTGGACGCAAGCTATTAAACGCAAAGCCGATCGTGAATTCTTCATGTTTGGCGAAGTGACAGAGCCAGACGTTGCGCTTTTGTCTAGTTATGTCCACACCACTGATATGGATGCGGTATTAGATTCGGCGTTCCACCAAACAATTATCGATTATGTAAACGGAGGCTCAGCACAGGGCCTGGCAAATCTGTTCTATCAAGATCCGCGCTATGCTTCAGGTAAAACGACCGTCTTGGATCTGCCGACGTATCTTGGCAACCCTGATATGGCGCGGATTGGCAGTGAATTAGACGGGGATAAGGTAGTTAATTCTCTCTTTGCCCATGCGTTGATGTTTACTATGCGCGGCCAACCAGTTGTCTATTATGGCGATGAGCAAGGAATGATTGGCCAAGGGGTGGGCAGCAGTTCTCATCAGCCGTTGTTTGCCACCCAGGTACCTAGTTACCAGCAGCAAACTTTAGCTGACGGCACCTTGTTTGGGACCGGTGAGCACATGTCCCGTGATACTCCGCTGTATCAAGGAATCGCCCAGTTGTCAGCGGTGCGGAAAAAATATCCCGGGCTATCGAACGGCTCCCAGATCGAACTGTTCCACGAGGGGCAAACCTATGCGTTTTCACGTATTGACCCAGAGGAAAACGTCGAGTACGTCGTCGTTACTCATTCTGGTTCAGAACCAGTCGAGGTGACCATTCCGGTCCTATCGACGACGAAGAACTGGAGGTCGGTGATGAACGTAACCGACGGTAAGGTCAGGGATGTTGCGCCCGGGCAACTTCACGCCAATAGCGTCAATGGAGTTACTGAGCTCAAAATTGAGGTTCCTGCACGAAGTGTTAGCGTTTACCGCGCAGGCGATAGCCTAGAGCGCGGAAGTGGTATTACCACGTTGCGGGGCACGAAAACAGAGGAATCGTTCCTGGAACTGAGCGCCGATACCCAAGACCACCGCTACGCAAACACTGCGTTCTTCTATCGGATTGTTGGTAGTGGCAAATGGTTTGCGATGGGGTCAATCGCTGGTCCTGATCCGCGGGTTTACCACGATCTGAGCGAGTTTGATGACGGTACATTAATTGAATATCGCGCCATTACTGATGGGGGCCGCGGCCAGTCATTCACCTATCTTGTTGGCGGCCCGCAGATACAGCTCAAAAATTAGTCACTACAGTGACGGAAGTTTGTAAAATTAGTACGAAAAGCTAAACTAAAAGATTGCTAGAGCCGGTAGCGATATCGGCTGATCATGAACGTCATGGCGATCATATTGGAGGAAACTCATGCCTACCCCTGTAGACGCAACCCAAACCACCGCGTGGGGTAAACTCGCGGACCTGAAGAATTCACTTCAGATCGATTTCCGTTCTTGGTTCGCCCAAGATCCCGAGCGTACCGAAAAATTCAGCTTCAGTGCCGGAGATCTTTTTGTTGATTTGTCTAAGTCGGTGCTTACCGATGAGCTCAAAGAAGCCCTCGAAGAGCTAGCGATGGAAGTCAACCTCGACGAGCGTCGGGACGCAATGTTTGACGGTGAACGGATCAATATCACCGAAAACCGCTCAGTTCTCCATACCGCCTTGCGCCGGCCGGTCACAGATTCGTTGACGGTTGAAGGCCGCGACGTCGTCGTCGATGTTCACGAAGTACTTCAGCGCGTCTACGCCTTCGCAAACAAGATTCGCTCGGGTGAATGGAAGGGCATTACCGGCAAGCCAATCGAAACAGTTGTCAATATTGGTATTGGCGGTTCTGATCTTGGCCCAGTGATGGCATACGAAGCCCTCAAGCCATTCACGGCAGATAACCTCGAATGCCGATTCATCTCTAACATTGATCCAACCGATGCCGGGCAAAAGCTTTCTGGCCTAGATCCGCAAACTACCCTCTTCATCGTCGCCTCCAAGACGTTTACCACCTTGGAAACCTTGACAAATGCTCGCATTGCGCGCGCTTGGCTACTAAAGTCCCTCCAAGAGCAAGGAGTGGCAACTGAAGGGGCAGTAGCGAAACATTTCGTTGCGGTATCTACTGCGCTAGATAAGGTTGCCGAATTTGGAATCGATCCGCAAAACGCTTTCGGTTTCTGGGATTGGGTAGGCGGGCGCTACTCGGTCGATTCTGCTGTTGGTACCGCCCTAGCAATTGCTATCGGCCCAGAGAACTTCGCCGAGTTCTTAGCTGGATTCCACAAGATGGATCAGCACTTTTGCAATACTCCCGCCGCACGCAACGTCCCGGTATTGATGGGCATGCTCAACGTGTTCTACGTCAATTTCATGGAGGCAGCTACCCACGCTGTTTTGCCATACTCCCAGTTCTTACACCGTTTCCCGGCCTATCTACAACAGCTCACCATGGAATCTAACGGTAAGCGGGTTCGCTGGGACGGCAGCCCGGTAACCTCTAAGACTGGCGAAGTATTTTGGGGTGAACCAGGCACGAACGGCCAACATGCGTTCTATCAGCTTATCCATCAAGGAACTCAGCTCATCCCTGCTGATTTTATTGCTTTCGCCAATCCAACATATGCGTTTAAGGATGGAGATGCGGACCAGCACGAGCTTTTCCTTGGTAACTTCTTCGGTCAAACCAAGGCACTCGCGTTTGGTAAAACCGCTGACGAAGTTCGCGCTGAAGGCACTGCCGAAGAGATCGTTTCGGCCCGCGTTTTCGAAGGAAACAAGCCAACTGCCTCAATTATGGCTCCCGAATTAACGCCATCAGTGCTCGGCCAACTCATTGCGCTTTATGAACACATCACCTTTGTTCAAGGAATCGTGTGGGGAATTGACTCCTTCGATCAATGGGGTGTTGAGCTCGGCAAGCAAATGGCTAAGGCACTAACGAAGGCAGTGAGCGGAGATAAGGCAGCGCTGGCTAGTGAAGATCAATCAACACGCGCATTGATCGAATACTATCGCGCACATCGGACAAAGTGACTTCTTGCTCAGTGGGCACGGTTTTTTAAGATGGCATGAACCAAAATCACAGTAGTTCCGTGGAGTCAGGACTAAATGCCACCCAGAAACACCACTGAGCAAGGTAGTCTTAGAAGTGGTGCGAGAATACGTCTCGCTCAAGAACAAACTGGCGATGTTCCGCAAAATCATGGAACAGCGCCTGAGATTATAGGAGTTGACTACATGGCTGAGCTTCGTACTCCGGTTACCGTCACCGTTACTGGCGCTGCAGGAAACATCGGATATGCACTCTTGTTCCGTATCGCATCAGGTGCGCTACTTGGACCTGATGTTCCAGTACGCTTAAACCTCCTTGAGATCCCACAAGGACTCAAGGCAGCTGAAGGAACCGCAATGGAATTGAACGACGCAGCATTCCCATTGCTCGATTCAGTAAACATTTTTGATGACGCAAACAAGGCGTTTGAAGGAACCAACGTCGGTCTCCTCGTCGGTGCACGTCCGCGTACCAAGGGTATGGAGCGCGCAGATCTGCTTGCTGCTAACGGTGGTATCTTCGGCCCACAAGGTAAGGCAATCAACGATCACGCAGCTGATGATGTTCGCATTCTTGTTGTTGGAAACCCAGCTAACACCAATGCACTTATCGCTGCTCACAATGCGCCAGATGTGCCAAACGAGCGTTTCACCGCGATGATGCGCCTCGATCACAACCGGGCTATCTCGCAGTTGGCGGAAAAGACCGGCGCGAAGGTGACCGATATTAAGAAGATGACTGTTTGGGGTAACCACTCCGCAGATCAGCATCCAGATGTCTCATGGGCAACCGTTGCTGGTAAGCCAGCAACAGAGCTCGTTGATGAAGCATGGCTCGCAGACTATTTCGTGCCAACTGTTGCCAAGCGCGGTGCAGCAATTATTGAAGCTCGCGGTGCTTCTTCGGCTGCTTCGGCAGCATCCGCAGCAATCGATCACGTCTACAACTGGGTTAATGGAACCCCTGAAGGTGACTGGGTTACCCCAGGTATCTGGTCTGATGGTTCACACTACGGTGTGCCAGAAGGTATCATCTTCGGCTTCCCGGCTGTCTCCGAAGGTGGAGAGTGGAAGGTTGTGGAAGGTTTGGAGCTTTCTGAAACCACCAAGGCTGGTATTGAGCGCAACGTCAAGGCTCTTCAAGAAGAAGCCGATGCAGTGCGTGAACTTGGTTTGATCTGAGTTTAGTCCATACGTTAAAGGCGGAGGCGAACGTCTCCGCCTTTAACGTATCACCTGTAGGATGATGAATTACGGCAAAGAGTAAAACTATATGAGATGTCCATGCCAATCAGGGAAGTCATATAAGGATTGTTGCGAGCAGCTACACGATGGACTACGTCTAGCTAAATCCCCAGAAGAGCTCATGCGAGCACGCTATGCTGCCTATGCGCTGGGGCGCGAGGACTTCGTTTTCTCATCATGGCATCCAAAAACCCGCCCGGTAGATGTTTCTACGAAAGGTATCTATTGGACGGGCTTGGATATTATTGATGTTGCAGATGATCAGGTTGAATTTATTGCCTCCTATATTGATCAGTCAACGAAGGAACCTGGTCGCCTGCATGAACGGTCATTATTCGTGACTCGAGTGGGGCGTTGGTTCTACCTCAAACCCCTCAGGTTGAGTGAACAATAGCGGATCGTGTGGCTGTTGTGGTTTGCCCATAGTTTGTGGTTGGCGTTGGGGCATGAGTGCCGCAACAGTACAAGCCAGGGCAAAGATAAGAAGAACAGCAACAGCTAGGGTAGAGCCATCGAAGTGCGTACCTAGACCTCGTATAATGGCTAAACTGCCACATAGGGTGATAAAAATACCCCACAAAAACGTTCCGATTTTCATTACTTTCTCCTACTGGTTTGATTGCGACGACGACGGTGGCAGTGCGTCAGTTTTCACCGGGATCGCACGCTGGTTGGCAACGAAAATTATTGCTTGCCTGCCGTGGACTGGTTCGGAAAAGTTCACGTTACCCGCACCATAATCGATTCTGATGTGGCGGGCTTTGTCAGGGGCTTGACGAGCCGCCGGGCTGACAATTGTGATGTGCTTTTTTGGTAAGACTGAGGCATGGAGGTCTGTTTCGTATGGGGCTACGAACCATTCATCAGGATCGATTGGACCAAATGACTTCGATTCGGCATAACTGAGATTGGTTGCATTTGAGTACAGTTCTGGAATCTCAGTAATGAAGCTACCTTCCTCAGGGTTGCGAATTTCCCATCCGCCTAAGTCGGCGATGGTAGCCGTTCCTAAAATGGTCAGGTCAAGGATGACTGGATCATTACGGTCGAGTATGAAGCGGGAGTCAGAAAAGATAGAGGTAATGGTAGCGTTATCGGTCAAATCTTTGACGACGTGTTCCCGGTTATCGATGATGGCAGCTGATCCGGTTCGATGTGATTGGGCAAAAAACTGTTCTTGAGGAGCATTCATCAAGCTGGTTGGAATGATGAATGAGAGTCCAATAAGGGTTGCGACTGGAAAAGCCAGTAGCGTTGCAACGAAACTTAGCCAGCTACTGCGTTTTCCGCGTATTCCTGCCCAAACAATTCCAAGGCCAAGGATTGACAGTGCGATGCCGAGCGTTAGAAGCGCAGCAGCAATGGTATTTGGCGTAGCAAGAAGCGTTACTGCGGCGCCAGTTGCGCTCAGTGCGAGAGTAAGTAGGATGAACCTACCAGAAAGTGCCGGGGTGCGTGGCGCACGTGGCGTTGAATGTACCGGTTTTTGCGGCGTGGTGGTTTGAGATACTGGCTCCTCAAATGCTCTGGGAGTAGTAGGTACTGGCTGTGAGGCAGGCGAGGCAGACGAGGCGGCAACGTCGGCACTCTCACCAGGCAGAATTGCTGGGGCATCATCCGCTTTCGAGCTGCTTTGTTTTCGCAACACGACGATCAACAAAGTGATTCCACCAGCAACAGCGAGGAAAGCGAAGGGCAGACCCGAAAAGAAGAACCAGTGTGTGCGTGTAGCCTGATCAAAGAAGTACCACACTCCAATCACGAGCATGCCAACACTGGCTGCAAATCCGCCTGAGAATCTACCTTCTACTATTTCGCGTAGTTCTATCCGGCCGTCGTCGTCGTGAGGCAAAAGAAGCCAAGCAAGACCGTAGGCGATAACACCGATACCGCCCAAGAAAGCTGCGAGAATAACTGCGAGTCGCAGGAGAAAGGGAGAGATATCCCAGCGGTGGCCAAGGCCAGCGCAGATACCGCCAAGGTAACCGTCACTGGTTCGGCGCAGCGGCTGGGCAGTTAAGCGTTCAAAAATGTTCATAACTTTATCGTTGCAGATACTCATGTCTGCCAGCTATAGGGTGATACCCTGATTTGACCCTGATCTTGTTCTTCAGGGACATAACCGTCCATTACATATGTGATGATAAAAGGTATGAAGACGGATAATGATTATTCACATCTGCGCGCGCCAGGGTTAGCGAAGCGTCCCGAGCTGTTGCGACGCTCGCCGCGCAAACTGGCCGGCGTCGCGCGCGGATTAAGTGTGCATCTTGGTGGATCGGTTACGGCATGGCGTTGGGCCTTCGTCGTCGCCACACCATTTTTTGGTGCCGGAATAATTATTTATGTCATCTTAGCCGTCACCATACCTAAAGACGAGGGTCTGCCTGGTCGCCGTCGTCGGTTAATGAACGAACTGACCCCAGATACCGGGCGAGCCAACCCAGCATGCAAGCCACTTGTTATTACCGCCCTCGTTTTGGCGGCTAGTGCGATAGGCATTGTGGTTATTCAACACGGATACGGCTCTGGTCTGATCTCCTTCCTCATTATTTTGGCCGGTGCTGGCATCGCATGGTCGCATCCGGTTGGTAACGATTCTGCGCCGATCGGATGGACGATTGTTGGAAGTCTTATCGCAACACTCGGCGCACTGACCTACGCATCGCGAAACTACGGGATCTATCAAACCATGGCGAGCCTGGGTGTGGGCTTGGCCGTCATTAGCGCAATCGGATTCGTGATAGTGCCGGTATTGCTGCAAAATCGTACCCAGTTGCGCGATGAGTATGCGCAACGTATCCGAGAAGCAGAGCGGGCCGATATCGCAGCCCATTTACATGATTCAGTGTTACAAACCCTGGCGTTGATCCGCTCGCGCGCCGATTCTGCAGAAGAAGTAGCTACACTGGCCCGAGCCCAAGAACGGGATTTACGCCGCTATTTGTATTCAGATCGGGCAGTGGAAGGAACATCTGTGGCCGATAATATTTCCCAGATCGCAGCCGAAATTGATAAAAAATTCCATACTGAGATCGATACAGTCATCACCGGAGATGCCCAGCCGAATATGGCAACCCATGCCTTGCTGGGTGCTACCCGGGAGGCGTTGACGAATGCGGCCAAACACGCGCCTGGGAAAATATCGTTATACGCCCAACTTGGGGAGAGTGCGTGCGAGGTTTTTGTCCGTGATCGCGGGTCTGGCTTTGATCCGGAAGCGATTGCCCGCGACCGCGCCGGGATTAGAGATTCGATTCGCGGCCGGCTTGCTAAAGTTGGGGGAGAAGTAGTGATTCGTTCCCCGCTACCTAGTGGTGGTTCGGAGGTTCACATGCGGATCAGTTCGGGAGGTAACCAGTGAGTCTAAAAGTATTTATCGTAGACGATCACGCTTTGGTACGCGCCGGTGTGCGCTCCCAACTCGAAAGTTACGCCGATATTGTGTGCGTTGGTGAAGCCGATTCGGTTGATAGTGCAGTTAGCGCGCTCAGTTCGCTGCGCGATAACCCGCCCGACGTCGTATTGCTCGACGTTCACCTGCCCGGCGGTCACGGTGGCGGTGGGGCAGAAGTTGCCCGCCGTGTGTTAGCTGGCGGAGTATCCACCCGGTTTCTTGCACTATCAGTGTCAGATTCTGCCGACGACGTCGTTGCCGTTATTCGCGCAGGCGCTCGCGGATACGTCACCAAAGCAGTTAGTGCGAACGAATTGGTGGAAGCAATTGAGCGGGTGGCTGGCGGGGATGCGGCTTTTTCTCCGCGGCTAGCTGGTTTTGTACTCGATGCGTTCGGTGCACATGCTGCCGATGTGGCGCAGCGCGATGAGGAACTTGACCGTTTATCGCAGCGTGAACAAGAAGTGATGCGGCTGATCGCGCGTGGCTACACCTATCGAGAGACTGCTTCTGAGTTGTTTATTTCGATTAAAACGGTTGAGACGCATGTTTCGGCAGTGTTGCGCAAGCTCCAGCTCTCTAATCGTCATGAGCTCTCACGATGGGCGGCAGCGCGCGGCCTGGATTAAACAATTCTTGCTCGTTGCGAGGCAGATTTGAGGTTCTCAGACCCGCGGAATATGCCTGCGATCGCGACCATTTTTCCTACTTTTCGGGTTTTATGCTTTATCATGTGAATGTTCAATGATCGAGTAATTCTAGGCGGAGAGCTCATGGGGAATGATAAAGATGTAGCTGAGAAGAAGCCGCAACGCTCCGGGCGTTTTAATTTCTCGAAGAAGGATGCGAAGCGAGAAAAGACGGTGGTTAAAGCGCGACAAGAATCTTTGGCAGGGATGGTTTTCGTCGATATCGTTCTAGTGATTTTTTTCGCACCACTTGTAGGCTTTATCCTCTTTGTTATTATTAAGTATTTCTCAGATATGATCGGCGGCAGTGGCCCTAGCTTGGGATATCTTCTGGCAGAAGAGCTTGAAAACTTAAAGATCTCCGTCGTTCCTCGAGCAGCTCCCGATCCTGTAGTTTGGGGCTATGTCCGCGATTTCTTTCGTGGTGTTTTTAGAGAACTTAGTGATGCTGAGCTATCTACAGTTTTTACTATCTTAGCTGCAGTGGGTATTGCGGCGACGGTTGCTCTCTCAGACGCTGAAGAGAAATTGCACAAGATTAATTTCAAGGTTGATCCGGAGCTAAATGGTGCTGGAGATGCTGATAACCATGTGAGTGTTCTGACGTACTACCGTAGTATCTCTATGTTTTTGTTTCTCTTTCGCCCTTTTCTTCTTATCTTGCTTCCGATAGCCTTCGGTAGGTTACAATTCACTCTTGGTATTGCCACTCTATTTTTCTACATTTACCTTTTTATTCAGTCTCAAGCGCTTGACCGGTATATTATCGCGGCGATTAAGACGTTATATGACCAAAACAAATGGGAACGTGCTCAGAAGAGTGTTGAACTGGTAACTGGCCAGAGTCAACCAGCAGATTCTCACTGGAAGAATATTCAGATAAGATATAGAAATAATTCTATAGGTAGTGCTCAGTTTGGTTTAGTAGTACTTCTGAATATATTGACAATTTTTGCGATCCCAATTTTTTTATGGAACATATCGAATGCTTCTGTGTGGAAACAAATCCTGGTACTGGGGATATATCTGCTGGTTGTTGTGTTAGTTTCCCTGATTCGTCATAAAATTCTACTGGTAAGATTTTATCCTGCAGTCAAGCTGTCCATTGAGAGTATTTTTCCCTATGTCGGGTATCTTATTTTTGTTATCTTATATGAGTCGTTTTTCTTCTTGCTGATAGTGCTCTCATATAAAGAAAACCTACCTGGATATTTTCAAGCGCTCTTAATCGGGATTTTTAGTTCTGCTCTTGCCGCTACAATCTTAGATATCTGGATTGTGTGCAAGAATATCGGGGGTAAAAAGCCGTCCTATTACTTAGGTAGATCCCTTATCCGCGCACATCAGATTCAAGTTGCGCGCAGAGAATCTGCATCCGCAACTGATGTGCAGAAGAATTTCGTCCAACGCCTGTGCTCGTGGATAAAACGTAAGTGGAAAGAGTTTAGTAATCCGTCAGAGTTTAAGATTGATAACCCGCAGGGGTATTTCCCGTTAAAAGAATCTATCGACGAAGAAACGAGACAGATACAGTATTCTCTGCCCGATATGGGAACCTTTGAGTCAGAACGTCTCCCGGGCTATTTCATCCCGGATGTCTGGGACTACTTTTGGACTAAAGAAGAAAGAACTGCGGAAGAATCTCCGGAAGGAAAAGAGAATTAGAATAAGAAGATGAAACGCGACGAAGAACTCTATGACCGCATGATCAACGGTCAGCTCTACACACCGCAAGGTCCCAAATTTCAAGAGATCCATGCGCGTGCCATGAAATATCAAGACGAATTCAATTCCTTGCCTGCAGCCGATTGGGATGCCCACTACGCTGTGCTCACCCACTGGCTTGGGGAGGTTGGCGAGGGAGTTATCGTACGTGCTCCACTGCGAGTAGATTACGGTATCCACACCTCAATCGGAGCCGGAACATTCGTCAACTACGACTGTATTTTTCTCGACGTCGCCCCCATCACCATCGGCAAAAACTGTCAGATCGCACCGCGCGTCCAGCTCTTAACCGCCTGGCATCCGCTCGAGCCCACACTGCGTAGCCAAGGCTGGGAAGGCGGTAGCCCGATTCACATCGGCGATAACGTATGGTTAGGTGCCGGTGTGATCGTGTTGCCCGGCGTCACCATCGGGGACAACACCGTCATCGGTGCGGGATCGGTGGTGACAAAAGACATTCCCGCCAACGTCGTCGCCCTAGGTAGCCCTGCGCAAGTAGTCAAAAAACTCCCGGCAGATCAGTGTGCCACCGACGTCATCCCACCTCACCTATTGAACTAAGTGTGAGTGAAACACACAACCAGCTTCACCGCTGTTCACGACGTGGATGGCGATATCCCACAATATAGACGTGTTAAAGTTCTGTGGGAGACTATGCGTAAACTAGATGTGTAACCGTTAATGGATGTCCTTAAGGAGGGCCGACGTGGTCGATTCTTTCGATCTTTCACTTGCTGAGCTAGATCCACAAATTGCTCAGGTGCTAGAAGATGAATTAGGGCGTCAACGCGCCACATTAGAAATGATTGCGTCGGAAAACTTTGTGCCGCGCGCAGTGCTCCAAGCACAAGGCTCGGTACTAACCAATAAATATGCTGAAGGATATCCCGGCCGGCGTTACTATGGCGGCTGTGAATTTGTTGATGTTGCAGAGAATCTAGCTATTGAGCGTGCCAAAGAACTATTCGGGGCCGCCTACGCTAACGTCCAACCACATGCTGGAGCACAAGCCAACGCTGCCATTTATCATGCACTACTTCAGCACGGCGATACCGTTATGGGATTGTCGCTGGCTCATGGTGGGCATTTAACTCACGGCATGAAGATCAATTTCTCGGGCAAGAACTTCAACATTGTCTCTTACGGTGTAGATCCACAAACATACCTCATCGATATGGATGAGGTTCGCAAACTAGCCCTAGAGCATAAGCCGAAGATGATTATTGCCGGTTGGTCTGCCTACCCACGGCACTTAGATTTTGCGGCCTTTCGCGAGATTGCGGATGAAGTTGGCGCATACTTATGGGTGGATATGGCTCATTTTGCGGGGTTGGTTGCCGCTGGGTTACACCCCAGCCCAGTCCCATACGCCGACGTCGTCACCACCACTATTCATAAGACCATCGGTGGTCCACGTTCGGGCATGATTTTGTCTCGTGATGAATCACTCGGCAAGAAACTCAACTCCGCAGTCTTCCCCGGCCAACAAGGTGGCCCGCTTATGCACGTGATTGCTGCGAAAGCTATTGCGTTAAAGCTCGCTGGCACACCGGAGTTTAAGGATCGGCAAGAGCGGACCTTGCGCGGAGCAAAGATTCTTGCGGAGCGTCTTATCGCTGCCGATGTTGCTGATAAGGGCGTCTCAGTGCTCACTGGCGGAACTGATGTTCACCTCGTTTTAGTAGATTTACGCAACCACGAACTCAACGGTCAAGAAGCAGAAGATCTGCTCCACGAGATCGGCATTACCGTCAATCGTAACGCGATCCCGTTCGATCCACGTCCACCGGCAGTAACGTCTGGATTGCGAATCGGAACTCCAGCATTGGCTACGCGCGGATTTGGGGACGAAGAATTTAGCGAAGTCGCCGATATTATTGCCGTTGCATTGCGTGATGGTAACTCGGCTGATATTCCTGCCTTGCGTGCTCGGGTCGCTGCCCTGACTGATCGCTTCCCGTTATATCCGGGTCTGGATCAAACGCACTGATTGCATGGCTTGAGAGGAGGAGTGTAGGTGAGCACTGCGGTGAAGATGGATGGGCGGGCAACTCTGGCCCAGATCAAAGAAGAACTAAAAGAAAAAATTGCTAACCTAGGCTACACGCCAGGGCTAGCTACCGTGTTAGTTGGAGAAAATCCCGGATCTCAGATGTATGTCAATATGAAGCATCGGGACTGCGCTGAGGTAGGGATTAACTCGATACGAGTAGATATGCCCGAAGAATCAACTACCGAAGAAGTACTTGCCCAGGTACATAAGCTCAACGAAGATCCGCAATGCTCGGGCTTCATCGTGCAGCTGCCATTACCTCGGCATATCGATACCCAAAAAGTGTTGGAAGCAATTGAGCCCACCAAGGATGTTGATGGGCTACATCCGGTCAATATCGGCCGGCTCGCTAACGAAATTCCTGCTCCGATTGCGTGTACCCCGATGGGTATCGTGGAACTTGGCCGGCGATATGGAGTCCAATGGTCTGGCGCTAATGTGTGCATTGTTGGGCGCGGAACAACCGTTGGCAAACCCCTAGCAATCCTACTTACCTCGCGCTCGATTAATGCCACCGTCGATGCGTGCCATTCCGCAACCAAAGACTTAGCCGAGCACACCTTGCGTGCCGATATCATCGTAGCCGCAGCCGGGGTAGCTCAGATGATCACCCCAGATATGGTTCGCCCAGGTGCGGTTGTGTTCGACGTCGGCGTTTCGCGTGTAACCGATCCACAAACCGGAAAATCCGCAATGCTCGGCGATGTCGATCCAGCAGTATTCGATAAAGCGGGATTCTATTCACCAAATCCGGGTGGGGTAGGGCCAATGACTCGAGCGATGCTGTTGTCCAACGTCGTCGAAGCAAGTGAACAAAACTCATAAACCCCGTACAATTAATTAAGAATAATTAATTGGAAAGGCACCTATGCTAGTAGCTACCTGTAACGTCAACGGAATTCGCGCCGCGGTGCGTAAGGGAATGCAAGAATGGATCGCGAGTGTTCGTCCGGATGTGCTGTTACTGCAAGAGATGCGCGCGCCAGAAGAATTGGTTCCTGGGCTAGTTGGTAGCGATTACCAGATCCTCCAGCAAGCCTGCGAGATTAAAGGACGTGCTGGGGTTGCTATTGCGGTAAAGCAAGGACTCGATATTGGCCGAGTTAGTATAGGTTTAGGTGCAGACCTACCAGATGCAGATCCCGATGCAGATGCTACAACTGCCTGGGATCGCCCCGCCGAGCCAGCGGTAGATACCGGCCGGTGGGTCGAAGTTGATATCCCGCAGCTGCACACCACGTTTATCAGTGCATACCTACATTCGGGTAATGCGAGCGATGAGCCGAAAATGGCTGCGAAGTACTCCCACCTGGATCGAGTTTCTACCCGCTTAGTCCAGCTACAGCGCCATCGCCATCCTGATATGCCACATATCGTGATGGCAGGTGATTTTAATATCGTTCACACCGAGCGTGATATCACCAATTGGCGTTCTAACCATAATAAGACCGCAGGTGTGCTAGATCCGGAGATCGCTTATTTGGATAAATGGATGGGCGAATTCGGGTATGTAGACGTCCAACGTTCGCTGATTGGCGATGAGCAAGCTGAATATACCTGGTGGTCGCAGCGCGGTAAGGCCTTTGAAAACAACGTAGGGTGGCGTATCGACTACCATTTAGCCACTCCTGCTTTAGCCCAGCGTGCCCAATCGGTTCGGATTGACCGGGCGGATTCGTATGATATGCGCTGGTCAGATCATGCTCCGTTGCTCGTTACTTATGATGTGGAGAACTGATGGAAGATGTGACGGTGGCTCCAAAGCCAACGCTGATGGAACGAATTACTGGCCTTATTGAATGGGTGTTCCAACTCCGGCCAGTGCGCGCATTTAGCCGCTATAGTTGGGCGCGTGGTTACCTACTTGCCGGTGGAATAGCCTATTCGGCTCTTTTCGCTATCGGTGGTGCGCTCACACTTGCTCTAACCGTGTTCTCCTATACGCTAGGCGGCAATGATGAACTGCGCCAAACATTGTTTGAAACAGTTAACTCCTCACTGCCAGGGATTTTGAAAACCGAAGAATCCCCGTCGGGACTTTTGGATCCTCATGCGTTGATTATTGAAAACCCGATTAATGTCGCGTCGATTATTTCGATAGTGGTGTTGTTGTGGTCGGCTGCATCATTGATGACGGCGTTGCGCATCGCTATTTTGGGGATGTTTGGTATCACTTATCTTTCACGCCCATTCGTTAAAGCTAAATTGATGGATCTTTCCGGGTTTTTAATGATTGGTATCGGGGCGTTAGCAACCGTCACGTTGGTAACTATCTCAACGCAGTTTTCAGAAACAATTTTGCAATGGTTGAATATTCCGGGCGCAGTGGGCTCCTTCTTCATTGAAGTAGGCACCATCTTGATTGCCTTGGTAGTTGACACCGTTATTTTCATGTTTTTGTTCAGTGTTATGTCTGGTGCGCATCCGCCATTGAAGGATTTAGTAAAAGGATCTCTCCTAGCAGGTATTGCATCGTCGGTTTTGCGTTTCTTAGGTACGACGGTGGTCTCATCAGTTTCTGACAATCCGTTATTGGCGCCGTTTGCCGCTATTGCTACATTGTTGATCTGGGTGAATTTGCTTGCCCAAGTAACTTTGGTAGCGGCAGCGTTTGTGGCCAATCCACCGGCTCCTGGCGAGCCGACGAAGTCTCAGCTCGAGCATGCTGATGAGTACCCAAATTATGTTACTGAAACTGTTCGCGAAACTCTTGACTGGAATTACGATCCGATGACTGGTGTTGTTGCACCGCATCCAGAAAACGATCAGGAAGCAGAATTGGTTCCGCCGTGGTCTGGCCCTCGGGCGGCGTGGAAGCAGAAGCGTATCGCGCGAGCAGAAGATAATCTTCAACGAGCGCAAGAACGAGTCGATGCGGCGCGCAAAGATTATGCGCAGTCGGCGTGGGAGGCGTATATGAACAAAACTGTCCCCACAACTTCTGCGACGCGAGCTCAGGCTGATCCGAAAATAATTGGGGAGAAGGTGGCTCGCCAGCTGCAAGATGAGCGAACTCGGGAAAACGACAAATAGTTTCTAGCCGCGAAGAGTGTTGTGCGCGAGCACAATCTCAAGAGTTATCTGGTTGTATGTTTTGAATACACAGATCGGGTAGGCAGTGCGAGTTTGGAGGCAGTAGGAAGTGAAGGTTGGGTTGAAGGATTTTCATGCGATTATTCCAGCTGGTGGTGCAGGCACTCGATTGTGGCCGGTATCGCGCGCCAGTTCACCGAAGTTTCTCAAGGATGTGACCGGTGCTGGGTCGAGTTTGTTGCAACAGACCGTCGCGCGGCTAACACCTTTAACGGGTGAAAACATTATGGTGGTCAGCGGAGTTGCACATATGCCAGCTGTAGTGCGCCAACTTCCTCAGTTAGGCGAACAGCAGTTCGTTGCTGAGCCTTCGCCGCGTGATTCCATGGCTGCGATTGGATTGGCGACGGCGATTATTCGCCAACGTCACGGTGATGTTGTGGTTGGCTCGTTTGCAGCAGACCATCTCATTGGTGCGCCTGAAGCATTTCGTTCCGTGGTGGTCCGTGCCGTTGATGCTGCGCGCGAAGGCTATGTATCAACGATTGGTATTGAGCCGAACTCGCCAGCTACCGGATTTGGCTATATTCGGGCAACCGATCCGCTTTCGGCTGTGCCAGGTGCTTATGGGGTTAGCGAGTTTTTAGAAAAGCCCGATCTAGATACGGCTGCGAAGTATGTGGCTAGTGGCACGTATTTTTGGAATGCGGGGATGTTTGTAGCGCGTGCCGATGTGTTGTTGGGTGCGCTGGCTAAATACCAACCAGAGCTATATGCGGGGATTATGGCTATTGCGCGAGAGTGGGATACGCCTAATCGCGCTTCGATCCTTGATTCGGTGTGGCCCACGGTCCACAAGATCGCCATCGATCATGCTATTGCCGAACCACTTGCTGCAGATGGTGGTATTGCAGTGGTGCCGGCATCTATGGGCTGGACCGATGTCGGTGATTTCGCTGCGGTTAATGAGATACTGCATGGAAACCGTGAAAGCTCTGATGGTTCTGGGATTGTATCTCATCGCAGTGAAGGGGGCGCTCAGCAGCCGGTATTTAGCGTTGATTCAGATAATTGCACAGTGTTTACCTATGACCGGCCGATTGCTCTTGTGGGTATGAAAGACGTGGTTGTTGTTGATACTGCAGATGTTGTGTTGGTGACCTCAGTCGCCGGTGCGCAAAAAGTCAAGGATATTGTCGATCAGGTGCACGCAGCTGATTTAGACCATCTGCTATAGCTGACGCCATGTTAGCAGGTGGACAATTTGTTTCATATAGTGGGATAAAATCCTGTTAGATGGGTCATTATATGGTCACATAATGGCGTTTTATCAAGGAAAAGTCGCGATTTTATATCGGTTCGATAACGAAATGCCGAGAAACGACTCCCATCTATCAAATCGGGTGGCACGGACTTAAGAACATGCCTATTCTTAAGTATTGTACGGTTTTGGTTGCTACCTATCGCCAAACTGGAAAACTCGATCAGGAGATACTAGTGAAGAAATTCAAGTCTTTCGTCGCAATTCTTGCGGCATCCACAATGGCTTTGTCAGCTTGTTCTGGCACCGATGAAAAGAAGTCGTCAGATGACGCAATGTCATCAGGTTCCAGCGACTTCAAGGCATGCCTTGTTTCCGATGCTGGCGGCTGGGACGATAAGTCCTTCAACGAATCCGCATTCAACGGTCTCAAGGAAGCTGAGAAAGAATTCAACGTTGCAGTCAACACTGCAGAGTCAAAGGGCGATTCCGATTTCGGCCCAAATACCCAAACCATGATTGATGATGGCTGTTCTCTCATCATCGGTGTTGGCTTCTTGCTCGCACCATCAATTAAGAAGGCAGCAGAAGAAAACACTGACCTCCACTTCGGCCTTATCGACTCCGGCTTTACTGATAAAGACGGAAAGCCAGTCGAGCTTGAAAACGGCCGCGCACTATTGTTCAACACCCAAGAGGCTGCTTACCTTGCTGGATACGTAGCCGCTGGCGCTACCAAGACCGGTACCGTTGCTACCTTCGGTGGAATTCAGATTCCTTCCGTTACGATCTTCATGGACGGTTTTGTTGATGGTGTTAAGGCCTACAACGAGGCTAAGGGAACCGATGTGAAGGTTCTTGGTTGGGATAAAGAAACCCAGAACGGTTCGTTCACCAATTCCTTCGACGATCAAGCATTGGGCAAGTCGCAGGCTCAGCAGTTCATCGTTCAAGGTGCAGACATCATCATGCCAGTAGCTGGCCCAGTTGGTCTAGGTGCAGCTGCTGCAGCTCAGGAAGCTGAAAACGTATTCATCATCGGTGTTGACTCCGATTGGTATGAATCGGCAGCTGATTACAAGAGCATTGTTATCACCTCCGTCATGAAGGACATCGGCGAATCTGTTAAGGCAGCTATCAAGGATGCTATGAACGGTAAATTCGAATCGAAGCCATACGTTGGCACCATCGAGAACAAGGGCGTTTCCATCGCTCCATTCCACGATTTCGATTCCAAGCTCTCTGACGAACTCAAGTCTGAAGTCAAGGATCTCGAAGCTAAGATTGCTTCAGGTGACCTCAAGATTGAATCGCCAGCAGCAAACTGATCATGCTCGTAATCTAGTGTGACATGCTCGAGAGTGAGGATTTTACGGATAATCTCCTAAGATCCTCACTCTCGTTTTATATAGGTATTGATTGACGCTCCCGGTCAGATTTTATTCGCTAAAGAGAGTATGATAGATCTACATAAATCTCAGGGGAACCCGGGACTGCGGAACGAAAGGGGTTCAGCGTGAAGCTGGAACTAAGAGGCATTACCAAGAGGTTTGGACCGCTTATTGCCAATGATCATATTGACCTCGTCGTCGAAGAAGGGCATATCCATGCTCTGCTTGGAGAAAATGGCGCTGGTAAATCGACCCTCATGAACGTCTTGTATGGACTTTATGAACCCGATGAGGGAGAAATCCTTCTCGATGGCAAGAAAGTAACCTTTAACGGTCCTGGAGATGCGGTTGCCGCAGGTATTGGAATGGTCCACCAGCATTTCATGCTCATCCCAGTCTTTACTGTTGCTGAATCTGTTGCCCTGGGATATGAGCCAGTTGGAACAGCAGGCATCATTGATATTAAGAAGGCGCGCCAAACTGTTATCGATGTTTCGCAACGATTTGGCTTCGATCTAGATCCAGATGCCTATATTGAAGACCTTCCAGTTGGCGCCCAGCAGCGAGTCGAAATTGTCAAGGCATTATCCCGAGACGCAAAAATCCTTATCCTTGACGAACCCACTGCAGTTCTTACTCCCAAGGAAACTGATGAGCTTATGCAAATTATGAAGCAGTTGGCTGCATCAGGAACATCAATCGTCTTTATTACCCACAAACTACGTGAAGTACGAGCCGTTGCTGACGATATCACCGTTATTCGGCGCGGAGCAGTTGTCGGAACCGCCAGCCCGACGTCGTCTGAAACTGAACTTGCAACTAAGATGGTTGGCCGGCCAGTGATGCTGCAGCTAGAGAAGAACCCACCGCAACTGGGTGAAGTTGGGCTAGCGTTTAACGATGTCAGCCTTGTGCATTCAAACGGAACCAAATTACTTGATCATGTCTCATTCGAACTTCAGCGAGGCGAAGTTTTAGCGATTGCCGGCGTGCAAGGCAATGGACAAACTGAACTAGCAGAAGCGATCTTGGGATTGGTCCAGCCCGATCGTGGCACAATCACCCTAGATGGACACGAGATTCAAGGCCGTCAGGTTCGCAAGAACATTGATGCTGGTATCGGGTTTATTCCAGAAGATCGATCAAAAGATGGCATGATTGCATCGTTCTCAATCGCGGAAAACCTCGTACTCGATCAATATCTCAATAAACCCTTTGCTAGCGGACTTGCGATGCATCCGGCAGCGGTAGCGAAGAACGCAGAAGAAAAAGTAGCTGAGTTCGATATCCGTATTACCCGAATTACTGATCCTATTTCCACGCTCTCGGGTGGAAATGCGCAAAAAGTTGTGGTGGCGCGCGAACTTTCGCGTGAGCTACGCTTGCTTGTTGCTAGCCAACCAACTCGTGGCGTGGACGTTGGGTCGATCGAGTTTATTCATAAACGTATCGTCGAAGCGCGCGATGCTAGCACGCCAGTGCTTCTCGTATCTTCAGAACTCGATGAGGTTGTAACACTTGCAGATCGTATTGCCGTTATGTACCGCGGGAAGATCGTAGGCATTGTCCCTGCAGATACTTCTCGAGACGTTCTAGGGTTGATGATGGCCGGTGTGCCACAAGATGAAGCATTTGCCCAAGTTGGTAATGCTACGCCAATGAAGGGAGCTAAGTGATGCAGACAAACAAAACAAGCTCATTGAGTGCTGGTGCGTGGGCTAAGGCAATCGGCCACGCGATACCACGTTCGGGATGGCTAGTGGGCATTATTGCGATCGTCTTAGCATTCCTTATCGGAGCATTACTGATTATGGTAACCGGAGCATCAGTTTTTGATGCCTATGGCGCAATGTTTAAAGGTTCGATCTTTAATGCCAGTGCGCTCAACCGTGGATTTACTTATGCTATCCGCCCGTTTATGGATTCTCTCTTCTACGCAACGCCGCTGATCTTGGCCGGGCTAGGCTTAGGATTTGGTTTCCGTGCCGGATTGTTCAATATCGGTGGTGCCGGCCAGATGATTTTTGGATCGCTGGCCGCTATCTGGGTGTCATTTAGCTATGACCTGCCCTACGGCATTCACCTGCTCGTTGCCCTCCTCGCAGCGGCACTTGCAGGCGGCTTGTATGCCGGTATTGCAGGATATCTGAAGGCAAAAACCGGGGCTAACGAAGTTATTGTTACCATTATGCTGAATTCGATTGCAGCCCTGTTGCTCTCTTATCTGCTATCTCTAGATTCTTGGCATTCGCCAGGGCAAAACAATCCGATCACTCCTGTTGCCCAAGATACCGCCGCGCTGCCGGCTCTCCTTCCGCCACCATTCAAGATCCATCTAGGTTTCATCCTTGCCCTCATTGCAGTATTTGCATTCTGGTGGATCTTGGAGCGCTCTACCTTTGGTTTCGAAGTGCGCGCAGTAGGAGCAAATCCGCACGCCGGGCGAACTGCAGGTATGTCAATCGCGAAAGTCACCACCCTAACAATGGTTGTCTCCGGCGTTTTTCTCGGACTTGCCGGGGCGAATGAAGCATTGGGTACCATGTACCAGGGCCAACAAGGAGTTACCGCTGGTGTTGCAGGCACCATTGGCTTCGACGCGATCACGGTTGCCCTACTAGGGCGCAATCGTCCGTTAGGTGTTTTCTTCTCCGGTTTACTCTTCGGCGCATTTAAAGCAGGCGGCTACGCGATGCAAGCCCAAGGCGTACCAGTAGATATGGTCTTGATTCTAGAGTCTGTTATCGTCTTATTCATCGCAGCGCCCGCACTGATTCGTTGGATGTTCCATCTGCCTAAACCCGATGGAAAAGGCTTGCGCGAATATGCGGCCTCGATCGGTGCAACCAAGACTGATCGCACGGATTCCGATTCACACAGTGAAGAAAAAACAGAGGTAACTGCCGTAGATGCGCAGGCATCTACCGGAAAGGGGGAGTCAGCATGAGTGCAACTCATCATGTCATGGACAAAACCACGTCAGCTACTGGCGCACAGCAACCAGAAGTCATCGGCAAACTCTCTTGGAAGATGCCAGTAACGTATGGCTTAGCAGCGCTTCTGGCATTGTTCTTTGCGCTAAACGCAACTGGTGATGCGCGTATCCGTCTCAACGATCGTGCCTCCTCAATCGATATCCCAGATTTTTCCGTCCCCGCAGTAGCAACCCTCTGGATCTTTAGCGCGATCATCCTCATCGCTACGATATGGTCAGTCCTGTCTACTCTTGGGCGAGGAAAATATGGCAAAACAGGACGTATCCTCGATACACTTGCCACCATCTTAGTAGCCGTATTAACCGTCTTTGGATTTTTAGTCTTTGCCGGTGGTGGTTCGGCTGGAGCTGTCACCTTGACCTCCACGCTGGGCATCACGGTTGCCATTTCCACGCCACTGATCTTCGGAGCGCTCTCTGGTGTGGTCAGTGAGCATGTGGGTGTTGTTAACATCGCTATCGAAGGCCAGCTCCTTGTGGGTGCATTCTTCGGCGTGATGGCAGCATCATATTTTAAGAGCCCCTACCTCGGATTGATCGCCGCCCCAATTGCAGGTGGCCTCGTAGGATCCTTACTCGCGCTATTTGCAGTTAAGTACGGGGTAGATCAGATTATCGTCGGCGTGGTACTCAACGTCTTGTGTCTTGGACTAACAACCTTCTTCTACGGCACAGTGATGTCAGCTAACGCAGATATCTTCAATACGAACCAATACTCGCTATCAAAGGTACGGATTCCGTTACTCGCAGATATCCCAGTGTTTGGTCCAATGCTTTTCGACCAAACCATTTTGGTCTACATCATGTACGTAGCAGTTGTACTACTGACGATCTTCTTATACCGTTCGCGGTGGGGTTTGCGGATGCGTGCATGCGGCGAACATCCACGCGCTGCAGATACTGTGGGCATCAACGTTAATCGCACTCGTATCCGCAACACAATCTTCGGTTCGGCAATTGCCGGTCTTGGTGGCGCATACTTCACCATCGATCAAGGTTTGGCGTTTACCGATAACATGTCTGCTGGCAACGGATACATCGCACTAGCTGCGATGATCCTCGGCAAGTGGCATCCAGTTGGAGCTCTTGGTGCTGCCGGAATGTTCGGCTTCGCTAAAGCAGTAGCGTTGCTCATGCCAAATCTCCACGGCGGGATCCCATCCCAACTTGTCAACATGATCCCCTACATTATCACCGTGATAGCGGTTGCTGGATTCGTTGGTAAGTCTCGACCACCAGCTGCAGAAAACATTCCATACATCAAGTAACAATTTGTGGATCGGTGGGCCGGCTATGCCGGCCCACCCGCGTTCCACGATAAAAGAAAGAAGTTAATATGCCTGAAATAAACTGGGATGAGCTTAAAGAATTAGCAATTGAAGCTATGAAAACCGCATACGCCCCATACTCTGGGTATCCGGTAGGAGCAGCCGCATTAGTAGATGATGGCCGGCTGGTATCGGGGTGTAACGTTGAAAATGCCTCTACTGGTTTGGGCACATGTGCTGAAAATGGTTTAGTGTCAATGCTCCACCGCACCGGCGGTGGCAAGCTCGTCGCTTTCTATTGCGTCAACGGTAACGGTGATGTGATCGTTCCTTGTGGCCGTTGCCGCCAACTCCTCTATGAGCACGGCGGGCCCAATCTCTTAGTCACCATGCCTACCGGCATTATGACCATGGATGAAGTATTGCCACAGGGTTTTACTCCAGCAGACCTGGCATTAGTTGAAACAAGCCAAATCACTATTGAAACGCCGTATGCGTTACGTGATAGCGTCAAAGAAACACACAAGGTACAGAAGAAGGAGAAATAATGGCGGAAAAATTTGATGTTGTTGATGTTATTCGCAATAAGCGCGATCGTCGCAAGCTATCTAAAGACGAGATAGATTGGACGATTGATGCTTATACTCGCGGCGTCGTCGGCGATGAACAGATGGCAGCGCTTGCGATGGCAATTTTCCTCAACGGTATGGATCGTGAAGAAATCTCCCAATGGACAAATGCCATGATCGATTCCGGTGAACGGATGGATTTCTCCAGACTGGGCCGAGTCACGGCAGATAAACACTCCACCGGTGGCGTGGGGGACAAGATCACCTTGCCACTTGCCCCGTTAGTGGCCGTTTACGGAGTAGCCGTGCCCCAACTTTCTGGCCGCGGCTTGGGCCATACCGGAGGTACCTTGGACAAACTCGAAGCGATCCCCGGCTGGCGAGCGTTCTTATCCAACGATGAAATCATGGACCAACTCGGGCTCTCCGGCCCAGGGGCAGTTATTTGTGCCGCCGGATCTGGCCTGGCACCTGCAGATAAGAAACTCTACGCACTGCGCGATGTCACCTCAACAGTTGATTGCATTCCACTGATCGCATCATCGATTATGTCTAAGAAGATTGCTGAAGGAACTGACTCTCTCGTCCTCGACGTCAAAGTCGGTTCCGGTGCCTTTATGAAGGATTTGCACAAGGCACAAGAATTAGCGCGCACAATGGTTGATTTAGGAACCGATGCCGGCGTGAAAACTACAGCCTTGCTCACCGATATGTCAACGCCTTTGGGTATGAAGATCGGTAATGGTCTCGAGGTTGAAGAATCTGTTGAAGTATTGGCTGGTGGCGGGCCCTCCGACGTCGTCGAACTAACCCTCGCCCTAGCACGCGAAATGCTCACTGCGGCCGGCCAGCCCGATGCCGATATTGACCAAGCCCTCAAAGATGGCCGAGCGATGGACGTGTGGCGCAAGATGATTCAAGCCCAAGGCGGAGATCCAGACGCGCCGATGCCAGTTTCGAAGCATACCCATGATGTTGTTGCCCAGTCTGATGGCGTACTTTCTACGTTGGATGCGTTGGCTGTCGGCGTAGCCTCATGGCGATTGGGTGCTGGGCGAGCATTCAAGGAAGAGCCGATCCAGGCAGCTGCTGGAATTGAGCTGTATGCCAAACCGGGCGATACAGTGAAGAAGGGACAAAAGCTCATGACGTTACATACCGACGATGAGTCACGTATCGAGCGTGCCCTGGAATCCCTCGAGGGTGGAGTTGTGATTGGCGGCGAACTTAATGCTCCGCAGTCAGTTATTTTGGACCGGATTTCTTAATGCTCATCAACGTCTCGTCGCTTGCTAGTTTGGCGACGTCGATCGACACGGCAGTCAGTTTTCCGTATACGGGGCTGTCAGCTAACGATTTTGAGGTGTTAGAATCCTATGCTTCACACGGCTATGGTTCTGGAGACTTTTCCCAGACCACGCCCTATACGTGTGGAGCGATGGTGGCCCTAGCTGTTGACCGCGTTCGTGGCGGTCACGATCCGCGTGACCTGGTAGCGGCGCACTATGATAAGGCGTCGCTAGCTAAGCACGAGGCACAAATGTTTGATCGCATGCATCGTGGTTCGCATTGGCCGCGCATGTGGGGGACAACTCCATGGATGCTGGCTCGAGAATTTTCTACCAGCCAGATAACCTATCAAACGTTTGCATTAAACGACCGGCGTGAATCGACGTGGAACGCCCTGCAGTGGGCGTTCCACGCGGCTTGCGCTGGGCAAGCCTCAGCTTTATATACCGGAGGTTCGCTAAACTCTCACCGCTCATTAAGCGCCGCGGTACCGCGTCATATTATTGGTGTGCTACCAGGGGAGAACTATACTGCGAACGGACTTCCACAACTACAGATTTATGAGCCGGCGGCGGGGAAGATCTTCCATGTTCCGCTCCATATTATGATGGAACGACGAACTAGACTCCGAGCCCTTGGGCGATGGTCACACGTAGTTTGGGCAGTTCTTCCGGGCAAGAACAATTTTTAAGACGATACAATAGAGACAAGAAACTAAGCACACTAGTGATGTGTACTTTTTGAAAAAGGAGATATTATGGCAACCCCACAAGAAGTTGCAGGAATTGTAGATCACACCCTGTTAAAGCCAGAAGCAACCATCGATGATGTCAAGGCATTGATCGAAGATGCTAAGCGGCTGGGCACTTACTCAGTGTGTGTATCTCCATCCATGCTTCCACTGCCCGAAGATATTGATCTAGGCGATATCAAACTTGCAGTTGTTTGTGGCTTCCCATCGGGTGCAGTTGCATCAGAAATCAAAGCAGCAGAAGCTGCTCGTGCAGTAGCTGCCGGCGCCCAAGAGGTTGATATGGTTATCAACCTCGGCCTTGCTAAGGAAGGTGCTTGGGAAGAACTTGAATACGATATTGCTGTTGTGCGCGACGCTATTCCATACGCTGTGCTCAAAGTGATTATCGAATCGGCTGCATTAACCGATGAAGAAATCGTTCAGGCATGTCAAGCCTCGATGAATGCTGGGGCTGATTTCGTCAAGACCTCCACTGGTTTCCATCCTGCCGGAGGTGCTTCGGTTCATGCGGTTGAAGTGATGAAGGCTACCGTCGGTGATGAACTTGAGATTAAGGCATCGGGTGGTATTCACGATGGCACCTTTGCTCTTGAGCTCATGAAAGCTGGCGCAACCCGCCTCGGGCTATCCGGTACACAGAAGGTTATTGATTCCTTGCCTGAGTGATGGGCGCGGATATTCCTTGTAAACGCTAAAACGTCAGGTCCTAACTCCTATCATAGGAGTTAGGACCTGACGTTTGTACTTTTCTAGGTTGAGATTCTAGAAAAGTCTTGTGGGGTTAGGGTTATGAAAGCGAGAGCACCTGGCCCATATCTGCCTTCAATTGTTCAAGCCGCATACTTGCTTGCTGGCGAGCATCGTCAATGCTGATGCCATCGAGGCGAATAATAACTTCCAGATAGCATTTGACCTTGGGTTCAGTACCCGAGGGGCGTACGATGGCGCGATCACCGGCATCGGTGCGCAAAATCATCGCATTCGTGGGTGGGAGATCAGCGGTGCCGATGGATAGATCTACGATGGATGACACGTCAGATCCCACAAGGACCGATGGCGGATTAGTGCGTACTTTATCCATTGTTGCCGGAATAATTGAGAGATCTTCAACGCGGATGGTCACAGGAGCAGTCGCATATAAGGCTCCGACCTGTTGCGCGATACGGTCTAGTTCATCGCGTAGGCTTTGGCCGTCAGCTTTGAGGCGGGCTGCGGTTTGAGCGATAAGTAGGCCAGCAGAAATGCCGTCTTTATCTTTGACACTTTGTGGATCTACACAAAAACCGATTGCCTCTTCATACCCAAATGCGATGTTTCGTGCTCGCGAGATCCACTTAAAACCGGTGAGGGTTGCTTCATAATCTTGGCCGTGTACTCGGGCAATGTGTTCTAGTAGCTGGGAGGAGACGATGGAGTTCGCCAACGTGCCGCGCTCGCCAGCTTCTTCAAGCCGCTTTGCGACCTGTTCGCCAAGAATTGACCCGATTTCATCACCAGAGAGCTGAATCCAGGTTCCGTTGACTGGGATTGCGGCCGAAGCGCGGTCTGCATCGGGATCGGAGGCGATAACGATATCTGCGTTTTCGCGTTGTGCGTGTGCAATCGCAATATCGAGTGCGCCAGCTTCTTCCGGATTAGGGAACGCAACGGTTGGGAAATCAGGATCTGGTGTGTTTTGCTCGGGAACATCGACGACGTCGGTAAAACCAGCTCCGGTG
Organism: Arcanobacterium pinnipediorum; assembly: GCF_023973165.1. Lineage (NCBI taxonomy): Bacteria > Bacillati > Actinomycetota > Actinomycetes > Actinomycetales > Actinomycetaceae > Arcanobacterium > Arcanobacterium pinnipediorum. The sequence goes on along the minus strand of NZ_CP099547.1, from coordinate 1,381,718 downwards.
AGCACGCGACGCATTGTTTGGGCTCCCACACCATGCATGGCAGTATAGACGATCTTGAGGTCGCGTGGAGTTTGCTCGGGGATGGTTTGAATTGCTGTTTGGATGTAGGTGTCAATCACATCTTCGCTGATTGTTTCCCACCCTGATTGGGCTAGTGGGATTTCGTCAGCAAAAGGTGCGCGTGCAATATGTGCAGCAATTTGACTATCGGTAGGTGGAACGATTTGTGCTCCGCGCCCTAAATCATCGGTGGCACGGGCACCGGTGTAGACCTTGTAGCCGTTATCTTTGGCAGGATTGTGCGAGGCGGTGACCATAACACCGGCGTCTGCACCAAAATATCGTACCGAGAAGGCTAAAACTGGGGTGGGCAGTGCACGTGGCATGATCTTGGCGCGCAAACCCGCGGCGGTAACGATAGCTGCGGTATCGGCAGCAAAATCTGCTGAGTTGTATCGGGCATCATATCCGATAACAACAAGTGCATCGTCTCCGACTTTTTCCTTTAACCACTCAGTTAAACCGTAAGCTGTACGGCGTACAACAGCGCGGTTCATTCGGTTGGGTCCGCCTGCCATTTCACCGCGTAAACCGGCAGTGCCAAATTCAAGGCTACCGTGGAACCGATCTGTTAGTTCTTGTTGGGCTGCGCAGTCCCCTTCTTCAGCGAGCTCAAGGAGCTGGCGAACTTCGGCAGCGGTTTTCTCGTCAGGATCGTGAGCGATCCATTGGCTAACTTCTTCGATGTTATATGACATATTCTTCCTCTCATCAAAATCTATCTATAAGCGCGATTTATCCCAATGTGGTGGTGATACGTTCGATGATGTCTGCTAAGAGACGGGAGATGCGTGGCCCAGCTGCTTGGCCTGCTTCAAGAACTTCTTTGTGGTCGAGCTTATCGGGGCCAAAACCAGCAGCATGGTTGGTAACGAGGGAAATCCCGAGGACTTCAACGCCAGCTTCAGCAGCCGCAATAGTTTCAAGCGCGGTAGACATGCCAACAAGATCGCCACCCATGATTCGTGCCATTTTTACTTCCGCGGGGGTTTCGTAGTGCGGGCCAGGAAATTGGGTGTAGACGCCTTCTGGCAAGTTAGGATCGACCTCGTGGGCGATCGCACGTAGGCGAGCTGAGTAGGCATCGGATAAATCAACGAAGTGTGCACCTTCAATGGGGGAGGTGGCTGTGAGATTGAGGTGGTCTTTAATCAAAACGGCTGTGCCTGGACCCCATTGTTGAACCGTAGAGCCACATCCGTTAGTGAGGATGCAAACCTTTGCACCTCCAGCAGCAGCTGTGCGCACCCCGTGTGCCACGGCCCGTACGCCTTTGCCTTCATAGAAGTGGGTACGAGCACCGAGAACTAGTGCATGATGGCCAGATTTGAGTTTAATCGACGTAATCTTTCCGCCGTGTCCAACAACTGATGAAGCATGGAAACCAGGAATCTCGGCAGCGTCTATTTCTGCAACGACGTCACCAATGAGTTGGGCGGCACCGCCCCAACCAGAGCCGAGAGTCAACGCTATTTCGTGGCGTGCTACACCGGTGCGTTCGGCGATTACTCGAGCTGCTTCGTTAGCAAGTTCGTGTGGTGAAAGTTCAGTAGTATTCATAGGTAAATACTACCAAAAACACATAGGTTATAGGGCAGTTAGATATCGATGGGATGGGCTATGTGCGATTAAAAATTAGCAACAGGAGTTGTTTACCAAGAGAGCAAAAAATAATTTTTGGACTCAAAGCCATGAAAATAGACTAGACTTGAGGTGATAGCCAAAATGGCTTATGAGAGGAGGTCTCATGGCAGCGATGAAACCCCGCACTGGAGATGGCCCGTTGGAAACAGAGCGCTCAAATCACGGAACTGTGTTACGCATTCCGCTTGAAGGTGGAGGCCGCATGGTTCTAGAACTGCGTGACGATGAACTACAGACGTTGCTCGACGTCGTCGAACAAGCAGTTATGGAACGCAACTAACGCATTGAATTGAACGGTGTGCCCGAGTAGGTCTACTCAGGCACACTATTCGTCTAAGACAGTTTCGTTGCAACAAGCAAGCCATCGCCAAGTGGTAGTAGCGAAGCCGTAACCTGATCACTTTCGAGAAGCATCTTGCCGATATTTCGCATGGCAACCGTGTTGTCATCACGGCGTGCCGGATCAGCAACGCGGTCGTGGTAAAGACCATGAGCGACGATGAGCATTCCGCCAGTGCGAAGCATACGTAACGCTTCGACCACATCACCTTCAGCTTCTAAAATATCGCCATCGATAAAGACGATATCGTAAGAGTTAGCTGCTAGGCGCGGTAAAATATCTGCACTGCGGCCATTGATTAATCGATAGCGCCCAGATCGAATCCCAGTCGCAGCAAAGTTTTGCCGAGCAAAATTTTGCGCCTCGGAATCAATATCAATACTGGTTAGATGCGATTGACTCGATCCGCTCAACAAATACAGACCCGAAACGCCCGTACCGGTCCCAATATCGGCAATTGTTTTGATCTGACTACCTGTTGCCAGCAAAGACAAGAATTGTCCAGTTGCCGGGCTAATGGATTCGATGCCCAGTTCTGTGGCTTGATACCGTGCCTGCGCGATAGATTCATTTTCGGTGACAAAAGATTCAGCGTACAGCCACGATTGTGCTTTTTCGGTGCTCATGCTCGTTACTTTCCCTCCCGCTAGAGTGGAGAAACCCCAAGAGATTTACCGGCCAGACCGCGTGCGCGACGCCCCAACACACTAGCTATCTCATCAAGAGCATCATGAGCTGGTGAAGAACTATCTTGGCTGGCAAGTGGAACACCGGCGTCTCCGCCTTCACGCAGCGGTTGTTCGAGGGGCACTTGACCCAAGAGCGGCACATCGTAACCGAGAATGTAGGAAAGTTCGTCAGCTACTTTCTTGCCGCCACCAGAGCCAAAGATTTCCATCTTTGAACCATCTGGCATGGCAAGGAATGACATATTCTCAATCACGCCAACCACGCGTTGTTCGGTTTGTTTTGCCATCATGCCTGCACGTTCGGCAACATCGGCGGCCGCCACCTGCGGGGTAGTAACCAAAACAACTTCTGATTGCGGAATGAGCTGGGCAACCGACAGCGCAATATCACCGGTACCAGGTGGCAGATCGATGAGAAGAACATCAAGATCGCCCCAGTAAACATCGGAGAAGAACTGTTCGAGAGCACGGTGAAGCATAGGCCCACGCCATACAACAGGAATATTTTCTTCCATAAACATGCCAATAGAAATGGTCTTCACATCGTGTGCTATCGGCGGAATGATCATCTTATCAACAACCTGTGGCGGCGACGTGACTCCCATCATCTGCGGGATTGAAAAGCCATAAATATCGGCATCAACAATGCCCACCTTCAGTCCTTGGCGTTGCATAGCCGTAGCTAAATTGACAGTCATTGACGACTTCCCAACGCCACCTTTGCCCGAAGAGATAGCATAGACGCGGGTCAATGACCCAGCTTCTTGGAACGGGTTGTGCCGCTCGGGATTGCCCCCACGCAACGTCTTTCGTAACTGTGCTTTTTCTTCGTCGTTCATAACCCCCATGACGACCTCGACTCCCGTCACCCCGGCAACAGCTGACACGGCTTGAGTAGCATCCTCGGTGAGTTTATTGCGTAACGGGCAACCGGCAGTGGTGAGGTTGATACCAACGGTAACCAGACCCTCGTCGTTAACTTCCACCGAACGAACCATACCGATATCGGTGATCGGTCGCTTGATTTCTGGGTCGTAGACGGTGGCTAGGGCTTGATTGATCTTTTCGATAGAAATAGTCATGACAGTCAGTCTACCTTCTTTTCGCCATGTTCTTCATGCGCCTTTAGTCGCGCAATTTCACGCTCGAGTTTAGCGATATGTTCATCTTTTTCCGATAGTTGCGACACGAGTTCCGTATTCGTCTCGCGATATATCTCCAACTGATCGCGGATCTCGGAGCGAACAAAGTCACGGGTGGCAATCTCATTCATTGCCAACCGCAGCGAGGCGATCTCGCGGGTAATATATTCGGTGTCAGCAAGGTTGCGCTCTGCGGTAAAACGATCTTGCTGTGCTGTCACGCGATCGCGATCATCCTGACGATTTTGTGCAAGCAAAATAAGCGGCGCAGCATAAGAGGCCTGGAGCGAGAGCATCAACGTCAAGGCAGTAAAGCCGAGCTCAGCTGAGTCGAATCGTAACGCATTTGGTCCCCACGTATTCCAGGCCAGCCACACGGCAACGAATATCGATAGATAGACGAGGAACTGCGGCGTTCCAGAAAACCGCGCGATGCGCTCAGAAATAACTCCGACCGCGTCAGAGTTCCACCGCGCTTTGCGGATCCGGCGTGAGCGCTTATCTGATGGTTCATCAAAGTTTGCCATTATTCTTCACCCTCCTCGTCATAGTTGTGCTGAGCATCAACAGCTTCATCGAGTTCATCTTCGTCAGCTTCGCGCCAGTCTTCAGGTAGCAAGTGATCGAGTACGTCATCAACTGAGACCGCACCGACGAGTGTTTCTTCGGCAACTACCGGAAGAACAGTCAAATTGTAGGTTGCCAACAGTCGAGTAATGGTACCAATGCCGTCGTCAGGTGATAAGGCTTCAACTTGTTCGATGATCCCGCCGATCATATTCGACGGCGGTTCGCGCAGCGCACGTTGTAAATGAACGACGCCGATATACCGACCGGTTGGAGATTCGTGCGGGGGACGGGTCACAAAAATCATTGACGCTAATGCTGGCGGTAGTTCGGGCCGGCGGGCTTGCGCCAAGGCCATCGCAACGGAGGCGTCTGGGGATAAGATAATGGGATCGGTGGTCATCAAACCACCGGCGGAGCGTTCCGAGTAGCTCATCAGGCGGCGCACGTCGCGAGCATCTTCGGGTTCCATACGTTCGAGCAATGCTTCAGCTTGGGCTTCGGGCAGCTCGTTGACCAAGTCGGCCGCATCGTCTGGTTGCATGACTTCCAAAACGTCAGCTGCGCGATCGACGTCGAGAGACTCCATAATGGTCACGCGATCATCATCACCGAGTTCTTCCAAGACATCTGCTAGACGTTCATCTGAAAGTTCACGGGCGACGGCGAGCAAGCGATCTTCGGGAAGGTCACGCAACACATCAGCAACATCGGGTGCTTTTAACCCCGAGATTTGCGCCAGCAAAGCGGTTGCGCCTTGCGAGGTTTCTTTAATTCCTAGCCCGCGAACGCCAGAGGCGGGAATTAGGAGGGTATTTCCAGCATCTTTGGCAGTGGAGGCCATTCGCACATAGAGTGTGGTGACCCGCCATTCTCTACCGCGAGTTTGTTCGATAGCGAGGTCTTCGACTTCGGCACGTTCGCCAGAGTCGATGATTGTGACTTGCCGATCGAGAAGTTCGCCTACTGCCATCGCTTCAACTGGGCGTTGGTTAAACCGGCGCATATTTAACACCCCAGTAGTGATCACTTGCCCGTTGGCCATTGAGGTAACTCGGGTTAGCGGTAGAAATACTCGGCGCTTGCCGGCTACGTCAACGGTTAGCCCCACTGCTAGTGGGGCGCCGCGTAATCGAAAAACCACGACGACGTCGTTCACCTTGCCAACGCGATCACCAATCGGATCGAAAACGTCGGCTCCAGCTAGGCGTCCAACAAAGACGCGAGACGGGTTACGAGTGCTCATAATTCACTCTCCTATTCGTCGTGGCGGGAGTTCCCGCGATAGTGGTTACATTGGTAGTTCGCCTTGCTAGGTTGGTTATTGTGCGAGGCGAGCCATCCAGTTTTCGATGTCTTCAACGGTGCGCGGGATGTTTTCTGACATGCGTACTGCGCCGTTTTTGGTGATGACGATGTCATCTTCGATGCGCACACCGATTCCGCGGAACTCTTGTGGAACCTTCAGATCATCTTCTCTAAAGTACAAACCTGGCTCAATAGTAAAGACCATGCCTTCTTCCAAGAGTGCATCTTGGTAGAGTTCGCGCTTAGCTTGGGCGCAATCGTGAACATCGAGACCGAGATGGTGTGATGTTCCATGTGGCATCCAGCGGCGATGGTATTGGTTTTCCGGAAGTAACGACTCTTCTGCCGATACGGGCAAGATTCCCCATTGATGAAGGTGGCGAGCAATGACGGTCATGGCAGCTGCGTGCACGTCGCGGAAGCGCACTCCTGGCTGGGAGGCGACCTCGAGTGCATAATCACATGCTTCGAGGACTGCTTCGTAAACGAGACGCTGAGTATCGCTGAATTTTCCTGAGACTGGCAGAGTGCGAGTGATATCAGCGGTATAGAGCGAATCTACTTCGGCTCCAGCATCAATGAGCATCAGTGTGCCATCTTCTAACGGTCCATCGTTTTTAATCCAGTGCAAGGTATTGGCGTGATTACCAGCAGCTGCGATCGTGTCATATCCGAGTCCGTTACCTTCTTCGCGAGCTTTAGCAAAGAATGCTCCTTCGATAACTCGTTCCCCACGCCAGTGGGTGCGAGCGCGTGGGAATGAGGCAACGATCTCATCAAAGCCGGCGGCAGTAACATCAACAGCCTTTTGCATTTCAGCGATCTCGTACTCGTCTTTAATAAGGCGCAGTTCTGAGGCTGCTTCTGCAAGCTGAGCGTTGAGCTCACTTGCGCTAGAAGTTAAGCCATTTTCTTGGCGCAATTCTTCAACAAGAGATTCAATAGCGGCATCAGATTGGGGAATAACTCGGATCTGAATTTCGCCAAGATCCTTAGCTAGAGCATCGCGCAAGGTATCTATATGTGCCACATTCAACCCGGTCAAAGTAGACATTTCTGGGGCGGAAAGGCGAGCTCCCACCCAAAACTCACCATGGCGTGAATCTGCATAGAATTCTTCAGACGATCGAGATGCTCGCGGATGGAAGTAGAGAACTGCTTCGTGGGTTGCAGTTTCGGTGATCTCGGCCTGCGGTAGTGGATGGAGAACGAGGACTGCACCTGGTTCATCTTCACCGCCTAAACCAGTCAAGTGAGCAAATGCGGAGTGGGCACGGAACCGGTAGTCACTATCGTTAGAACGGACTTGAAGATCGCCAGCGGGGAAGACGAGGCGTTCTCCGCGGAATTGAGATCCCAACTTAACGTGGCGCTCCGGTAGATAATCGGCTGCAGCACTTCGTTGTGGACCGCTAGGACGCTCACCCCAATCTTGACCGATGAAAGAACGGAATGCGTCGCTTTGTGGACGTTGCGTGCGGTTATGTGCGCGCTCTTCGAGGGATTGTTTTTTTTCATTCATAACTCTATTATCCCATTATTTTCTGCCGATTCTAAAAGATAACTCAAGGTGTGAGTAGGTCGTGGTGGAGGCGTTGAGTACTATGAAGATATGAACATTGATCTCCATACACATTCGTCGTATTCCGATGGCACTGATTCTCCTCAGGCCTTAATACAACGTGCCCGCCACGAGCGAATCGATGTTATTGGATTAACTGATCACGATACGGTTGCCGGCTGGAGCGAGGCCAGCCAAGCTAGCGCCCACGCCGGCATTAAACTCGTGCGCGGAATGGAGATAACTGCGCGCTACCGGGAAGTTCCCGTACACATCTTGGGCTATCTATTCGATCCACAACACCCCAGCATCACCGCGCACATAGCCAAGCTACACGATTCGCGTATCGGGCGTGCACGCGAGATAATCCAACGCTTAGCAGTTGACTACCCGATTACATTTGACGACGTCGTCGCCCACGGTGCGCCTGGTGCGGTTCTTGGACGTCCGCACATAGCTGACGCTCTGGTTAGTCTTGGTGCGGTTGAATCGCGTTCGCAAGCGTTCGAAGAACTGCTTGCCCCATCCTCGCCCTACTATGTAAGCCACTATTCTTCCGAAGCGATCGACGTCGTAACCTTTATCCGCCAAGCCGGTGGAAAGTCGGTGTGGGCTCACCCGTGGGCCGCCTCGCGTGGCCAGATTGCAGCCGAAAGTGCGTTCGAGGAATTAGCCGATGCAGGCCTGTTTGGAGTTGAAGTAGATCACCGTGACAATCCTGCCGATACACGGCCGGCGTTGGCTGATATTGTTAAGTCGTATGGACTTGCACGGTTCGGATCTTCGGATTATCACGGAACTGGCAAACCCAATCAGCTCGGCGAATTCACCACGTCAGCTGATGTGTATTTTTCGTTAATTGACGGGACTTTTGCGGAGGTTATTTAGTGGCATTTGATACAGCATTGTTTGTCTCGGCATTCGCAACACTATTTGTAATTATCGATCCTCCGGGAAATCTGCCAATTTTCCTTGCGCTGACCTCGAAAGCCTCAGAACGTAATCGCAGACGCATCGCATTCCAAGCCAACTTCATCGCCCTAATCTTGCTGATGTTATTTGGCTTCTTTGGTTTTGCGATGTTCAATGCGCTGGGAATTTCTGCCGCTGCATTGCAAATCTCGGGCGGTTTGCTACTGTTACTTATCGCATTGCAGTTACTAACCGGGCAAGAAGAAGATCCCGGTGAATCCGATGGTGATTTGCACGTGGCGATGGTTCCATTAGGAATGCCGTTGTTGGCTGGACCAGGATCTATCGTGGCCTTCATGCTACTCGTAGACGAAGCAGGACACGATTGGACACGAATCATCACCACAGTTTTGGGGTTGGTCACGGTTTTAACCATCTCTTGGCTAACGATGCGCTTCGCCAACCCCATCTTCAAGCTTTTGGGTGAGTCAGGCATTATGCTCTTGACCCGGCTTTCTGGAATGCTACTTGCGGCCATTGCCGCGCAGTTGATTATCAACGGCATCGTCACGGTGGTAAATACGAGTTTCTTAGGTGGATAGTCGGTGTAATTTCGCCACCCAGTTTAATCACTTTGGTCAAGATACGTTTTGGGGTCCCATCTCTTGATGGGACCCCAAAACGTATCAGCTATCGCGCTAAATTATTTAGATCTGAGCGTTACGACTGACTATTCGTTTTACGAATTCGACGACGCTGGCGCGGAGTGCGTTCTGGTTGTTGATCGCTGTGCCGTGACTGCTGTGCGGAACGATCCGAGCGCCGCGGCGTGTTGCCCCGAGAGCGGCTACTTGTTCGATTCCGACCGCGACCAGCACTCTTTCCGGTTTCGCCCAAATCCTCGATCTTTTCGGCAGTTAAGCCTTCGCGAGTACGTTGAGATTGAGGAAGATATCCGGTCACATCAGTGGGAATATCGAGGTCAGTGTAGAGATGATCAGAGGTGTGGTAGGTTTCAACTGGCTCAGGCATCCCCAACGAAAGTAGCTTATTGATAACCGACCAGCGTGGAGTATCTTCCCAATCAACAAAAGTGATTGCGGTACCAGAATGACCCGCGCGCCCGGTTCGACCAATCCGATGAATGTAGGTCTTTTCGTCTTCGGGGGCTTGGTAGTTGATGACTTGGGTGACGTTATCGACGTCGATACCACGCGCAGCTACGTCGGTTGCAACGAGCACGTCAATTTTGCCGTTCCGAAACGCGCGCAGGGCTTGTTCGCGTGCGCCTTGGCCGAGATCGCCATGCATTTCTCCGGTGGCGAATCCACGTTCTGTAAGATCTTGAGCTACTCGTGATGCGGTTCGTTTGGTGCGGGTGAAAATAATCGATAGGCCGCGGTTCTTTGCTTGTAAAATACGAGCGAGGACCTCAATTTTGTTCATCGCGTGGGTACGGTAGACCACTTGGCGAACCGACTTAACTGTGGTCGAATCATCATCATGGGCTTGAGCTCGAATGTGCGTGGCGTGGGACATGTATCGCCGTGCCATCGCCACGACCGGCCCGGGCATCGTTGCAGAGAACAACATCGTATGCCGGGTTGGCGGGGTAGCGCTAAGAATCTTCTCTACGTCTTCTAAAAAGCCCAGATCAAGCATTTCATCGGCTTCATCCAGAACAACTGTTTTAACCGCATGTAAATTCAGCGTGTGATGTTTAAGTAAATCGATCAAGCGCCCCGGGGTGCCTACGACGATCTCAGCGCCTTTCTCCAGATCTTTGACCTGAGGTTCATAGGCGCGACCACCGTAGACTTCGACCACTCGCACACTGCGGTTCTTCGCAGCGTTGCGCAGATCTTGGGCTACCTGCTTGGCAAGTTCTCGAGTAGGGACGACGACGAGACCTTGCGCAGCACCTGGATGGTCGAGATTCTCAAATCCATCTTCACCAGGGCCAATGCAACGCTCGATCATCGGAATGCCAAACCCTAGGGTTTTCCCGGTACCGGTTTTGGCTTGCCCGATAATATCGGAGCCTTTGAGTGCAACGGGCAGTGTGAGTGCCTGAATAGGGAAGGGGTGGGTGATTCCTTGAGCTTGAAGGGCAGCAACGATAGGAGCAGAGACTCCATAATCGGCAAATGTTTTTTCTTCGAGGTTGAGTTCTGAGGCAGTAGCTTCGATATCTGCCATCGGCTCAGTAGTAGTTGGTACGGATGCACCTGATGTATCCGCAATTCCTGACGTTTGGGTCATACTTATGCTTTCTATGTTCGGCTTTCGGTACTTTTAGGCGAAACCGAAACCTACACGCCGTTGCGGCGTTCCAGATATTTGAACATAGCCAAGAGCATGAGCTGGTACAAAAACTGTTTCATTATCTGAGCTGGTGAGCACCAGAGGTTTTTGTGATGCTAACGCATCGGAGATAAGGGCATTGATCTCTTCACTAGACATATCGACGCTCAAGCTTACTGCTCCAGCAACGTCACGAATTCCAATTGTAATATCCAAGGCTAGTCCTTTCTTTTCCCTATGAGTCTACCGCTCTGGTCAGATACTGTCAGCTTCCATCGCGCTCGGCGTAGTTTTTGTGGAGTTTGCCGTATGCGAGGAAAATTCCGACCAGGATTAGTCCCCAGCCAAAACCTACCGTAGCTGAGCTAAGAGTCTCGATGCTCCAGCCGATAACGCTACCTGCACTGCTCACTACTGGATCAACGAGACTGCTCAGAAGATGATGCGGGCCAGCAAACCCGATTTCATCTAGCTGGATGATGAGCATATGCCCGCCAACCCAGAGCATGGCGAGAGTGCCAACCACAGTCAATAAACGCAAGACCCAGGGCATCGCTTTGAGTAAAAACTTTCCAGTTATCTGCAACAAACGCTGGTTTTTAAGCGAAAGCGCAAGTCCGACGTCGTCGGCTTTAACAATCAACGCAACAACGCCGTAGACGAAAATCGTGATCAAGAACGCAACAAAAATGAGAATCATGGCTTGTTGCCAAATAGATGAATCGGAAACTTCGTTGAGCGCGATAACCATGATTTCAGATGACAAAATAAAATCAGTTCGCACCGCTTGGCGCACGATGGAATCTTCTGATTGCGTCACGATAGCAGGGGTTTGCGGTGAGTGCCCAGCTAGTCGTTCGACGATTTTGTGGGCTCCTTCAAAACACAGATAGGATCCGCCGACGATGAGCAAATAGGGCAAGGACCACGGCGCAAAAATCGATAAGAGCAAGACGGCAGGCAGAATAAAAAATATCTTGTTGCGGATCGATCCGCGAGTAATTCGCCAAATAATTGGGAGTTCGCGTTTCGGACTTAGCCCTTTGACGTACTGCGGTGTAACGGCAGTATCGTCGATAATAACGCCCAGAGTTTTCGATCCGGCTTTTGCTGCACCGGCCGCTACGTCATCTAAAGAAGCGGCAGCGATTTTGGCAAGTGCGGCAACGTCGTCGAGTAGTGCAATAAGTCCACCAGCCATAAAACCTCCATGTGTATTGATTCTAGTTTCGATCGTACGGTAAGTGAAACGAGAATGTGTGGGAGGTGGTAGATATTATGGATTTAACCCCACCAGATAGTATGCGAACTCAAAGGGATAAGATATGTGTGACCACGTTCTCGATCAATCACAACAAGCCGTTGTCAGTGCGTGCGAAGATATCGCTCGATCGCACATTGGTGGGCGCGCACTATCTGTTATCGGTGCGGCAAGCACCGGTAAAACCACACTATTGCGCAGGTGCCTTCAAGCCGTATTGAGGCACAGTCCCAACGCTTCGATAGCGGTTCTATCCCCAGATCGCCGGGCCGCAGATGAGACGAGAAATACGATTGTTGGTGAACTCAAAGTCCTTGGTGAACATGTCCGGGTGCGATCTATTTCAGCTTTCGCCTTCGCAATCGTCTCGCGCTACGCCCAAGCAGTAGGAAGGAAAGAACCAGAGCTCCTTTCTGGTCCGGAGCAAGATGCGTTGATCAAAGAACTTTTTGATGTCGCAACCAAATACTATCCACACGCCAACGCATTGGGATCTGTAGATCCTGAAGTAGCTCACATGGAGGCATTTCGCCAAGAGTACCGAGATTTGCTTACGCGCAGTGCCGAACTTGGGATAACGGCACAAGAACTGCGCGAGCTGGCAGAAGCGGAAAATAATCCCTCATGGTTCATCGGTGCAGAGCTCATGGAGGAGTATGAAAAAGCGTTGGCGGTCCAAGCTGGTACCGGCTACGCACAGCCTGATCGCACTGACCATGCGCGAATCGTTCAGCAAGCCGCAGCGTTTCTCCAGCAGTGGGATAGGGCGCAAGTTGGCCAGATTGGTGCCCAGCGGCCACAGTGGGATTGGATATTTGTCGACGACGTGTCTAATTCCACCCTAGCGCTACGGTCATTACTGCGCGAATTGCATAATCTTGGTGCCAACATCGTTGTTTTCGGGGATCCAGATAGTGCCGTGCAAGGCTATCGTGGCGGGATTGCTCACCTTCAATCTCTGCTTTCGCGCCCGGTAGCCGCCGGTGGGATAGATGCCCAAACCTTTGTTTTAGCTCATCGCTATCGAGGTGGTGGGCAGATTGAGCCGATCATTACTATGCTTGAAACTGGTATTCATGTTGCTGGTTCTGCACTGGGAAGGAAAGCAGATACGCAGTATGCAGATCCGGTCACAGCTAGTGCACATATTCTTCTTAGTGACCATGATGAAAACTCATACTTAGCGAGCCGAATCCGCCAACTGCATCTTGAAGAAAAAGTGGCTTATTCTCAGATCGCAGTTGTGACGCGCTCGCGTTCGCATCATCATAGTTTACGCCAGGCCTTGCTCGATAGAGGAGTGCCGGTTCAGCCGCTGAAATCAGTGAGTCCATTGCGATTCCAGCCAGTTGTAGCAGATCTGATTCTCGCTATCAAAATTGCTCTTGGTCTTAGCGAACCCGCACAGCTTGCCGGCCAGCTTCGCCAACTCTTAACTGGGCCGTTGTTTGGTTTAACGCCAGTGGAGCTTTCGTCGTTGATCAAGCGCTTGCATGGTTGGGAGTTATTGGGCGGCGGAAGGAAAATTGGCGATGAATTGCTTGCCACTATTGCTGATCAAGATCCAGATTCTCCAGCTGCTAAAATACCGCAATTTAGCCATATCCGGCTCGTCTTCGATGCAGTGCGTAGCGCAGTTTCGCATGATCCGCTAGCGGAAAATGTTTTGTGGGTAGCGTGGGAAAAAATTGGTAAGGCTCAGCAGTGGCGCGAACAAGTTCTCGCCGGAAGTGAAGGGAGCGATGAAGCGGATCGCAATCTCGATGCTGTGATTCAACTGTTTCGGATAGCCCAGCGCTTATCTGACCGTGATCCACAAACAGCCCAGATTACAGATTTGTTGCGAGTTCTTGACGAACAAGAAATACCAGAGGATTCCATTGCTCGCACCTCGGCTATGGAAGATGGAATTGTGTTGACCTCCCCTTCGGCAGCTATCGGGCAAACGTGGGAGTGGGTATTCATTGCAAAAATCAATGAAGGTATCTGGCCCAATCTGCAACTTCGCAACCCGTTAACGCAAGTACCGCAGTTAGTCTCGCGTGTGGTTGGCAGTGAGCTCGCCGGTCAAGAAGTCCGTGGCGAACAGCGCCTCGCCGACGTCGTCGACGACGAACTGCGGATGCTACTTTATAGTGTTTCGCGAGCCAAATCCGGCGTTGAGTTTACATGTGTACATTCTGAAGATGTTTTGCCCTCGCGCTTTATGGATTGGTTATTTCCGTCAGAATCACAGCTTTTGACCGTGCATCAACAAGAGTCGCTAAGCCTTGATTTTCCAACGTTTGTTGGCCAATTACGTCAAGCGCAACGGTTGGCAGATCCTAAGCTACAAGCTCGTGCAAGTGATTATCTTGCTCAGCTTCAAGCAGGCAATATCGGTGGCATGGAAGCGAAAATATGGGCAGATTCGATTGAGTACACACAAGGTGATTTCCCTGACGTGCCCGTCCGGATTTCACCATCGACGGTGGAGAAGATGCTCACCTGCCCGCTACGCGGAACTCTTGATAGCATTCATGGCCAGGAAATTGGCGATAGTGCGCTGGCAGATCTTGGCACGCTTATCCACCAGATTGCCGAAGAAACCCAAACACCTGATCGAGATAGGATGCTAGAGCGACTAGATCAGTTGTGGGAAGGTGCAGAATTTGGAACTGATATGCACGCCCAGCAACTGAGGTATCGAGCCGAAGCGATGGTGGAGAAGCTATATAGCTATTTGGTTGAACACCCCGGGGACGCGCACAAGGAAATTTATGCGCGAGTAGATCGTGGCGATGTTATCGTTTCGGGAAAACTTGATCGGGTTGAATATGATCCAGCTAGCCCCGATGAAGTACGCGTAGTTGATTTCAAGACTGGAAAGGTAGCTCCCGCAAAATCTCTAAGCGAGACGGTACCTCAGCTGTTGATATATCAGTGGCTGGTTGAAGAAGGTGGACTCGTTGTCGAACCTGGCCAATCCAAACCCACCACAAGTTTGGGAGCACGATTAGTCCATGTTGGTACCGATAGGAAAGACTATTCTTTAACTGAGCAAAGTCCGTTGGATCAAGAACGTAGAGCGCTCGTTGAGAATATGATTGATTCGGTTGCAAATCTTCGCCAAGCACATTCCGTTCCAGCAATCGTCAATGATGGATGTAGAACGTGCTCCTATCGTGTTTTATGTCCTGCATATGAAGGGAAGCGCATTTTCTCATGATCACTTATGACGACTTTATTGCTCACGATAAATTTCCCCCAACCGAAGAACAGCGAGCGGTTATAACGTCTGAGCATCAAGCTACTTTGGTTATTGCTGGTGCGGGATCGGGGAAAACAGCAACTATGGCTAATCGAATAGCTTGGATGTTGGCCGCCGAGGTAGCCCAACCGCAAGAAATCTTAGGGTTAACTTTCACCCGTAAAGCAGCCGGCGAGCTAGCTGATCGCGTGACGAAGAAGATACGGGAAATAACTCAGCACGGCCTGATTTCACCGCAAACGCTCACGTCGAATACAGATGAACTAGATCAATGCCCCGAAAATCAAGCAGCATCATTGATTCACGCTGGCTTAAATCGGCCAACTATGACCACCTATAACTCCTTTGCATCGCAAATTGCAACATCGTATGCCATGCTCATCGGGGAAGATCCTGATGCGCGTTTAATGAATGAGGCAGAGCGGTATCAGCTTATGAACGATATCGTCTCAGGTAGTCAACTCCACGAATCGCTAGTGAAGTTATCGGTAGATGGAGTAACTCGTGCCGCGCTGAACACCGCCGCGGGTCTCATCGACAACGACGTCACTATCGTCCAAGCCCGAGATAGCCTCCAACACGAAGCTAGCGCCGTCGATTCCGTCCTCCAGGTGCGACTTTCAGCCAAGACTACCCCGGAGAAAAATAGTGTTGAATACGAACTTTATCAGCGAGCATCGAAAGTATTTACGCGCAAGCCAGTGCTAGAAAATCTCGAAGGGCGATTGCAGATCCTTGAGTTTGTTGAGCGATACTTTGAGGCGAAAAAACAACGAGGGCTTATCGAGTTCTCGGATCAGGTTGCGTGGGCTACGCGGATACTGCGATCCGTTCCGGCAGTACGTGATTCAATCCGCGCTGCATTTCCGGTGGTGTTACTCGATGAGTTCCAAGATACGTCAGTAAACCAAGCTACTTTGTTACGTGAAGCGTTTAAGGATGCGCGTTCCGTAACCGCTGTAGGTGATCCGAACCAAGCCATATATGGTTGGCGAGGGGCATCGGCTAATGCATTTGCTGATTTCGTTGAACAATACGAGGTCAGTGATGATGCGCAGCTATCCTTAACTCAAGCTTTTCGCAATTCTACAGAAATTTTGAACGCCGCTAATCAGCTTACGTTTCAGAAACTGTCTTATGATGGACTAGATGTCAAGAAACTCCGGCCTGGTCCAAGTGCTAGTGCCGGTGAGGTCGTGCGCATTCACCGGCACTATGCGCGTGATACATATACCGCCTTGGCTCAGCGTTTAGCCCACGAAATACGTCATCCCGACCAAGGCAAAACCCCTAGCATTGCTGTGCTGGTTCGCAACCACAGTTTCGAAGACTTTGTAGCACAAGCACTTGATGAGGTCGGTGTGCCATACGAAGTTATAGGTGGCAGGTCGATTATCGTCCGGCCTGAAATCCGTGCTGTTCGTGCATTATTAGCGGTTGTGGATAACCCACAACGCAACGATCAGCTACTGTATTTGATGAACTTTTTTGGTATCGGGGTTAGCGATCTGCAACAGTTTTCCGCTGTTGCAGAAAAGTATGCACGCAACGAACAAAGCCAGTTCGTTAGCGAAGTGCGCGAAGGAAAAGACGCCGAGCGCGCCCAACTTCTGGAAAAAGAGCTTGGCCGGCCAGAGGTGAGTTTGATCCATGCCTTGTTGGCTGAAGAGGACTTCAGTCAGATGAGTACGGCAGGCCAGCAACGAATCAGCTATCTTGCAGATGTAGTACGTCAAGTCCAAGGCCAACGGCACAAGCCGTTGAGCGTCCTCGTCTCTAGTGCGATAGATGCCTTAGATCTCCATATTTATGCCACCACGCGATTCAAAGGGGGAGCAGCACTCAAAGCGGCTCTTTCAGAATTTATTAAACTCTCTGGAACATTCCAGGCACAGGAGCAAACTGGGCAGCTATCAAGATTCTTAGAGTGGATCGATTTGATGGAGATTCACGAACATGCCGGAGAAATAACCCCGGCATCTGATCTTTCATTGGGGGAAGATATAGCTCCCCAAGCTGGCCTGGTCCAAATCTTAACCGTCAATGCTGCAAAAGGTTTGGAATGGGATATTGTAGCTGTTCCTGAGCTGGTGGAGAAGCGGTTTGATTATCGCAAACGGCGCTACCCATTTTGGCACAAGAATATTGACGTATTTCCAGAGCTGTTGCGTGCAGACGCGCAACATATCCCAACATTCAGCGCACAAGACTACGTCCACTACGATGAGCCACGAGTCGCAAAATGTGAAGCTCTAGTCGACTATGGCAGATACGAGCAGGCAGTTCAACAACACTCTGGGGATGAAGAACGCAGATTAGCGTATGTTGCCTTCACTCGTCCGCGACGTCTCCTGCTGCTTTTGACATACGAATTTGGCGATGAAGAAAAGGCATCGAAGAATTTCCGGGAGGCAATAGAAGCACTCGAGGAAAATACCCAAAACTCTATCCACAATGATCACGATGAGCAAATAGCTAGTCCTGAACTTTCAGATAGAAGTATGAGCCAGGCGCAAGGCGCACACTCTCCGCTATTTTTCACCAACGTATTTATCGAAGATCTAGCAGGTTATGTCACTCCAGATGAGAACTTCGAAGTACCGTTTAGTAACGAGGAGTCCTTCATCGAATGGGGACGCGAACAAGGATTATCCGCCCAAGAGCCTTCCCCTAGCAGCCCTCAAACACACGGCTTCGATGTTCTTTGGCCATCAAGCGTAGACCGGGCCATTGAACCGGTTATGGGTGGAATCCCAGTATCGCAGATCGATGTTGAACACGTTGAACGTGTTTGGCACGAAACGTTTAAGCGATTATGCGACGATCATTTTCTGCCAGAAAACAAAAATCAGGCGGTGCAACGAGATTACCTGACAGCTTCCGATATTGTTTCGCTGATGGGTGATGCACAGCAATTCTATGCAGACCAACGCCGGCCGATCCCGCAACAAATTTCGCATGCCGTACGAGTAGGAACTAGCGTCCACAAAGCTATTGCCCAACATTTCGATACTATCCTCACCCTCGATATTGATTCGGTGATGGGATCTGGTGAAATGCCGATCGCGCGTGATGCTGCTTTGGAAGATAAGACGGTAGAAAAGTATATCGATCGATTTAAACATTCACCTTTCGCTGACTTACCACACCTCGCCATCGAACAGGCGCTCGAAATCCAGATCGCCAACTATCCGGTGCGATGTGTTATTGACGCAGTATTCGATACCTCTGACATTCCAGGTGGGCAACCAATCACTATCGTGGATTGGAAAACAGGAAAACGCCCCACTATGGAAAAGATACGCGAACGCGAATTACAACTTGGTCTCTACCGGTTGGCGTGGGCACAAGCACACGGAGTAGAACTAGAGACTATCGATGCGTGTTTTTACTATCTTGGAGAAGACGATCCGCAAAACAGGGCAGTATATGCCGGGGCGTTAAGTCGCGAACAGATAACTGCAGCTATCCTCGAATCGCTTTCATCCATTGGATAGTTTTAGACGATGTTCGTTATACGGCGGGGTTATTTCCACATCCCGGAAATAACCCCGATCATGCACAAGAATCGTTCGTGAAATGTAGTGTGGTGCAGTGGCCTACACTAGGTAACAATAACGGCTTTCGTGTGTGTAAAAGCCCATTTCCTTGCGGTATGACGCGATTAATCTGCCTGCTCCCCAGGGCGGATTTCGTAGTCAGTTGCATCTTCAGGAATAAGGTCGTCACTTATTGTGTCCACATTCCATACCGGCCCTGGAGCTAAATCTGGATCGGCGGCAACGTCTTGGGCAAGCTCATCCATCATTGTTTCTGCTTCGTCGATAATGGTTTTGTCATGATTGCGGATTCCGAACATCATCCAGCGTGCCAAAGCAATCTCACTGAGTAGGACGATGCGGGTAAAGAAATGTTCATCAATAGTCTCACGCAGCGAATTTCGATACGATTCAACGATTGCGTCAAAGAGAGACTCATCTATGCCAGACATAAGTGAAGCGAAATCTTGGGCAGGATCTCCCACGTGGGCTTCACCGAATCCAAGGACGCAACTAACCTGGCCTTCTGACCACAAAATATTATCTGAAGCAATATCGCCATGAACAACCGCTGGGCGGAAGTTCCACAACTGCGGATTCTCAATTGTGTTTTCCCACCGACGCAACAAAATTGCAGGAATCGATCCGGAAGCATCTGCGTCATGAAGTTCAGTAAGTAAACGCCTGCGAACCGTTTCCGAATCGTATCCAGGCATCCCAGCATCTGTGATAGTTGCAGGCTGGAGTTGGTGAATAGTAGCCAATGTTCGCCCTAGTTCGTGGGCTTGAGCGACGGAAAGATGATCGAAGTCTATAGATTTTCCTAAAGGGCGTGGATAGACGATTGCGCGTCCGTGATCAACTGTGGCAAAACCCGCAGGGCGCATAACGTCGAAGGGCAGGTGACCTTGGCGTAACTGCTCTACAAGAATCGGTGCCAACCCGGCCTCTGCCTCAATCGCGGTCGAGGCGTGAGTATTGCGTGGAACTTTGATAATCCAGTGCTTGCCTTGAGAATCGAGGACGCCACCATAGGCGTAATCCGGGGAGGATGAGTATGGCCCACGGATCGATACAGCGTTGAGCCCGTTAATGGCGACGACGGCGAGTGCGGCTAAATGGTATGGCGACATCTTCATGCCTTTACGGTATCTATTTTTTGGTGCGTTATGCTCCCACACACGCCCCGTAGCACAAATCTCTTCTCTGGAAAGTTGGTTATCCACAGCTGTGGAAAAAATAAACGGTGGTCAAAAACAACGCGATATGCTGGGCGCAACTTGGCAATTCGCCAACGAGTTGGCGGAGAAGATTAGTGGAATTAAACAGTCCAGGAGCACGATATGAAAAGTGATGACGCACACGAGAGGCTAGAAGATCGAGTGCGTGAACTGGTGCGTTCTTCAGGCATTGATCCGCAAACTGACAGTGCCGGGCTCGATCAGCTAATTGATATTGCGCTGCGTGAATATGAAAAAATGACTATCAACGGGGCAGTTATCGCCTTGGACGATAGCGCGGAGGCTATTCGTCGTATCCGGCATAACGTTGGCGGGTTTGGCCCGATCCAACCGCTGATAGATGATCCTGAAATTGAAGAAATCTGGATTAATGAGCCAAGTAAAATTTTTGTTGCTCGCGGTGGGAAAAGCGAACTGACAACGGTGACGTTATCAGAGCAGCAAGTTCGCGATCTTGTGGAACGGATGTTGCGCGCATCGGGACGACGTCTTGATTTATCAAGCCCATTTGTTGATGCCGCACTGCATACCGGTGAACGTTTGCATGTTGTTATTCCAGATATTACTCGCCGGCATTGGTCGGTTAATATTCGAAAATATATTATTCGTCCCCGGCGCCTTGCTGACTTAGTTGAACAAAATGTTTTGAGCACTAGTGCGGCTCGATTTTTAGACGCTAGCGTTGATTCAGGCTTAAACATTGTGGTTTCTGGAGCCACCCAGGCGGGTAAAACCACATTTTTAGGTGCGTTGCTAGGTGCAGTTCCGGCAGGGGAGCGAATTGTGACGGCAGAAGAGGTCTTCGAACTCAATCTCGCGCACCGCGATGTGGTAGCTATGCAAACCAGGCCGCCAAATCTTGAAGACCGAGGTGAAATTACCTTGCGTCGCCTTGTCAAAGAAGCACTTCGTATGCGCCCAGAACGCATCGTTATTGGTGAGGTCCGGCAAGCCGAAGCCTTCGACATGCTCATCGCGTTTAATTCTGGAATTCCTGGAGCCTGTACGATTCATGCGAACTCGGCGCGAGAAGCAGTGAGTAAATTGTGTGCATTGCCGCTGCTAGCTGGAGATAACGTTTCGGGCGGATTCGTGGTGCCAACCGTAGCTCGCTCTATCGACCTCATCGTCCATCTGGATCGCGAGCGCACCGGCCGGCGTCGGGTTCGAGAAATACTTGGCGTCACCGGGCGCGTGGAAGCCGATATTGTCGAAACTGTACCGATTTTTGTTGACGACGGCGCTGGCTTGCGTCAACGCAGTGCAGATGTTCCAGCACGCGAACGTTTTGAACGTGCCGGATACGATATCGCCGAACTATGTGGAGAACCATCATGGGCTTTCTAGCAGGTGCAACAGTTGGGCTAGGTATCCTCTTTGTGCTGCGAGCATGGAATAATCCGCAGCCACTAAGAATTCCACCACTCTTCTATCCCTTCACCGGATCAGCTCTTATCGGAGCATTGGTTGGGTTTTTCCTACTTGATTCGATAGCTGTCGCACTCTGTGGGGCCTTCATGGGTGGGGCAATATATTCCCAGATACGCTCAACGTCTATTCAACGTCGAGTGCGCGCTCAGCGTGAGACCTGGCCAGATGTACTTGACGACATCGTTGCATCCTTGCGGGCCGGGCTTTCAGTATCCCAAGCACTGGCAAAAATCGGTGAACGAGGCCCACAACTCATGCAAGATCCTTTTGCGCGCTGTGCTCAAGCAGTTCGCGCTCACGGACGCATAGATCTCGCAATTGATTTCCTTAAAGACGAATTCCGTGATCCTCTCGCAGACAGAGTGTTAGAAGCAATGCGGCTATCTCACGAACTCGGGGGACGTGACTTAGCATCGATGCTCTCGCGCCTAGCAAGCGTTGTCCGGCAAGATAATCGGGCTCGTGGAGAACTTCTGGCGCGCCAGTCATGGACGGTTAACGGCGCGCGTCTGGCCGCAGTTGCACCCTGGGCGCTCTTGGCGCTGTTTGCAACCCGGCCAGGAACAATCGAAGCTTTTTCAACAACGGGCGGGATAGCAGTGCTCATCGTAGGAGCAGTCGTCACGGTATTGGCCTACCTGGCAATGATGAAACTAGGAGAACTTCCGCCCGATAAACGTATCTTTACCACCGAACCTGTGGGGGACCTAGCTCGCAATCGCGCAGTGATTGAATCCAAGGACGTGCCATGATCAGTACTGTTATTCTCGGCATGGTGTGTGGGTGTGGAGTATTCCTTATCCTCATCGGCCTATTTACTGCCCGTAAATCCTTATCGGTTCGCATCCTAAGCCACGTCGCTACCCGTACACATCGCCCGCGCTCGCGAAGTAGTTTTGAGCGCTTCACGGCGTTGATAATGGGTGTGATTGAGAAGTTAGGCTCAACGCGAGCATCAGTTGCTAAACGGCTCATGGTTCTGGGCAATGAAAGCGTTGAAGATTTTCGGCTCACCCAACTCCAATGGGGCGGTGGTGGGCTCATTGTGGGTGTTTTAGTGGGATTATCCCTAGTTTCACGAGGATATCCGCCAGTAATAGTCATTGTTGTAGCGTTGCTGTGTGCGCTAGGTGGGGCGCTATGGTTAGACTCACGATTAAGTGCCCAAGTCAAGAAAACCTCACAACTTTACACCCGCCAATTGCCTGATGTTATCGAGCTTATTGCGTTAGCGGTCAGTTCGGGTGAACCAGTTCGCCCAGCGATCGAACGCGTTGTGCGGCTAGGCAGTGGCCCGTTGATCGATCAATTCGCTACCACGCTATCGCATGTTCATGCTGGGCTTTCGCTAAGCGAAGCTTTGGGGGAACTCGCGATTCGAACTGATAACCGAAATATTGCTCGGTTTACAGATTCGTTGATTTCTGCGATGGAACAAGGCGGAGGTTTAGCTCAAACTTTGCATCATCAAGCCCGCGATGCTCGCGATGCCTCGCGCCGAGAATTGCTCGAAGCCGGTGGCAAAGCTGAAATCTCGATGATGGTTCCGGTTGTGTTTCTTATTTTGCCCATCACTGTGCTATTCACAATTTTCCCTGCGCTTCATCAACTGAAGTTTACGTAGCTGGCCTACCTCGGCCAGGAAATGTTTACATACGAAAGGTATAATAATGTCATCTATATCTACATGGTTTCTTCGGATCTATCGTCGAACGGTGCAATCGCAGAACCTTGAGCGCCGGGAACGCGGAGATGTTCCCGGTTGGGTCATGATTACACTCATGACAGCTGCGTTGGTCGTCTTGTTGTGGACGACTGTGGGGCCAGCGTTGACCTCGCTCTTCGAAGACGCTATCAGCAGAGTGACCAATATTTCGTGAAAAGGATAGGAAGCG
Source organism: Arcanobacterium pinnipediorum (assembly GCF_023973165.1). Taxonomy (NCBI): domain Bacteria; kingdom Bacillati; phylum Actinomycetota; class Actinomycetes; order Actinomycetales; family Actinomycetaceae; genus Arcanobacterium; species Arcanobacterium pinnipediorum. Next base: position 1,358,574 of record NZ_CP099547.1, on the reverse strand, counting down.
AACCAGGAAACGCGGTGGTGGGCTTTACGGCAACCGTAGGGTTACTTCTGCTCGTTTCGCTAACGCTGGTTAGTCTGGGTTTGACGTGGTTTGCGCGCGAAGTCATGAGTGATTCGGTTGCGTTGGGGGCACGTACTGCTGGCCTTGTGGGCGCCAATGAGGCTATTGCACGCCATCGAACAGCTGAGATGATTACCGCAACCTTGCCGCAACATTTCGCTGCCGATATTGAGGTGAGCTATGGAAATGGTTGGGTCGAAGTTTCTGCCTCAGCTCCAGCTCCGGTGTTGGGCCTGATATTGCCGGTGACGATAGAGGTGCGTTCGCGTGCGCCGGTTGAATAACCACCTGAGCATCACCGCTAAGAGCTACCTCCATACTCCCCGTTACCAACGCCGGGGATCGTATTGTGGCGCAGCAACTAGAGCCGAACCAGGAAATGCTGTTGTGGAATTCGTTGGCATTATGGTTGTTATTATTAGTCCAGCCTTAATCTTGCTGATTTGCCTGAGCACGATTCTGGGGGCTCAATTTGGTGTTGAAGCGGCAGCGCGCGACGTGGCACGAGACATCGTGCGCGCTGAGCGTGTTGATCGTGAGGCGCAGGTGGCGCTGGCTACTGAGATTTGGGAACAGCGCGGATATGATGAGCCTCTCGAGGTGGCAATAACATGTTCTACTGTGCCATGCCTAACCCCAGGAAATGAGGTAAGCGTGAGTGTGTCAGCCCTCATCGAACTACCTGTGATCGGAGTTAGCGTTTTAGTTGATGCAACTCAATCAATGCCAGTAGATCTCTTTAGGCAACGACGATGAACAGCGCTAACCGGCATACCGAAGAAGGCAATCTTTTGATCCTTGGATTAGGAATCTGGATTTTCCTCATTAGCCTCATCCTTGTTGTAGGCGCAGCAGTCAATATTCACAACCTTCGTAAAGATCTACTCGCAGACACTGATGCCCACGCATTGCGGATTGCACAATATATTTCAGATAGCCATTACTATTTGAGCGGAGAAGTTGGTTACGATCACAGCCATCTTGCTGAGTATGTGGCGGCTCACTCCCAGATGTTTACTCAAGGTGATCGAGTAGTTGATATCGGTTTGCTTGAAGATAACACGGTCTCGATTCAACTATGCCGAGACGTCGATGTTGTGCTCGGCCCACAGTTCTTAAATCTGCACAAAACAATTGAAATGTGTGCAACTTCGTCTGCTCGATTGGAGTTTGTAGCTCGGTAATAGCGTAGACTAGGACGCGTGGCAACTGATTATTTAGCTGAAATTGAAGAACTCCGCCAATCTTTTTCACAGATTGAGGCGGTAACGGACGTGACTGCGCTCGAAGCGCAGATCGCTGATCTGACGGAGAAATCAGGTGCGCCTGATTTGTGGGATAACCCAGAACAAGCCCAGGCGGTAACATCTAAACTTTCTCATGCTCAATCAGAAATTGAGCAGGTGGCGAAGATGCGCCAGCGTATCGCAGATCTTGATACGCTCTATCAGATGGCGGTTGAAGAGACGCAAACAGACCCGCAGATGGGTGCAGAGCTCCTCGCAGAAGTCGATGGTGAGCTGGAGCGAGTTCGAGCAGATCTATCAGAACTTGAAATCAAGACCTTGCTCTCTGGAGAATACGACGAGCGCGATGCAGTTGTTACTATTCGTTCCGGTGCCGGAGGAGTCGATGCAGCTGATTGGGCTCAGATGCTCCAACGAATGTATCTGCGTTGGGCAGAGCGACGCGGATATGCCACCAAAGTTTTGGATACCTCCTATGCTGAAGAAGCCGGAATAAAATCCACGACCTTTGAAGTTTCAGCTCCGTATGCCTACGGGACGTTAACAGTTGAAGCTGGAACACATCGTCTTGTGCGTATTTCACCATTCGATAACCAAGGTCGGCGCCAAACCTCCTTCGCCGCAGTGGAAGTTATTCCGTTGATTGAAACAACCGATCATATCGATATTCCAGATAGCGAGCTGAAAATTGATGTTTTCCGCTCCTCAGGACCTGGTGGCCAGTCGGTTAACACCACCGATTCTGCCGTGCGGATGACCCACATTCCAACTGGCATTGTCGTATCTATGCAAGATGAAAAGTCTCAGATTCAAAACCGGGCAGCAGCCTTGCGTGTTTTGCAATCGCGCTTGTTGCTACGTCGTCGTGAAGAAGAAGCAGCGATGAAGAAAGAACTTGCCGGCGATGTCAAGGGTGCGTGGGGAGACCAGATGCGCTCCTACGTGTTACACCCTTACCAAATGGTCAAAGATCTGCGCACAGGTCACGAGGTAGGCAATGCCGATGCGGTCTTCGACGGCGATATTGACGGCTTCATTGCTGCAGGTATTCGGTGGCGTCACGGCCAAATGCATGATGATGCGCAATAACGTGTGCTAGTGCGCCTCACTTTGGTTTAGTAGCAAGTTTGCTCGCGTAGCGGTTACGTCATTAGTGTGAACAACACCTAGCTGTCAAAGCGGTCGCCTCGGCGCGTCGCACTGCTCGGAGATAGATAGCGCACTAGGGTGTATGGAGAATGTACCCGAAGTAGATTGAGCCTCATTCATGATTACGTTTGACAACGTTACAAAAATCTATGCCCGTGGCGCAGCCCCGGCGTTAGACCAAGTCAGCCTCAATATTGAGCGCGGTGACTTCGTCTTCCTTGTTGGCGCCTCCGGCTCAGGTAAATCCACTATGTTGAGCCTGATCTTGGCCGAAGAACGGCAAACCTCTGGTCGAGTACATGTGTTAGGTAAAGACCTCTCCACTGTCTCATCTCGCCGCGTGCCGTTCCTGCGCCGTAAAATCGGTACGGTTTTCCAAGATTTCCGCCTCCTAACAGATAAAAACGTCTTTGACAACGTTGCGTTGGCGATGAAAGTCATCGGCCGGCCGCGCCACGCGATCATGAAAGAGGTGCCACAAGTTTTGGAGCTTGTGGGATTAGACGGCAAAGAAAAGCGTGGAATGCATGAACTGTCTGGTGGTGAAAAGCAACGAGTAGCCATCGCACGCGCGATGGTCAATCGCCCAGAAATTCTCCTTGCCGATGAGCCAACTGGAAACCTCGATCACAATACTGCCTTAGGTATTATGCGCTTGCTCGATCGCATTAATCGCCAGGGTACAACCGTCGTGATGGCAACTCACGATCAAGAAATTGTTAATCAGCTACGCAAACGTGTTGTAGAGCTAGTTAATGGTCAAATGACGCGTGATCAAGAGCGCGGTCAATATGGAGGTGCCCGGTAATGCGTATCGGTTTTATTTTTTCTCAAGTCTGGAAAGGCTTGCGGAAGAACACGTCCATGATGGCCTCAGTAGTTCTCGTAACCTTTGTCTCCCTGCTCTTTGTCGGTGCAGCGATCTTGTTCCAAGAACAAATCGAGTCAGCTAAAAACGACTGGTATGACAAGGTCGAAGTCTCAGTGTTCATGTGTCCGCCGCAGTCAACGAGTGCCGCATGTGCCGGCGGTGAAGCCAGCCAAACCCAGATCGATGAACTACGTAGCTTCCTTGAAAAAGGGGAAGTTGCCCAGCATATCGAACAGATATACTTCGAAACTAAAGAAGATGCGTATGAATCCTTCCGCAAGCAGCTAGCAGACACCGCTTGGGCTGACACTATCGATGCAGAGCTGATGCAGTCGTCCTTCCGGTTAAAGCTTTCTGATCCAAGCGAAGACGATATCGCGGTTGTTTCGGAGATGCTTTCGGGTCGCCAAGGAGTTGAATCGGTTGTCGATCAACGCCAACAGCTCAAACCGTTGTTCAACATGTTAAACCGGTTCACCCTCATCGCCACGATCCTTGCCGCGATTATGATTGTTGTTTCGCTACTACTGATTCCGGCAACTATTCGCTTATCAGCAATGTTTCGGCGTAACGAAACTGAGATCATGCGCTACGTGGGTGCATCGAATTCATTTATTCAAGCTCCGTTCATTCTCGAAGGTGTCATTTCTTCGCTAATCGGTGCGCTACTCGCAATCAGCGGATTGTACGTGGTTGTAGAGTTCTTTGTTCACAAATGGTTTGCCGATTCGTGGCTGAAAATCGTTTCTGCACACGACGTCTTACTCTTAGCTCCGTGGCTGTTAAGCGCAGCTATTCTGATTTCAGCTTTTGCTTCGTTCCTCGCGCTACGCCGTTACACAAGGGTTTAATCATGGGTTTGCGACGCCGATCAATTGCGTTTACGTGTGCACTAACAGTCATTACTGGTGGCTTAGTTTTTCCAGCAATGGCTGATGAGCGTGATGATTTAGTTCATCAACAAGAACAAAATGCGCAACGACAACGCGAAATTACCTCCACCTTGGAAGGCCTAGATGTCAATCTCCAAGATGCTTTCCTCGAATTAGAAAAGACTCGTTCGCAAATCCCGCAGGCTGAAGCTGAGTTGGCCAGTGCAGAAAACGATTTAGCGATCGCCCAACGCCAGGCTCAAGCAAATGCTGCCTTGCTTTTATCTGCGCAAGAAGAATTAACGAGTATTTCTGGTGAGCTGTCGTCGTCGTCGCAACAAGCCGTTCAAACAAAACAAACGCTCGCCGAGATCGCCCGGGCAACTTACCGTGGTGAAACGATGCCTAATGCGCTGGATTTGGTGTTGGGATCGGCGTCGGCAAAAGAATTCACTGACGCATACCGGGTCAACGCTACCTTGACGCGCACGCAAAGTGCTGCCTTTACCGAGGCAACCCAGTCGGTTGCGCGTTCTAAGAACCGCAAGTCGCGCCAGGAAGCTGTTGAAGATCGAATTTCGGAACTCAAAGCCCAATCCGATGCGCTAGTTGTTGCCCAAAACAAAGCGCGCAGCGCCGCCCAACAACACAAAGATACACTACTAGGTTTAGCTGATTCGATCACTGAGCAGACGAAGAACTTGGAGCAACGAAAGTCAGAATTCGAAGCCTCCTTAGCTCAAGTCGAGCAAGCCCAAGCAGCTGCAAGTGCTCGCATTGCGGCAATCGACGAAGAAAACCGCCGTCGAGAAGCCGAACGCTTAGAAGCAGAACGCCAGGCCGCGAACCGAGCATCAGCCCAACATGCTACAACTGGCGGCGGGTGGTTAAATCCGCCAATTCCTGGGCCGCTCGTTGTGACCTCGCCGTTTGGTATGCGAGTCTATCCGTTAGGTAACTATCAGCGGATGCACTTAGGTGTTGATTTGGCTTCAGCGTGTGGCGATCCGCAGTATGCGGCGGCAGACGGCGTGGTGGCCAGTACCGAATTTGATATTGGTGGCGGAAATATTGTCTATGTCAACCACGGGATCCATAATGGAAGTTCCTATGTCACTGCACATATGCATCTTTCTGCGATCAAAGTAGTTCCAGGTCAACAGGTCTCACAAGGGGACTTGATCGGGCTTTCGGGTGCAACCGGTCGCGTTACCGGTTGCCATGTTCACTTCGAAGTATGGCAGAATGGTACGGCTATCAACCCAATGGGTCTGCCAGGCTTTTAACGACAAGGAGATAACGCATGGCGAAGAAGAATAACGCTGCGAAGAACTCCGGCAAACTCACGCAAGCTCAAAAATCGAAGGTGGCTGCGGACGCTAAACAGGTTATTGCCCGCAACAAGAAAGCACGGCACGATTATTTTATCGACGACGTTTTCGAAGCTGGCCTTGTGCTTTCCGGCACTGAAGTCAAGGCTCTGCGGCTTGGTCGCGCCTCGCTAACTGAAGCCTGGATTGAGATTGATCGCTCTGGCGAAGCCTGGGTTGTGGGGATGAACATTCCGGTCTATGCGATGGGTTCGTGGACTAACCACAAGCCAACTGCTAAACGTAAGTTGCTTTTGCATGCCAATGAGTTACGCGAGCTGGGTGTGAAGGTCAAAGCCAAAGGCACAACGATTGTGCCCCTGGAACTGTATTTCGTGCGCGGCCGGGCAAAATTGGAAATTGCGCTGGCTCACGGTAAACAGGAGTGGGATAAGCGCGAGACGTTACGCCGTCGTCAAGATGAGCGCGAGGCACAGCGCGCGATGAGCATTGCTCGGCGCAACCAGCGTCAGTAATTTTTTCGATAGCGAAACTGCACACATTGATCGCTCAAAGATGATAGACCTAGACATATGAAGTCATGGTTAATTGATATGGACGGCGTGCTCGTGCACGAAGGCAAAGCGTTAAACGGAGCTGCGGAGTTCCTTGCAAGATTGCAAGAAAAGGAGATTCCGCATCTGATTTTGACGAACAACTCGATCTTTACCGAACGTGATTTGGCGGAGCGGCTGAAAACCTCCGGGCTCGATGTCCCAGAAGACCATATTTGGACCTCTGCCTTGGCCACCGCAGGTTTCTTAGCCAAGCAGTCAGATTCGCGTCGCGCCTACGTGGTGGGCGAAGCCGGTTTGACTACTGCGCTGTATGAAGAAGGCTTCGTCATGACCGACGTCAAGCCGGAATTCGTCGTGTTGGGTGAGACGCGCACCTATTCGTTCGATGCGATCACCAAGGCGATTCGCCTTATCCAAGACGGTGCTCGCTTCATTGCAACCAACCCGGATAATACTGGTCCGTCAGCTGATGGAGATATTCCGGCAACTGGGGCAGTAGCTGCGTTGATTGAGAAGGCAACTGGACGTTCACCGTTCTTCGTTGGCAAGCCCAATCCGGTGATGTTGCGCAATGGTTTGAATAAGATCGGTGCGCATTCGGAGTCGACCGCTATCGTGGGTGACCGGATGGATACCGATGTGTTGGCCGGCGTCGAAACTGGTTTGCGCACCCATTTGGTACTCACTGGTTCGACGAAGAAGGCAGATATCGAGAAGTTCCCGTTCCGGCCAGATTTTGTTCACGATTCTATTGCCGACGTCGTCGAGTTAGTGTGAGAATTGGCGAGCGTCGTTCCTACTTGACGACGCAGGTATTGTGCGTTAATCTGGCGTAACAGTGTGTTTCGTGGTTTCGTTTAGTGAAGAGATGAACGTAGCCATGAGGTGATAACTGAATAGGGGATGATCGGTTTCGACGGTAGTGATTACCGAAGGGAAGCGGGTAGAGGATGCACAGTTATCTCTTTAACGATCTGTGCGAAAAAATAACTGCCAACAAGCAGAACTCTGATTTCGCCCTCGCCGCCTGAGCGAGCGCATTTACTATGAAATCCGTCAGACTCACGTTGCTTTCGCGTGAGAACTCTGGCGTCGTTTTTGAAAGCCACTGGCACTAGCGGTTCGCTATTAACCGTTAGGCGACTCCCAAGTAGCTAGGTTCGTCAGCAACACGTCTGTTAGAGTGCTGGAGCCAAAAACAACGATGAACAGACTGCACCCGGAGAAGCCTTGGGTTCCCCATTATCGGACGGGAGTTCAATTCTCCCCATCTCCACCATGAAGAAGCGCGAGCCACACTGGCTCGCGCTTCTTTTACTTTTCGGGTTTCCTAGATATTGCATATTTGTGTAACGTTAAATCTTCTCGAATTTCTTGTGTATCGAAAACTTCGGCGTCTTGGCCAGATCAGCTTGTTTTGAAATGATCCCTGTTGTTGTGACTGAACCTAGTTGTTAGACAGTGAGCTCGTAGTCTTGTCTGCAGGTTAGCAGGCAGGGGATCGTGAGCTGATATCGCTAACGTATATGCCTCGCGAACAGCATTACCACCTGCTGAAAACAAGACGATGTATGATTAGCCCATGTGGAGATTTGCGAAAGCGTACCCCTACCTATTTCAATTTGTGCTTTCATTTGCTCTCACCCTCGTCGTGCTCATCGTATTTATGGTGTATGCCCTCGCGCATTCGTCGTGGGGAGAAGTGACTGAAGGAACAGTCCTCAGCCTACTACTTTTCAGTTTTGGGTTTTTAGTTGCGTTTTCATTACTGTGTGTTTATCCGGTGGTGCTGCTGGGATATCAGCTGATGTTGGTTGTGCGAGCCTTACGGTGGAAAACCGCGCAGTCGCATCGTCCTGGATATGACACGTGGGCGCTCTGTTTCCTTCTGGCGTGCGATGTTTTATACCTCCTCTTCTATAAAGACGTGGTGTTTTCAGCTGGTTGGCAAGAGCAATTGCTGAACTCTCAGCGTCATTCGCCAATTTCTCCCAATTACTATCTATGGGTTGTCATTCTTTTTGGACTTTGTTTTGTGGCATTTTATGCACTATGGCTAAAACCAGTTGATAAGCTACCGCCACTCATTCCGGTTCTAGCGATTGGGATGCTCTATATCGCCACTGCCTATGTTGTTATATGGACAATACAAATTTATGAATACCGCCAGCTTACAGATCTCTATCTATTTATTCCCGCCGTTGCTTTTGTGCTGATTGTCGCTAGAACAATCGCCATTACCGTGCGGGCGCATGTGTTCGATGCAGATCGATCCGTGAAGTTTGAAACTCATCCTATGCTCGCTCGCCTAAACTATTATTTCACGCAAGCGAAAACCTGGCCCATGTGGGCTTTCTTTATCACTTTGCCAGTGCTGGGAGTAGTGTATGCGATATTGGTGTTACTGGGGCAAGGCCCCCATGCACTTATCAGAGCGTTTACAGACACCAGTGGCTGGACTTTTTCACAGCAGATCTCGCCGCCAAATGTGTTTTTTGATGAGCACTACCTTTGCACAGTAGCCGCTGGTGGGCACAAAGAACTTGTTAAGCCAATTCGGGGTGGGATCCGCCACGGACACCCCGTTATAGTGAATCGGCAATTGCTGATAGCTAATGCTTTTGAACAAGTAATCTCTGACCAGCTACCTCGCACACATCGAACGATTCGCGGCTTTTATGATCGGTATGGTTTTGATTTAGCGAAACGTATTAGAACGAAATGGGCAGCTGATACGGTTTGGGTATTGATGAAGCCTTTAGAATGGAGTTTTCTAGCTGTTATTTACCTGTGTGTGCGCCATCCTGAAGATCTTATCGCCATGCAATACACAGGCATCCACTATCGCGAACTGAATGATATAGATGTATAACTTATTAAGCTCCACTCATCGCTATACCGCTAATGTCCACTTCTCGCTGCAAATCCACAAAACTGCTGACTGACTTTTTACCTTATTGGTACAGATTCCGATAGCTAGTCATCTGTTAAAGCTTATGGTAATTCTGCTGAGAGCTACTTTGGGCTAAAGTCTGGGTTTGATGGTGGTGGAAGTTGGTATCATGGTCGGTATATTCTGCAACATGGATTCAACGGAGAAGAAATATTATGACCACCTCACAGACCCCTTCATCTTGGCCAGAGCTACGGATTGAGGATTGGACCGATTCGCGCGACACCTTACATATGTGGACGCAGATCGTTGGCAAGATTCGTATGCAGTATGCCCCGCTTATCAATCACTGGTGGCAGGTTACGTTGTATGTATCTCCGGTTGGTTTGACGACGTCGTCAATCCCGTTCGACGGCGATGTGTTCGATATCGAGTTCGACTTCATTAACCATGAGCTTCGGTTCCGTCGCAGTAACGGACTACACGCAAAGTTTGCTTTAGAAGCTATGACGGTAGCTGACTTCTATGCGAAAGTGCAACAGTCCATGGCCGAAATCGAAGTTCCTATGAATATTAGTGTTTTCCCTAATGAGGTTGACCCGGCGATTCCGTTCCCAGAAGATACTGTTCACAAGAGTTACGATAAGGATGCCGTTCACCGGTTCTGGTTACAGTTATCGAAAGTCCATATTGCGTTAGATAGTTTCCGTGCCGGATTCTTAGGCAAAGTAAGCCCGGTACATTTCTTCTGGGGATCTTTCGATATGGCGTGTACACGATTCGTCGATGAGATTGCTCCCCAGCATCCTGGTGGTGTTCCAAACTGTGCCGACTGGGTGATGGCGGAAGGTTACTCACACCATCTAACGAGCGCTGGTTTTTGGCCGGGAGGCGAAGGAGAAGGCATGTTCTATTCCTACGCATACCCTGCTCCAGATGGCTACGCCCGCCAAAAGATCGAACCGGCCGAAGCTTATTACAGTGAAGAACTGTATGAGTATCTGCTGCCTTATGAGGCAGTGCGTAAGTCAGATAATCCGGAAGAGATGGTTCGCCAGTTCTTCGAAAGCACATATGCTTTAGCTGCTGATTTAGATGGTTGGGATCGGGAAAAGTTAGACGCTGCCACTGATCGGCTCGCCTCATACCTGAAGTAGTAGTTTTTCCGCTCGCCGGAGTCTTTTTCATGTGGCGGAGCTTGCGCGCATGAACACGGGGAAGCGTGCATGCAGAGATTCTTCTTGCCGTAGTTAAGATACGTGTAGGAGGTTTGTGTTGAGTAGCCACGTTTCGAATTCTTCGATTGTCAGTGCGATGAGTGTGAACTCTGATCGTGCGCTCGGTTGCGTTCTTGGTCTTGCTGCTGGGGATGCGTTAGGCGTGGGATATGAGTTCAACAAGCCGTTGCCGCCGACCTTACCGATTGAGATGATTGGGCGCGAAGGATTCGAACCGGGTGAGTGGTCTGATGACACCGCGATGTCAATCCCGATCATCGATGCTGGCATTGCTAGTCAGGGTTACTTTGGGGATCATGAACGTGATCTGATTGCCGAAGCCTGGTTCACGTGGTTTGAGGCGCAACCCAAAGGGATTGGTCAGCAGATATTTTCTGTCATTAGTGCCTCTCACTGTGAGCGTACAGCACAGGCGCTAGCGAAAGCGTCAGCTATGCGTTACCGGCAGATACCTAACCGCTCAGCCGGTAATGGTTCCCTGATGCGCACCGCCCCGGTCGTCCTCCCTAATCTGGACCGAGAGACGGTTGCAGATGCTGCTAGGCAGATCTCATTGCTTACTCATGGTGATCCGATAGCTTCAGAGGCGTGCGTGATCTGGTCTGTTGCGATTGCCTACGCTATCGAATACGGTTCCTTTGACGGAATTGATGAAGGCGTCGGGTTACTTCCAGTAAACAGACGCTCGTTTTGGAACAAGGCTTTAAGAGAAGCCCAGCAGCGCACTCCCAACACTTTTCGTAGCAACGGTTGGGTAGTTCAAGCTCTCCAAGGAGCATGGTCGGCAATTACGACGACGAAGATTCCTTTCGATGATCCGTCACGTCACCTACAACTCGCTATGGAAGCAGCAGTTCGTGGGGGAGGAGACACTGACACGGTTGCTGCGATAGCCGGAAGTCTCCTGGGCGCTCGATGGGGTTTATCTGCCATACCTGAAAGTTGGATCGGGAAGATTCACGGCTATCCTGGACTGTCAGGATTTGAGCTGATTGAACGCATACGATCTGGTTATGCTTAACTTTTAGCGACCCGGCTATATTGGACAGACATATTGTGGTAAATGAAGGTCTGCCCCGCACACGGCTTGTGTGCGGGGCAGACCCATTACTTTTGGCAACTAGTGCTGATTATTAGATTAGCTCACTCGGTTGCGTTGCCGAAGTAGACCTGCTCCTAAAAGCAGCAGGAGAGAACTGAGAGCCAGCAACGTTACGCTATCGCTACCTGTTTTAGCTAGCTTCGTATTCGGAGAATCCGTTGGTGGCTTGGGTTGATCAGGAGTTGGCGATGCAGGAACTGGCGGTTCTGGCTGTGGGGTGGGTTCTGGATCTGGATCTGGGGTGGGTTCTGGATCTGGATCTGGAGTGGGTTTGGTGTATTGCATGAGCGCAGACGACCGCATCCGTAACCGTGTATTTTCTGCACGGCCTACAGCGACATTGACAAACGTCGTCGTTTCCTCTAACCCAGAATACTTAACTTCCAGAATAATTTTCTGAACACCAAGAGGAACTAACGGTCCACCAATGACGCGCACAGCTGTGGCATTAGGAGAAAAGTCTTCACTCCAAATATCGGAGGGCTGCCCGAGACTGCCGTTGCTAGGATGGGCCGGATCCTCATTAAGCATAGCTCGGGGCACAGTGGTGTAATAGACTTTGCTCCCCGGCAGAGAAGCCGTTACTTTAACCAGCTGTGGCATGGTTTTTCCTGTAGTACCAGCTCCATCTTCAGGAGTCGGCAGAAGATCAATCACGTCAGTGATATTCGAGGTGCGCGGATCTGCGGAGTGTAATTCCACCATCCACTTACCTGTGGCGGTTGCGTCCTTATCGGGCTTTAGTTCAGACTCAACTGCTGATTTGCGTAAGTTAGTTAACCCCGAGGTCGGAACAGTAAACGTGGCTTGCGCAGTGCGGCTAATTCCTTGGCTTTCAATTATTACCGAACTGGCAAAGCTTTGTCCTGGCTGGGCATCTGCTGGCACTGTAGCCCGGTAAGTCAACTTCCCGGCTGGATCATTAGGAACAACATCGTTAAAGTTCCACACCAGTTGGGTATGTGCAGGTGTGGTATTCGTGGCAGCAACATTCGTCACTGTTGGTTCTGGAGCAGGAGAACCATCAGCATATTGAGTGCTTCCAGCTACATACGTTAGACCTTGGGGAAGAATATCGGTCAGGGTGAGACTATCGGGGAATGGTTGAGCCAGATTAGATTCTAGGCCGTAGGTGAGGCTAAATTCGGCTTCTTCATTAGGAAGGTATTGAGTTCGTGCGACTTGCTTATCTACGTAAGGTTCGGAACCTACAACACGTAGCACGTCGCGCCCAGGACCGACGAACGGATATTTGAGATCCGGGGTGAGTGTTCCATAGGGTTTGACATCCTTGGGGTCCAAGCTGCGGTCGAAGTAGGAGACTTTATCAGCACTATGATTCCAATTAGTAGCTCCGTCTGACAAAACGTAGCCCCAGGTCCAAATCGGAGTACCGATTTTCACGGTGTCTTTAATTTTAAGTTCCATAGCAACATATACTTGCCCTCTTCTTCCCGCAGAGCTCACCACATTTTTAGACAGGCGCGCTTTGACAGCTTTGACGTGAGATAAGTCGGCAGGTGTGCGAGTCCATTCAGGTTGATTACCAGCCTCGGGATCAGTTGTGCTAGTTTCGCCTCCACATGCAAAGTCATTGGGATCTACAGGCTGGTCGCTACCAGGGTTGTGCAAAGTTTCGCCCACGTAATACCAAATGTCACGAGTACCGTCTGGGTTTGTTGGGAAGGAATCATCATAGAAGAAATGCGGTTTCACGCTACCATCAACAGCTACCCGTACCTTTTGTAGCTCCACCTTTTCATGATCGATAATGCCGCAGACCCAGTGGTCAGTTGATTCACTGGCACGCGTTGGGGTGTGGCCAACGAAAGACATGACGGTTGCTCCAACTGGAGCGCGGTAGGTATCTGTCCACGGTATTCCCGGGTAGGACTTCGGGCGCATATAGGATAATGCCCATCCGCCCGTATAGTAGCCCAACACTACCGGTACAGAGTTGGTGTTATTGCTAGGATCATCAGTGAAACTACTTCCGTCAACTGCCTGGAACTGCGGGGCAGAGGCAGTGAGATTTACCGTATTGCCGTTAGCAGTGTAGCGAAGTTTGAATCGGAGCTTTCCGGCAGCAATTACATCCATTCCTCTAGGCAATGGCTCGGCATTGGAATCTAGCTGCGGAGCAGGCTGGTCATATTTTAGCCCAGATAGGGTCAACCGGAACGTATCAGTGCCAGTCTTTTCTAACGTACACGTAGGGAAGGCCGTTTGCTGGTCAGCTGAATGTTGACCATCAGAAAACGGATACCCCGGTTGTTGACGATCATTGGGCTGGCAGGCGCCCTCATCCATAACCACTAAATCGGCCTCGTGACCGGAAGGGTCTACTTCGACCCGACGGGTAGTCGTAATATCAAATGTGACGGTATCTGGTCCCGCAGGGCTATTGTGAGCATGGCTAATAGAGAAAGGGAATTCGAGTAAATATTGCTCTGGCTTAACTAAAGGCAACAACTGCGAGTAGGGGGTTCCACCATCAAACTTCGCGTCCATAGCAAATTGAGTGTAGATCGGGATTGGCGCTAGGTTATCAACGATCTTACCGCGGAACTGACCACTTAACTTTACGTGGGAACCAGGTGAGCCTGTAACAAGTAAGCTACTCGTAAAATTCAGTGCACTACCTTCGGTGAGCGTGCCTAAGTCACAAGTCAATACGGATCCATCTGTGCTAATGCTTGAGGTTTCTGTATTAGCGCAGATCGTAGGAATCCGGTTAAAAACTGCATTTTCAGCACTAAGAGTCACAACGTTGTTTTCTTCAACCTCGTCATTGGCTGGGGCGGAAGCATCATCGTTAATATCTAGCCGCCAACGAGAAGTCAGAACATCGAATCCCGATAGTGTGCGTTCAGGCGCATCGACCCATTCGCCTTCGAACTCATAAGCTACCGGCTCAGCTTGTGCCAGTGGAACAAACCCGCTCATAGCTAGAACGGTTGTTAAAAGAATGGCTGCAACCGAACCAGTAAAACGTTTCATAGTTCCCATTGTTCGAGCTGAAGTTTTATCGCGCATAAACACCGCAGTGCCCCCAAGCAAGTTGAAGAAAATCAAAAAGATAATTGTGCTAAGTCTACCACCCTTCATGCGAGCAAAGCGGCAATTCTATCAGTCTTAGAAGAACGCGATTATCGAACACGTCACCGCAAGAACACTATCGGTGCTCAGCTAAAAACTCATCGACCTCATCGGCAGTTGGGGCGCTCGCAGGCCCGGAGCGAGTTACGGATATAGCGGCAGCGGCATTGGCGCGGCGTACGCTTTGTTCAAGGGATAAACCTTGAGCAATACTGGAGAGCACAACCCCAGCATGGGTATCACCGGCCCCGTTGGTGTCCACGGCATCAACCGGGAATGTGGGCACCGAGATCACTGAGTGCGGATCATCTGCTGAAGATATTAGGGTCGGTTCTTTTCCTGCTCGAACAATAGCGTGAGCGCGTGGTCGAAGTAGCTCGGCGAGCCTGCTAGCACAGTCTTTAGCCCGAGTTTGACCAGTGATATGCTGGGCTTCACGCAAATTGCAGGACACGATTGAGGCTCTTGCGATCAGTGGCTGGAAAACCTTTTCCGGCAACTGGCAAACTAACGGCGAAGGATCAAAGAAAACGACCGTAGAGTCTGGAACAGTTCCAAGCCAACGCACCAGACCTTCCGCATTTGTCGTGGCGGCCAAACTATAGCCGGAAACGTAAACAAGATCGCCGTCGTTGATCGTTATCTGCGATAGGTGCTTAAAACTTACGTCACTTTCTGCACCCACTTGGGTAATAAATGTTCGTTCTCCGCCCTTATCTACCAGCGCAACACAAAAACCCGAATCTTTGCTGGCCACCCGCGGGTAGATAGATGCCAGCTCGTTCTCGGTAAGAGCTTGAACGATAATATCGCCAAACGGCCCGGTGCCCACCAGTCCGGCAAATTTCACTGGCAGACCGCCCCGTTGCGCGGCGAGCATTGAATTCAGGCCACCGCCGGCAACTAGGTGCGTTGTTGTTGCTAGCACCTCATTTCCTGGGGTGGGAACAGTATCGATAGTCATCACCATATCGACGACGATGCTTCCAGTATGGATTAACTCTGGCATGATGAGTCCTCAGATCGGTTGGGAGCAAGACGGTTAGGCCACTACAAGTACGTGTTACGTTGTGTGGCGCCGAGCTACAAGCTTGGTGGCAGTGTTTGTGAGGTTCAGGTTGTTTACTGCCTCAATTGTGTCGATAGCCTCGTGTGGAAATGCTTCTAACCCGTAGATTGCGCCATAAATACTGCCAGCGATTGCGCCAATAGTATCCGTATCTCCACCACAGTTAGCAGCAAGGCACAGTCCTTCCCACGGGTCAGAAACAACTGCGATCAGCGTCAGTGCAGCCACCACAGATTCTTGAGAGGCAAGGGTAGTGCCGACGACGTTGTAGAGCAGATCGGCCAGATCAGATGATTTTTTAGCTAACTCGATAGCATAGGGTAGACGTCCGGCGATACTAGGGCCAGGAACCTGGTGGCCATATCGTTGTCCAAGCCGAGCAGCATCGAGTGCTAGCGCGATTGCTTCGGTGCGGCTCGCCCCATCAATCCCGGCACTGATAGCTGCGGCAACTGCGGCGGCTGCCGAAACTCCTAACGAGGTGTTGTGGGTTAGTGAGCTGGCGTGATGTACGCGCTCGACGAGGGTCTCAAGGTTGGTTGCTGGGTAACAAATCCCAATCGGAGCTATTCGCATCGCAGCGCCGTTGGTCGTCCCATTCTTCCCAGACTCTGCAGTGCTTTTCCCGGCAGCGATCGCCGCGATCGCTGCTTTTGTGGATGGGCCGAGCAGGTCGAGTGAGCCTTTGGCTATCATGTCTTCTTCCCACTGCGTTAACGCGTGGGCAAAGTCCCGTGGCGGGATTTGACCGTGTTGAATAAGGAGATCGGCGACGATGAGCATCTGCTCAGTATCGTCAGTAATCGTTCCAGCTCGCATCCCTGCCGCAATGTATTGGTGCGGGCCGGCGTCCACGAATCCCCGGATTTCGCCGTAATCGGCGCGGATTTGATCGGGCGTCATATCTTGGGTGGGCATGCCGAGCGCATCGCCGATAGCAGTTCCATACAGCGTCGCGGTTGCCTTATCGGCCTCGTTATCGAAGCTAGTTGATGTATCTAAATTTTTCATAGTAGTCATGCGGCAAGTATCGAGGCGATACATCTAGGTAGTGGTGATAATCTTAGGAGTGTAGCGCCAACAAGCGTTCCAACTCCACTGACCATTATAATCACGCACCGTAAGGAGATACTGTGAAGCTGTTAGTTATTAATTATGCACGCGATCATGAAGCTAGTATCCGGTTCTATCAAGCCCTTGGACTAGATCTCAGCGGTGCTATCGATCCGGTGTGGACTGAGATGGAACCGCAAGGTGCAACGCTGGCGGTACATAGCCACGAGTCCGCAAATGTTCCCAAAGCTGGGTATGAGGTGTGCATGGTTGCGCAAAAGCCACTTGAAGACGTCCAGGCTGATCTTGTTGCAGCTGGTTTCGACGGCGGTCACATCGTTATCGAAGATTTTGGACGTTCGCTTCGGGTTACAGATCCAGATGGTAACGAGTTGCAAATTAACGACCGCTGAGCTTAGCTAGCAACTGAGTTTGGGTGGGAGACCTTATAGTGAATGACCAGGTTGTGACGGTGATGTTTGCGTGCCGAAAAAATGCCGGACGTTCGCAGATTGCGGCTGCACTGTTGGCAGCGAAAACAGATGATCGAGTACGTGTGCTTTCTGCCGGGACAACCCCAGCTAGCGAACTTCATCCCCAAACGTATCAGACCCTAGCTGAAATCGGATTAGAACCGCTCGATACTACGCCTACCAAGCTCACCGCTGAAAAAGTTTCCCACAGCGACTGGGTCATCACGATGGGGTGTGGCGAGACCTGTCCAATTTTTCCAGGCACCCACTACGAAGACTGGGACGTGGCAGATCCAGCAAACCAGCCGATCGACGTCGTTCGAGAAATACGCGAGGATATCGCGCACCGAGTCGATGAACTTATTGCGCGCCTAGGTATCTAACAAACCGCTGGCAACGAAACTCGTTCTCAGATCTCAGTGAGATCGACTTCGGCAAACGGATCGCCAACATTGCGCATGCCGTTGACCATGAACTGCACCCGTTGAGCTATCGAAACTGCGTGATCGCCAAACCGTTCCAGATACCGGCCAAGCAAGATAATGTCGATGATTTCTTGGCGGGTCAGATCAAGGTCATTATCTAGAACGTAACTAAATGTTTTCTCGTGCAACTCATCGAGAAAATCGTCTTCTTCTTCGATGGCAGTAGCAAACGTCAAGTCACGAGTTTCAATAAGGAGCGCCACGTTTGCTGCCATCGAGCTGGCGTGCTCGGCCATTTTCACTAGGACGCCAAGCGCAGTATCTGGCAGCACTGCATGTGGATAGCGGCTACGCGCGACGTAGGCAATATGGCGCGCCAGATCGCCCATCTGCTCTAAAATCGATGAGACGCGCAACGCAGAAACAACCACCCGCAGGTCAGAAGCAACTGGCGCTTGGCGAGCCAAGATCGATACCCCCATCTCGTCGATGGAACGTTCAAGGAAATCAATCTTACGATCTGAGTCGATAACCTTTTCGGCCTTGGCTAAGTTGGCGTCGCGCATCGCTATACTTGCGCGATTCATCGCCTTATTCACGGCCTTGGCTTCAAGCACGATGGTATCTGATAAGCGGTTCATCTGTTGATGGAAAAGTTCGCGCACAAGGTCTCCTCAATTGTGGGTATAACAGGGCTGTCTCCATAGAAGTAAAACACATTTGTGTTAATTTTTACCCTTCTGAAGGTTAACAGCAGGTGTCAAAATTATATACAACTCGTTTCTAGGCCGTATCACCGATAGGGTGGAGGTATGCAAGATGCACTGACGTTTGGGCTCGGGCTTATCCTTGGAGCTGCCATAATCGGCGGTATCTGGTTAACTGAGTTGCGCCTACGCCGATATCGCGAGCGCCAAGAACTCACCGATTTGAAAAATACCACCGAAGAGCACGTCATGCTCATTCTCGATACGTTGCCTGAATCATTTATCCTACTGGACTCAGATAACAACATTATTCGAGCTTCACAGCTAGCAACTAACTTCGGAATGATCCAGGAGGGGGTATTGCGCCCAAATCTGGCAACCATTGTTTCTGATGTTTTCCATACCGGGCAGGCCAAGGACGTTGAATTCGATATGGTCAGTGTGCGAAACCGCCATAGACGGCCACGGCGAATATGGGTTCGGGTAGCTAAAGCGTCCTCGGATCGCGTTGTGGTGTTGTTTGAAGACCATACCGAAAAACTGCGCCTCGAAGAAACCCGGCGCGATTTTGTTTCCAATATTTCCCACGAACTTAAAACACCTATCGGCGGGATAAAGTTACTTGCGGAAACAATTGGAACTGTGAGTGATGATGCCCAACAAGTGCGACATTTCGCCACGTCGCTCGAAGCAGAATCAGATCGTTTGTCTCAGCTTGTCCAAGAGATCATCCAGCTCTCGCGCCTCCAAGAGTCCGACGCCCTAACCGATCCGCAACTCGTTTCGGTTGACGCCGTCGTCGCCGAAGCTTTGCGACGAACTGAGGTTGAGGCCCAAGCGCGCCACATCGAACTGATTTCTGGCGGGCAGTCGGGCTTAGAAATTGTTGGCGATGAACTGTTGCTCATCACCGCGGTGCGCAACTTAGTCGATAACGCCGTGCGCTATTCCCATCCCTATTCTCGGGTTTCAGTTGTTGTCTCAGCGCAGAATAACCAGGTATCTATCGCCGTCATTGACACCGGGCTGGGGATACCAGATCATGCGCAGGAACGTGTTTTTGAACGGTTCTATCGCGGTGATGAGGCGCGCTCGCGCGAAACTGGTGGAACCGGATTGGGCTTGAGTATCGTCAAACATATCGTTCACGATCATGGCGGTGAAGTGAAACTGTGGAGCCAAGTTCGCCAAGGATCTACGTTTACCATTATTTTGCCGCGTGCCTACCACGGTGTGCCCGAAGTACAGTCCGACGTCGAAGGAGAAAACGAATGACGACGATTTTGGTTGTTGACGATGAACTTACGTTACGCGAAACTTTGGCATTTAATCTACGCCGAGATGAATTCACTGTTCTCACGGCAGCTGACGGCATTGAGGCGCTTGAAGTTTTCAACGCCAATTCTCCAGATCTTGTGTTACTCGACGTTATGTTGCCAAAACTGTCGGGAACTGAAGTGTGCCGGAAGATCCGATCAACATCGAATGTGCCGATCATTATGGTCAGCGCGAAAGATTCTGAGATTGACAAAGTTGTGGGGTTAGAAATCGGTGCTGACGACTACATTACTAAGCCGTATTCGTATCGCGAATTATTGGCACGAGTGCGCGCTTTGTTGCGACGTAGCGCCCCGATTTTGACTGATCTCGACGGCGAGGGGGCAGCAATCACGGTAGGTTCGGTTGTTCTTGATCCGCAATCACATGTGGTGCGTGTAGCTGGCCAGGAAGTTTCGATGCCGTTGCGTGAGTTTGAGCTTCTTGAATTCTTGATGGAAAACGCGGGACGAGTTTTGACTCGGACCCAGATCTTTGATCGGATTTGGGGAGCCGGATATATTGGCGATTCGAAAACACTCGATGTGCATATCAAGCGATTGCGGTCAAAAATTGAGCCGGAACCCAGCCAGCCGCGCATGCTTATTACGGTGCGTGGTTTGGGATACAAGTTTGTTGCCAAATAATAGCTACGTAATGTTCACCCGCTGTTAACCTATCGTGAATACTACGGTTACATTCACCTACTAGATTGAGTTTTAGGTGAGGGAAAATGATCCTCACATGTCAATCGAAGGAAACGAATCTTGACTAAGAAAACTGGTTCTCAAACCGTTGCGTTACTATCAGTGTTGGCTTTGGGTCTAGGCGCATGTGCTGGGCCTTCGGAAAATGCTACTGAGGATTCCCCATCTCCATCTTCAAGCTCGTCGTTAAATGGTTCTGGTGCCTCATCGCAGGTTAATGCACAGCAAGCGTGGCGCGATAATTTCACAACCGATTCTGGCATCGTGGTTAATTATGATCCAACTGGTTCAGGCACTGGCCGCAAGCAGTTTATTTCCGGGCAAGTAGCCTACGCGGGTACCGATTCGATACTCAAGGCCGACGAGGTGGAAAAAGCCACGCAACGTTGTGGCACAGAGCCTTTGGAGTTGCCGCTCTATATTTCACCTATTGCGGTAGCTTTCAACCTAGAAGGTATTGACTCGTTGAAGCTTTCAGCACAGGTTATCGCCCATATTTTCGATGGGAAAATTACTTCGTGGAACGACGAGGAGATCGCTAAGCTCAATCCAGGGGTCAAGCTTCCAGATTTAGCAGTTATTCCGGTTAATCGTGCTGACGATTCGGGAACGACGGAGAACTTCCAGCAGTATCTGAGTGAGGCTGCTGGCGGTCAGTGGTCTTATGAACCATCTGATACCTGGCCGCGCACTGGAACCCAGTCGGCAGAAAAGACCTCTGGCGTGGTTAACCTCGTTAAGTCCACTCCGGGTGCGATTACGTATGCGGATGCGTCCCAGATTGGCGATTTGGGTTCGGCTGAAGTTGAGGTAGCCGGAGAGTTCTTGCCTTATTCACCGCAAGCTGCAGCGAAGATTGTTGATGGTTCAACCCCTAGCGCTGACGCTACCGAACGTCGGTTGACCGTAGATCTCAAGCGTGACGGTTCGATTGCTGGAGCCTATCCGATTGTGATGGTTTCCTACTTGGTAGCGTGTACCGACTACGATCAGGCAGAAACTGCGAAGAACGTTAAGAGCTTCCTTACCTATGTTGCTTCGGCGCAGGGGCAGGACGTCGCGGCGCAATCAAGTGGTGGTAACGCTCCGATTTCGGATGAGTTACGCACCAAGGTTATGCAGGCTATCGAGCTTATCAACGGCTAATATCATCGATGATGGACCGGTTAGGCAACCGACCGGTCCATCACGCCCGTGTGCGGGCACACAGAAAATGAGGATCTAGTGGACAAACATACAGTAGCTGATACTGACATCTCTACCGTCTATACCACGGCGGGCAGAGATCGCGACGCGCGGCCGCACGCGATCTGGTCACCGGTGGCGCGCGGATCACAAGTGGATAAGATCTTTCGATGGATGTCTAGTGGCGCAGGTGCCATGATTCTCGTTTTATTGGCGGCAGTTGCGATCTTTTTACTGTTGTCTTCAAAGAACGCGCTGTTTGCTTCGTCGTCGACGATAATCGAAAACATTGAATTTACCCGCGGCAAGAATTTTTGGGAATTTGCCCTAGCTGCCCTGTTTGGCACGATGCTCGCTTCGATCATCGCACTCATTATTGCGGTGCCGTTCGCGGTAAGTATCGCCCTGTTTATTTCTCACTACGCCCCACGTCGGTTAGCTGTTTTCTTCGGTTCAATCATTGACTTGTTGGCAGCCATCCCGTCCGTGGTGTTTGGGTTGTGGGGAATGTGGACCTTAGAACCCCTATTGCGACCTATTTTTACCTCGATAGCGACGTCGTTGACCCCAGTTTTTGAATTCATCTCCGGTACGAAACAGATCGTTGACGGCCAAGAAGTCTGGAGCGGGGGACTACCTGGTTTTTCTACACTGGCGCAAAACTTTTCGTGGTGGCCGTTGCAGCCCGACGCCTTAGTTTTTGTACCACCAGCACGTAACATCATGATGGGTGGAGTGATCTTAGCAGTGATGATTTTGCCAATCATCACCTCGCTGTGCCGTGAAGTATTCCTTCAATCTCCGCGATTGTTAGAAGAAGCATCCCTCGCCTTGGGAGCTACCCGATATGAAATGATCAAAATGGTTGTTCTTCCGCACGGCCGCTCCGGTATCGTTTCGGCCACCATGCTTGGCTTTGGTCGTGCGCTGGGCGAAACAATGGCATTGCTCATGGTTCTTTCCCCGGGTTTGATGATCAACTTCAAGATCTTCCAACCAGGCCAACACTCCACAATTGCCTCACAGATCGCCTTGCGGTTCCCAGAATCGTCTGGACTCTCATCTGACTTCCTTGTCGCTCTCGGCTTTATCTTGTTTATTATTACTTTCCTCGTCAATTTCGTGGCTCGTGCCATTGTCAGCCGCTACGCAGAGTTTTCAGGAGCTAACGCATGAGTACCTTTTCATCAACCGATCTCATGCCCGAGACATTCGCATCGCGTCAACAGCGCTATCTGCCAAAGTGGTTCAACATCGCCGCTGGCGGCGCGGCCCTAGTTATATCCTTATTCGTCTTTGTCATTGGCAAAGAGCAGCCAGATATCGTAGTAGCTGGACTGATTGCTGCGCTGATCTTCTTGATTTTATCAGCCATCTTTGGTTTCGCAGTTGAAGGGCGGCGTTATGGTAAAAACCGCCTAGCTACCAACGTTATTGTGGGCGCGTTCGTGATGGCTGTTATCCCGCTGATCTCGTTGCTCTACACTGTGACCTCACATGGCTGGAGCCGCATGGTTCAAAGTGGATTCTTCACCCACACCACGTTCGGCTCGTCCAATGCCGAGACGGTGGTTGGCGCTGGGCATGCGATTATTGGTACTTTGCTAATAACTGGCATGGCTGCATTAATATCCATACCCTTCGGTGTGCTCACTGCAGTGTATTTAGTGGAATATGGCCGAGGCACGTTCGCAAAAATCATCACTTTTTTGGTTGACGTCATGACCGGTATTCCATCCATTGTTGCCGGTCTGTTTGCCGCAGCACTCATTCCGATTCTCAATCAGCACTTGTTTGGTCAAGCTCAGTTTAAGTCTGGTTTCATGGGGGCAATAGCGTTAGTTGTTTTAATGACTCCGCTCGTAGTTCGCAATACTCAAGAAATGTTGCAACTCGTTCCCAATGAGCTACGCGAAGCATCATATGCTCTGGGAGTTTCTAAAGCGGCAACGATTGTTCGGGTGGTGCTACGCACTGCGGTATCGGGTATTGTTTCAGGAATCGTGATCGCGATTGCGCGCATCATCGGCGAATCAGCTCCGTTGTTAATCACTGCCGGAACCACAGATTCCTACAACCTCAACATGTTCGAAGGCCAGATGCTCACCTTGCCAGTTTATGTCTATAACGAGTACACCAAAGGCCACCAAGTTACGGCCTGGGCTGGCGCACTAATTTTGATCGGCATCGTATTACTCCTTAATCTCTTTGCGCGCTGGATCGCCAAACGGTTCGCGCCTAAAGGAATCGCTTAATTATTTTTCTATGACGAGTGGCATTGCCATGAATGAAGGGACTAGCCGTGCAAGACGGAATTAAAGTATCAGACCTCAACATCTACTACGGGAATTTTCTCGCCGTCCAAGATGTCAACGTCGAAATCGAGCCGCGTTCAATCACGGCGCTCATTGGCCCATCTGGTTGCGGTAAATCGACGTTCTTGCGTTCTTTGAACCGGATGCACGAAGTTATCGCCGGCGCCTATTCGAAAGGGTCAGTCATTATTGACGGGGCAGATATCTATGCTCCAGGAGTTGATCCGGTTCGGGTTCGCGAGCACGTAGGCATGGTTTTTCAGCGTCCTAATCCGTTTCCAACCATGTCGATTCAAGACAACGTCTTAGCTGGATTACGGTTAAATAATCGACGCATCTCAAAGAGCGACGCGGAAGAAATCGTCGAAACTTCACTACGCGGTGCAAACTTGTGGGAAGAGGTTAAGGATCGCCTAGATCGGCCAGGCTCATCTCTTTCCGGTGGTCAGCAACAGCGACTATGTATTGCTCGTGCAATTGCAGTTAAACCAAATGTGTTATTGATGGACGAACCATGTTCTGCACTTGATCCGATCTCCACTCTTGCCATTGAAGATTTGATGCAGGAGCTGCAAAAGGATTACACGATCGTCATCGTGACGCACAATATGCAGCAAGCTGCTCGTGTTTCTCAAAAAACAGGATTCTTCAATATCGAAGGCACAGGCAAGCCGGGGCATCTGGTGGAGTATGACGATACAGAACGAATTTTCTCTAACCCGGCTAACAAGCAGACCGAAGACTATGTTTCGGGCCGCTTCGGGTGAGGTTTGGGTTTTGAGCGCAGCGGCTGGGCGAGGTGGTAACTAGGTAGTTATCACCTCGCCCACTTAACAAGGCGCAGCGAATATAAATGACCTGATTGGATATAGCTAATAGCGTTCATGGTTAGGGTATGCTAACCTAATTGTGAATGTTGTTCAGTGTGAAAGGTTTGCTATGTCCAACCAAGAAATACCCAAGCTACGCACTCGTTCCGCATCGGGTACAACTGCGCAAAAAATCGTCTACATCGGAGTATTTACTGCTATCTACTTCGTTATTTTCTTCGCCCTAGGCATGCTGGGATTATTCGGCCCACAATTTATGTTTGTTTCTGCGCCACTGTCTTTCTTAATAGAAGGCGCAGTGATTATTTTGATGCTGAATAAAATTCGCTCATTTGGCGCGCTCACCATCTTGGGTATCATCGTTGGTTTGTTAATGATGCTCACCGGACATGCATGGACCACGCTAATTTTCACAATACTAACCTCATTCCTAGCTGATCTAGTTGCCAAGTCAGGTAGCTACACTAATGAAACGAAGAACATCTTCGCCTATGCGATCTTGCAACAGTGGTATATCGGTGCATGGTTGCCAATCTTCTATAGTTCAGATGCCTACTTTGCTGATGTCGCGCTACAAATGGGGCAACAATACGCGAACCAGATGCAAACACTCTTCACGCCGAAAATTATCGTCGTCTTTTGCATCATTAATTTCTTCGTCTCGCTGCTCGGTGGCTGGATAGGGACGATAATCCTGCGGAAAAACTTTGCTAAAGCCGGTATGGCCTAGATGAGGATAAGACGGTGCAGACCACGATTTCACACTTACCTCCTCAGTGCCAACGAGCCCAGATCAGCACTTCGTGGAAACCGGTTCGTTATGCAAAAAATGATCCCCGCACAACTCTGGCAGTCGTTTTAGCTATTAACGTCACCGTTTTTGGCGGCGCCAGTGCTCCGGTGTTGGTGGTAGCAACTGCCATAGTCGGGGTGTTGTTTGCAAGTGTAGGAACCCTCACCGGCGTTATCCGATTCCTAGTCCTAGAGAGCGGATTTCTTCTTTTTACTTACTACGGTGGTTTTCTCGGTGCTCACACAGTTATAGCTTTTTTGGTAGGGCTAAGCTTTTGGATGTCACGTTTCGTGCTGACAGCAACGATAGGCATTTATGCAATCTACTCCATAAGTACCTCTGAGCTGGGGGCAGCGCTGCGCGCGCTACATATCCCAGCCAGCTTCGTTTCGGCAATGTTAGTAATGATACGTTTCATCCCAACAATTTTGACCGAGTTCAAAGCGATCCAAGAAGCAATGAAACTGCGCGGAATAAACCTCATGGGGATAGACGTCATTGGCCACCCAACACGAACAGTCCAATACCTCATCGTTCCCTTGCTAGCCGGCGTCGTGCGGATCGCAGACGATCTTACTGCCTCCGCAGTGATCCGAGGTCTAGGCTCTAACGAGCGCCCAATGCCGCTCTACCCAACCCGATTTCGGCTCCCAGACGCACTCATCATAGCTGTGACCCTAAGCTATATTGCGTTGCGGCTTTGGAACCCAACTGGCGAGGACCTACTAAATGTTGCACATCTGCTAGGACCAGCGCGATGACTAGGCACGTCTTAGGTGAAATACGGTTTGACGAGGTCTGCTTTGCCTACCCAGCCCCACCCGGCCAGCGCCCCTCCTTCGTCTTTCAACATCTGAATCTGCAAATACCAGCGGGAAGTTGCACATTATTTTGCGGGCCATCGGGGAGTGGGAAATCCACCGCGCTAAAAATGATCAACGGCTTGATCCCGCAACTCCAACCCGGGCACATGGGCGGAAGCGTAACGGTTAGTGGGCACGACGTCGATGACCTCGATTTAACACAGATCGGCAAAACGAGTGCGACCGTGTTCCAAAATCCGCGCTCGCAGTTTTTCACTGGGCACGTTCTATCCGAAATTGCCTATGCCGGTGAAAACTATCAAGTACCGGCACACCTGCTGTGGGGCAGATGTATCGATGCTGCCAAAGAAACCGGCACACACCACTTACTGGAACGAAATCTGCATACGCTTTCAGGTGGGCAACTACAGTCAGTAGCCCAGGCATGTGGCCTGGCAGCCGCAGTGCCAGTTTTACTCTTCGACGAGCCCACCTCAAACCTCAGCCCGCAAGCCATTGATAGTTTTTCGAAAGTGTTACAGCGGCAAAAAGCTGCTGGAAAAACGATTGTTATCGCCGAACATCGGCTGTATTTCTTGCGTGACCTCGTAGACCAAGTAGTGTATTTTCACCCCGGTTGCGACCCAGAAATCATCGATGGGCGAACCTTCTTTTCCTTCGACGACGACGAACGCCGCCGTCGTGGACTACGTGTTTTAGATCTACCCCAAAGCGATGGCAGTGCCAGTGTTGAAAGCGTAAGTGCGGTAAGAAACCAACCCCCACTCGACTCTGGTATTTCGTTACGAAATCTCAACTTTTCCTATCCCGGACATGAAGTCTTTACCGATTTTAGTGCCGATTTGCACGCCGGAAAAATAACGGCGTTAACCGGTGCTAACGGCGCTGGGAAAACAACATTAGCACGCTTGCTGTGTGGTCTACTAAAACCACAATCGGGCGATATATATCTCGATGGGCACGCCCGTTCCGCGCATGCATTATCTGCCAATAGCTCGATTGTCATGCAAGACGTCCATCGCCAACTCTTTGCAGACAGCGTCATTAAAGAAGTTACGTTAGGTAGTAGCGGCGAGGTCGAAGCTGAAAGTTTACTGGCACAGCTCGACTTGTTGCCCTTCGAACACCGCCATCCGCTGAGCCTATCTGGTGGACAAAAGCAACGCCTGGTTATCGCAGCCGCGTTAGCAACCCAACGTCGACTCGTTATCTTCGATGAACCGACATCGGGTGTGGATTACCGGCAGTTACATGCAATTAGCGCACTGGTTAGCCAACTCGCACAAAGTGGACACATCGTCGTCGTTATCACCCACGACGAAGAACTACTCGATTCGTGCGCCGATCAGATTCTTCATCTTAACCCCAGCGGCACACCCCGCTACGCCACAACTCAACCATAGGGAAGAATGATATGAACGAAAATCCTGACATGAGTAACAAAGAAAAAGACAAAGCTGGAAAGTTAGCGTTTAACGATCTACTCAAACCGATCAGTGCACGGATCATGGTGGCGCGGATTTTGGCGGTTGCTTCAGCACTACTCTCAGTTGGACCCTATATTGTGCTGGTCGAACTCTCTGGAATTTTATTGCACGCTTGGCGTGAAGATCTCACCCCAGATCCGGTAGAAGTACGAAACGCTCTAACGGTGCTGATCTGGTTGTTTCTAGCGAAGCTAGCGCTGTATTTCCTCGCACTTACCGTGACTCATTTTGCTGATATCCGCCTGCGCACAATACTCCAAGAACGCATCGCACAACGAATTTCGCGCGCCCCGCTGTCGTGGTTTTCTAAAACAAATTCTGGTTTGGTGCGCAAAGCCATCCAAGATGATCCCGCAGATATCCACACCGTAGTTGCCCACGCTCCAGTCGATAATACGATTGCAATTCTTAGCCCCGTGGCGCTGCTCGGCTACGCATTTTATCTCAACTGGTTATTGGGACTTATCGCCATCGCAACGATCCCGTTCTATCTAGGCGCGATGGCGTACATGGTGCGAGACATGGGCGAAAAAACTGCAGAGATGGATACCCGCCTCGGATATGTCTCTGCCACTATGGTTGAGTTTATTACCGGCATCGCCGTCGTCAAAGCGTTCGGGAAAACCGGTCAAGCCCACGAACGATATCGATGCGCAACCGAAGAATTCCATAAATTCTATCTGGCTTGGTGTGGGCCGATGCTACGGATGTCTGCCATAGCTAATGCCACGATTTCACCGTCGATTCTGCTCTTGACCAACCTCGGATTAGGCACGCTAGCAGTACATTATGGCTATGCTCAGCCAACCGACGTTATCCCCACTGCCATTATTGCGCTCATGATCCCCCAATCGATTGAAGTCTTAGCGAATATGACGTGGTCGATCCAGATGGCCGGAGCAGCATCGTTGCGAATCCAAAAAATATTGAATATTGCGCAAATCAGCCAAGCAACCCAAGACCATGCCCACACAATTGACGTTTCCGTACCACAACCAGTCGTCTTTGACCATGTTTCCTTCAGCTACGGTGACACTCAAGCAGTTGATGATGTTTCCTTGACACTTCAACCCGGAAGCGTCACTGCTTTGATAGGTCCTTCTGGTGGCGGGAAATCAACATTGGCTACACTCTTAGCCCGCTTTTCTGATCCTGACGGTGGCACAATCTCCATCGGCGGAACAGATATTCGCACCTTGCCAGATGACCAGCTTTACCGGTGTGTGAGCTTTGTGTTGCAAGATCCGCAAATCCTTCGCATGTCGATTCGAGAAAATGTAGGTTTGGGAAACCCACATGCTAGCGATGAGGCGATTTGGCAAGCATTGCGAGATGCCCAAATTGCTGATGAGATCGCTGCATTGCCGCGCAGCCTAGACACCATATATGGAGTTGATACCCATTTATCTGGCGGGCAATGCCAGCGGCTATCTATTGCGCGCGCACTTTTGATCGATGCGCCAATCCTTATCTTAGATGAGGCAACTGCTTTTACAGACCCAGAGTCAGAGGCCTTGATTCAAACGGCTCTTACTAGCTTAATAAAATCGCGCAACGGGCAACGAACAGTCCTTGTTATCGCTCATCGCCCGGCATCAGTACATGGAGTTGACCAGATTGCGATTTTAGAAAACGGGAAGCTAAGTGCGATAGGTAGCCCTAGTGAAGTTAGCGACCACCCGTTGTATGTAGCTTTGTGGGAAGGGACAAACGCATGAAAATCACATCTCGAGGGATTACCCAACATATTTTCCAGTTATCTAGCGCTCAAGGGCGAAAATGGCTTCGGACTACCATCATCCTTTCGGTTGTTTCGGGCGTTATTCGCGGCTTAGCACTAGCTGCCTTTTTGCCCGCCATAACTGCATTGGTCAAACACGAACACGTGTGGGGTCTAGGTATTGGAGGCTGGCTTGATGTTTTACTCTTCTTCGCGGTGATATCGGCCGGTGTGGAATATGTTTTGGCAATGATGAATTATTCGGTTGCCTTAGACGCTATGGCGAGTCTGCATAAAAAGATTGGTGACCAGGCGGCTCGGCTACCGCTAGGTTATTTCACTTCCGAAACTGCCGGAAAGTTTTCACGACTAGTATCAAAGCAGATGATTATGCTCGGTGAATCTTTCGCACATATGTTGGCGCCAATGATCACAAATACCTTTACCATGCTGGTTTTGCTCATAGGATGTTGGATATGGTCACCTGCGATGGGAATCCTTCTAACCATAAGCGTTCCGGTCATGTTTTTAGCGGTGTGGATAGCCCAACGCTGTAAAGAACAAGATGAGAAGATAAATACTGGGCCGTCCCAAGAATTATCTGCGCGACTGGTGGAATTTGCACAAAATCAGGCCATCTTGCGCGCATGCGGTCAGGCAAGTTCATTCCAGCCACTTTTAGGAGCTACGAAAGCTGCTGAAAAAGCGAGCATCAAAGGCTTATGGTGGGGACTGCTCGGAAACGCCATTATTGGTACCACAATCCAGTCCATCGCAGTGTTTTCGATGATTATTGCTGTTAGTGCAACGTTCGGATTTAGTGATCCAATAGCGAGCATTGTTTTCATTGGCATTATGCTTCGTTTCACCACGATGCTTGCGGATATTGGAACGCTGGGCATGGGACTAGAAAGTTCGCGTCCCTTACTCGCACAAGTCAACGACATCCTCAACGAACCAGTATTGGTTGATCCGATATCACCGAAGCCGATCCAAGAGCCGGGAGCTGTTGAACTGCGCGACGTCTATTTTGGCTATAGCCCTAACACGCTTGTTCTTAATGGCGTTAGCATACGATTTGCGCCGCAATCCTTTACCGCGATCGTGGGTCCTTCTGGCTCAGGAAAGACGACGTTAGCGCGCCTTATTGCCCGATTCTATGAAGTTGATCGTGGAAGCGTTTTAGTAGGTGGCGTTGCTGTTAAAGACCAACGTGTTGGCGACGTTATGAAGCAAATCGCGTGGATTTTCCAAGATGTTTATCTCTATGACGATACTCTTGAAGCCAATATTCGGGTAGGTAATCCCGATGCGAGCGATGAACAGATCCGCAAGGCTGCAGACTTAGCTGGAGTTACCGAGATTGTAAGACGGCTTCCTGATGGATGGAATACGAAAGTGGGTGAAGGCGGGCGAGCGCTTTCAGGCGGAGAACGCCAACGTGTTTCGATCGCGCGAGCAATCGTTAAGCAAGCTTCCATCGTTCTTATCGATGAGGCCACGAGTGCGCTAGATCCAGCTAACGAAAAACATATTGTTGAGTCACTGAATTATTTACGGCAACGCTCTACACTTATTGTGATTGCCCATAAGCTATCAACAATCCAATCAGCCGATCATATCGTTGTCCTAGATTCACACGGCCAGGTTGTTCAAGAAGGAACCCATGAGGAACTACTTGAATCCGGCGGAAAATATCGTGAATTTTGGCAACTTCGCAACGCCGCCAAAGGATGGTCTTTGACATGATGCATATGCGCCTGGGACGTAAAACTGGTCCGAAACCTAAGTTCACTGCACAACAAGTTATTGACGCAGTATTGCATATTGGGTTAGACACCTTCACTATGTCCCAGGTGGCCAAAGCTGTTGGGGTAGGAGCTCCGAGCCTATACCGGCTCTATAACTCGCGTGACGATTTAGTCGCAGCATGTTTGGAAGACATTGCTCGTCGTCGGCCATGGGTCTCGCCTCAAACCTCGTGGCCAGATATGTTGCGTGCGTGGGCGCATTACTGCTGGGAATTATGCGAAACATTTCCCGGATTTGCGCTCACGCTCTACACCTATCCGTTCCCGCAAGTAAATTTCATGAAATCAGCAGCAACCATAGTCGAGGATTTCACTGGTGCCGGCCTTGCCAAAAACAGCGTTCTTTTCGCGCTAGATTTTATTGGTGATACTGTTATCGCAACCCATTTAGGCATAGGCACTTACCGGGTTGAATCCACCAATCAGGAACGAAAAGAACTCATCGAACGCAACCTCGAACTTTCTAACGAGCAGCTAGGTACAGATCTGTCACCCATTTTGTATAGCCGCGACCCATATCGAGACTTGGTTGAGCCGAAAATTGAATTCATCATCGCAGCTCTAGAAGCTGGAATACAACCTCCTGGGCATGGCTTGGGTCATGTAGCGCAGGCCTAAAGTAGTTAGTGGTGATATAACAGTGGCAAAAAGTGAATTACGAATACTTCTTCTTACAGTTTTGTTGGCCTTTATGGGCCAGATGATTCTCAACCCGATTCTTGCTCCCTTATCCCGCGAGCTCGATTTAGCTGAATGGCATATTGGTGCGGCGATCTCTACGGCAGCAGTCATGTTCGCATTGTTTGCCCGAGTATGGGGTAAAGCATCCCTACAATGGGGCACCCGCCGCGTCTTGCTTATCTCGATGGTGATGGGCTTTATAGCTTTAGCGTCCTTCGCATACGTATCGTATGCTGGCCTTGCCGGCTATCTCACCACCGGTATGTTGCTGGCACTAATCTTACTTACCCGAGGCGTCATTTATGGTGGTGCGATAGCTGCCGTAGCGCCGTCGTCGCAAACATATATTGCCACGCACACCGTTACCGAAAGCGAACGCATCAAAGGAGTTGGTGCGTTAGGTGCAGCCCAAGGTATCGCATCAATTTTAGGTGCTATCATCGGCGGGGCTCTAGCAGCTTTCGGCGGTATCATGCTGCCGTTAGTAGTTATGCCTGCCATGATGTTAGGCGGAATTGGTGTGCTACTGCTATTTTTCAAACCCGCTAGCGACTCATACCGCGTTGCTAAACCGGCAACAGTTCGCTACCGCGATCCACGAGTTTTCCCTTTTCTTTGCGTAGGGCTCCTCAATTACATTTCGTTTGCCAGCATTGGCACTATTTTCGGATTCATTTTACAAGATGGGCTTCGCCGCGGGCCAGGGCACTCAGCCGGTCTCATTGCACTATGCATGGTGATCATGGGAGTTGCGATGATCATCTCGCAAGGAGTTTTGGCACCGAAGTCTAACTGGAAACCAACAGTGCTGTTACGCCGCGGTACTCTCATACTAGGTTGCGGACTTGCCTGCCTGCTCCTGCCAGCACATCTCGGGATCTATATGGTGGCGTGTGTCGGGGTTGGGCTTGGAATGGGGCTGGCTTTAACTGGCTACAACGCTGGCCCAACCGCGTTAGTTGAGCATCACGAACAAGGCGGTTTAGCAGGAATTCTTAACTCTAACGGTGGAATAGCCTATGCGATTGCGCCGATCGGTTCCACTGCGTTATATAGTTGGAATCATACAAGTCCGCTCATTGTATGTATCGCTTTGTGCCTCATCTCTGCTGCTTGGACCTACCTGCATCCGCTACTGCGCCACTAGCGTGACTTGCCCCACGTGAGTTAGCGCTAACTAAATGATCTCACCTTAGGCCCATTGCGCGCTGTGTGGATCAACTCCGTGGTGTGAAGCATTTGCGTTGATAGCTGCCACCAGCCAAGTAGGAAGATCAGGGTGCCGTTTAGTGTAGTATTCTCTAAACCTTTCATCGGCCACATACCCACGTCCGATAATAACCTGTTTGGCGTGTGTGACATCAAAAAACGTATTCAACAATAGTCGATGTTTTTCGGCCAGCTCCCTCCCTTGCACACTTACCGGATCAATTCCAGCGTCAATAGCGCGAACCATGTCAGATTCCAGTTGAGCCATCGAGTTTTTGAACGCTTGCCAATCCTGGGCAGACATGGTGGCTTGTCGTTGATAAGAAACTCTCCAGTCCTCAGTATCTCCCCAGCGTTCTTCGGCCTCAGCCTCCCATTCTGGATTCCACTCTTTTCCTAAGATCTTGGCTTTTTCGTCAATTGATAATGGTGTATCGGTCATAATGTTCTCCAAGAGTTTTTCGACTGCAGATAGTTTTTGCGCCGTCTGATTCTGCTGGGCAAGGAGAAGGTCACGTTGTGCTACGAGATGTTCTCGTGATGAGCGTTCAGCGTTGAGAACTTCTTTAATAGCAGTCAGTGCCATCCCTGTTTCGCGGTAGATCAGTGCTTGCTGTAACCGTTCGAGGTCCGCACCGTCATACATCCGATAACCAGCAGATGAGCGATGAGATGCGGGCGCTAGACCAAGACCGTCCCAGTGGTGAAGTTGGCGGATACTGATTCCGAGAAGATCTGCTACTTCTCCGACTGTATAACGACGTTCATTGTTCATAGTTTTAACTATCGCGCCTCACATCGCGTCAGGCTCAAGCGAGAATCGTGTGATCTAAACTACTTATTGAGCGTGAAATCTTGCTTGAGCACCGTGATACTAACCAGGGCATTGTTCGCACCTGTTTCGATTTGTACGGGTGTTTCGTCGTCGATCAGTGCATAGCCATAGGTGAGGGTATGGGTTTGTCCGGGTGCGATTTCGGTAAATAACGAGCTGGGATCATATCCGCTGCTCTCTTCGTTAACGAAGGCAGTGCGGGTCAACGCAGTTTCGCCTTGCCGGGCGTTAAGGTCGGCAAATAACGGATTTTGGCTACGTTCAGAGTGGTTGGTTACCGTGAGCGAGACTACAACGGCCGAATTACCTTCGGCGTCTAAGAGTATTGGGGAGAGGTCAAGTGATTCGATTATGAGATCTGGTTGGTCGACGACGTCGGGGGTAGGTTGAGGTGGAATCGGCGATTTTTCTGGTGCTTGCGTTATGGTATCGGGTGGCGTATCTGGTTGTGTATGGACCGGTGGGGTTAAGAACAGTGCGCTGATAACTGCTAAGAGAGCGAAAAAGCTTCCTAAAAGCGCTAACTCAAATCCACGTTGTGTAGCGTCTTTCGTGCGTGTGCTAACCATCCCAATAATCGAGCTGACTGCCGCGATGAACGCCCAGAGTAAGCCGAGGTAACGCAGATAGCTAACTAGGGCAAACCCGGTAGCGAGAATACCAGCTGCAAGACCACCGAGGGCAAAGCCATTATAAGGAAATTGGTCGCGAGGCGAGGCTGGCTCTGGCTTGCGGGAGTGATCCATTGGGAGCTCTTTTCCTGTCTTTCACACTAGAAGTATCGGGGTAATCTGTTGTTAATTGAAGAAGCAGACATGTTCGGGGAACTGCTCATCGGTGCCTGCCATCACTGGTAGAGGATTCCTATTTTAGCTATTGTGTATAAGAATTGCAGGAGAGGTTGAAGATCCATGAACCACGTTCATTCTCACGAGCAAGGCAAACATGGCCAGCAATCAAGCACGAGATTGGTGGTAGCTCTCAGCGTGACGCTCGTCGTGCTGATAGTTGAGATCATCGGCGGGATCATTTCTGGATCTGTTGGCCTGCTAGCTGATGCCGGACACATGTTTATTGATTCTTCTGGTCTCATTGTTGCCCTCATCGCCAGTCGTATTATGCTCCGGCCGCGCAATGATATCTATACTTGGGGATGGGGAAGGATCGAAATTATCGCCGCTGGTGTGCAAGCGGGTATGCTGTTCCTTATCTGTTTATGGGTGGCCTATCATGCTATCGGACGCTTGTTTTCTCCGGTATCGCTGGAATTTACGCCGATGATTATTGCGGCATCGGTGGGCCTGCTTGCTAACCTGATCTCTCTAAGTGTGCTCTTCGGTGGGCGCGCTTCGTCGTTAAATATGAAAGCGGCCTTTTTGGAAGTTCTCAACGACGCGTTGGGTTCTGTGGCTGTTATCGTTGCGGCGCTTGGCTATTATTTCTTCGACTGGCAGCGAGCTGACGGCATTGCGGCCTTACTGGTAGCAGGCTTGATGGCGCCGCGGGCGATTCTCTTACTGCGCAGTGCTGTGCGGATTTTGCTTGAGGCCAGCCCGCACGACGTCGACGTTGCAGATATTCGAAAACACTTTGCCACACTGCCGTATGTGGCCAATGTTCACGATGTACACGTTTCAACGATTCGAACTGGAGTGCTCTCTTTGACTGCACATATCGCAATTGTTCCGCAAACCACCGATGATCAACGCGGGCAATTGCTTCATCGCCTTGAAGCGTGTGCCCAACAGCATTTTCAGGTGCCGATTTTACATTCGACGTTCCAGCTCGAACAGGAAATCCACGGTAGTCACGAAAACTCGCAGCATTGAAGCGGATAACGCGATTACGGTAGTCACGAAAACTTGCAGTGTTGAAGCGGATAACGCGATTACGGTAGTCACGAAAACTTGCAGTGTTGAAGCAGATAACGCGTTTTTCGAACTAACGTTATTTTCTTCTTAAACAAGGTAACTTAGGTTTACCTTAGTTAGAAGCCGTTTCTACTGGTAGGGTGGCAATATGAAAAATGATTCGTCACTGCCGCAAGCAAACCGTTCTACTCAGGCTGCAGCTGGACATTGGGTCCTGGCTCGAGCCGGTAAGAAAGTCTTACGCCCTGGTGGCCTGAAACTCACTCAGCGAATGTTGGAAAAGGCGCGATTAGTGGGTAAAGATGTTGTCGAGTTTGCTCCCGGGCTGGGACGGACAGCTGAAATTATCGTGAGTCAAGCAATTACGTCCTATCGCGGTGTTGATCAAGATCCGGCGGCAGCCAAGCGCGTGGAAAGTATCGTTAGCCCCCGCGCGGGAGTGGTGATTAATGCCAACGCCCAAGATACTGGTCTAGCTGAGAGCAGTGCCGATATTGTTGTTGGCGAAGCGATGCTGACTATGCAAGGCGAGAAGGCCAAGACGGATATTATCAGTGAAGCGTATCGGTTGTTGCGCCCTGGTGGCCGGTATGCGATTCACGAGCTTGGCTTAGTTCCTGATGATATCGAGCCAGAAGTTGCAGATACCTTGTGCAAGAAACTTGCCCAGGCAATCCGAGTTAACGCGCGTCCCTTAACTGAAAAGGAATGGACCGAAGTGCTCCAGGCGTGCGGTTTTGAGATTGAGTGGGTAGGTAAAGAGCCGATGGCGCTGCTATCTCTCAAACGCAACTTTGCCGATGAAGGTTTTGTTGGTGTGTTGAAGATTCTTAAGAATGTCATCTTAGACAAAGAGTTGCGCGGGCGTATGATGCAGATGCGTGCTGTTTTTCAAGAGTATAACGAGCAGTTAACTGGTATAGCGATTGTGGCACGCAAGCCTCAAGCCTAAAGTTTGCGATACGCCAAACCTGCCTCGTGGCAAGGTAGCTTGGCTCTAAGAACAAGCCGATCAATAACTTTGAGAACGCAGAAGAACAATGAAGGAAACGTAATGAGTGAAGTACGCGAAGAATCCAGTGGAGTTCCAGGCCAACTGGGATACTTGCCGTCGTTAGTGGATCAGATAGAGTATGCCGAAAAGAGCACGGTGTCCAAAACTGTGATGCGTGCTGAGGGAGTAAATCTCGTCTTGTTTTCATTCGATGAGGGAGAAGAGCTTTCGGAGCACACTGCGGCAATGCCGGTTCTCGTCCAGACTCTCGAAGGTGAACTTGAGATCACGGCAGATGGTCAAACTGTGCGGCTACTGCCAGGCGGCGTCGTTCATTTCACGACCCGGCTTCCGCATGCAGTCAAAGCGATTCGCCCGTCAAAGATGGCGTTATATATGCTCGCGCCTATGCGTGCGTGAAAAGCTGACATTCTTCTGTACCGCTATCCAAAACCTGGGTTGTGGATAGCGGTACTTTTTAATTATGTGATTTTGCCTGAGTTGTTGTCATAGAAACTCCTAGTCTTGTTTTGCTGCTATCTAAAACCTTCGGTCTTGTATGCGTCGGTATCTATAATCTCTAGTCTTGTTTGTAGGATCTCCACATGGGGAACTGGGTGGTGAATGGTTGCTCGATCGGCTCGCGGTGTAAAGCAGAGTGTGGTTGTGTTGTTTTTGGTTTAGGGGTTACGTTATTTTCGAGCCGAGAATCAGTGGTGTTAGGCCGGGATTGTAGTAATTGTGCCGCGCGGTGTGTTTGAGCTGTTTTTCTTGCCCGCTCTGCAACTATTCATCTAGCCCGACGGTCAGTTTCCTTCCCGGCCACCTCTGACTAATCTGCCTAAACAAACCTGTTTCGT
Organism: Arcanobacterium pinnipediorum; assembly: GCF_023973165.1. Taxonomy (NCBI): domain Bacteria; kingdom Bacillati; phylum Actinomycetota; class Actinomycetes; order Actinomycetales; family Actinomycetaceae; genus Arcanobacterium; species Arcanobacterium pinnipediorum. The sequence continues at coordinate 1,320,989 of NZ_CP099547.1, read as the reverse complement.
GCCGGTTTGCTACTGTTTATCCCGCCTGTATTACTGAACCACCATAGCCCGCGTCTTTTATAAGATCGCCTACTAGTTTATCCCGCCTGTATTACTGAATCACTGCGTTTATATCTAAATGTCGGGTTTCTAAGGTGGGTATCGAGACTTGCCTGTCGTAAAACCGGGGTATATGGGGCGATGTCCTCATATACGGGCCTATCGCCCCATATACCCCGGTTTCGCAACACGTTACGGTCTTAATAGAGTGTGGTGAGGTGTTTGAATGGACTAACTGCAGTGCGGAAGGGGGTGCTTGGTGGTTGGAGCGAGGTTTGGTTGAACTGGCCGGTGATTAGGGTACAGTGGGGCCGGAGTGCTTGACAGTTGGAGTGAGGTTTGGTTGAACTGGCCGGCGGTTGGAGAGAGCGGGACAAGCGGAGTAAGCAGAGCAAGTAGAGTCTGCATGCTGCGTTAGTTTCGCCTGCATTAGTGCGTTTTACGCACCGACTATCACGCGGACGTATCATATTGCGAACGATATCTCGTCCAGCATGTGAGAGGAATGTGGTAGCGGTAGAATTCCAAGCGCGTGCATAGATAGAGTTTTTTAGTGAAATTCTTAAACAACACTGTGCCCAGTTTCGATCTAACTTATGACGATGTCTTCATGGTTCCGTCACGATCCAACGTCGGTTCGCGAAGCAATGTCGATTTAACGACAGCCGATGGCTCTGGAACAACCATCCCGCTTGTCGTAGCAAATATGACCGCTATTGCCGGTAAGCGCATGGCAGAGACTGTTGCCCGCCGCGGCGGCCTAGTTATTATTCCGCAAGATATTCCCACAGATATTGTTGTCTCGACTATCGAAGAAGTAAAGTCACGGCATCTGGTTTACGATACACCAGTCGTAGTTAAGCCACATCACACCTGCGGGTACGCACTTGGCCTGCTAACTAAGCGTTCTCATCGAGCAGCGATTGTTGTTGATCCAGAAACAAACGTGCCGGTTGGGATCGTGGTGGAAAAAGACGTAACCGGAGTTGACCGGTTCACTCAAGTTCGAGACGTCATGTCTAACGAGCTCTTTACCTTGCCAGAAGGAATCGATCCACGTGAAGCATTCGATATCCTCAAAGCTAAGCATCGCCAACTTGCTCCAGTAGTCAACGACGCCGGCGCCCTTGTTGGCCTACTTACCCGCGATGGTGCTGTGCGTGCCACGATGTACCAGCCCGCGGTTGATGCCAATGGCAAGCTCAGAATCGGTGCAGCAATCGGAATGAACGGTGACCCTGCTTCGAAAGCACTCAAGCTCGTTAACGCCGGAGCTGACGTTATAGTTGTTGATACCGCACACGGTCATCAAGAAAAAATGATCGAAGCAGTGCGTGCTGTGCGCGCAGTTTTGCCAGCTGATTTCCCTATCGTGGCCGGAAACGTTGTAGCAGCCGATGGTGTTCGTGACCTGGTTGAAGCTGGCGCTTCGATTATCAAAGTTGGTGTTGGCCCAGGTGCAATGTGTACTACCCGTATGCAAACCGGGGTCGGACGCCCACAATTTTCTGCCGTACTCGAATGCGCAGCCGAAGCTGCAAAGTATGGCGCACACGTGTGGGCTGATGGGGGAGTTCGTCACCCACGAGATGTCGCTCTAGCTCTAGCAGCCGGTGCCTCCAATGTTATGATTGGCTCCTGGTTTGCTGGAACCTATGAATCCCCAGGCGATGTACAGTATGATGCCAATGGACGCCCATACAAAGAATCTTTCGGAATGGCATCAAAGCGTGCGGTGCGTAACCGCACCGTCGCAGATGACGCTTTCGATAGAGCACGTAAGGCACTATTTGAAGAAGGTATTTCGATGGCACGTATGTTCCTTGACCCAGAGCGTCCCGGCGTTGAAGATCTAATCGATCAGATCGTCTCCGGTGTCCGATCCTCGTTTACCTACGCCGGATCGCGTACCATCTCCGAATTTGCCCAACGAGCTATCGTGGGTATCCAATCATCCTCCGGATATCGTGAGGGTGCTCCCGTTCCTACATCGTGGTGAAAACCAAGGAAAAGAGGAAATAATGTTAGAAAAACCTGTTGATACCTGCGCCGCCATCGTTGGAGCGAACTGGGGTGACGAAGGTAAAGGTCGCATGGTTGATCTTCTCGCTGCGCACTACGACGTCGTTGTGCGTTATCAAGGAGGCGGCAACGCTGGACATACCGTCGTCAACGATTACGGTACGTTTGCACTCCATCTTCTACCGTCAGGTATTTTCAACGACGGCGTGATCAACGTTCTAGGAAACGGTGTGGCACTCAATGCCGAGCAGCTCTTCGGCGAAATCGACACGCTCAAAGATCAAGGGGTAGATGTGACCCCAGATAACCTCGTCATCTCTGAGCGCGCCTCGCTTCTCTTGCCATGGCACCGCGACCTTGACAATCTCGAAGAAGCTCGACTGGCAGACAAACAGTATGGCTCAACCCGTCAAGGCATTGCTCCATTTTATTCCGATAAGTTCCAAAAGAAGACTATTCTTGCTGGCGAATTGCGTGACCCGCAGCGCCTAGAGGCACATGTGGCCGATATTTTGGAATGGAAGAATCTCACGCTCACTCAGGTGTATGGCGCTGAGCCGGCCACGTTAAGCGAAGTCATGGAATGGATTAACACCTGGGCAATGCGCCTTGTGCCGTATTTGGCTAACACCGCGCATGTACTTGCTCAAGCCAAGCAGGCAGGTAAGCGTATCTTGTTTGAAGCTCAGCTAGGTGCGTTGCGCGATATTGATTTCGGCATTCATCCGTTTACGACGTCGTCGAACACTATTGCGGCCTACGCCCCAGTAGGTAGTGGTTTGCCGAGTTTGAATATTGATCGCGTGATAGCTGTAGTTAAAGCCTATTCAACGTGCGTTGGTGCGGGGCCGTTTACTTGTGAATGGTTTGGTGAAAAAGCTGATCGGTTGCGGGATGCCGGTGGCGAGTACGGGGCAACTACTGGACGACCACGCCGAGTTGGTCCCCTTGATTTAGTTGCGACTCGGTATGGAATTCAGATGCAAGGCGCATCTGAAATTGCCTTGACGAAGATGGATGTCCTTTCCGATATGGATGAGATTCCAGTGTGTGTAGCATACGATCTGCCCAGCGGGAAGACTGAAAATTTCCCATTCCCAGCTGATCTTGAGGCGGCAAAGCCAGTTGAGATTATGTTGCCAGGGTGGAAGAGTGATATCAGCGGTTGCCGGACTTGGGAAGAGCTTCCGCAACAGGCTCGTGACTATGTTGAATATGTGGAAAAGCAGCTCGATTGCCATATTCGATACGTCAGTGTTGGCCCTGAACGCGAAGCCTACATTGTTCGCTAAATGATGCGAAGGTGGCCGTGAGAAGTTTTTCTCGCGGCCCATTCGCCACAGGCATCGTTATAACAGTATTCATCCCAGAAAAGAGTATTCATCCGTGGAGCATTCAGGAAAAAATCGCTACGTCAATCCGCTCACAACTCGGTATGCCTCAGATTTTATGGTCGAGCAGTTCTCCCAGCGAACTCGTATTGAAACGTGGCGAAAGTTGTGGGTATCCCTGGCTCGCGCCCAGCATGAACTGGGATTGCCGATCGCGAGTGAACAAGTGGCTGAGTTGGAGGCGCATGTTCACGATATTGATTGGGACGTAGTGGCAGCGCGCGAAGCAGAAGTTCGTCACGACGTGATGGCGCACGTGTACGCGTTTGGCCAGGTAGCCCCACAAGCTGCCGGTATTATTCATCTGGGTGCCACGAGTTGTTATGTTACTGATAATGGGGATTTAGTTATCTATCGAGATGCGTTGATTCATGTGCGACGCTCACTGTGCACTGTGATTGCTAACTTAGCGCAGTTTGCTCAGCAGTATCGCGCCATGCCGACGTTAGGCTATACGCATTATCAGCCGGCGCAGCTAGTGACGGTTGGCAAGCGGGCTACCTTGTGGATGCAAGACTTCATGTCTGACCTTGAAGAACTTGATTTTGTTATTGATTCGATTCGTTTCTTAGGCAGCCGCGGAACTACTGGTACTGAGGCGAGCTTTATGGAGCTTTTCGACGGCGATGAGGCGCGTATCGATGAGATGAATACTCGTATCGCCCAAGATTTTGGGTTTGATCGACTCTTCGATGTTGCGGGGCAAACCTATCCGCGCAAATTCGATTCGCGGATTATGAACTGTTTATCGTCGATTGCACAAAGCGCATACCGTATGGCTCAAGATATTCGTCTCCTCCAACATGATCGTCAGGTAGAAGAACCGTTCGAGACGCACCAAATTGGATCAAGTGCGATGCCGTATAAGCGCAATCCGATGCGCACCGAACGGATCTGTTCCCTGGCGCGTTACGTGATGTCCGACGTCGCCAATCCAACGATGACGGCGGCTACCCAATGGTTGGAGCGAACTCTTGACGATTCAGCAAATCGTCGTATCTCTATGCCAGAAGGCTTCCTGGCAACAGATGCGATCTTGCGGTTGTGCATGAATGTCACCTTTAACCTACACGTCAACGATCAAATTATTGCCAAGTCGGTGCGTGATTATTTGCCGTTTATTGCCACGGAAAATATTTTGATGGAAGCAGTTAAACGTGGCGGTGATCGTCAAGAACTTCACGAACTGATTCGTGAAGAATCACATCGTGCTACAGCGTTAATGAAGGCCGGCGAACCTTTTGATTTACTCGGTGCGCTTGCGGGCCATCCAGAATTCAATATGAGTGAAGACGAATTGAAGTCAGTCCTTGATCCGGCTGCGTATATTGGTCGTAGCTCTCAACAAGTCGATAACTATGTGGCTGTTGTGCGCGCTGCGATCGGGGAATGTCAGCCCAGCGATCAACTTTTGGCGGTTTAATCATAGAAACCGAGTAGCCAATAATGACTGTGATGCGGCTGAAACATGCCGTGCCAGGATATGGACATCAATTTGAGATAAGCCGTTGTTGAACAACGTAAGGCTTGTTATTCTAAATATGCTCATGTACGACTCTCGTGTTATGGAGACTGTCTTGAAGAAGAAGACGTTTATGCGCCCGATGGTAGGTGCAACCATTGCTTTTACCCTAGCTACTGTTCCGCATATGGCGTGGGCAGTCGATGATGTTGCGCCAGCTGATGATGCGCAGGCAGCCGATATCGTCGAACTGGACCTATATAATTTGACGGATATACACGGACATATTGAACGTGTAGAAAAGACGAACAAAGAAACTCAAGCTGTGAGCGTTCGTGAAGCAGGTCTAGCTGCTGTTCAATGTTATCTCGATGGCGTCAATACCCAAGGAAAGAATTTCACGTTCACCCTTCTGGGAGATAATATTGGCGCATCGCCATTTACCTCCGGTTCGCAAAAAGATAACCCTACGATTGAGGCGCTCAATGAACTGCCAGTAGTTGGCTCTACCATTGGCAACCATGAACTCGATCTCGGGCAAGAAGTCTTCAAAAAGCGTATTGATGGCTCTGCACCAGATGAATTTGTTAAGCTCAATTTCCCCTATCTTGGAGCCAACGTTAAGGGGATGGGCTCCTACACCGAAAATGGTGTCGATACCCCATACTTGAAGAACTACATTATTGCAGAACGCGCTGGTGTCAAGATCGCCTTTATCGGCGCGATCGCGCAAGATGTGCCATTCAAACTCAGCCCAGATACCACCAAGGGGCTAACTTTCGAAGATCCTATTGCTGAGATTTCCACCTTGGCAAAATCCCTCAAAGCTAACGGTCAAGCCGACGTCGTCGTTGCAATGCTTGACGATGATGTGAAGAACAACTATCCGAAGATGCCGGCTGAAGTCGATGTGTTGATGGGTGGAGATACCCACGTACCATACGAATTCGATCACGTGGATTCTGCAGTAACCCTCACATCAGCAAACCCACGTTTAGCTGGTATCGCATCGGGTTCCTACACCGATAATCTCGGTCTCGTTCGTTTGCAGTTTGATAAGACTGCAAAGAAGGTACTCAGCGCTGATTCCATTCTTATCCCTGCCGGCGACGTCGTTGGCGGTTCGGCGGCTGATTGTTTAACCAATTCAACCGCTGGGGCAGTCGTTGCCAAAGCCAAGGAAGCTGCAAAGGCGGCAGGTAACGTCGAGGTCGTTTCCGGTGTCACCGCCCAGTGGCGCCGCGGCGTGTTCTTAAAGCCTGGTGAAGATACGCCAGGTCCAGGATCCAACCGTGGCGTTGAATCAACACTCGGCAATCTTGTTGCTGATGCCATCCACGATCAAGTAACCGTTGATGGAAAGACTCCAGTTGATTTCGGTGTGGTGAACGCTGGTGGCTTGCGTGCCGATCTTATTCCAGATAACGGTGTATTGACCTACGCCGATACTTTCAAGGCACTGCCATTTTCTAATGAGCTTGGTTACTCGCCAATGACTGGCGCACAGTTCAAGCAGGCGTTAGAAAATCAGTGGAAAGAGAACCTCAACTCTCAGAATTCTCGCCCGATGTTGCGCTTGGGTACCTCGTCGAATTTGACTTACACCTATGATCCATCTCGTCCGATGAATGAGCGTATTACCTCGATTTTGCTCAACGGTGAGCCGATGGATATGGCCAAGACATACAACGTTGGCTCAATGACCTTCGTTCTTCAAGGTGGCGATGGCTACTTTGAGAAGGGTCTACCGGTAACTACCTTTGGTCAGCTAGACCGCGATGGTTTCAATGCTTATCTGAAGAAGGTCACTGGACCTGAGCTGAAGTCTGCTACCCTCAAGCGCGGTGTGGGCATTACTCTCCCAGATGCCGAGATTTTAAACAACGACTTCTCCATTGCGTTGCGTGGTCTATCGTTTACCGAAGGTGAGGGTATCTCACCGAAGGTGACAGTCAACCTTGGATCTGCAAGCCAGACGGTTGATGTTGATAACAACCTGCTTGAAGCCAATGCAGAAAACGCACAGTCGGTTATTACTACAGATGGTGCCGGTCAAGCCACTGCAATGTTCACAATAGTTGAGGTTTGTGGCGATAAAACTGGCATGCAAGCGTTCCCGGTGACTGCTGCTAACGAATTTGGTCAGCTGATCAAGGCAGAATCGAACTTAACCGTCAACGTAGATTGCGGTATGCCAATTATTGGTGGCGAAGATACCAACACCGATGATGATCACGCTAACACACCAGGCAATAGCCACGGTACGTCAGCAGATGATAACAAGGCCAACGATGAGATGAAGACCAAGCCTAGCCAGCCACAGGTTGTCGATACTCTCGCTAAGACTGGTGTCTCGCTCGATATCGTTGCACTTGCACTGCTAGCTATGCTTGCTGGTGTTGCGGGAGTAGCTATTTCTCGCCGTCAAGCACGCTAAGTGACGATGTAGTTTTACTATCTGTCTTAATCACCCACAGACCGCCCATGCATCGTGCATGGGCGGTCTTAGGTTCTTGACAAGGTAGATTATTGGGCCATGGCAAGATGGGAATGGGAGCAAAGATGATACGTTATCTAACGCACGTATATAGTTTTTAGAGTGTCGTTTTGCACGTGTTCAATCCCCTGCACGAGGTTTAAGTAGATAAAGTGAGTATCTTGTGGTGATTTTAGCTGGAATTATTGGCGTCGGCGTCGGAATTGTTGTTGGCGCTTTAGGTGCTGGTGGCGGTATTTTGGCTGTGCCGATTTTAGTGTATTTACTCCATCAACCGGCACACACTGCTACTGCAGAGTCGCTTGTGATTGTCGGTTTAACTGCCGCTATTGCGATGGTCACTCGGTGGCGTTATGTCCAATTTACTGCCGGTATCACCTTCGGTGCGGTCGCAATCGTAGGGGCGATACTAGGCTCGCGGCTGGCTCCGTTTGTTTCAGATACCGTCTTAATTGTCATGTTCGCCTTGATGCTGTTCGTGGTGGGGGTTGTGATGTTGCGCAACGGGATTCGTGCATTGCACCGAGAAAAGAAGGGGGTATCGCACGACGATACTGTTAAGCGCCAACCATTGTGGGCAGTTGTGATATCTGCGTTGGGCACTGGCATCTTGACTGGCTTCTTTGGTGTTGGTGGTGGATTTGTCGTTGTTCCGGTGTTGATTTTAGTTCTTGGTATTCCCATTCAATATGCGTCTTCGACGTCGTTACTTATTATGGTTATGACCTCGATCAGCGGGCTGGTTGCACGGATCGGAACGGGAATAGATATTGATTGGGCTATAACCTTGATATTTGGGGTATCGTCAATGCTGGGTGGTATGCTCGGTGGTCCGATTGCTCAACGCATGCGTTCGCAGTATCTGACGATTATTTTCGGGTGTTTACTTCTTGGTGTAGCTGGTTTCTCCCTAGTAATGAGTCTTTAGCGTCTACAACGCACAAAGTAAAGAGTTAGAACACTAACAATTTACGCAACGCATTTGTTGCTTAATTGCCGGTAAGCTGTAGACCTAGTTAGTCCTACGTTTAAGAGGAGTATTCGTGTCTAAGCATCGCGTCGTCGTAATTGGATCAGGGTTCGGTGGCTTATTTGCTACCAAAGAACTACGAAAAGCAGACGTATCGGTGACGATGATTTCACGAACCAGCCATCACCTGTTCCAGCCGTTACTCTACCAAGTAGCAACCGGTATTCTTTCTCCCGGTGAGATTGCGCCGACGACGCGCGAAATTCTTTCCCGCCAAGACAACGCTGAAATTTTGCTCGGGTTGGTTGAAGATATCGACGTCGAAGCTAAGGAAGTCATTTGGCGTTACCATCAGCGTCAAATGCGCACCTCCTACGATTCGTTAATTGTGGCTGCTGGTGCTGACCAATCCTATTTTGGAAACGATCAGTTTTCGCGGTTTGCACCGGGGCTTAAAACTATTGACGACGCTCTTGAAATCCGGGCACGTATCCTTGGTGCATTTGAACTCGCCGAGCTAGAAACAGACCCAGAAAAACGCAAAGACATTTTAACGTTCGTCGTTATTGGAGCCGGGCCTACTGGCGTTGAAGTGGCTGGGCAAATTCGGGAATTGGCATCCAAAACATTGCGCCGAGAATTCCGCAATTTTGACCCGCGCGAGGCACGAGTGATTTTGGTGGATGGTGCTGATTACCCGTTGCCGCCCTTTGGTGAAAGTCTTGGCAAACGCGCCCAGAAGGCGTTAGAAAAGCTCGATATCGACGTTATGATGGGGCAGATGGTTGTTGGCATGACCGATAATACTGTCACCTTGCGTGATCGATCCGGTAACGAGCAGACAATCTCTAGTATTTGTAAAGTGTGGTCTGCTGGTGTCCAAGGCTCACCGTTGGGCAAGAAACTAGCTGAGCGCACCGGCGTCGAACTTGACCGTGCTGGTCGCGTTCGCGTCAATCCCGATCTAACGATTCCTGGGTATCCAGAGATTTTCGTTGTCGGTGACATGATGAGTATTGACGGTGTTCCCGGTGTTGCCCAAGGCGCAATTCAGCCCGGCCGGTTTGCAGCGCGTACCATCAAGAATCGACTTGCCGGTAAGCCTACTGATGAGGTCTTTGTTTATAACGACAAAGGTTCGATGGCGACGATTGCGAAGTCAAAAGCTGTGGTGAAAATCGGGAAGCTAGAATTTGACGGTTTTATTGCATGGCTTGCGTGGTGTTTGCTCCACTTGTTGACGCTTTCGGGTTTCAAGACGCGCATTTCGACGTTAATGCGATGGACAATTAGCTATCTGTCTGCACACCGTTCGGCACGTTCGACGACGAATCAGCAGCTCGTTGGCCGTCTTGCATTAAAGGCGCTCGGCGAACATGCTTCAGGGCATTTAATTATGGGCGATGTAGATCCAGAGCCGTTGGCAAAAATTGCGCAACGGGCAGCTCAAGACCAGTTAGATGAGCAAGCGAAGAACGACGATGATCAACCAGATCACGTTGCACAATAGTTGCGGAAGAAAACTCTAGTTGTAACGATAGCACTGTGGCGGGTGAGCCTATGCGCTCACCCGCCACAGTCGGTTATGCAACGATAGGTGTTCTGGTGTTAGCGCAAGGCTAACTGGTTTCCGCGATATGCATTAAGCTGCGCTCAGATCCTAGTCGTTGATAAGATGAGCGCCACTGCTGGCGTGGGCAACGATAAATACCGGTTCGGGGAATCCGGCATCAAGATGGGCTTGGGCAATAGCGTGTGCAATGCTATCCCTATCGCTTTCCTTAATTAGTGCGATGGCAGATCCGCCAAAGCCACCACCGGTCATGCGTGCACCCAAGGCGCCGTGAGCTAGTGCGGTTTCGACTGCACAATCTAACTCAGGTGAAGAAACCTCATAGTCATCACGTAATGATTCATGAGATTGGATGAAGAGTTGGCCTAAGGTGGTGAAATCGCGTGCGCGTAATGCAGCGATAGCATCGCTTACCCGCATATTTTCTGAAACAACATGGCGCAACCGTTGTGCGATGACGCCATCGAGTCGGTTGACATCAGAAAGTTCAGCGCTGCGCAGCGAAGCCAAACCTAGTTCTTCTTTTGCTTGTTCGCACTGTGCGCGACGCTTTCCATACTGACCATCGGAAAGCGAATGTTTAGCGCGGGTATCAATAACGAGAAGGCACAGCCCAGCGTGAGTGAAATCTGCTGGAACATGCGTTTTGGTGTGTGCAAAGAAATCAATACACACAGCCTCGCCGCGGTTGGCGAATACGGAAACGGTTTGATCCATACCGCCAGTAGGTGCGTTAGCAACCTCATTTTCTGCTCGAATACAAGCGTCAACAAGATCCTGACGCTCGCCAGCATTTGTGGGTGGCTGAAGTGCAAATGCCATCGCGGCCTCGATAGCTGCTGAGGATGATAGTCCAGCACCCAGCGGAACGCACGAGACCACGGCTGCATCAAAGCCGCGCTCAATTCCTAACGACCATGCCGGACCACCCGCATAATTCACCCAAGATTGAGCCATACCTGGAACAATATCGCTAATCTTCCCACTCCATAACGCGCCCTGATCGGAGATCAGCCGAACAACGTCGTCGTCGCGATAAGACAAGGCGACAAAAGTTTTGTGGGGTAGGGCAATGGGTAAGCAGAGCCCGTCGTTATAATCGGTGTGTTCACCGATGAGATTGACTCGCCCAGGGGCACAACTAAAAACCTCGGCGTCCTTGGCAAAGGTGTCAGTAAACAGTTGGCTGACGCGAGCTTTGCCATCTGCTTCAGTCCACGGCTCGATAAAAATTTGCGACATCTTCGTCTCCCATAATGCTGTTGGTAGTGGCAGGTTTGGATGTGGTGCCACTTTCACGTAGAACACCCATATGTTACCAGCCAATGTAACAAAGGTGTTCACACTTAATGAACATTCGAAACTAAAATGAGCTGCTGATCGTTTGTTGGCTGTAAACCCGATACAGTGATAGTTATGATCACAGTTTCGAACCTCACTAAAGATTACGGTTCCCAAAAAGGTGTTTTTGATGTTTCCTTAGCGGTGCAGCCAGGTTCGGTATACGGATACCTTGGCCCTAACGGTGCCGGAAAGTCGACGACGATTCGCCATTTGATGGGGTTTATCAAGGCTGATTCGGGTACAGTGCGTATCGCGCAGCACGATTGTTGGACTGAGCAAAAGAAGATCCAGCAACTAACCGGTTATCTACCTGGTGAAATAGCATTCCCGCAGGCGATGAGCGGTTTAGCCTATCTCAAACTCACTGCACGCTTGCGCGCTATGAAAGATACCACGCGTATGAATGAGCTTTTGGAGATGTTTGAGCTCAATCCACGTGCGCCGCTCAAACGTATGTCTAAAGGTATGAAACAAAAGATCGCGATCGTTGCCGCTTTCATGCATCAGCCGGACTATTATTTACTTGACGAACCAACCTCGGGTCTCGATCCGTTGATGCAAGACCGTTTCGTTGAACTTATTGCCCAAGAAAAACAGCGCGGTGCGACCATCTTGCTTTCTTCGCATATTTTTGCCGAAGTGGAAAAGACGTGCGATTTTGTAGGTCTAGTTCGTGGTGGGCGGTTGATCACGGAGGTTCCTATTGAGGATTTCCGTGGAAATAAGCAATCTACGTATTCGATTGTATTTGCTACCAGAGGGGATTGCGCCCGTTTCCGCCAGGATTTTCCGGAGGCTCAAACCCAAGCGAGGAAAGCTACCGTGACGCTGAGCAGTGGGCGCCTCAATGAGCTGATGCATTCTCTTGCTCAACTTGATGTTGTTGGATTGCATGAAAATGAGCAAAGTCTAGAAGAGTACTTTATGGGTTTTTATGGAGAAGAGGCGTGATGTCAGTATCGTATGGCCGCTATGTTGTGCGCGAGAATATCAAGATTTTTACGATCATCACCCTTATCGTTATCGCGTTACTGTTGATGATGCTGTCAGTATTTACCCCGGAGACGATTAAATCCTTAGAGGCAATGGGAGATTCTCGTGCAGTGGGAGAGCTGCCTCAATCCTTGACCTTAACTGGTTTTCTGGGCAGTTTTTACAAGGTGTATGCAATTTTCATTCCTACCATCTACAGCATTGTGGTTGGAAATCGCCTCCTAGCCGATAAGATTGACCGCGGAACGATGGCTGGTTTCTTATCAACTCCTATTACTCGCCGTGAGATTACCATAACGAGCGCGCTGTATTTCATTATCTCGCATGTAGCCATGTGGACGATTATTGGTGGGGTAGGGGTGTTATCTGCTCATATCATGCAACCAGGAGAGCTTGACGTTGCAGCATTTATTGGGCTCAACATCGGCATTTTTACCTACCATATATTGCTCGCCGGGATTTGTTTTGCGGCCTCAGGAATCTTTAACTTCTCGCGTTATTCTTTGCTTGTTGGAGCTGGACTGGGTGTGGCTTTCTTTATTCTGAGCTTATTTGCCCAGTTATCCGAATCATTTGCGTGGATGCGTAAACTAACTCCGGTAACGTTATTTGATACCGATGCAATCATTGCGGGTTCGACGCCGGTTGCCAACCTTGTGGGGCTGGGTTTAGGTGGCGTTGTGTTATTTATTCTCGGCATCTTATGGTTCGATAGGAAAGATCTGCCGCTATAGCAAGTTGTTTTGTGAGCTAATTCCTCCCGTGTGTCTCAGATATTGAACGATCTCGAAGAATTATTCACTACCAGTTTGCTATTCCTTTAACAAACTCTATTCTTAGAGTAAGGAAATACTAGGACAGGCATCCACTGCCACCGAGACGAAAGGAAGTGCTTGTAGATGAACAACTCAGTTCTCTCACGCAATGTAGCACTTGTTACAGCGCTCAGCGGAGCATGTAACGTCCTCGTCTCAGTAATGGTTGGCGTTGCAAATAGCCTGCGAGTATCGGTTCCAGTCGCTCTTGGTGTAGTTGTCGATCAAGAGTCCACCTTGGTTCCGGAACGACTTATCAAGGGGTGCTAAACCCCGTCCTCAATTTTTATTGGACACCTTTTTTGGCACGAGTGTGCCAGTTCATTTCCTATTATGTAAAGGGATACCCTCATGTTCTCCAAGTCAACGAGATCTATTTTCTTAACCGGTTTTGCTCTGTTTGCCATGTTCTTTGGTGCAGGCAACTTAATTTTCCCACCGATGATCGGCGTCAATGCAGGTTCATCTGCCAACACCGCAATGGCTGGATTCCTTGTCACAGGTGTGGCGCTAACCGTCTTAGGTATGATCGCTGCTGGAACACTGCGCAACGGAGAAATCCGGATTGCCGATCGTGTTGGAACCAAATTCGGTATTGTCTTCACTACCGTTTTAGTTCTCATCATCGCAATGCTCTATGCCACTCCGCGCGTGGCAACTGTGAGCTTTGAAATGGGGGTAGTTCCATTTGCTGGCGACCATCAGCTCACACTCTTAATCTACACCGGCGCATTCTTCGCCATCTGTTACGCCTTGATCTTACAGCCCGCTAAAATCATTGACCGGATCGGCGTCTATCTCACCCCGGCACTCCTTATTTTGCTCGTTATCGTAGCTGTTGCTTCTTTCACGTTGCCTGACATGGACCACACTACTACCGAGGCATACGCACAATCGCCATTCACAACCGGTTTGGTTGAAGGCTATTTCACTATGGATTCACTAGCTGCCCTCATCTTTGCTCCAGTGATACTAAGTGCATTGGCAAATGCTGGTTTTAAGGGCAAGAATCTATATGGCGGGATGATCAAAGCCTCTATTATTGCCGGTATCTTGCTCGCTATCATCTATCTGGGCTTGCTCCACATTGGAGTGGTGGGCGAAGGAGATAATGGTGCTGCGGTTTTGACCAATGTTTCCAATGCGCTTTTTGGTCGTCCTGGGCAAATCATTTTCGGTCTTATCGTTTTTCTTGCCTGTTTAACGACTGCACTAGGATTGATGACTGCGTCAGTTTCCTATTTCCACAAGCTCGTTCCCCAACTATCTGAGCACACTTGGCTCGTTATCCACATTGTTGTTGCATTCGCACTGTCTAACTTGGGCTTGGATCTGATTTTGAAGTTGGTTGGACCTCTGACCCAGCTACTATACCCAATTACTATCGCCGTGATTGTGGTGGCTTTGATCGAGAGTTTCGTGGTTCACTCACGCTTGACCTGGACTTACCGCTTAGCAGCCTACACTGCCACTGTGTTCGCGATTCCAGAAGCTTTGCACACCACAGGTTTGAGTGCCTTCGGTTTCTTCCGCCCGATCTTGGATTTCTTCCCGCTAGGGAGTTTGCAAATGGCATGGCTGCTACCTGCACTGCTGGCTTTGGGAATTGGCTTTGCAATCGATAAGAGCCGCCCAATGGTAGCACTGTCGTTAGATTCCTAGGCACTAACGGACTACCACTGTTTAGAGTCCATATCGATCCGGTGGTTGGCAGCTCATGCCAACCACCGGACTTTTATCTTCGCAACGTTTTCTATCTCTCAATGTGATATGTGAAATAGACAGTTTTCAGGTTCAAACCGCAAGATAAAGCTATGTTTATTTTCGAGCCAGCACATATTGCGTCTTACCTGATCCCAGGCGAGACCTGTTGGTGTATGGCTCGTTTCTTGTGTTGCGCTGCTTGATTCCATAGTCGTAGCTTTTTATACACATTTCTCACGCCACCTCTGAGTTAAAGCGAGTGGTATCTCTTTTCCCTGATTACGGAAGGCTATTTATGTCTATCATCAAACAGATAAGTGCAGTTGCTGGAATCTCTTTGCTTTTGGCCGCATGTGCCAGCACGCCAAGCGCGACTCAAGATTCAGCCAGTGCAACGATGAATCTCTTAGAAAGCACTGAGCAAACAAAAACGATTTCTGTCGGCACGGAAGGTACGTATCGTCCATATTCATATACGGATAAAGACGGTAACCTTGTGGGTATCGAAGTCGACATTATGAAGTTGCTTGCAAAAGACCTTGGTGCCGACGTCAAATTTACAGTTGCGCCCTGGGATGGATTAATTGCTGGGGTAGACGCGGGTAAATACCCCGTCGTCATCAATAATCTTGCAGTTACCGATGAACGCATGAAGAAGTATGACTTCACTATTCCCTACACTCGTGATGTTGCAAAGTTTGCGGTGCGAGAAGATTCGCCACTGAAGTCAATTGATGATCTGAGCCCACAGATCAAAGCTGCCCAAAGCTCGACGTCGAATCTGGGGATGCTTGCAAAGGATACGTACGGGTTAAATATCGTTGCGGTTGACGGCTTCGTGCAAGCAGTGGATTTGGTGAGTTCTGGACGAGCCGATGTAACCCTCAATTCACTTGTTACTTTTAAGCTTTACCAGGAAGAAAACGGTGCGTCCCAGATTCGACTTCTTGACGGAGAGGTTGCAACGCCGAATTGCTGCTCAATTTTGGTGGAAAAAGGTCAAGATGAGTTTGTTGCGGCACTTAACGAGGCTATTGAGCGTCGGCTTGCAGATGGATCTATTGCTGAGATAACTCGTAAATATGTTGGCGAGGATATGTCGGCAAAGGTGAGCGTGCCGTGATACATGCTCTGGAATTGTGGGCGCAGTCTTTGCCCACTTTATTAGCAGCAACGATTTCGGTGACCTTGCCGTTAGCTGTTATTGCCTTCATTTTAGCTGTGATTATTGGCGCAATAATAGCAATTGTTCGTTTTGAACGTGTGCCGGTTTTAGCACAACTCGGTGCAGTCTATGTCTGGATTTTCCGTGGAACACCGCTTTTAGTGCAACTGTTCATCGTCTTTTACGGTTTGCCGCGTGCCGGGATTGTGCTTGATGCGTGGCCGGTGGCCATTATGACGTTATCGCTCAATGCCGGCGCTTATACTGCTGAAGCCTTGCGTGCTGGACTCAAAGCGGTACCGCACGGGCAGTGGGAAGCAGGTCAGTCGCTCAATTTAACGCATCGAAAAATCTTATGGTTTATCGTTGCCCCTCAAGCTTTCCGTATTTCAATCCCGCCGCTGTCTTCAGATTTTATTGATCTGGTTAAGGGAACTTCGCTTGTGTCTTCGATTACCTTGGTTGACGTCTTTTTGCGTAGCCAACAGTTGGCGGCGATTACGTTTGAACCGTTGCTGTTGTATGTTGAAGTGGCGATGATCTATCTGGTGATTAATTCGGTACTTACTGCTGGGCAACATGCGTTGGAGAAACGAACATCGAAATATGTGGAGGGGCGTTAATGTTGCATATAACTGATCTGTATAAGACCTACACCAGTAAAGACGGTGGGGAAGTAACCGCACTTGGCGGAGTGTCCATTGATTTCGATCCCCACCAAACGACAGCGATCGTTGGCCCATCGGGTTCGGGAAAATCGACGCTTTTGCGTACGTTAAATCTCTTAGAGATCCCCGAACGTGGCACGCTTTCGGTTACAGATCGTACGATCGATTTTTCCAACCGGATCACTAGTGACGATAAACATCTCATCCGCGCCCATTCGGCAATGGTTTTTCAAGATTTCCAACTCTTTGCGCATGTCAGTGTTCTCGACAACGTTACCCTTGGTCCTATTCAGGCGTTGGGCATTGCGCGCACTGAAGCTGTGGCGCGAGCCCGCGAGCTTTTAGCGAATGTGGGCTTGGCTGGGCGCGAAGATGCTTATCCATACCAGCTT
The DNA here is from genome assembly GCF_023973165.1 of Arcanobacterium pinnipediorum. NCBI lineage: Bacteria > Bacillati > Actinomycetota > Actinomycetes > Actinomycetales > Actinomycetaceae > Arcanobacterium > Arcanobacterium pinnipediorum. The sequence goes on along the minus strand of NZ_CP099547.1, from coordinate 1,303,954 downwards.
TCTGGTGGTCAAAAGCAACGTGTGGCAATCGCGCGTGCACTTGCGATGCAGCCAGAATATTTGTTGTGTGATGAACCAACGTCTGCGTTGGATCCAGAGTTGGCTGCGGAAGTGCGCACCACTCTCCAAGATGTTGCCCGCCAGCAAACCGCGCTGATACTTGTCACTCACGATATGGGCTTTGCGCGCTCAATTGCTGATCGCATTATTTTCCTTCAGGATGGGAAAATAGAGTTCGACGGCGATACTCAGGCTTTCTTCGCAGCTCCTACTGAACGCATTGAACGGTTCTTGGATCTATTTGCCTAATTAGCATCGAATGTGACGGTGGCTCAAGACCACTACGTGGACTTGAGCCACCGTTGTATTTGGTAGCAACTAGAGCATCTTGTTTGATAGGTGCCAGAGATAATGGCCTACCGCAGCGAGGTATGTTTAATGGCGCGAATCCCCAACCATACGAGTGCGATGGTGAGAATGAGAAATGTTATGAGTGCGCCTAAACCAAATACTTCTGGTTGGCTATCTGTTTGAAGTGAATGAATTACGCTCGGTAGCATCGGCGTCCAGGTGAAAGTCAAATCAGAGATTCGTACCGATAGTGGCAACAACAATGTGCCAACAGCGCCCGCTATTTGACCAACGAGGTAGAGTCCAATAAAGCCTTTGGCGAGGTTGGTTGCAGTTGAGCCGGTGAACCGTCCTAACGAGCTTATACTCATGACGGCTGCGCTTTGGAGAATAATGCTCGCGAGTGTAAACAGAACATAAAATATCCCAATGATAACGAGCCACGTAGGAGTGCGTTCGATGAGCTCGGTGTAGGGCTGGAGGAATTGGCTCAGTGACATCTCGTTTTCCCATGCATTACTCAGCGCGAGTCCCAAAAACGCGAGCATTGAAAAACCCAGTGCACAAAGCTCAACGAGGAATGCAAAGACGGTTTTTGCCCAGAATAGTTCGTGTGGTTTTGCTGGGATCGTGTGTGTGAAATACCCGCGTTCACCAGACATCGTTTGCCAGTATTGGGCTGCCAAACCGATCAACAAGACCGCAGGCAGACCAAAGATGGTAGCTATCAACGTAAAATATGTTAAATGTGTGATGCCTGGAATATGTGGTAACGATAGCCCGAAAGAAACAACGGCGATAAGGCCAGCAGTGAGAAAAGTCGACGTTAGCCAGCCTTTTTGTGAGGTGAGCTCTTGGCGGAGAAGAAGTGCAAACATTAGAACAATCCTTTCCTGCAGATGCTATCGAGAGACATTGCGTATTCATCGCGTAAATCATCGACGTTGGCGTAACGAGCCACTTTGCCTTGGTTAATGAGGATGACGTCGTCAAGAATCGCCTCGACGTCGGCAACCAGGTGGGTGGACAGTATCATGAGTGCTTCTGGATTAAAATCGCGCAATATCCCCTGCAAAATAATACTTCTCGTTGCCGGATCTACTCCTGAGATAGGTTCATCGAGTAGGTAGATGCTTGCTTGGCGAGACATAACCAGCGAAACCTGAACTTTTTCAACCATCCCCTTCGACATTTCTTTGAGTTTTTTATCTAAGGGGAGTTCAAAATAGCGCAACAGGTCATGTGCTTTACTAACGTCAAAATCGCTAAAGAAACGTGCGTAGAGATTGCACGCATCACCAGCAGTGATAGTTTTGTCGAGGAATTGTGCTGTGGGGAGAAAAGCAAGAAGTTTCTTTGTTTGTGGGCCAGGTTCGTGCCCGCAAATACGAACTGTCCCTTCCCAATCGTTGAGCACTCCGGCTAAAATCTTCAGTAGCGTCGTTTTACCAGAGCCGTTATTGCCGATCAGTCCGATAACTTTTCCGGGATATAAGTCTAGGGTGAGGTTATCTAGTGCGGTAGTTGATGAGTAACGTTTGGTCAAGCCCTCAAGATGAATGAGGGGTGAGGTTTTCTCCATTATGATCCTTTATGCGTTGAAAGATTCTTCCAGCCCTCACGAATGAGTTCGATGGCTTCATCGGGGCCGATGCCAAGCGAAACCATCGTCGCAATATGGCTACTCGTGGCACGGGCTGCCAGTTCGGATCGTTTGCGGGCAATCTTTTGCAGATCGCTGGTTACGAATCGACCTTGGGTGCGTTCGGTGACGGTTAAACCCGCGGTATCGAGCTGGGACAGTGAGCGTTGGATAGTATTGGGATTGACTCCAGCATCTATCGCTAGCTCGCGGACGCTGGGTATTTGTGATCCAGCTGGCCATTTTCCAGTCACAATATTGTGACTGAAGGTATCAACTAGTTGAATCCAGATGGGGCGAGAGTCGTCGACAGACATGATCACCTCTGTGTCGCTGTATTAATACACTAATATAATCGCATATTGCGCTAACTGTGTCAATCGAATAATACACGCAGTGAAAATGCGTGGCGCTAGGTGCGACGACGACGTCTTTCTCTAACC